>CAZGXY010000029.1:0-52162 GCA_964530145.1 uncultured Acidobacteriaceae bacterium | reverse complement strand
GCGACCGCGGCCATGCCAAGGTTCTCGACTTCGGCCTCGCCAAAATCAACCGCGCAGCCAAATCGGCCGGCGGCGACTCGCAGACCATGGCCGAGGTTGCTTCTCTCGACCTGACCAGTCCAGGAAGCGCCGTGGGAACCGTAGCTTACATGTCGCCCGAGCAACTGCGGGGCAGGGAACTCGATGGCCGCACCGATCTTTTCTCTTTCGGCGTCGTGCTCTACGAAATGGCCACCGGAACGCTGCCATTTCATGGAGAAACTTCCGCGGTTGTTACAGAGGCGATTCTGAACCGGCATCCGGTGGCTCCGGCTCGATTGAATCCGGCACTTCCTCCTAAGCTTGAAGAGATCATCAACAAAGCACTCGAGAAAGAGCCGGACATGCGGTGCCAGACCGCCGCCGAGCTTCGTGCCGATCTTAAAAGGCTGAAGCGTTCGATTGATTCCTCCCGTACGGTGGCTCTGGGCGAAAAGCCGGAAAGCTCGCCGTCCGGCGTGCTTATGGCTAGCGGGGAACGTCCGGCGCAGAAGAAGAAATCTCCAGCGCTCGCCTTGGTTTTTGCGATCGGCCTGATTGTGGCGGCAGCAGCCGGTCTATTTGCCGGAAAAGTTTTTTTCGCCTCCGCTCCGGCTGAACCGCCGCTCTACCGGCAGCTTACCTTTCGCCGCGGAAGCATTCGCTCTGCCCGCTTCGCCCCGGACGGTCAAACAATCCTGTACAGCGCGGCGTGGCAAGGCAATCCCACCGACGTATTCACCGCCCGGCCGGAGGCTCCCGAGTCGCGCTCGATGGGCTTGAGCCGCACGCAGCTCATGTCGGTTTCTTCTACCGCTGAGATGGCAGTACTGTTGAACAGCAAGGCGATCGGAGCCTGGGTCACGCTGGGCACTCTGGCTCGCGCACCGCTCGCGGGCGGCGCCCCGCGCGAGGTTCTCGAAAACGTGCAGTGGGCCGATTGGTCTCCCGATGGCTCGACTTTTGCGGTTGTGCGGGATTTCGGCGGCATGAATCGGCTGGAGTATCCCATTGGCAAGCCGCTCTACGAGACTGGCGGATGGATCGGGCATCCCCGCGTTTCGCCCAAGGGCGACCTGATTGCCTTTGCCGACCATCCTTTGCAGGGCGACGATAGCGGCGGACTCTCCACCGTCGACCTCAGCGGCAAGAAAAAAGTTCTCTCCGAACAGTGGTTCACGATTCAGGGCCTCGCCTGGTCGCCGGATGGCAAGGAAATTTGGTTTACCGCCAGCAAATCGGGAACGGATCGCACCCTGTACGCGACCACACTCGATGGCAAGATGCGCACCATCGCGCGCTTGCCGGGCGCTCTCATGCTTTATGACATCGCGCACGACGGGCGCGTGCTGCTGGTGCGCGCCAGCTGGCGCCGCGAACTGATCGGCTTCGGTGACGACGGTAAGCAGCACGAGCTTTCCTGGCTCGACTATAGCTATCCCGCGGAACTGTCAGCCGATGGAAAAACCTTGCTGTTCGATGAAGAAGGCGGAGGCGGCTCGCTCGCCTACTCCAAATCCGGCGGCTACACCTACGGTGTGTATGTCCGGCCAACCGATGGCTCACCGGCCGTACTGCTCGGGGAAGGCAGCGCTCTGGCGCTCTCTCCCGACGGCAAATGGGCGATCACCGAGAGCCAGGTCTCGCCCGCGCAGCTCAAGCTGCTGCCCACCGGCGCGGGCCAAGCCAAAGATCTCACCAACGACAACATCAACCACAACTGGGCCCATTGGTTCAGCGACGGCAAACACATCCTGTTCTCGGGCAATGAACCCGACAAGGGAGAGAAGCTCTACGTCTACGATCTGGACACCGCTAAATCGCGAGCGATTACGCCGCAGGGCGTCAACGGAAACTCCTTCGCAATCTCTCCCGATTCTTCAGGGGTCGCGGCCATCGGTCCCGATCAGCGAACTTACCTGTATCCAGTGAACGGCGGCGACGCCAAGTTGGTCCCCGGCGTCAATCAAGGCGAGCAGCCCATTACCTGGAGTGCCGACGCACATTCCCTCTACGTCTATCAACCCGGAGAACTTCCCGCGCACGTCTTTCGCATCGATGTCCAGTCCGGCAAGCGCACCCTGTGGAAAGACCTCATGCCGATCGATCCCGCCGGCGTGGAGAATATCGGGCCGATCCTTCTGACTCCCGACGCCAAAACCTGCGTCTTCGGGTACCACCGCAATCTGGCGGACTTGTATTTGGTGGAAGGGCTGAAATAGAACAGGCGGCCTGTACAAGCCGCCTGTTGATCCGCATCGTGGTCGCTTTAGATATCCAAATTCTTCACGTCCAGCGCGTTCTCTTCGATGAACTTGCGGCGGGCTTCGACATTTTCGCCCATGAGCGTGCTGAAGATGGTTTCGCACTCGGCAATGTCTTCGAGCTTCACCGAGAGCAGCGTGCGGCGCTCAGGGTCCATGGTGGTCTCCCAAAGCTGCGGAGCGGTCATTTCGCCCAGGCCTTTGTAGCGCTGCACGTCGTAGCCGCGGCTGCCTTCTTTTCTTACGTAGTCGAAGAGTTCGCGCGCCGTCGCTTTCTCAACCGGCTCCGCGGCAACTTTAGTCTTCGCTCCTCTTGGGGCCGCAGGCTTCGCGGATTTCTTTCCCGATTTCGCGTCTGCCTCGCCCGAGACAGTGCCGGAACCATCGTCGTCGGCAGCGTCGTCACCGTTGCTGCTGGCTGCGCCGGCCTTCGCGACTGCTTCGACCACGAATGGCGGTTCGAGATACTGCTCGATCTGCTTGAATTTTGAAATCAACTGCCGGCACTCTGGGCTCGAGGCAAGTTCCCAGTTGATGACGTGCTCGGAACCCTGCGAGTTAACGAACTTTACTTCCCACAGGTTGTGCTCTTCGTCAAAGGCCGATTCGACGCTTTTAAACTTGTGGTCTTTCTGCAGGCGCTTCAACTCTTTTTCCAGCTTCTCGATTTTCTTCGGCGGAGCATTTTTCTCGCCTTCGAAGTCCGCGTGCTTGGAGAGATCAAGTTTGGGCAGCAGTTCGGCGACAGCTTCGTCGCGCAGGCGCTTGTTCACCTTGTCGAAGAAGTTGAGATACTCCTTGAGCACGCTCATGAAGCGCGTTAGGTTCGCCCCTTCGAGCTTGGCAGCGCCTTCGCCGTAGCGGACGATCAAGCCGTCGGCTGCGCGCTTGAGCATGACTTTATCGAAGGCGTCGTCGTCTTTGATGTACTGTATCGACTTGCCTTTTTTGATCGAATAGAGCGGCGGCTGCGCGATGAAGATATTGCCGCGTTTGATCAGCTCCTGCATGTGGCGGAAAAAGAATGTCAGCAGCAGGGTGCGGATATGCGAGCCGTCAACATCGGCGTCAGTCATCAGAATGATTTTGCCGTAGCGGACCTTAGTGGGATCGAAGTCGTCTTTGGCGATGCCAGTGCCTAGCGCCGTGATCATGGCGCGAATTTCTTCGTGGGCCAGCATCTTGTCGTAGCGCGCTTTTTCGACGTTGAGAATTTTTCCTTTGAGCGGCAAAATCGCCTGGAAGCGGCGATCGCGGCCCTGCTTGGCCGTGCCGCCGGCCGATTCGCCCTCGACTAAGAATAGCTCGCAGCGGTTGGGATCGCGCTCCGAACAGTCGGCCAGTTTCCCCGGTAACCCTCCGGAATCAAGCGCGCCTTTCCGGCGCGTGAGGTCACGGGCTTTGCGGGCGGCTTCGCGAGCACGAGCTGCATCTACAGCTTTGTTGATGATCTTTTTCGCGACGGTGGAGTTCTGCTCGAAGAAAGCCCCGAGGCGCTCGTTGACGAACGCCTGCACGACGCCGGCGATATCGGAATTCAGTTTGCCTTTGGTTTGTCCTTCGAACTGCGGCTGTGGCAGCTTCACGCTGATTACGGCTACCAGGCCTTCGCGAACATCATCGCCGGTAAGGTTCTCTTTTACGTCTTTGAACAATCCCATCTGCTGGCCCGCATAGTTGATCGTACGGGTGAGCGCCATGCGGAAACCGGAGAGATGCGTGCCGCCGTCGATAGTGTTGATGTTGTTGGCGAAGCTGAAGACGGATTCCGAATATCCGTCGTTATATTGCAGGCCGATTTCCATGGCAACGCCGCTCCGCTCGGCTTCCATATAGATCGGCTTGTCATGCAACACCTGCTTGCCACGGTTGAGGTGCTTGATGAATTCGGCGATCCCGCCGTTGTATTTGAATTCGGCGTGTTTAGCCTCGCCGGTTTTCGCATCGGTGGTGCGCTCGTCGGTGAGCGTAATGACCAGGCCCTTGTTCAGGAACGCGAGTTCGCGGAGGCGCTGGGCAAGAGTGTCGTAGTTGTATTCGGTCGCAGTAAAAATACTGCGATCGGGCAGAAAGTGAACCTTGGTTCCGGTCTTTACTTTGGCAACGCCGGTTTTTTTCAGCTTGCTGGTGGGGTCGCCCTTGGAATAGGTTTGCTCCCAGGTCGCGCCGTCGCGCCAGATTTCAAGCTCAAGCTCTTCGCTGAGCGCGTTGACCACGGAAACTCCGACTCCGTGCAATCCGCCCGAAACTTTGTAAGTGGAGGAGTCAAATTTTCCGCCGGCATTCAGCTTGGTCATTACGACTTCCGCGGCAGACAGCTTTTCGCCATCGATCTCCATATCGTCAACCGGGATGCCGCGGCCATCGTCCGTCACCGTGATCGAGTTGTCGATGTGAATTGTGGCTTCGATTTTGGTGGCGAAACCAGCCAGCGCCTCGTCGACTGAGTTGTCGACCACTTCATACACCAGATGGTGCAGCCCGACCTCGCCTGTCGACCCGATATACATGGCGGGACGCTTGCGGACGTGTTCCATCCCGCTGAGGACTTTGATGGAGTCGGCATTGTAATCGTTCTTGCCACCGTTGCTTCCAGTGATTGGAGCAACGACTCCGTTTTTTGTTTTGGTATCGATGGAGGTACTGATCTCTTTGGTGGCCATGCCGCTCCGGGGACGAACGTCCAAAACTTCCAACTCAATTGCGCCGAAATTTCCTTGCCAAAAACTCGCAACGAACTCAGCAGAAATCTGAGCTTTACGCCGCCATGGGAACCCACTTCAAGTTATTGAAATTTATTATACTTAGGTTCGATTGACGACTACTGGAATTATAGCACGGAAGCACCGATTTCGGAGACGGTCCGGGGTCCCGAACCGTAACGGTAAATGCCCTATTTGCAGTTGGTTCCAAATTGATTTTTGAGCGGTTAAACTGGCTCGTTGGTCAGCCAAGGAATTCACCCCGCAGATCCACTTCGCAGCACCTCAGGTATCGTCGCCAACATCTAAGACGACCTGCTGATAAAATAAACGCACAGGAGCGATCCGACCAGAATGGCTGTTCCCGTTTCCCAAATGTGGACCGTCTCGTCCTACGTGCTTCGGCAGAAGCTCGCCGGCCGCAAGCAATATCCGCTCGTTCTTATGCTCGAGCCGCTGTTTCGCTGCAACCTGGCGTGCGCAGGCTGCGGCAAAATTCAATATCCCGCCCACATTCTGAAAAAAGATCTTTCGCCCGAGGAGTGCTTCCGCGCGGTGGAAGAATGTGGCGCGCCGATGGTTTCCATCCCTGGCGGCGAACCGCTGATGCACCCGCAAATTGCGGAGATCGTCGAGGGCCTGGTGGCGCGCAAAAAATACATTTATCTGTGCACCAACGCGCTGCTGCTGAAAGAGAAGCTCGACCACTTCAAGCCGAGCAAGTATTTGACCTTCAGCGTTCACCTCGATGGCCAGCGGGAAGAGCACGACCTTGCAGTCTGCCGCGAAGGCGGATACGACATCGCCGTCGATGCGATCAAAGAGGCGCTGGCGCGTGGCTTCCGCGTTACGACGAATACAACGCTCTTCGATGGCGCCGACCCAAAATCAGTACGCGCGTTTTTCGACGACATGATGGAGCTCGGCCTCGAAGGCATGATGCTTTCGCCGGGCTACTCTTACGACAAGGCACCCGACCAGAAGCACTTTCTTGGGCGCGCACGCACGCGGCGCATGTTCCGCGCGATCCTGTCGAATCGCAAAAAGAATTGGCGCTTTAATTTGTCGCCGCTGTTTTTAGAATTCCTGATGGGCAAACGCACTTATCCCTGCACTCCGTGGGGCATGCCGACCTACAACGTTTTCGGATGGCAGAAGCCCTGCTACCTGCTGCAGGATGGATACGCCGAAACCTTCGCCGAGCTTCTCTCCACCACGAATTGGAGCAACTACGGCACCGAGTCGGGCAATCCAGCCTGCGCAAATTGCATGGTGCATAGCGGGTATGAAGCCTCGGCGGTGAATGCGACCTTCAGTTCGCTCGACGGATTCCTGGCGACGGTAAAGGCGACTCTGTTCACGACCTATCGCGACAAAGAAGCGTTGCGCTTGCTGGAGGAGCATATCGCGCCGGTGAATCCGCTGGTGCAGATCGCGCCAACTGCCGAGCACTCCTCGGCTGCTCTGTGATCTTCTGTGTCCTCTGTGGTTTCGATCTAATTCTTTGGTGATTGGGAAATGACCGGCAAAGAATCTGGACACATCGATCACGAATCCGCGCAGTCCGTCCCCCACGCCGCGCTCAATCCCGATGCGCTCGAAGTCGCTCCCGGCACTGCGCACGAACAGCTGGAAGGCTGGATTCCATCGCTCGCCAGCGACGAAGAAATTCGCGTCGCGCTCGAAAAGGCTTTCGACTACCGGGGCGACGTGACCATCACTCGCAAAGATGGATCGCAGATCGAAGGCTATCTCTTCGACCGCCGCAGCGCCACAACTTTGAAAGACTCGCTGATTCGCCTGTATCCGAAGAACTCAACCGAAAAAGTCTCCATCCCCTATGCCGATATCGCCGCCCTCGCCTTCACCGGACGCGATACAGCCGCAGGAAAAAGCTGGGAAGCCTGGATGAAGAAATACGCCGCCAGGAAAGCCGCCGGCGAGAAGAATATCGCGCTTGAGCCCGAACCGCTCGAGTAGCCCGTCGGCGAATCGACTCAACCTCACCTTGGGCTTTTCAGCAGGGCGAAGCTGAGCCCCTGCACCAGGTCCTCCACGTCGTCTTCCGTTCCCGCGATGAATGTGAATGAGATCGCAGAGCCGTGCGCCAGGAATACCAGCGTCGACTGGTGCATGACCCTGGTCCCAACATCTTTTTCATAATCGCCACGCACCAGCGTCTTTGTGCCAATCTCCAGTTCGTACGGCTCTTCCACCATAGCGAATCCCTGCGCCTTTGTGACTTCGGTCACCGGGCCAAAATACTGCGCGGCATCCGTCAGCCCGGGATATTTCTCGACGCTTTCCGCGGCGATTAGAATTGACGCGTTCACGTCTTCCGCGCGGGCTTCTGGTGGGCGCGAGAAGGCAGCCAGCAGTACGCGGCCTTGTTTGCCTGCCTCCGCCGGTTGGTTACCGCCACTGGCTTCCTTTCCATCTTCCTGATTCGTCGCGTTCATTTCGTCGGTTCGGAGCACCCAGCCCGCCGGAATCTTGCACGTGAATCCAAACGCGGAGCTGCGATAAACACCCTTGCTCACCACCCCAGAATCCAGCGGAGAATTTGCGGATGAGGCCGATTTTCTGACCGGCTTGGACGAGGAAGAAGAAGATGACGAAGAGGAAGACTGCGCCGGCGCCCGAAGCGTGTTCCCAACCAGCGCGCCCAATAGGCAACTACAAGAACAAATGCACCAGATTCGGTGGAAGCTCATACTGCCATGTTACTTGAGACTCGCAGCGTCAACCGCCGGAGAGCGTAAAGTTGATTAGAAGCTGCGTGTCCACCTCTACAGCATGGCCATTCAAAAGGTAGGGCTTGAATTTCCACTGCTTAACGGCGTCAATGGCCGCGTCAGTGAGGGCAGAGTCTCCGGACATCACTTGTGTGTTCACGACGTCTCCGTCTTTGCTGATTTGCACCCTCAGTGAGACCGTGCCCTGAATGTGTTGTTTGCGCGCGTCCTTCGGATACTTCGGATTTACCTTCCTCAGCAGCAACGCGTTCGCAACACCGGTGGAAACCCGCACCCGTTGCGGTGGGTGGTCTGCCTGCTCCAGGGTGGAGGAGGAGGACTGCTCCTGAGGCTGCGCGGCCAGGCTGGTTCCGGCAAGCGAGGCCACGAGGATAACGGCCGCCGTGAGTAGCGCGATCACTATGCCGCTCGTCCCACCACCGGCTGCGTGCAGTGCGAACAGCGCCGCGCGTCGATGGGAATCTCGCTCAGGCACTCTGGACATTTCTTCGTCGTGGGGTCGGGCGCCTTTTCGCCCTTGTGCATGCGGGCAATCAGCCAATTGATGGGAACGACCACGAAGAAATACACGGCAGCGGCGATCAAAATGAAAGAAATGCAGGCGTTGATGAAATCGCCGATGGGAAACGTCGTCGTGCGGACAATAAATTTCAGGTTCGAGTAGTCGGGCTTACCCACCAGAAGCGCAATCAACGGTGTGAGAAATGCCTTCGTGAGTTCGGTGACGACTGCTCCAAACGCCGCACCGATGACCACGCCCACCGCCATATCCACAACATTTCCGCGCAGGATGAACTTCTTGAAACCGTCGAGCATAAGGACCTCCAACAGTGGGGCTAAATGTATGACAGGGAATTAGGCTGGGTCAAGCGAAAGCGCGATGCAATCCAGATTCTTCGGCGTACGCAAAAACGGCGCGGCTCAGAACACCATCCTCGACTACGATGGCGATTTCAGATCCGCATCGGCATCACGATATACCGATACTTGTAGTCATCGCCGTCAGCAGGCCGCAGTTGCCCGGCGGATTGCGAATCTTTCAGCTCCAGGCGAACTTCGTCGCTGGAGGCGGCTTTGAGGAAGTCGACCAGATATGCGGCGTTGAAGCCGATGGTCATCACTTCGCCATCGTAGGGAGCCTCGATTGAATCTTCCGACTCGCCCGCCTCGGTCGACGAAGCTGAAATTTTCACTTCGCCTTTTTCCAGTTTCAGGCGGACGGCGCGGGATCGCTCGTCGGCAAACTGCGCCACACGCAGGATCGCGGAATTCAGCTCGTCGCTGTTCAGCATGATGCTCTTGCTGTTGTCTTTCGGCAGAACTGCTTCGAAATTGGGGAATTGCCCGGTCAGTTGGCGCGAGGTCAGCAGGCGCGACCCGATGCGGAAAAATAAAGTCGATTCGTCCTTGGCGAACTCGACCGTCTCCGCATCGCTCGAATCGAGCAGCGACTTCAGTTCATCCATCGCTTTTTTCGGAACCAGCGTTTTCATCTCGCCGGAAACGCCTTCGAACTTTTCACCGGCTCGTTCGCAGTGGGCCAGGCGATGGCCGTCGGTCGCCACCATGGTGATCGATTCCGGCTTCAGTAGCATCAGTGCGCCGTTCAGGGTATAGCGCGATTCCTCATTCGAAATCGCAAAGGAGGTGCGCGCGATCAATCCGCGAAGAATCGGCCCCGGAACCTTCACCACTCCCGACGTTGGAAATGCCGGCAGGCTGGGAAAATTCGACTTCGCCATCCCCACCATTTTTGTATTCGAACGCCCGCAGCGAATGCTGACCCAGTGATTCTCAAGCAACTTGATCGTGATGTCGGCGTCCGGCAAAAGTTTTACGTAGTCGTGCAGCTTCCGGGCAGGAATCGTGCATGACCCTTCTTTTTTCACTTTCGCGTTGCATGAAGTGCGCAGGCTCAAATCAAGGTCGGTCGCCGTAATCGCGAGTTTGCCGTCGGCGGCCTCGAATAAATAATTGGAAAGAATTGGAATCGTAGTCTTGCGCTCGACCACTCCCTGCGTGGCCGTCAATTCGCGCAACAGCTCGGCTCTGCTGACTGTGATCTCCATCGTTCCCACTGCAACGGCCGCTTCCACCGGCATAGACATTGTCTCCCTTGCCGCCTGCTACTGCTAATGCTTCTTATATCAAATACAAAAGCTATAAAACCAGCAGTACTAATAGGCACTGCGCAGAAGTGGAAAACTTGGTGAACCTGCCTATTCTCACCGCCTTGCGGCTAGAACCTTCGTGTGAGAAATCGGGCCGCATCGTGGCGCTCTCACCGGGAGAACTTTTCCTATTCCGCTATTCTCTCCCCGCTTGCACAGTTTTCACATGCCATTCACAGCCACTCCGCAAGGAAGACTGGGCCACCCGGTGCAAAACACAAAATCAGTGTCGTTTATCCGCCTAATTGCTCGGTCAGCTTGTTGAGCAATCTGTTCAAATCTTTGTCGTTCTTGCGCACTTCTTCGATCTTCTCGACGGAGTGCAGAACCGTAGTGTGATGCTTCCCGCCGAATTGCCGGCCGATCTCGGGAAGAGACGCCTCGGTCATCTGCTTGGCGAGATACATTGCAATCTGCCGCGGATAGACGATCGCGCGCGAGTTGTCTTTGGCTTTGATCTCAACCAGGCGCAGTCCAAATTGCTCGGCAACCATCTTCTGAATAGATTCGATCGTGACCTTGCGCGCCTGGGAGTCGATAAAATTCTTCAAGACCTGCTGGGCGTAGGGCAGCGTAATCTCTGCCCCAATCAACGAAGAGTGCGCCACCAGGCGAATCAGAGCGCCTTCCAACTCGCGTACGTTGGAGCGAATGTTCTGCGCGACGTACAGCGCGACGTCGGTGGGCAAAGTAACTTTTTCCTGCTCGGCTTTCTTTTGCAGGATCGCTACTTTGGTTTCCAGATCGGGAGGCTGAATGTCGGCGATCAGTCCCCACTCGAAGCGGCTGCGCAAACGATCCTCGATCTCCGCTAATTCTTTCGGCGGTCGGTCGCTGGCGATCACGATCTGCTTCATGGTGTCGTGCAGAGCGTTGAAGGTGTGGAAGAACTCTTCCTGCGTGCGCTCTTTTCCGGCCAGGAACTGAATGTCGTCGATCAGCAGCACATCGACACCGCGAAACTTGTCGCGGAATCCGATCATCTTGTCGTAGCGCAGCGAGTTAATCATGTCATTGGTGAACTTCTCGCTCGATACGTAGCAGATGGCGGCCTGCGGCTGGCGCCGCTTCACTTCGTGACCGATCGCCTGCATGAGGTGCGTCTTGCCCATGCCGACGCCGCCGTACAAGAACAGCGGATTGTATGCCTTCGAGGGCCGTTCGGCGACCGCCTGGCAGGCGGCGTGCGCAAACTGATTTCCCGATCCGATCACAAACGCGTCGAAGGTATAGCGCGGATTGAGTTGGGCAGCGCCATCCCAATCGAAGCGGGACTGCGATGGCCCTGAAACAACCGGAGCGGGTGCCGGAGCGGACAACCCGCCATTGTGACGCACCGCGGTGGCCGCAGGGTCGTCGTCGGGGGTCACGAACTTCACGTCGTTAAAATCTAGTCCGAGATTATCGATGGCTTCCTGGATGAGATCCGCGTATTTGTCACCCGCGTGCCGGAACTCGGCGGTGGGAACACGCACGAAGAGAATTCCGCCGCTGGCGTGGCTGTAACGCGTCGGCTTCAACCAGGTGTCGTAAGAGTGCCGGTTAATCTTCTTTTCCAGCGCATCTAAAATGCGCATCCACGGATTGGGGGAAACGGTAGTTCCTTGAGCTGACATAAATTATGAAATACCCGCGGGGCGTCCGGGCGGCTGGCTCTGAGGCGCCTGTTCAAAAGTGCTGTTCTAGAGCTTCGTTGGTGGAACCCTTAGTGTACTGCGGAATGCGCCGGTTTTCCCCTGCGCGGTTGCCATTGTTGAAAGAGAATTTTTGAAAGTCGACAGTGGGGCATGGTAGCACAAAAGTTTTTCGACGTGCAGAAATCTTAGCCAGGAAATTTTCCGCGCCGCACACTATCCAAACCCTCGATCCGCAGCCTGTCAAGTGTCGAGAATATAACTGCAACGCGAATGATGCAGCGCCATCTCCGCTTCGCAATTCCTGCTGCGCGATTTTCGGTGAAGACGATTTCCCTGCCACGAAAAAACTGGCAAGAGAACCTGCCGACAGCCGCGCCTTTGCTCGGATGCCTTCGGCTCGTTTATACTCTTCGTTTGCCCTAAGACTGTCGAGCGAATCAGGAGCAGCTATTTTTCATGCCCAAACGTACGTTCCAACCTAACCGGCGCAAGCGAAGCAAGAAGCATGGCTTTCGCACGCGCATGAAGACCCAGGGCGGCCAGAAGGTGCTTTCCCGCCGCCGTGCCAAGGGGCGTAAGCGGGTATCTGTAAAGCCCGGCTTTCGCGAATAGTTCTGGCGCCGCAGCGTGAAGGCGCTGATGCGGCATCACGAAGGTAAGCCGAATCTGCGATGCCCCCCAGAAAAGTATCCCGGTTTCCGCGCACAGCGCGGCTGTTGCGGCATGCCGACTTCGAGCGTGTTTACAAGCAGGGGCGGCGTCACTTTTCGGCTTCCATGACCGTCTTTTACTGGGCGCGGCCGGTTGAGCAAGCAGTCGACGGTGCCGGTAAACCGACGGCAGGTTCAGAGACAGCCGTTCAAGAAGGGTTGCGGATCGGATTTACGGTTGGCCGCGCTCTGGGCGGTGCGGTCCAGCGCAATCGGATGAAGCGCCGCTTGCGCGAGGCAGTTCGCTTGTCGCTTCCTGTGCACGGCGTGGCGGCGGATGTGGTGATCAATCCAAAGAAGTCGCTACTCCGCGCCGAGTTTTCTGGCGTAGTGAGTGAAGTAGCGAAAGCCTTTGCCGTGATCGAACAAAAATTGTCGCCGAGGCAAACGACGAAAATGGCCGCCGAAGCCGTGACGGACTTGAGCGTGGGAAGCAAGCCGGGGAGTGAAATCTGAGGTTTGATTTGCCCAAATTCGTCGCGCTGCACCTGCTCCGAGCCTACAAGTGGGCGGTGTCGCCATTCTTGCCTAACGCCTGCCGCTATGTGCCGACCTGCTCCGAGTATGCGGTGGAGGCGGTGGAGCGCTACGGCACGTTACGCGGGGGGTGGATGGCGCTGGCCAGAATTATGCGCTGTCACCCTCTTGGCGGTAGTGGTTATGATCCGGTCGTGAGATCGGCGACCGGCAAACATTCTGTTTAGAAATTTCTGAGTGATCCACGGGCGAAATTATGAAGAATTGCGAACGGTAACGGTAGAGAAGACTTGGCCGACTTTCAAAATCCTCAGCAGGAACCCGGCGCCGAGCGGCGGCTATTGCTTGTCTTTGTCCTGACTTTTGTCGTCCTGATTATCTTCCAGCCTTTGCTGAAGAAATATGGACCGCAGCCCCCGGTCGCGCCACAGAAGCAGCCGCAAGCGGCTCAACCAGCCGCGTCGTCAGCAATATCGCCGCCAACCGTTACAGCCGCGGCTGCTCCCGCGGCAAGCGTCAGCAAGCAGGCGGCCGCCGAGACCGAAACGGTTGTAGAGAACGATCTTTACCGCATTACATTCACCAATCGCGGGGCTCAGGTCAAATCGTGGATTCTGAAAAAATTCGACAACGATGCGGAGAACGGTCCGCTTGATCTGGTCAACCCTCTTACCGCTTCGAAGTTCGGTTACCCGATGTCGCTGTGGACTTACGACGAGAATCTCCACAACCGCCTGAACTCTGTACTTTACGTGCCGTCGAATGAGGGCCAGGTCTCGGCCCCTGCGCAGATCGCATTCGAATACGCCGATCAGGATCTTGTCGTTCGCAAGACATTCCGCTTCGATCACACCTACGTTCTGAATGTCGAGACTTCGGTGGTTTACAAAGGTGCGAACGTCTTCGCTGCGCCGGCTTGGTCCGCCGGATTTGGCGACCAACTGACTCCCGCTGGCTTTGCCCCGTCACGAATCGAATACCACAGCGACGCCTCGACCGACCGCACCGCTTTGGTATTTCCGAACTACATCGTGCGGCTTCCGATTAAGAGCGTAAGCAGCGGCAACACGATTAAAGGACCTTTCGAGTGGGCGGGCACAGGCGATCAGTATTTCACCGCTCTTTTCATTCCGAACGATCCCCTGTCGGCTGCGATGGTTACACTGCGCCAGTCGACCGAGATTCCGCAGAAGCCGGGGTCGAATGAAATAGCGAAGATCGATGTTCTGGGCGCGGCAGTCGGTGACCTTCGCGGTCCAACCGCGGAACGAATCTTCGTGGGTCCGAAGGAAGTATCTGCGCTCGACGCGGTTTCAGTTCCCACCATTCATAACGACAGCCCAAATCTTGGCGGCATCGTCGATTACGGATGGTGGGGCATTCTGGCGCGGCCGCTATTCCTCTGGCTGAAGTGGACTTACAACCATGTGATCCACAACTGGGGATGGGCGATCGTTATTCAGACGCTCATCATTACAATCGCTCTGCTGCCACTGCGTATCACGCAGATGAAGTCGATGCTGAAGATGCAGCGCGTGGCGCCACAGATCAAATCCATTCAGGAAAAATATAAGAAATACAGCCTTCGCGATCCGCGCAAGGCTGCGATGAATGAGGAAGTCGCCGCCGTCTACAAGAAAGAAGGCGTGAACCCTGCCGGCGGCTGCCTGCCGCTGCTGATTCAGTTTCCATTTCTTATCGCTTACTACCGCATGTTGGGCGTGGCGCTCGACCTTCGCCACGCGCACTGGCTGTGGATTCACGATCTTTCGGCGCGCGACCCGTATTTCATTCTTCCCATCCTGATGGTGATCAGCATGTTCGCCATGCAGCGCATGACCCCACAGGCGGGTATGGATCCGCAGCAGCAGAAAATGATGAACTGGATGATGCCGCTATTTATGGGCTTCATCTTTTTCAATCTTCAGGCGGGATTGAATCTCTACTACGCCGAAACCAATTTGATTTCCATGGCGCAGCAAGCCATCATGAACCGCACCAAGCTTGGCCGGGAGATGCGCGAGATGATGGAAAAGCGGGCAAGGAAGAAAGAGAAGTGAGGCCGCTGTTGGTTATTAGTCCTTAGCCCGAGCCCTAGAAACGCCGGCCCGCGGCAAGATTTTGTTTTTCCGGCAGAAGGGTTACCCTGTGGCCTCAGTGTCTTCCGTGGTTAAAGTTTTGAATTTCTAAGCTAAGAGCCAAAAGCTAAAGGCCAAGAGCTGAATTATGGATAAAGTTGCTACCGCAAACCGAATCAACGAATTCCTGACCGCCGTTGTGACCGACGGTGGACTTCGCCTCAAGTACCGGATTGTTGTCGATCCCCCTCCGCAGAGCGAATGGGAGAAGCCCGAGATATTTGTCGATTTATCGGGACCCGACTCCAGCCTGCTGCTGGATCGCGGCGGGGAATTGCTGCGCGCCCTCGAGTTGCTGGTGCTGGAGATCTTGCATCTGCCCTCAGGCGATCACGAGAAAATTTCGTTCGATTGCAAGAACCAGCGTGCCGCCCGTTTTCAGGAATTGCGCCTGGCGGCCGGCGTCGCTGCGGAGAAAGTCCGGCAGACTGGAACGCCGTTCCATTTCGCTCCCATGTCGTCGCGCGAGCGCCGCATGGTGCACCTCGCTCTGCGCGATCAAACCGATCTTCGAACCGAAAGCGATGGCGAAGGGTTCAACCGCCAGGTTGTTCTTTATCCTGCCGATTACAAACCTGCCCCCGGAAAACCCGCCCGCCGAACCGTTCCGTAACCGGTTCGGAAAGCGACGGCCATTCTCATTCCCGGATCGAGCGGACAACTTATCCGCTAACCCTGGGTTCCAAATTGTTTGGAGGTTGCCATGTCCCGTCATTGGCCCTTCCTCTGGATTGTTCTTCTTGGAATGGCGGGCGCTTTCGCCCTCGCATGCGGAAGTTCCAGCTTTACAGGTGCAATTCCGCAACATCAAATCGTTTCTCTCAGCGTGACTCCCGCGGTTGCCGACGCGCGAGACTATCCTGATGGTGAGGTCTCTTTCGTCGCCACCGGCACCTACGAGTCGCCGCCAACTACCGTCTCTCCGCTCCAGGCTCACCGGGTCGTTGTCGACCCGCTAGGAGGGCACCCCATGGACGTATCGATCAGCAACAACGGAGTGACGCATTGTGGGGCTGGAGCGCTTGGTACTTTTATGGTCGGCGCCTGGGTTCTTCTGTTCCCCGGTCCACCGAAGGCGATCTGTAACGTGGTCACGGTCTTTGGAAATCCCTGTGGTGATTCTGCCCTTGGGATAGCGCAGTTAACTTGCCCATAAGCGCTCCACTTCGGCCCCAGAAAACGCGGAACAATCCCGTCTGACGGATGAGGGCGTCGGGTAAGCTTACGTCGGCGTTCCACCAATTACTAGAATGGTTCGCCGGTTGCCGGATCACCCGGCGATTCAGGAATTCCACTCGAGACCAATCTCGGCGTTCATTGGAGCATCATTGTCACTGAAATGAGCCTGCCGTCCCACCTGTTAACTATCTAAAATCGTATCCGAGAAGGTTCGCCGGAAGCGTGCTGCGAAGCGTTTGGGTACGAGAAAAGGGCGGCCGGAGAGCCGCCCTTCGAGTCAGAATCGAAATTGAATTTACCTTCCGGCTGTTGCCCCTGCTGCCGTCGGCATCATCCCCGCAATCTTCATACCCTCGATCCGTGCGAGAACATTTTCGATGCTCGCGCCGGTATCGGTGCATGCGTCCACGTACGGATGCCGCGTTCCATCGGCATGCATCACCAGTACACTGGTCTCGGCCTGCGCCTTCTTAACCATATAAGGCAGATGATGACGGTCATTCCGGCTGAGCGTTGGGCCCAGAACGACCAGATCGAATCCCGCTTTGCGCAGCGCCGCCTCCACCGCTTTTCGCCCGATCGCCTTTTCGACGGTGTGTCCCGCCTTTTCAAACGCTGCCGACGCCTCGGCTTGAGCTTCGACATCCCCTTCGCCGTAAAGAATCTTAAGCTTGCTTGCCTTCGCCATGAGTATTGGTCCTCGCGGTGCCGTTATTTGCGTTCCCGGCACTCGACCACTCACGGTAGCAACCGACCGCCGGCCTTTGTACGTCACCGAAGATCAGTGTTCGAGTGGGGCTTTTCGGAAGAAGCAGGTGGGCCGGCGAGGCGCGCAAATTTGTTGCATCTCAAAATGTCTTTGTCCTCAGGCGGTTTCGGCGCTACACTCTTGGGCCATGGGGGGTCTCATGTTTCGCGCGCGCATTGTCGTCGGCGTCTGTTTCTGCATCGCGTTGGTTGGCATCGGAGTAGCGCAGGATTCCGATCAACCAGTCGCGAGTTGTAACCTGGATGATGGCAAACAGGTTTCCATCCGCTACAACAATGTCAGCGCGAAGAATGAGAAACTTTCCAACGGCAAACCCTGGACCCCCGGCGGATCTCCCATGACCCTCTTCACCGAGGCGCAACTCACTTTCGGCGGTGCCACCATTGCGCCAGGTGCTTATACCGTTTATCCCATTCCCGGGAAGCAATGGACGCTGGCGGTAAATAAGAATGTGGCCGCGCACTCCTCCTACGATGAGAAGGACGACGTCGCCCGTTCTACAATCGAGACCGATCAGGTCGGGGAAACGGCAGACTCTCTCGAGGTCGCCTTTGCTCACATGGGCGAGAAGTGCACATTGCGTATCTACTTCGCAAAGACCGCCGTGTTTGCGACCTTTACCGCCAAGTAGGAATGAGCAAAGCAGAAACAAACCTGTCGCGGCTGCGTGGCAATTCACCTCTGCTACCGCTCGCCCTGGTTTTTCTCGCTGCCGTCGCCGTCGCCCAGTCCAAGCCGCAGGTCCGCTTCTCCCGCACCAAAGAAGACCTTCGCGGGGCAAGCGCCGTTTCCCAAAAAGTTGCGTGGGCCTCTGGCACGCACGGAACCTACCTGCGCATGACCGATAGCCGCTTATGGATTCCTGAGCAGGTTCCCGGCGCCGAGACGCTGGATTTCCGGGGCATGGTTGCTTTTTCTCCAGACGAAGCTTTTCTCATGTCATCCGGTCCCGGAGATCGATCCCGCATTTATCACACCGGAGACGCCGGCCGGCATTGGGAACTGCAATTTACCGACAAAAATCCCAAGGGCTTTTTCGATTCGATCGTCTTTTGGGATCGAACTCACGGCTTGGTTCTCGGCGATCCCGTTCCTGACGAGAACGGAATCCCGAAGTTCGAGCTGCTGATGACCGCCGATGGGAAGAATTGGAACACAATTCCATCTGCCCAGTTCCCGCCTGCAATCGAGGGCGAGGGGGCATTCGCGGCCAGCAATTCCTGCCTGACGATTTTGGGTGGCGAGGATCCTAACGTTTGGTTCGCAACCGGCGGCAAAGCGGCTCGGGTTTTTCATTCTCCCGATCGCGGTCGAACTTGGGAAGTTTTCGATTCGCCGATCGTCCACGGTCTGGATTCCGAGGGCATCTTCTCAATCGCTTTCCGCGACCCGCTGCACGGTGTGATCGCCGGTGGAGATTACAAAAGACCGGAACGAGACGGGCCTAACTTGGCCTTAACCGCCGATGGAGGCAGGACCTGGACGGTCTCCATGATATTTCCGCAGTCGTATTACTCCTCCGTGGCATACGATCGCAGCTACTCTCGTTCAAACCGCCCAGGCAAAGCTGGCGCAAAAGCTAACGAAGACTCTGGCGTCCGCATATTTCTGGTTGGCCCTAAGTTCATCTACGATTTCCGTCCACCGCAGAATCCGGTTCGCATCAGCCCACTTAAAAAGTCTGGCCTTGGATTCAACGCGGTCAGCCCCTATCCATCGGGCGGAGCTCTCATTGTTGGCTCCAAAGGCGCCATCGCAAACGTTCCCTGAAGCCGGGGAGAACGATTGTCGCCGGTGACCAAAGTTCCATTCACTGATAGTCCTTCCTGCCTCTATTCGCGATGCTCCCTGCGGACGAAGATGATTAGTAGAAGTTAAGCGCGCAAGTCTCCCCCAGACTGAGAACTTCGTTGAAAAACCTATTTCTGGCCATCATTTTGTGCGCAGCTACGGTGACTTGTGCCCAAACGCCCGCGAACCCGGTAAGCCCCACTACTACCAGCGCAACTTTAAATCCCGCGGCGACCACGCTTTCCACGGTTACTCGCACCACGCAGGCAATTCACTATCGTCTGCAGGGAGGGACGGCAAAGGCTGATTTTCGTGGGACCGACCTTCTGCAGGGCGCCTCCGGCGAAGCCAAGGTTGAAGGCAAGAAGACCAATTTTCAGATCGAAGCAAAATTTGAGCACCTCGAGGACGCTACGAAATTTGGCCTGGAATATCTGACCTATGTCTTATGGGCCGTTTCTCCGCAGGGACGTCCCGTGAACCTCGGCGAAGTCACGCTCGACAAAGGCAGCGCACATCTCAAAGCATTCACCGATCTGCAAACCTTCGGCATGATCGTGACTGCCGAACCCTATTTCGCGGTCACCGCGCCCGGCAATATGGTGGTGATGGAAAGCGCGTCGGTCAGCGGCGAGGGAGAAAACATAGAAGCGAAATACGATCTCGTCAGCCGCGGCACTTATTCTTCAACCAATACTCATATTCAGGATGCGATCTTCGGCATCGATCCCAAGACTCCGCTCGAGCTTTTCGAAGCCCGCAACGCGATGCGCATCGCTCGAATTGCCGCCGGCGACAAATATGCCGCCTTCATTATTTCCAAAGCCGGCCAGCAGTTGTTGAGTGCTGAAGGTCTCTATCGGCAGAAGGCAAAGAAAGAAGCGGTAGAAGCAGCCGCGAAAGAAGCCACGGAAACCGCCGAAGAAGCGCGCCTGATGGCTGTCAAGCAAAAGGCAGAAGACGATGCCCAGGCCGCTGCCGCAGCTCGCGAAGCCAAAGCCCGGGCCGATGCCGACGCCGAAGCCAGACGCCGCGCCGATGCGGAGGCCGCTCGCGCCCAGGCCGAAGCTGCCCGGCTCGAAGCCGAAAAAGCCAAAGCCGAAGCTCTCAAGATGAAGCTGGAAGCGGAAGCCGCCGCCGCGGAAGCCGCGCGCCAGAAAGCTGAAGCTGAAAAAGCTACTGCCGACGCCATCGCCCAGCAGCAGGCGTTAGCGGCCGAAACCGACAAGGCCCGCCAGGCTGCCGCGCAATCGGAATCTCTGCGGCAGCAAGCCGAGAAAGATCGCCAGCGGGCCGAGTATGAAAAGCAGGAACTCCGCGCCCGGCTCTTGCAGCAGCTCAACAGCATTCTCGCGACTCGCGATTCCGCACGCGGTCTGGTTGCGAATATGTCCGATGTCCTTTTCCGCAGCGGCAGCTTCGAGCTTATGCCCGCGGCCCGCGAGCGCCTCGCCAAGGTTTCCGGCATCGTTCTTGCTTACCCCAGCCTGCATGTTGCCATCGAAGGCCACACCGACGGTATCGGAAGTGACGAATACAACCAGCAACTCTCCGAACATCGGGCGCAGGCAGTGCGAGACTACTTCGTGCAGCAAGGCATCAACTCAAGCGCGGTCGAGGCCCGCGGCTTTGGCAAAACCGAGCCCATCGCCTCGAACGATAGCTCCGAGGGACGCCAGCAGAACCGCCGCGTGGAGCTGATCCTCTCCGGGGATGCGATTGGAGCCGACACGGAAAACGCCGCGCCGCAAACTGCATCGGAGACACAACACCAGTAGATCGTGTCTCCATCATCGCCGCGCTGCCGAAAACCACGGAAAAAAGCGAGCGCCGGTGATTACCTAAGTCCCAGGCTTCGCCGGCAAGAAGTGCTGTGTTTTCAGTGCGAGTTCAGGGAGTCAGCTTTACGCGTCGTCAAAGCTTCAAACAACCCTTGCCCCGCCGCCGGAAACCCATTACTCTTTAGGCTCTGTATTCCCATGTTCACCGCGCACCCGAATCTGGCGGACGACGTTAACGACGCCATTATCCAGTCTGAAATCGAGGGCGGCGTCTTTCTCCACGATCTGCCACCATCGACTGTTCTGCACATTCAGACCATGCATCACTGCTATCGGGCGGTATTGCTCGGCGGCGGCAGAGCGTTGATCTCCGGCCATCCTGAATTCTGCCCTGACCCAGTGCACGTTGCGATCGCCGGTTCCACCTGGGGAGGGTCGATGCTCAAGCTGCAATACGTAGGCCGCGGCATGCACCTGGAGTTTCATCACCCCGAGTATTCGAATCCCATCATTACCTCGCCAATCCAGGAAATTCGCGACTACACCTGCGCCTGACCTCCATCCGATCGGCTACGCGACCGTCACCCGTTCTTCCGATTGACTTGCGCCGCCCCTGCCTCTACCATTCAGCGAAGCCGAGAATGGCGAACTCGCTCTGGATCCGATGAACATCACTACGCGCGAAGTCAGCCACGTCACCATCGTCGACATCAAGGGCCGAATCACTCTGGGTGACGAAACCGAGCGCCTGCGCGAGACGGTGCGGAACCTGATTTCGGAGGGCAAGAAGAAGATCATCCTCAACCTTGCAGACGTCGATTTTATCGATTCCTCCGGCGTGGGCGAGCTGGTCAGCAGCTTTACTGCCGTGCGCAATGCGGGCGGGGATCTTAAGCTGCTCAACCTGACCAAGAAGGTCCAGGACGTTTTGAATGTCACCAAGCTCTACACCGTTTTCGACGTCAAGGAAGACGAGTTCACTGCGGTAAAGTCCTTCGACTATTTCTTCGCCAAGTAGACTGCCCACCCTGCAGGTTGCGATTTTCCACACGCGGCGGAATGTGATACAAACGCGCGTGCCCGAAACAGAGACTGCCAACCCGCCGCGACAGGATCTCCTTCGCGCCATCGGCCGCTGGAGCCTGGTTGCGCTCGTCATTAATTCCATCATCGGCAGCGGCGTCTTCGGCCTTCCCTCGACGGTCGCCGCTTTGATCGGCAGGTCGAGCATCTGGGCGGTGGTCGCGTCTGGCGGCGGCATGTGTGTCGTGATGGCCTGCTACGCGGAGGTTGCTTCGCGATTTCAGCAGGCCGGAGGTCCGTATCTTTATGCCCGAGCCGCCTTCGGCCGCTTTATGGGAATACAGACCGCATGGATGCTCTATCTGGGGCAAAGCGCTGCCCCCGCTGCCAATGCGAATCTGTTCGTCATTTATGTTGGCGAGTTTTTTCCACATGCCAAGGACCCCCTGCCGCGGGCGATGATTCTCACCCTGCTTGTAGGCATGCTGGCTTTCATAAACGTGCGCGGAGTACGCGCCGGAGCGCAGGTCAGCAATCTCTTTACGGCGGCCAAGCTTGTGCCCTTGTTCGGCGTGATCGTTCTGGGAGCAATCGTGCTCGCACGCCACCATTGGCAGATGGCTACTCCTGCCATTGCGCCGCCTGACACTGGAAGCTGGCTCAAAGCCATTCTGCTGCTGGTTTTCGCCTACGGAGGATTCGAAACCGCACTCGCGCCTATGAGTGAAGCGAAGAACCCCCGCCGCGACGCTCCATTTGCTTTGTTCACGGCACTACTGGCCTGCACCGTGATTTACGCTCTCATTCAATGGGTCGTCGTCGGGGTTCTGCCGGATGCAGCGCACAGCATTCGTCCGCTGGCTGATGTGGCTCGGCTGGCGACGGGTCCGCTGGGCGCGGCACTGGTTGCGGTCGGCGCTTTGATTTCTTTCTACGGATATCTCAGCGCAAAAATTCTGGCGATGCCGCGCGTTCCCTTTGCCCTGGCGGAGCGTGGAGACTTCCCCGCTGTCTTCGCCGTCGTGCACCGGCGCTTCCACACTCCTTACGTCTCGATTCTCACCTTCGCTGGCTTGGTCTGGGTATTCGCGCTGATCGGGGAATTCAAGTGGAATGTAACTTTGTCGGCCGTCGCCCGGCTTCTCTACTATGCCGTGGGCTGCGCCGCCTTGCCCGTCCTGCGCCGCAGGCAGCCGGAGGGAGCGTTGTTTCGCCTGCCAGCGGGGAATTTATTCGCGGTGCTGGGCGTGATTTTATGTTTGCTGCTGGTGACTCGCGTGGATTTCGGACAATCGGTGATCCTGATGGGAACGATTGCCCTGGGCTTCGCGAACTGGGTAGCCGTTACGAAAAACCACGAATCAAAATCCGGCTAGTGCGTTGTCGTGAAAGGTGTCTCAAATGCCCGTGGCCAAGGCTGGTGACGACGCATCTTCGCCGCGTTCCTGGTTTTAAATGCGAATCCCTTCATCCGCGCGTCGGAATAATTTCATTATTTTGTTGGGGCTTTTGATTCCGTTGGCGGCGCCGGGGGTTTGGCAAATTTTGCGTCATCGACCGGAATGTTTTGCTTCACATCGGTAAGTTGAATCGTGAATCTTCCCCCGGGCCGCGCCAGAGTCCAGCGAAATGGAATCTTGACGCCGTCTACCTCGCGGTAGTCAGCGTAATCGACCTGCGTCGGCAAAAGGCCGAGTGGCGTGTCTCCGTACCGAATCAACCGCACCAGCAAGCCGGATTTTTCGTCGAAGTACAACTTCAGCGGCGGTTTCCCTTCGCGATCACCCTGCACAAAGTAAGCATCGTGGCCGTCTATCGTTTCCTTTCCTTTCACCTCCGGCTTGCTTAACAGTCCTTTCAAGTGATCTGGAAAATGCAAGTCCGCATCCATTGCTGCGGCGTCGGTATCTGAACCATGCATCGCATGCATTGCCCGTTTCGGCGCTGCCAGCCAGCCCTCTTTTCCGTCGAAGGCCGTTACGCTGTCTCCATCAGGCGTATGCGTGAACGAGATTCGTTTGTCGGGGTCTTTCGAGAAAATTTCGATCGGTACTTTCCTGTCGCCAAATGTGATGGTGCCTTTCATTACGCGAGTTGTCACCTTATCGATTGCGACCGCCCCTCCAGCTGCCTGCAGATATTTGTCCAACAAGTCTTCAGCCGTGGGCCCGCCAACGATTCTTGTCTCTGCTCCTTCCGCCTGGGCAGTTTGCGCGGGCTCGCTCGAAGGGGGCACAACGGCTTCAGACATCACGGGAGGGATTGCCACCGGGCGAATGTTGCCTCGATGGCAGGAATAGCATGTGACTTCACGGTGGCTCTCAAAATCGTCCGCGTTGATGGCGAACATCATTTCCATCATTTTCCGCGCGGTCTGCTTGGACTTCTTGTCGTCTTTCTCAAACGCATCCCTGACGTGGCAAAACTCGCATTCCACGCCCAACGATGCGGCGATAAACTGCATGGCGGGAATCAGCTGATCGGCGGGAATGCCCTTGAGCACCTGAATATTCTTATACTGCTGCTCCGCTGTCTTTGGGCCCGCATTCGCCGTGGGCGGAGGGGTGGCAGATTGCGCCCGCGCTCCAGAGATGCCGAATTCACCAGCTGTTAGAAATGCGATAGCACTCAGGCTTACGACAATGCCGATTTCTCTTCTCATTCAATATCGCCTCACGAAAGTTTGTTTGAAACTATCGACAGCTACGGTCGATTACTGTAAACGTACTTTCCCGAAAGTTCTGCAACCACGAACTTCGACGGCAAAAGTGCATCCACATGCGCCTTTTCATAAGAAGGAACGAACAGAAACACCCGGCCATGTTCACCCCAGTCCTGCTGCAAGTCCGTATCGCTCAAATAAATCTTCGGGGCATCCGGAAAGGTTGAACCGAACCACATTGAGGTTGTGCGTCCTTCCACCAGTTCAATCGGCCGCTCAAGGTAAAACAACAATGACGATCCAAAAGCCTGATCGCCGTAAATCATTATTTTGTCTTCGGGACGCGCTCGTTCCGCAATGTCTTGTGCCAATTCTTTAGAAGAAAGATAAGGTCCGAACCGGGCCAGCGCAATATGCGCCGCGATTAAGAAGATGGCGAATCCCACGCCGAGCGTCCAGGTCGCGGAATAGTGCCGCCGATATAGCCGCATTACCAACGACGCCAGTGGAAAAAGCAGCAGCACCGCAGCCGCCAGCGCGGCCGGTAACCGCAACGCTGCGAACGATGCGTAACTCAAATCTAGAATGTGCGAAGTGGCCAGCGTGTACGCACTCGTATCCTGCTCCGTCAGCACGGTTCCGATGTCCGGGACAAACGGCAGGTTGCGTGATTGCCAGAGCCCGACGCACAAGACGATGCTGACCGCGATTCCGATCAGTGCAATCGCACCCGCAGAGCGGGTCAGCCAGCCTGCGCGTGCATTCGTTTCACACTCGGTGCGTTCGCAGCCTGCTACCCCATCGGCGAGCAGAAGGAGGAGCGGCAGATATGCCGGAAACGTGTAGTATTCCTGGTTGGTTGAGATCGCGAAGAAGATCAGAACAACTCCAGCAAGAAGCCAGCATAGGAGCCGAGTGCGTGCTGGAAATGAAGTGCGCCACAGGCGACCGGCCGAATCTCGCCGGGATTGCCACTCGTTCTTTGCCGTCCTTAAAGCAGCTGGCAAGTACAAGCTCCACGGAAAAAGCCAGACCAGGTGCAAACTCCAATAGAGCGCCGCCGGAAGCTTGTTGTAGTCTTTTGGGTACCGCTTTCCCAGGAACCGCAGAAAATGCTCGTTGACGAAATAGAACCACAAAAATCCGTGATGTCCCGGCGTTCCCGGATTCCGCAATCCGGCGAGGATGTGCCACGGGGCGGCAATCGCCAAAAATAATGCGGTGCCCGGAAGCAAACGAAACTCACGCCAGCGCCGCCACTCGCCGCTAATTAAGATAAAGAAAAACGCGGCACCGCCAGGAAAAACCAGGGCGATCAATCCTTTTGTAAGCACGCCCAGTGCCATCATTGTGTAAGCCGCATACCAGCGCCACGACTTCGCCTCAGGCTGAAGCGCTGTCAGAAAGAAATACATGGCCGCCGCAATGAAAAGGCTGAGCAGCACATCCGGAATCAGAACGCGGGTGAATAGATAGACGCCGGCACAAGTGTAAACAAAAAGTGCGGCGTAAATTCCGGCGCGTTCGCCGAATGCGCGACGACCCCAAACCAACGCCAGCACTCCCAACAACAGAATCGACAACACCATCGGCAGTCGCGTGCTGAATTCATTCACTCCAAAAACTTTGTAGCTGCCGGCGACCAGCCAGTAGGGCAGCGGGGGTTTTTCCAGGTAGCGGACGCCGTTAATATGCAGCGTGACCCAGTCGCCGCTGACAAACATCTCCCGCGCGGCTTCCGCGTGAGTGCTGTCCGCATCGTCCAGCAGTCCGGGTGTGAACATCGAGCCCACATAGACCGCAAGAAACACCACGGCCAGAGCGCAATAGGAAATGACGGACTGGCGCGCTCGCTGTCTTCCTGCAGCTGTCGGCGAAACCGGATTGGCAATCAAATAGTGGACCCGCTCAATCTTATAAATATCAGCATAGTCGCCAAACTGGCGCGGTCGGTTTGCAACCGGATTCTTGTTTTATTGCTTCTTCAGATTCTCGTCGCCGTGACGGATAAAGAACTGCCACTTGTCCATGGCTGCGGGAACCGCCACGTCGAAAAAGCCCACCATCATTTCGTCGGAAGTCTGATCCCCCCAAGTGACGGTTTTCTCAGGGTCGGGATTGTGCGGATTATTCCGTGAATTGTCGTACCACGCGACCGCCCGCAATTTTGTGCCGGCTTTCAACTCTCGCGGCTCGGCCAGCTTGTAGCTTAGTTGCCAGTGGAAGTGGTAGTTCACGCGCAACAGCGTCTCCACGCTGCCATCATCGTGCACAATGTCATATTCGAAACGCTTACCTCGCAGATGCATGTGTGGGAAGAAACTCAACAGAATCGCGCCGTTCGGCAGCGTCCCTTGCACTTCGACGCGAAAATCATCGGCGCCCGGAGGAATGATCAACGCATGGTTATTCAGCTGCAGAGTAATAACCCGCTTCTCGGGCGGGTGTTTCGCGAAGAACAACCCGACTCTTGTCTGGTCGCTCGCAGCTTCGCCATTGGTCGTATAGTGCATTTGAAAAACCAGATCCGACCCGGCAGGCACAAACTTCGCCAATCCATCCGCCCAGCGGTCCGGAGCACTTCCCGGCGCGTACACCAGCAAAAGGTCGCTCGTAGTTTCGTGCGCCTGGCGACGCTCGATTGGATCGGTCAAAGTTGACGCGGTAAATGGCTCACCGATCGGAGCGTGTCGCAGCCAATCTGAATCTGGAGGCCTGATGTACACCACGGCATGATGCACATGCGCCGGACTTGAAGGTCTGACTTCCACCATCTGCACCCAGGTGTCTTTCGCGAAATGTGTGGGCACGATCTCGTAGGTATATTCGACTTCTCCACGGGCTGGAATTTTGACCGGTGCCGGCATTTTCACGACGGCATCTGGCTGCGGAATATTCCACTTTTCGCTCCACTCATTCGGTGGCGGGGCGTCACTCTGATTTCCTGCTCTCGCTCCGCCATTTGCCCAGCCGACAATCGTCGCAATCTGCTCGGCGGTTAGCGAAGGATCGTTTGAAAAATGTCCATAACGCGGATCGGCAAACCACGGCGGCATCATCTTCATGCTGACCGCGGCCGCGATCTTTTGCGCCCACGGCCGGGTTTGTTCATACGTGACCAGCGACATCGGCGCGGGCTCGCCTGAACGATGGCAACCCTGACACTTCTCCTGCAATATCGGAAGAACGTCTTTATAGAACGTCGGTGCGTTGGGATCTGCGTCGCCGCGCGCTGCTTGAGGAATCTGCAAAGCCGACGCACAAATTAAAATCCCCGCCACTCCCAGAAAAAGCTCCGGCACTGTTCTCACGAGCGGAGAAACTCCAGCGTCAACGCCCAGGCCTGCCGCGCCGAATGTGGCTCGTAACTGGCGCGCTCGTCGCAGAAGAAACCATGGTCAGCCCGCGAGAACTCGGTATTTACGTAGATCTTGTGGTTCGCACTGAGTGCCTCGGTGACGGCCCGCCGGTGTTCCGGAGTAATGTGCTTGTCCATTCCTCCCCATATCAGCAGCATCGGCGCTTGCAGTTTGGCGGCGCGGTCAAGCAAAGCGGAAGCGATTCCGCCTCCGTAAAACGAGACCGCGGCCCGTAGCGGAAGAAAACTGTTCGCGATGAACGAAGCGCGTCCACCCATGCAGAATCCCACGCTCGAAATCTCATCCGCCTTCACTTGCGGGTTCGATCGCAGCCAATCGTAAGCCGCTCGTGCGTCGTGCTCGATTGTATCTGCGGTAACCGCCTGCATATGCGGCGCCACGGATGGAAGGTCGTTATAGCTGGCCTCGAAGCCCGGCGGGGCAGTGCGATGGAACAATTCGGGCGCAATCACAACGTATCCTTCAGCGGCGAAGCGATCGGCCACACTGCGAATGTGATGATTCACCCCAAACGCTTCCGGAAACAGCAGAAGCCCGGGATATCTCCCGCCCCCTTGCGGACGCGCCACGTAAGCGTTCATGCGCGTGCCGTCTGCGACCCTCAGTTCCGCTTTGTCTCTCACAATTTCGGTCGCGCTCATTTTCCAACCTCAATCTCAAGGCGGTGCGTCCTCGCGGTCGCTCGCTTTCCTGTTCGATTCTCCAGTGTCGCACAAATGTTGCACGCTCACGCGATGGTTGCGCGGCGCATATCAAAACTCAAAAATGCTACAGTTAACCTTTCATGTCTGCTCCTGAATCCCGCTTCGTTCGTGCCTGCAAGTCGCAACCAGTCGACCGCACTCCGGTGTGGTTTATGCGGCAGGCTGGCCGCTACATGAAAGAATATCGGTCCATTCGTAAGCAGCATTCGCTTCTCGAAATCTGCAAGATGCCGGAACTCGCCGCCGAAGTCACCATCACCGCTGCCGAGTTCTTGGGCGTCGACGCCGCTATCATTTTCGCCGACCTTTTGCTTCCCCTCGAGGTCATGGGCTTGGAATTCCACTTCGCTGCTGGCGAAGGTCCGATCATCGGCAAGCCGGTTCGCACCGGCGATGACGTCGCTCATCTGCGCACCGATCGTGCGGCGGAACTCGACTACGTTTCGGATGCGGTGCGTCTGGTGGCCAGGCATTTTGAAAATAAAGTTCCAGTCATCGGATTTTGCGGAGCGCCGTTTACTCTTGCCAGCTACATGATCGAAGGTGGCGGCTCGCGCCACTATCTTCACACCAAGAAAATGATGTACAACTCGCCCGCTGACTGGGACGAGTTGATGCGCAAACTGGTGGAGGTCGCCGCACATTATTCGGTGGCACAAGTGCGCGCCGGAGCCGATGTCGTGCAGATCTTTGACAGCTGGGTCGGCTGTTTGAGTGTCGAAGATTATCGCCGCTACGTTCTTCCCCACATTACGGCTCTGGTCAAGCGCCTGCAGGAAACCGGAGCGCCAATTATCTATTTCGGCACCGATAGCGCGACTTTGCTTCCCGCCATGAACGAAACTGGAGCCGACGTCATCGGCCTCGACTGGCGCATTCCACTCGATCAGGGCTGGCGCGCGCTGGAGCATCGTTGCGCCGTGCAGGGCAATCTCGATCCCGTTTTGTTGTTTGCCGAGTGGAAAGAAATCGAGTCTCGTGCAAAACACATTCTGCAGCTCGCTGCCGGGCGCTCCGGACACATATTCAATCTCGGTCACGGCATCCTCCCCGAAACTCCGGTCGAAAACGTGAAGGATCTGGCTCGCTTCGTTCAAGAACGCTCGATGAATTCGGGAACTCCGCTCCGGATGCCGAAGGCCGGAAGCCGCATTCCATGATCCGTGTAGCGATTATCGGCGGTGGTATCTCCGGTTTAGCCGCTGCATTCGCTCTGGAGGAACAACGGCGCGCTGGAGCGGTTGAGTACACGCTCTATGAAGCATCTCCGCGGCTCGGTGGCGTTCTTCGCACGGAGCAAATCGATGGCTGCCTCGTCGAAGCTGGTCCAGATTCCTTCATCAGCGAAAAACGATGGGCCGCCGATCTCTGCCGCGTCCTCGGTCTGGGTGACCAACTGATAGGCTCGAATGATGCCGATCGCAAAACTTACATTCTGGTTCGCGGCCGCCTGATTCCCATGCCCGATGGTCTGATGTTCCTGGTTCCAACTAAAATTCTGCCCACGGCATCGTCACCGCTTTTTTCGTGGGGCACCAAGCTGCACATGGCGCGGGAGTTTCTATATCCGCAGCGGGCAGGCGATAGCGATGAAAGCGTTGCGTCGATGGTCGAGCGGCACTATGGCTCTGAAATGGTTGACCGCCTCGCCGATCCGCTGTTATCGGGTATCTACGGAGGCGAAGCCGCCAACCTCAGTGTGCGGGCCGTGCTTCCCCGCTTCGCGGAGATGGAGCGTACTCATCGCAGCCTCGGCCGCGCGATGTTAGCCACTCGCAAGAAAATGCGAAGTACCGCCAAGTACCCTGCTCCGCCGCTGTTTACTTCTTTGAAGATCGGCATGGAGCATCTTATTCAAACGTTGGTTCCGCTCCTTAATCAGTCTTCATTGCGCACGAACACCGCAGCGCAATCGATGCGGCCTCAAGCTGGAGGCTGGATGGTTTCTTCCGGATCGACATCCGGGCATTACGATGGGGTTATTGTCGCCTTGCCCTCGAACGCCGCGGCCAGTGTGCTGGCGAACTGCAGTCCGGAACTTTCATCCGAACTGGCGGGAATCCGGTACAGTTCCTCGATCACCGTCGGTCTCGGATATGATCGCCAGGTTCGCCAGTCGCTCCCTCCCGGCTTCGGATTTCTTGTGCCTCGCGGCGAAGGCAAACGACTCCTCGCGGGAACTTTTGTTCACAATAAATTTCCACACCGTGCGCCCGCCGATCGCGCTCTCCTGCGCTGTTTCTTTGCGGGGCCGAACGCGGAAAATGTCTGGCCGCTTTCGGATGATGCGATCATTGCCGTCGTTCGCGATGAGCTGCAACAGATTCTCGGCCTTCGTGCCATGCCGCTTTTCGCCCGTGTATACAAATGGAAATCGGCCATGGCGCAGTACGGCGTCGGCCACCTCGATCGGCTTGAGCGAATCGAGCATCTCCGCCGGCAACTTCCCGGATTGGCGCTCGCCGGAAACGGCTACTGCGGTATCGGTGTACCCGATTGCATCCGTTCGGGGCAGGAAGCTGCGAAGCAAGTGCTGGCAGTGCAGCCGGCCGTCAAGTAGATCGAATTTACGCGGGAATCGGTGCCTGGAGCATGGCCTCTCGCCGCAGGCACGCGACTACCAGCCGGATTTCATCGTAAGTAATCTCTGGCGGCACAAGATCCTTAATCGGTTTCAGCCGTTCGATTCCGGCTCTTGCGCAGGCCGCTCGAATCACCGATTCCTTTTCTCCACTGACCCACCCCGGCTGAAACTCAACTGTCCCCAGCTCCAGCAGATTTGCCACCGCCCCGATCACCGTAGACATTTGCCGGCCTCGAGTTTCGGCGATTTCTTCCAGGCTCTTCCCGTCGCGAAGTAAACGCAGAGTTTCTTCGCAGGGCTTCGATTTGTTGCCGGCGCCGCGGCAAGCTCGCGCTCCGCGGCGGAATTTCTCCAGAGCATCGAGAATGGGCTGGCCATAAACCTCCGCCTTCCGCTTGCCGATTCCCGGAATATCGAGCAACTCGGCGAAATACTTGGGCTGCCGCGCACAAATCTCGTCGAGAGAAGAATCATGCAGCACCACGAAGGCGGCAACGCCGCTTTCCTTGGCAATTCCTCTCCGCCACTCCCGCAAGTATTCGCGCAACTCTTCATTCACGGTCGATGCGGCCGCAGCAACAGGCTGAAGGGATCTCTCTTTCCCTGTCTTTTTCGCGGCGCCGGCATTCATGCTTCCCAGCCACTCCGCCACACTGCCGCACACGTCGCATGCGTTGCAGGTCTGCCACTTCGGAATTTCTCCGAAATGTTCACAAATCTGCCGGTGGCGGCAGCGTTTCGACTCTACAAACTCACGGATGATTCGGTAACGCTCCCACGCCCGCTCCCGTTCCGCCGCATCCACGATCTGATTGGCGAAGAAGCCGAGCAAGCCGGCGTCTCTTCTCTGCCAAAGCAAAACGCAATCCGCGCTGACTCCGTCCCGTCCGGCCCGCCCAGCTTCCTGGTAGTACTGTTCGATCGATTTCGGCAGCGACAGGTGAATCACTGCCCTCACTGACGCCTTGTTGATGCCCAGGCCGAAGGCAATCGTCCCCACCAGCACACGAACTTCATCCGACATCCAGCGTTCTTGATTGCGTCGGCGTTCATCCGATTCCATTTTGCCGTGATAGCCCACGGCGGCGATGTCATGGTCCTCGAGAAAATCGACGGTCTCCTCAACCCGGTTGATCGTGGGGGAGTAAACAATCACGCTGCCGGAGTAGCTCCGCAGAGCTTGCAACAAGAGCTGCATCTGTTCCGGCCCGTCGCACTCCCGCACCAGATAGCGCAGGTTGGGACGATGAAAGCTGGCAATGTATTTATCGGGATTGCGTAGTTGCAGTTGCGCCAGAATGTCGTGCCGAACATGACGCGTTGCGCTGGCCGTAAAAGCCGCGATTGGACGATCTGGAAACTTGCTGCGCAACCGGCTTAGTTGCCGGTACTCCGGCCGGAATTCATGTCCCCACTCCGAAATGCAATGCGCCTCGTCGATCGCAAAGAAACCGATTGGGATGTTCTGCAACCATCCGATGGTGTCGCCGCGCGCGAGGCGTTCGGGCGAAACATAGAGCAACCTGTAATCCCCCTCCCGTGCCCGGTTCATTACCTTTGCTTGTTGCGCCTCGCTCTGTGTGCTGTTGAGAACAGCCGCCGGTACTCCCATCTGCGCTAGTTGGGCGGCCTGATCCTGCATGAGCGCGATCAACGGTGAAACCACGACCGCCGTTTTCTCGGAAACCACCGCCGGTAGCTGATAGCACAGCGATTTTCCGCCACCGGTCGGCATTACGACACAGGTGTCGTGACCGGCAAGCAGACTGCCTACGATGCGGTCCTGCAGCGGACGAAACGAGCTGTAGCCCCAGTAATGCTTAAGCGGGCCCAGCATGTCGGTTTCTGCACTCATCGATTGCTCAGGGGCTGAAATGCGAGATGCCAGTATAAGTCTGGGCGAAGAATAGGTGAAGATTATTCTTGAACCCCGTTGGCCGGAGTTGCCGAATCGGGAACGGCACTATCCCGCTTTGTACCTCACTTCGGGATATGTCCGGTCAAAAAGAATCCAAAGCATTCCAATGACTACGAAGCAAAGCACGCTTCCTTCCGGACCAACCACGCCGCCAGTGAGCCAGTTCGGTCCGTGAAACGACGATTTCAGCAAGTGTCCTGGGAAGAGCGTCCCGCTATCGGGCACGGAATAAAGAAACGTCTCTCCCCAATCCCAGGCGGCGTGAAAACCAATAGCAAACCATAACGTGCCGGTGCGGTGTAGCGTCAGGCAAAAGAAAAATCCAATCGCGGCCGCAGCCAGCAAACCACGCCACTGCTCGCCGGCATTCTGCATATGTGTCAGTCCAAATGCGCACGCCAGAAAGATGGCTGTCGGCCAGAATCCGATTGCCCGTGTCAAAGTAAACTGCGCATAGCCGCGAAACAGAAATTCCTCGAAGAAGCCGACCAGCAAAAAGAATGCGGCCCAGAATGCGGCAAACTTCAAAACGCGGCCTCCATGCAACGCCAGATTGCCGAAATCGAAGAGCCGCAATCCGTACATCGCAACCAGCAGCATCGTGATGCCGGCGAATCCCCAGACCATGCCAAGCCAAAACAATTTTCCGAACGCCATCTGCCCGCCAACCCCGTAGCTGCCGAATCGGCGCCTCTCCACCCTTGCCAAAATCAGCGCCGGAAACACCGCCGCGAGCAAAACGCCGAGTTCCTCCAGCATCATCGCCCAAAGCCCGTAAGGATCCAAGTCGAGCGATCCCGCCCAGCGCGCCGCCACAAACTGCAGCGGATAAAACATCGCCACATAAAATGCCAATCCCCAGCCGGGCTTCAAACCGTCGGGGCCAAAGAAAACTGTCGGCACGTACGATGGTTGTTCGGCGACTGAAAATGTGGGCGTAGCCGGGGTATCCGCCTGCTCCGAATGGGGGACCGTTTTCAGTTCTCTATCCTTTTCCGCGCCGAGAGGCTTTGTTTCGTCTCGCATTTTCTCTTTGACACTTCTTAAAGCGGCTCGCTCATGGTAAAACACTCGGCTCACCATTATGAGCCGATTTTTCACACGCGAGCGGTTTGGGCGGCCGCAGTTTCTCGCCGGAGCTTTGCTGTTTATCTTTCTCGCCCAGGCGGTCTGGCTGGTGCGTTGCGAGTTTCGTACGTCCGATGCGCCTCCTGAGTCTGAGCAAATCAGGTTGGCCGCGGGATGGCGGCAGCTTCACGGCGGCGGCATCGCGGGCTCGCCTTACCCTGATCCCGCAGGTGAACTTCCGCCAGAGCTGGTGCGAGATTCCCACGGCTTCGATATCGAGCATTCGCCGCTGTTGCCGCTGGTCACTGCGGCGCCCCTGCTGGCTTTGCCACAACGTCTGCTCGATGCCGGATTCTCCCCGTACTGGCGGTGGATGGCACGGATTCCTTTTCTGGCTTTGGGAGTCTTTCTAGGGGCTTCGCTGTGGTACGTGGCCCGGCGCCTTTGTGGCAATACCGGAGGATTTTTCGCGCTCACGCTCTATTGCTTCTCGCCGTCGATGATCCAGGGCAGCGCTCTCTGGCATGTCGACCCGGAAATTCTCGCGGCCTGGGGATCGTTCGGTGCAGTCTTCACCGCCATTGCCGTTGCCCATACCCTCTACGCCCCGCGGGAAGTCGTGTTGTGGAATTGGCGGCGAATTGTCTTGTTGGGGATTTCTCTGGCGATCGCCGTCGGCTCGCAATTTTCTCTCGTCATCGTAGTTCCCGTAGCACTGACGTTCATGCTCTACGTCGCGCCCGTCCGGCGGGGCGCAGCGTTCGTTATCTGGGTGGCGGCATTCGTGGTGGCTTCTCTCTTACTTTTCGCCACTTATTTTTTTCATCTCAATGCATTCACGCAAAGCATGCGAGCCGCATCCTTTTGGGGAGCGACATGGCACGGCTTTGCCATTTCCGGTGTTTATGAAAAGGCGCTGTCGCAAATCTTGCGAGGATGCCCCGCGCTGGTTCTTCTTCTTCCGGTTGCAGTTGTTACTTATCTGGCCTGGCCGCGCACCCGTTATTTTGGCAACACCGCCCCGGGATTGCTCGCGCTGCTATTCATCATCTTGGGAATCGCTCACCCGGATCCGTCCGGCTCCGGTTTCCTCTTCGCGTCGATTCCGTTCCTGTTTATCTTTGTTTCCGGAGTGATCGCCGACCTTGCAGAAACTCAGTACCGGCTGATGGTCACTGCCTGCGCGGGCGGGCTGATCGGTGCTTACATCCTGTGGAGTCTTCTGGCTTTGCTCCAGGTTTCCCGCAGTTAATTGGCCGTTGACAAATTTATGCAATTCTCCCGGCATCGAGCCGCGGCTCGCGCGATCTAAACTAGCAGAAGCCTCGCTTCGGAGGTCCGCCATGCCGTCCAGCTTGGAGTATTCTATTTCTGTGAACCGCAGCTCAGAGCGCTTGAATCTGGCCTCTACCAGGCTGTTTGCGGTGCTGCTGTTTCCCGCGTTTCTGGTTTCCATGGCATTCGCTCAATTCAACAACGCTGCCTCCCCGGGAGCAGCCCATGCGATCAGCGTGGCGCCGCCAACAGGGGTCGTTGCTCCACCAACCGGAAGCGTAGGCCCTCGGACAGGCGCAGTTGCGCCGCCGACCGGTGGCTTCGTACCCGTGAATGCCGGTTCTCATGGAACAAACTTTCCGCATTCGCCGAACGGCTCACACCCTGGCAATGGAAATCGTCCGCATCACGGTTCCGACGCCGTCGCTGTCTACCCATATTTCTATGGTGTCGCTGTGCCCTATGCCGCCGATCTGGACGCAAACGACGAATCCGCCGAAGCTGACCAAAGCGACGACTCCGAATACCAGGGTGGGCCGACCGTTTTTGATCGCCGCGGATCGGGCCTCGATTCCTACGTTCCGCAGAGCTATGCCGGACCGTGGCGCCCACAGAATCACCAAGACGGAACACTGGCGCAATCCCAATATCCGCCGGATGATCCGGCCGGTGGCGCGGATAACGGTCCGCCGCAGCCGCCAACTACTCTCGTCTTCAAAGATGGCCATCAACTCGATGTAGAAAACTACGCTATCGTCGGGCAAACGCTTTATGATTTAACCCCGGGGCACGCTCGCAAGGTCGATCTTGCCAGCCTCGACTTGCCTGCTACCGAGAAGCAGAACGATGACCGCGGCGTAGTCTTCCAGTTGCCGCCGTCACCATCGGGAAGTCAGCCATGAAGCCTTTCGCAATTCTTGTACTGATCTCGGCGCTCACGCCCTGCGCTCTGGGGCAACGCGGCGCCGCTTTCGGCGGGCACGTCGCAGCGCCCGCAGATGTTGGAACTCGACGCAATGCTCGCGCAGGCAACTTCGCATTCGGTCACGGCGGTTCCCGCTCCTCCAAATTCGACCGTTACGGTGCCGGCTATGTCTCGTTACCGTTCCCATTTTTTGACGATGCGTTCGATTCCGGCGACATTTACTCAACCGGCTATCCCGTCGCGTCCGCTCCGCCGCCGTTCTGGATGCCTCCGATGCGCATGTCGCCTGGAGGGCCACAAGACTTCGTTGCGTCTGACGCAGATTCATCCGTGGCTCGCTCATCGCAGCCGCTGATGATCGAACTGCAGAACGGCCACTACGTTCATGTCACGAGCGCGGCGATTGACGGTCAGGCTTTGCCCCTCGTATCGGCTTCCCAGGATGCGAAATCCGGCGTGCCGGGAGGCAGTTCTCCAGCCGAAGACCTCGCGCCGGCGGTTCTGGTTTTCCGCGATGGCCGCAATATGGAAGTCCGCGACTACACCATCGCGGATGGCACACTTTACGCCCGCGGCGATTTCTACGTCGATGGATACTGGAGCAAGAAAATCGAGATCTCCAGCCTCAACCTGCCGCGAACCCTCGAAGCCAACGCCCAGCGCGGAGTGAAATTCGTTCTGCCTTCGTCGCCCATCGAAGTTGTGACCCGGCCATAGTCCCTTACGTTTGGGATCAATCAGAATCAAAGAACTTTCCGATCTCTTTCCAATGCTTCCGCACGACCCGCTCGGTACTCAAATGCCCGCCGCGGCCTACTGATTTCAGCTTCACTCCGGTCTCCTCTGCAAACCGCACGCTACCCTCATAAGGCACATGTGGATCATCCATCGCGTGAATCATCATCACTTTCGCCGAGTCGATTTCCGCTCTGCGCTGCCACGGACTATAAAAGTTTCCGCTCCGTAACTTCTCCCAATTCGCATTTGAGAGCCGGTACGCGTTACCGAAAGCCGAGCGGATATATACGGCATAGTTCTCGTTGGTGGTCTCGATCTTTTCCGATCGATCCAAAATCCTCCAATCTGTCACCGGACAATTCGCGACGACCTTGTTTACCCGCGAATCGAGCGAAGCCAGAATGGCAGCCGCTCCGCCAAAACTTCCGCCGATCACAAAGATTTGATCCGGAGAGAGCGCGAATCGCCGCCCAAACGCAATCTCGCCTAAGCCCTTCGGCAACTCATCGACCACATCGACAACGTCCTCGTGCGGCGATCTCTTGAGAAACTGGCCATCGCTCTCCCAAGCTCCGCGATACCGCGGATACACCACCCAAAATCCCTTCGCCGCGAGAAATTCGCACAGCCCCTGCTTGCGCGGAATCGAGGGCATTCCGTCACACAAAATGATTACGCGCTGTTTCTTGCGCGTCCGCGCCGGAGGCAGAAACTCGGCAACAATTTCGCTCTTAAATCGAGTACGAAACATCATTTCCTTGGGGCGGGGTCTCGGTATTGGTGCTCCATCCTCCCGCGGGCTTTTTTCGCGAGAGGAGGAAATTGTATCCAGAAACGATACTGTCAATCCTGCCTGGGCAACAATCTTCGCCTCTAACGTGATAAAATAACGCTATCAAAGATCAGATTAAACACCTGAAAATGCAGCCTCTTAGCGCGGATTCGCAATCTGCGGCGACGCTTCATTTGTGGGTAAGAACTTCCGCCAGCAGCCAGGAGCGATAAGCTTAAAATGCCTGACGATCAAAACCCCGAACTCCCCTTAACTCCTCCGCCCGGCGGCGGAGACAGCGGCAGCCCCGGCGCGCTGCACATTCAGCCGGTCAACGTCGAAGACGAGATGCGCAAGTCGTATCTCGATTATTCGATGTCGGTGATCATCGGCCGCGCCCTGCCCGACGTCCGCGACGGACTCAAGCCAGTCCACCGCAGAATACTTTTTACAATGCAGCAGATGGGGCTGCAGCCCAATCGCGCTACGCGCAAGTGCGCCCGCATCGTCGGCGATGTCATGGGCAAATATCATCCTCATGGCAACCTGGCCGTCTATGATGCTCTCGTGCGCCTGGCCCAGCCGTGGTCGATGCGCTATCCGCTCATCTTTGGTCAAGGAAATTTCGGTTCGGTCGATGGGGATCCTCCGGCAGCCGACCGCTACACCGAAGCCAAGCTGGCGCAGGTCGCGACCGCCCTGCTCGAAGATCTGGACAAAGAAACCGTCGACTTCCGTCCGAACTACGATGGCAGCGAAGTCGAGCCTGACGTTCTTCCCACGCGCATTCCAAATCTGCTGATCAACGGTTCCGATGGAATTGCCGTCGGCATGGCGACCAAGATTCCGCCGCACAATCTCACTGAGATCGTCGACGCCACCATTACACTGGTCAACAATCCCAATGCGCAGCTCGCCGAAATTTTGAAGTTCGTGCTGGGTCCTGATTTTCCGACCGCCGGCATCATCCACGGACGCGCCGGGATCTTCGAGGCCTATCGGGAAGGCCGTGGCCGCTTCATGATGCGCGCTAAAGCTGCCATCGAAAATATCAATAAAGACCGCCAGGCCATCATCATCACCGAGATTCCTTATCAGGTAAACAAAGCCCGTCTGGTCGAGCGCATCGCGCAACTGGTCAACGACAAGGACATCGAAGACATCTCCGACGTACGCGACGAGAGCGATCGCGACGGCATGCGCATCGTCGTCGAACTCAAACGGGGCGCCGAGCCTCAGATCGTTCTCAATCAGCTCTACAAACACACGCAGATGCAGGAAGGCTTTTCGATGATCCTGCTGGCGGTGGTCAACGGCCAGCCGCGCGAAATGGGATTGATCGAAGCCATCAAGCACTTCATCAATCACCGCGTCGAAGTCGTCCGCCGCCGCACTTCGTACCTGCTGCAGAAAGCCCGCGACCGCGAGCACATTCTCGAAGGCTACCTCACGGCGCTCGATCACCTCGATAACGTGATCGCGATCATTCGCGCCAGCGCCAACCGCGCCGATGCTCGCGAAAACCTGATTGCCTACTTCGGCGGCAAGAAAATCGATATCAACACCACCGGGAGGGCGCCGAAGCTCGATCCTGAAAAGCCATTTACCGGAAGACAAGCGGACGCGATTCTCGAACTGCAATTGCACCGTCTGACGCGGCTTTCGATCGACGAAATCTCCAACGAGCTAAGGGAAACTCGCGATCGCATCGCCGATTACGAGTCGATTCTCGCCTCCGAGAAGAAACTTCGCGCCGTCATCATTAAAGAACTCGAAGAAGTCAAAGAAGCCTACGGAGATGAGCGGCGCACGCGCATCGAAGATGAAGCCGCGGAAATCGTTCTCGAAGATCTGATTGCCGACGAGCAGGTCGCGGTCACCTTCAGCCATTCGGGTTACATGAAGCGGACGCCGATTTCCACTTACCGCATGCAGCGTCGCGGTGGCGCCGGCCGCATGGGCATGAAGACGCGCGAAGAAGATTTCGTGGAACATCTCTTCATCGCCTCGACCCACGCCTACATTCTCATCTTCACCAACAAGGGCCGCGTCTACTGGCTTAAGGTGTACGAAATCCCCGACGTCAGCGCCGCCGGACGCGGCAAGCACATCGGCAACCTGATTGGCCTGCAGCCCGGCGAGACGGTTCGCACCATGCTCGCGGTGCGCAATCTCGAAGAAGAAAACAAATATGTTTTCTTCGCCACGCGCAACGGCCTGGTAAAAAAATCCGAGCTACGCGAGTTCATGCACGTGCGCTCGAACGGCATCATGGCCATCGGCATCGAGCAGGGAGACGAACTCGTCGCCGCCCGCGTCACCGACGGCAACCAAATCGTTTTTCTCGCCTCGCACGAGGGCATGGCCGTGCGCTTCGACGAAAATCACGTTCGCCCCATGGGCCGCGCTGCTTACGGCGTCTGGGGCATCGATCTGGAAAAAGGCGACTACGTGGTTGGAATGACGGTCACGCCGAAAGCGGGCGCTGCTCCCGTCACGACAGCCGAAGACGTTACGGAAGGAGAAACGGTGGAGCTCGCGGTCGGCGGCAACCTGATTCTTTCCGTCACCGAAAACGGATTTGGCAAGCGCACTCCGGCTGAGGAATACCGGCTCACTAATCGCGGCGGCAAAGGCGTGATCAACCTCAAGACCACGGACCGCGTGGGCAAAGTCGTCGCCATCGCGCTGGTCGATGAAAATTCGCAGGTCATGCTCATCAGCCAGTACGGAAAGATCATTCGCATGGATTCGAAAACCATCCGCGAGTCCGGCCGCAATGCCCAGGGCGTGCGTTTATTGCAGATCGAAGCGGGTGATCGAGTTGCAGCAGCGGTCGTGCTGGCTCCTGAGGAAGAATCCAACGGCAACGGGGGAACGCTGATTCAGTAACGATTGTGAGCGGCGGACGCATTCGTCCGCCGACCGCTGCCGTCGTTTTTATTTCCCAAGTCGGGAATGTTCCCGAAATATTCTTACCGTCTACTGCCTTAATCCGTTGCGCCACAAACTAGAATTCTCTGCGGCAGGCCGACCGTCTGGGAGGGTGTTGCCAGTGGGTACTGGACACGGTTTGCCAAACCGTCGAGTGGCTTTCATCAGCCACTAGGGTTCAACTCCCTCACCCTCCTCGTGAGGTCGCTCGACTATTAAGAAGCGGCTTGACAAATTTTTTGCTCGGATTATGATGGGGATGTTTGGCAAACCGTGTTTAGTACCCAAGTTCAAAACCCCGGCTGATGACCGGGGTTTTTCGCTTTCTGGTTCGGGGAATCCCACCCTTGCGCAAAACGACGCGCAAGGATGGGGCACCCGGCCCCGGAAGAAGAAGGAAACGGTAACCCGTTGATTCAGTAATTTTATTGTGGAGCGGCGCCTTGGGGTGGCGCAGCCCTTCGGCTGCGCTCAGGGCAGGCTCATTACCGCTGCGATCTAAGCGCTGAGCGAATCGAGCGGCTTTAGCCGCTGAGGTGCTCCGTCAAGCACAAAATCGGGCCAGGTAGAACTGTACCGATAATCTTCCGCCAGCCGACGCTTCACAGCGTTCTGTCGAATGTACTCTCGAAAAGCGAAATATTCTTCTCCATCCCGCACCCACCGATCATAAAAACTCGGCTGCCAAATCTCATGTGTGAATCCAAGTTCCCTTTTTGCGCGAAAAGAAAAACTGCCTTTGATCAGCTGCATTGCTCTTTCGAGCGATTCACGCGGAGTAATCAGCAGATGAAAATGGTCTGGCATCACGACAAACTCATGCAGCAGATATTTCCCCTCCGTACGATAGTGAAGGAGGACATTGACTAACAGCGCGGCCATCCTGTCGGATTGGAGAATATTGCGTTTCTGAAATGCTGAAGCGGTGATGAAGTAGCAACTGTATCCAGTATTGCCGCGGAGTGGAGCGGCCATGGAAGGCACCTCAGCGGCTGAAGCCGCCCATCATTCTTGCCACTTTATCGCAGCGGTGAAACCGCTGCGCCACCCAAAGGCAATAAAATGTTTGCCGTCTCCCAGTTTGAAACCAAGTACCCAGGTTCAAAGCCCGGCTGATGACCGGGGCTTCGCTATTTAGCGTGGTTCGTGGAATCCCCCCAGCAAGTCGCTAGTTTTTCGGAAGGATGCGCCGATCATTTCTACTGCTTTAGCTTCCCAAGTCGGGAATATGTCCAAAATATTCTTGCTGTCGACGGCCTTAATCCGTTGTGCGAAAAACTACAATTCTCTGCGGCAGGCTAGCGTCTGGGAGGGTGTTGCCAGTGGGTACTGGACGCAGCCTGTCAAGCTGTCGAGTGGCTTCATCAGCCACTAGGGTTCGACTCCCTCACCCTCCTCGTGGATCCACTCGACTTACACGAAGCAGCTTGACAAGGTCTATAGCTGAATTATCATAGGAATGTTTGACAGGCTGTGTTCAGTACCAGTTCAAAGCCCCCGGCTGATGACCGGGGCTTTTGTTCTGTTGCACAGGCAGCGCACGTAGACCCGGTGAACGCCTCAGGGGAAGGACCGCCTTTTTACTTCCCCGCGGGCCAAGCGAGACGCCAGATCCAAGAATTGGATCACACACTGGCTCGCAAGGGAGCGGGAGGAAATGAAATCTTGCCCCTTCTCCTCTTTCCAGCCGTATTCTCGTACAGTTGATAAGTCGGGTAAATACTTCAGTTCTCGCAGGACTTTGGGTTCGTTTACGTAGATGCGCCCCTGGCTTGCCTCATTAGGGAGAATCAGCCCTCCATTGTACTCTCGGACAATCAAACCACTGTCGTCGAGTGTATTCGAGAATCTTTGGCGCCAGGCAATGGTTAATCCGATCTGGCCATTCGTTATCGCACACGATTGCAATGCGTTTCCTTTCCTAAATTCCGCCGAACAGCGAATTTGTAATGACCCGCGCTCGCGGATTTGCTGACACTCCTTTTGCACTTCCGTAAAGAGTTCCTGCACGCTGTCCTGAATCATGTCGAGTCCAGCCTCAGAATTCATGCGCGCCTTGTCACGTAGCAATTGTTGCTCTGCCTCTAGCATTCGGGCTCGCCTGATTGCTGTCATTGGCGCGACCTCGCCGCCATTTTCCTGGACTCGCGCTTTTATGGCCCCGACAGCTTGTTCCAGCCCGAAGTCTGAATAGTTAAATCGCACATAATTTTTTGGAAGCCAGAGAGGTATGGCACTTTCCCGATCCAAAACCACGAAGAACAGTCGCTGCCATCCATATTCAAGGCAGGCTTCTTTGATGGCAGTCTCTTCTACCCGAGTCCAAGGTGTCTTTCCCCAAGGTTCTCGATAGAGAACAACCATCAAGCGAGACCCCCCAAAGAATGGTGTGCGCATAGACTCTAGCCCATCTGTTCCCGCTAGTTCTTCTTGCTTTCTTGGAAAGAAGAAAACCTCTAATCCTTCAGCGAGCTTCTGGTGGATTGCAGATGCAATAAGATCGTCTTTCGAGAGGAAAGAAATGGCAACATCGTACTTTGGCTCTTTATTGGGCATAACCAATCAGTGTAAGGCAACGGTGAACTGACCAAACATCGGAGCCTCAGGCGGGCCTTACGCACCTCTTGGCGTCCTTAGATGCCTAATTGTTTGAGTCCCGCCAGATCACTCCTCGTCTTCGTGAGCAGCTCCCACGCTTCGCGATAGCGTTCGAAGCGGTAGCTGGCCTTTTTCTTGGGCGAAGTGATGGGGCAGATCACGATGTCTCTGGCGCGCCCTGATTCCAATATTATTGTGGATGGGATTAAGTACCACGCATTGGCCGGGATCACATAGGCGGCGAACAGGTCGATGTGGTTCGTGGTGTAGGGTTGGCGCTTTCGATGCTTTGGCCGCATTTGGCAACGGTATCCGGCGCCCAGTCGCTGGGTTGTGCACTTGACTTGCACGCGCAGGAAATTGTCGCCGCATTCAATGCCAACGTCGTAAGCGCCCATGTCTCCCCAGGGCTTGCTTACGGCGAAGCGGCGGCGGGCGGCTTGCGCCATGAATTGCAACTCGACCCACTCGCCCCGCTCTTTGTGGCTGGCAAAGCGCTGCCAAAATTCCATTTCTCTCCTGGAAGCTATTCGGGCAAAAGAAAAGGCGCGACCTGAAGGCCGCGCCTTAATTTGCTTTGAGTTTTAACTTACAGATCGATTATATCATATCGCAGGGGGTAAAAGGGACATGCTTACGAACTTTATATTCGGAGCGTTTTGTTGCAGTTGGTACTGATCGTGTAATTTTTGGGTATTGACAAGATTCTTCCACAGGCAGTTGAAGGTCACTTGACCATTCTCAAACCTCGCCGAGGGTGACAAGAATCGTTCAGGCTACCTGCCTACTCCCTGCTTCCGATTAATTTCTGTCCCAAACTCCGTAATAACGTTCACCAGCGCTCCATAACCCGCCTGCCCTAACATAGCCCACCCGCCATTCGCCCAAGGACTTCTATTACCGGGCTTCCACGCCGTGACCATCAACCCGCCGCCAAACGCCCCGCCATACAACGCCCACTGTGGGCGCAGATTCTCCTCGCTCCGGTCATATGTCAAAAAATTCCGCATGATCGCATGCCGCACCCGGAGCTTGAATCCCGAGCACTTGCACTTGTCATAACGAACTTCATATCCCAACTTCGCATTCCCCAAAGCCGCCAGGGAATTGGAAGTAAAAAATTGCCCCTCGCGCGAAGCAAAGCGCTCAGCGTATCCGGCCCAGCCATCATCCCACTGATAAGGCACGCCGCGCGCCTGATCGACTCCCGCGGCAAACATCCTCTTCATGTAATCTTCAGGGCGGGTGAACGTCTGTCGCAGGTAATACTCCAGGCGCTCATTGCGGGTCAGCGGCACCAGTTTGCGGTTTTTCCCCACATAAATTCCGGCGATCCAACTCGACTCCCAATCGCGCGCTTTCAACAAGGTACTCTTCGCCGTATCGCCCAACTGCTGCGCGGGCCCGGGATTCTGATCTTTCTTGCTCTCGTCTTTCTTGCTTTCGCTGGGCGCATTCGGAATCCCCTGATCGGCGGAAGGCGGAGAATTTTGGGGCGCTTGCCCCGAAACAACTCGCACGAACGTAAACGTCAACAGAAACACGCAAACCGGAACTCCCAGCGAAGCGCGACGTCCGATTCTGTTAAGACGATTTTCCAATTCAGCTCACCCTGTCACAACGTGGGGAAACCCCGATTTTGTCAACTCCGAAACCGAGCCGGCCCGAAAAACTACTCAACACCCACAATGCTAAACTCCCATTCGATGCTGTCCCTCTACAACCGCGTTGCAGGCCAAAGCGTCGAACGGCTCGCTGCGCTGAGCGACGGCATCTTCGCCGTGACCATGACGCTGCTGGTTCTCGACTTGCGTGTTCCTACGGCCGGCGCGATTCACAGCGAGCGCGATCTTTGGCATCTTCTGCTGGCCCTCGCGCCACGGCTGCTCATTTTTCTAATGAGCGTGATGACGCTCGGTATTTTCTGGATTGGCCAGCAAACTCAGCTCAATCATTTTGCCGGCCCGACCGCAAGCTCTCCTAGATTCACATCGCCTTCTTCTGCGCCGTGGCTCTGGTGCCGTTCTCCACTTCACTCCTCGCCGAATTCATCCGATATCGTGCCGCGCTCCTGGCTTATTGGTTCAACATCCTCCTGCTCGGCCTTGGCTCTCTACTGGAGCTGGAGTTACGCCACACGCAACCACCACCACCAGGACGGCGTTCCCAGCGGAGTTCACCGTGCGGTGGTTCGCCGCATCGCGATTGCACAGACGCTGTATGCCGGCGGTGCCTCGCTGTGCTTCATCAATACATATTGCAGCATAGCGGCGATTGTGCTGGTGCAGGTGAATTACGCAATGGCACCCCGCTTTTGCTGAGGATTGTTCTCGCGCGAGCCGTCAGAGGAATCGTAGACCGTCAGCAACCGCGCCTTAGAGCACGAACGGCGCGGGCGGCGTTTCCTCTGCTACCCTCTCTCGAAAACGTGCTTCTTCTCGATCTCTTCCAAGGCAGCACGCATCGCGCTCTGAAAGAGTTCGCTCTGCTGCGCCAGCGCGGAAGTCGCTTCGGCCCACTCCCCTTCTATACGAATCAGGCCGCCGGTTACCAGCCTTCCCGCGGCTTCAATCAAATGTCCGGGAGTCGTCTCCAAATACTGCGCGTCCGTCGGATCCGCAATCCACACTTTGGATGACCCTCCCTTCGCGCCTTCTGCGAAGGGTGAAGACTTCCACTTCGTTTCCCAATAAACCTTCCGTTCGATAAATCTCTCGATCACCTCATCGGTCGCCTTTCCAAAGACCCACTGCGCACGCTTGAAATCATAATACCGGCTGGAAAATGCAACTGGCAGCAGCTTGCCTGACTTCACAAACTCAATTTGTTTTCGATCCACTTCCTTGCGCAATGCATTGATGACCGGAGCTTCTGCATCCTTGGGCTCGAGCGACGGCAGCACTTCCCGGACCGTCGCCGAGAGATTCACCGCCACCAGCGCATGCAAGCCGTCCGAACCTTCCACGCGAATGTCGCCGTGCAACACCCAAAAATCTGCGCCCGAAGTCGAACGGTGAAACGGCCACTCCAAAGCGATCGTTAACGGCAAGCCGCCTGATGTGAGCCAAATCTTCTTCGCGTCAGCCGACTCCGGCATTTCCAAGTCTCCCAACTTTAAATATGCAGAATAATCCGATAACAAAAAAGCTGCATTACCGCTCTGCCGCCTAAGGCTGCAATTCGCGAAGCAACCGACGCATCTAACCGACCTTACTTCTTACGGGTCGTCTTACTCACCTTCGCGCCCAGCCGCAACAACTTCCTGACCGTCCCGGTAGGCAAGCGCTTCATCTCATCGTGCAATTCCGTGACTGCGTCAAAGAATCCGGCCATCGCGGCGAGCCGCTCTCGAGTAAACTCGGCGCCTACGTCTTTGGGGTCGATTTCCTCCAGGCACCGCCGCAGCATTTCCTTGGTCGGATCGATCTCGCGCCGCTTCCTTTGTTCGATCACCAGGCGAAACATTTCCCACACGTCCTTCATCGATTCATAATGTTCGCGCCGGTCGCCGAGCACATGCACCGCGCGGACAATGCCCCAGGTCTCGAGTTCCCGAATCGATGTGCTTACGTTGGAGCGGGCGACACTTAAAGTCTCCGCGATCTCCTCGGCGGGCAGAGCGCGCGGCGACAGGTAAAGGAGAGCGTGAATCTGGGCCACGGTGCGGTTGATTCCCCACCGGGTTCCCATTTCTCCCCAATGCAGGATGTACTGCTTCTGGACTCCTGTGAGCTCTGACATGTTCGATTGTTTCAGCGCACACAGAATGTATCGAATAAATCAGGACAGTGCAAATCGTGCGGCGCGTTGCGAGCTTAGCGGCGGGTCCCGCGTCCAGTACAATCGGTTTTCAACCGTGGAGAGAAAACGCATCGTCGAATTGCTTGCGCCCTTCGTCGGCGGCTCTCAAGGCGAAGCAATCCTCAGCGACAAACTCGTCTCTAGTATATCGACGTATATCGATATGCTGTTTCGCTGGAATGCGCGCATCAACCTCACGGCAATTCGCGATCCCGAACAAGTCATCATCCGCCACTTCGGGGAATCGTTCTTCGCGGCCAGCCAGTTGTTTCCCCGCTTTCCTGAAAGGGATTTCAAGAGCGAAACCCACCCATCCTTGGCCGATCTTGGCTCCGGGGCGGGCTTTCCTGGGATTCCGATCAGGCTGCTGGTTCCGGATGTTTCACTTACGCTGATCGAAGCGAATCAAAAGAAGGCAGTTTTCCTTCAGGAGGTGTCACGTGCCCTTGAATTGTCGGATATCAAAGTCGAAAATATTCGCGCCGAAACGCTCTCCTGCACATTCGATGTTGTGACATTGCGCGCCGTCGAACACTTCACAGAGGCGTTGGCGGTGGCGGGGAGACTTGTTGCCCCTTCAGGGCGACTGGCACTCCTGATCGGAAAATCACAAGCTGCCTCCGTTCACTCCGTGCTGCAAGAATTTACATGGACCGAGGTGATTCCGGTCCCGCTTTCTGACTCGCGCGTGATGCTGACGGGCACCAGGAATCAGGAGGATTAACTGTGGAGTATCCCTCCTGCTTTAGCACGCAAATGCAGCCGAATCGACCAGATTCTGGCCTTCTTTTAGGCTCGAAGTGGCGCGGATCGACTAGTTAGGCGCGATTGAGTCCGATAGGATTTCAACTGCAAGGCTAACGAGATGGCGGCAGAATCAGCAGCAAAGTAAAATGTTCCAGCTGGAACATCTTCGGCTTCCAACCCTCACAGTCGTGCGATCCTCGTAGCCAAATGTTCCCACTGGAACAATCGCCGATGAGAAACGGCATTACCTCCATCTTCCGCAAATGTTTCCACTGGAACATCGAACCTGTTTTGCACACACAATTCTCGTTGTGCACAGCAGTTCTCGATTGCTTCAACATCCTGACCGCTTTATTCTGCAAAAGCTCAGGCTCCTCGACAATTTTATGGGACGCGTTATTGCTGTTGCCAATCAAAAGGGCGGCGTGGGGAAGACTACGACCGCGATCAACCTGGCTGCTTCCTTCGCAGCCGCCGAAGTCAACACTCTCCTGATCGATTGCGATCCGCAGTCAAATGCCTCCAGCGGCCTCGGCCTGGCGAAAGATGCGGGACGAGTCTCAACCTATCATCTGCTCCTGGGGGCTGCCGAGAGCGAAGAAGCTGTTTGCGCGACCGAACTCGAACAACTCTGGCTGATTCCGTCACACAAGAACCTGATCGGAGCGAACATCGAATTGGTCGAGGGTGATCGCCGTGAGTTCCGGCTCCTGGATGCGCTCGCGCCCTTGCGCGACCGCTTTCAATACGTCGTGCTCGATTGCCCGCCGGCCCTCGATCTGCTGACCCTGAATGCACTCGTCGCAGCCGATTCGGTCTTGATTCCGATGCAGGCGGAGTACTTTGCGCTCGAAGGAATCAGCGAACTTTTGGATACGATTGAGCGAATTCGAGTCGCCCTGAACCCAGGACTTGAAATCGAAGGCGTGGTGCTTACCATGCTTGACGAGCGTACAAATCTGGCACAGCAGGTTATAGCGGAGTTAAAGAAGTTTTTCGGAGAAAAACTCTGCGCCACCAGCATCCCGCGCAACATTCGCCTGGCAGAGGCGCCAAGCCACGGCAAGGCGGCGCTGGCGTACGATCCCAGATCGAAGGGCGCCGAAAGCTACATTCGCCTCGCCAAAGAAATTATTGGCAGGCATTTGGCAGCGGCCGAGGCTGCGAATTCAGCAATCAGCGCCTGAATATCGATGTTCGTCGATATTGTAGATCGATCGACATCAATATGCGATAACAACCCTCACCAGAAGGAATACAGACAGGCACAGAGGCTCATTCATGACGACGGGAACGGCAGAGAATTTGGCGGTACGCGGCGCAGAAAAAGGCGCAGAGAAGAAAGATGAGAAAGCCGAGAAGCGAAGGGCATTAGGCCGCGGTCTGGAATCGCTGTTGCCGGGTCCGCGAGTGGTTGTGCCCGGCGCCGACCCGCGGCAAGTGCGCCCCGATCGAGTTGACAGGTCTCATACATCTCCTTCTCGGGCTCCACTAACAGAGCCTTCCGCTGCCGTCGGCCCCACCGAGCTCATACGAGCGCACGAAACGCCTCCGCTGCCGGATCAGCCCGCCCAGTCTGAGAACATCGTCCCCATTTCAGCGCAGACTTCTTCCCCTGACATCATCGCAAATTTAGCTCTCGACCTGATCGATAAAAATCCTTACCAGACCCGGCAATTGTTTCTTGAAGACCAATTGGCCGAGCTAAGAGATTCCATTCGGGAACACGGCGTGGTTCAACCCGTCGTCGTGCGTCCAGCTCCCGACGACGAGCGTTACATTCTGGTTCTCGGCGAGCGGCGATTGCGGGCTTCGAGAATGGCGGGGAAAGAGACGATCCCGGCACTGGTGCGCCGGCTTTCGCCGCAGCAGGCGGCCGAGATGACCGTGCTCGAAAACGTGGTACGCGAAGACCTGAACCCGATGGAACAGGCGGAGGCGTACCGGGTACTGAGCCAGGAATTCAAGCTGACGCAGGCGCAGATCGCGGAACGCATCGGCGTCGCGCGCGAGTCGGTGGCCAACCATCTTCGCCTGCTGCGGCTGCCCGAAGAAATAAAAGACCACGTCGCTCACGGCCGCATCGGCTTCAGCCAGGCGAGGGAAATCCTGTCGCTCGAAAGCCGCGAACATATTCTAATGGTGGCCGAAGATCTGTTGGCCGGGCGCCTCAGATGGGACGAGCTGAAAGACCGCATCGCGCGGCTGAACAGCGCGTTGTCTCCGCTGCCAGCTTCGGAAACCCAGCCTGCCAGCGCGCGCTGGATCGATCCCAATGTAAAGGCCGCGCAGCTGGAGATGGAGCGGCTCCTGGGAGTGCGGGTGAAGATCAACGACAGAAACGGCAAGGGCAAGATCGTGATCGAGTACGCTAACGTCGACGACTACGAGCGTGTCATCGACATGCTGCGAGGAGCTTCCAAGTAATCTCTAAGGAACCTTACCAGTCACGAATCGAATTGATAAGAGTGGATTGTTTATGAGGATTTAATGGGCGATTGTTCTCGCTAGCAGGTACTTTCCCCGGGGGAGTGGGACGGCTTCGAACTTCTAAACTCCGCACTCCGCGTGGCTTTTCACTGCGCCAAGCGCCCGCCGTTGTTACTTTTCAGACCAAGGTAATGCCTGAATTACCAAAGCGCATGATCGTGGGACATCTATCCGCCCCATCCTGCCGATGAGATGTTGAGATGCGAAACCGAACGCCACGCTACCCGATGGGGAACAACACAGAGATGGATGACCTCCACACCCGAATGATGCGGGTTACCGAAGATTTGCGCGTCATCCAGCGGGAACTCAACTGTGCCGCCATGCAAGCGCCGAACGATCCCGAGTTGATGGAAGCGCTGAGCACCCTGCCCGAGACCGAAGCCATCCAGACTCTCTGCAAATCGCTCGACCAGATGCGTCATTTTCTGTGGTTCTACAGCCAGGTGATGAGCAACGATCCAGAACTCGGAGACAAGCTGCGGCAGACGAATTTGCTGAAAGGATCCGAACAAGGGAAGCCGGAAACCACGTTTCTCGATCACCTCACGCGCGCCGACGAAGCCTTGCTCCTGCGCCATCTAGTGCAATCGAAAGAACGCAAGCCGAATTAGCTGTTCGCAAGATTCGAATCCCGCTCGTAACTCAAGAATTTGCCCATCGCTTTATAAGGTGCCACGAACAATTGTTTTCCTGACCTCTCCACCTGCGTCCAGTACAGTTATGTTGGCTTCGGTGCCTTGGCAAATCTCTCCGTGGGCGAGCCCGGCGGCCACTGCAGCATTCCGACTCGCCGCTCGCACCGCATCCCGCAAATTCCAGTCAGTGAACTGCACAACATTGCGAACGGCGCGATCCATCGTCAACACGCTGCCAGCAAGCTTTCCGTCCATGGTGCACTTGCCATCTTTTACCTCGACGGTAATTGGGCCCAATTGATAAGTACCGTCGGGCATGCCGGCTGCGGCCGTTGCATCGGTGATAAGAACGGCGCGTTCTTTCCCTTTTGCCTGGAGAAATAGCTGTACGATTTCTGGTGCGGTATGAATTCCATCGGCGATGATGTCAGCCGTCAGATCTTTGTTCGTAAGAACCTCGCCCAGGATGCCAGGATCGCGATGATCGAGCGGCCGCATGGCATTGAATGTATGAGTGGCGTGGCGGGCTCCCGCCCGCACACCGGCTCGCGCGGCGTCCAGCGTTGCATCGGAGTGACCGATGCTGACCAGAACCTTACGGCGCGCAGCTTCTGCGATTACGTCGAGCGCGCCGGGAAGTTCCGGCGCTATCGTGAGCATGCCCACGTGTCCCCGCGCCGCCTGCCACAAACGCTCGAAGAGCGCGATCGTCGGCTCCACAAGATACTCAGGCGGATGCACGCCTCGCCGCTTATGGCTGAGGAACGGACCCTCCAAATGAATGCCCAGCGGACGCGCTTGTGCGGCTTCTCCGTTGCCAGACGAGTCGTGCCAGCCCTCGATGGCCTCGGCCAGACGCTCGAGAGCCGCGCAGGTTTGATCGAGCGGCGCCGCGACCGTGGTTGGAAAATAACCGGTGACTCCGTGCGCGGCGAGAAATCGATTGAGCTGGGGCAATTCGGCGAGGCTGGCTCGCATGACGTCGAGGCCGGCGCCGCCATGCATATGGATATCGATAAATCCCGGCGCCAGAATTTCGCCGCCGAAGTCCTTGCGGACATCGACCACCTTCGCATTTCCCGGGACCGCTTGCTCACCGCGGGACGAGATTGCAGAGACGATCCCATCTTCGATGAAAAGAAGAGGATTGAGTATTTCTTTATCGGGGGTAAAGAGCCGGTCGGCGCAGAGAATCAGCATCGGTTATATTTAAACCCGGTCTTTGAAGTGAGCACGTCGAACCAAACTGGCCCTTAGTTTAGCTGCCGCGGTGCGGATAGAGAAGTGGCGCGCGTGAGGAGCCCGCAACGGGCAAAGGTTTAGACCCAGACTTCAGGCCCGGAGCTGATACAAAGAGAGTCAATGTTATAATCGCTGTGACTGTTCGCAAGCAATCGCGCGCCGAGGCCTCCTAAATTGCGCGCACCGACCGTCGGGGAGTGGCTCAGCCTGGTAGAGCACCTGGTTCGGGACCAGGGGGTCGGAGGTTCAAATCCTCTCTCCCCGACCAAT
>CAZGXY010000028.1:0-41935 GCA_964530145.1 uncultured Acidobacteriaceae bacterium | reverse complement strand
CATCGAGCGGCACCTCGACGAACCGCTCACGCTCGAGCGGCTGGGCAAGGCGTTCCGGCAAAGCCCGTTTCACTTGCAGAGGCGATTCAAGACTGCTCTCGGAATCACTCCGCGCCAATATGCCGATTCGTGCCGCTTGCGGCTGCTCAAATCCAATCTGCAGGCAGGGAACAACGTAACCCGTGCGATGTATGACGCGGGATACGGCTCGAGCAGCCGGCTCTACGAAAAGACATCTTCTCAACTTGGCATGACGCCCGATAAATACCGGCGCGGCGCGATCGCTGCAAGCATTCGTTACACCTGCGCCGAGTCTCCGCTGGGAAGAATGCTGATCGCGGCCACCGACAAAGGCATTTGCTCAATTCAATTTGCGCGCTCGGATGCCGACTTGATCGAAGGTTTGCGGCGCGAGTTTCCTTTTGCGGCGCGCAAGGCGGATGAGGGCGGATTGCAGAGGTGGGTCGAGGCTTTGCTGGGAAAGATGACCGGAACCGAGCTGAATGCGGCTTTGCCTTTGGACATTCGCGCAACGGTGTTTCAGCGGCGCGTCTGGACTTATTTGCAGTCGATCCCGTTCGGAGCTACGCGTTCGTATAAAGATGTAGCCGAAGCGATCGGGCAGCCTCGGGCGTGCCGGGCCGTGGCGCGGGCCTGTGCCACGAATCCGGTGGCGGTTGCGATTCCATGCCACCGGGTGGTTCGCGGGGATGGCGATACGAGCGGTTATCGCTGGGGCGTGAAGCGGAAAAAGGCTTTGCTGGAGATTGAGCGCAACCAGGCTTCGGCGAGGCGGTGAAGTTTTCCGGAGCCCGAACCCATCCCTGTGGTATCTGGCAAACCTGAGTGATACCATCCTGTGCTGATATGGCAAAGCGCAGAGTACTCGTCTCAGTTCTTGTCCCGCTTGCATTTCTGCCGCTGCAGCATCTCTCGCTCGCGCAAAATCAACCTTCGGCCGGAAGCCAGCCCGTGATCGTGTTGCACGCGGCTGGATTACTGGATGTGAAGAACGGCCGTCTCGTAAAACCGGGCGAGGTGCTTGTGCAGGGTGAAAGGATTGTAGAGGCCGGAGCCTCGGTGAAGCATCCCGCAGGAGCGCAAATTATCGATCTCGGAGACCGCGTCCTGATGCCCGGCCTGATCGACGCGCATGTTCACCTGTTTCTGCATCCGGGCGCGGAGGATTTGCAGACGGTAGAAGAATCGGTGCCCCAGCGGACGATCATTGCGCTCATGGCAGCGCGCGACGATCTGATGGCGGGCTTTACCGCCGAACGCGATATGGGCACGGAGGGTGCCGGTTCGGCTGACAGCGCGGTTCGTAATGCGATCGAACAAGGGCTGTTTCCCGGGCCGCGGTTGCGAGTCAGCGGCAACGCCGTCGATATCCTGGGCGGGCACGAAGATGCCAACAGGTACAACCCCGCGCAGCATGTGCTTTCGAATGCGACTTACGCGAACAGCAGCGACGAAATTGTCGCCGCGATGCGGGAGCAGTATAAGGAAGGAGCCGACTTCACCAAGATTTACGAAACCGGCCCAGACCGGGTACGTGACGGGCATTTCACCACAATTTATCAGTACACGGAAGCTCAGCTGAAAGCCGCGGTTGACGAGGCGGCGCGGGTGGGCAAGCGCGTGGCGGTTCATGCCACCGGCGAGCCGGGAACGCTTTTCGCGGCGCAGGCCGGAGTCGCTTCCATTGACCACGCCAATCAACTTGGCGAGGAAACCATCCGCCTGATGCGCGAGAAACAGATCTTCGCGGTGCCGACCTTCACGATTTTCGAATATTTCGCCGATCACGCTGCGACCCCCGCACAAGCGGCGCGCGAGCATGAGATGCTCGATTTGAAGATTCAGGATTTTCACAAGCAGGTTGCGGCGGGAGTTCCCATGGCTGTGGGCTCTGACGTGGGTCCATTTCCTCATGGGACACAAGCGCGCGAGTTAGTGCTGATGGTGAAATATGGCGTGACGCCGGCCGCCGCGTTGCAGGCCGATCTGCTGAATGGGGCGAAGCTGCTGGGATGGGAAAGGCAAATTGGAGCGCTGGAATCGGGCTATTTGGCGGACATCGTCGCCGTTGCCGGCGATCCGCTACAAGATATCAGCGTCGTGCAAAACGTTTCTTTCGTGATGAAGGGCGGCGTGGTTTACAAGAAGTAATGGCAGATTTTGAACCGCTTGCTGCCGAATGACGGACTACCAGTCTTTTGAAGTATCTTCCCGCCAGGCGTTCCCGGGTTCGCCGGTGGACTTACGGGTGCTGTTGCGCTTGCGATAGCAAACGAATACCAATCCTAGGCTCATCAAGGTTGGCGGAGCGATGAGGATGAGAATTCCGCTCTTCAACGCCTGAATCATGCGCGATCCGGACGATGCCGCCTGGGTATAGCACAGCGCGCAGCTTTGGGCCGATGCCGGGAGCGGAGCCAGGAGGAGTAGAACTCCCGCCAGAGCGATTGCGAAAATCCAAATTAACTTCGAATGCTTCATTGCTTGTCCGACCTAAGCATCTGCGGATTGATTCTACTCCGTTTCCTAGTGCGCCCAGGGAACGCCGTTGATCAGACGGAAGGAATCGGTCCAGCCATATTGCATGCCGAGGATCGCTCCGATCGCGAAGATAAGCACAAACCATTTGAGGCCGCGATTGTCCCACAGGTGCATGAAGAATAGAACCGCCAGCCCGGCCTCGATGATCGCGACGATCATCATGCGCACGAACATTTGCGACGTGCTGATGTTCTGGTATGCGATAACGAACTGAATGCCGGCCAGGACCAGCAGGCAAATGTAAATCCCAATATCTTTGCCTATTCCACCGCTCTGTGTCGTATCTCCGGTAGCCATCGTGCTTCTCCTGTCGCTCGCAATCTTAGTGAGACAAATTCAAAAGGTAGACGAGTGGAATCACGAACATCCAAACTAAATCCACGAAGTGCCAGTAAAGACCGGTAATTTCGATGTCATCGGCATTGTAGCGGCCGCCCTGATAGCGGATCGCCACCGCGACTAATGCCACCACGCCTCCGGTCACGTGCAGCAGGTGGAGGCCGGTGATGCTGAAGAAGGATGCACCAAAAAGAGGGGTTCCATAGGGATTGCTGAAGAGCTTTACGCCTTCGTCGATGAGGCCCATCCACTCGCGAAGGTGCAGGACGGCGAACCCTGCGCCAAGGAGAGCGGTAATCATCATCCAGCGGAAGGTCCCGCTTTTGTCGCCTTTCTCCGCCGATTGCACGGCGATGAGCATGGTCAGACTACTGGTGAGCAGGATGAACGTCATCAGCGCAGCGTTGGTGATGCTGTGAAAAGGATGCGGCCAATTCGGCGTGGCGTTGCGAATAAATCCGTAGGCGACCAGACAACCGGCGAAGGTGGCCGTGTCTGCGATGATGAACAGCCACATCGCCATTTTCTTGGCGGGGACCGAGAATGTGGGCGCGGTCATGTTCTCGGTCGCGCCGGTTCGCGACACCTGCCCGTGAATTGAAAGATCGGCTTGGCTCACTTAGCCTCCTACCTCAGCGTAGTTACAGCTTCATCCACAGAAGAACCAGCAGATAAACCCAGAGGACACCCATGAAATGCCAGTAGCGCGAAGTGGCGTCCAGCGTACTGCGTTTCAAAGCATGCTGACTGAACTTGCGGATCACTCGCGCCAGTCCGCCAAGACCGCCGAGCAAGTGCAGCGCATGGGCCACCGTCAGCACATAGAAAAATGAATAGCTGATGTTCGTGGCTAGAGTGAAGCCGTGAGAGCGCAGCTGCATCCAGGCGAAAGTCTGCCCGGCCACGAAGAGCAATCCCAGCGAAAGAGTGATGTAAAGCCAGCGCGCGGGATTTTCTTTGCGGCTGCTCAACCCTCCCATAAACTCTGCAATCCGGCGGCGGGCAAGGTCCAGCGTGACGCTACTGGCGATGAGGATCAGCGTATTCAGATACAGCACCGGAGGAACCGGAATATGCTTCCAATCCGGCGCTCCACCCTGGCGCACAACCAGCGCGCTGGTGAAGGCGGCGAAGGTCATGGTGATGCCGGCCAAAACCACCCAAATGCCGGTGCTCGCGGGCGGAGGAGAATCCTTCACTCGCCGCAGATCTCCATCCGCAGGCGCCAGATTTCGCCAGCCACCATTGCCCGAGCCCTGGCTCGGCAAACGTTCGAGATCGATTTTTGGCGGTTCGTGAACTGTGGTCGCCATACTGCTACTTCTCCCTTTGGAGATAACTACTGTTGTTTACTTCTCTTCGTCCGGGCTGTGCACCGGTTCGGTGGAAGTCTGCATGATGTAATCGGCACTTGCGCCCTCGACGCTGTATTGGTAGGGATCGTGATAAACCACCGGCATCTTGTCGCCGAAGTTGTTGTGCGGCGGCGGCGTTGCGGTGCTCCACTCGAGCGAAGTGCCCTGCCAGGGATTATCCGTTGCCGCCGGGCCTTTGAAGCGGCTGTAAATCAGATTCAAAACGAAAATCACCTGCGCCAGTCCCGTAAACAGCGCGGCGACGGTGATGAACCTGTGAACCGGAATGAGCGGGATGAGATAGTCATCGGTGAAGGCCTGATAGCGGCGCACGTTGCCCGCGATTCCAAGATAGTGGAAGGGCATGAAAATGCCGTAGGCGCCCACGAAACTCATCCAGAAGTGGACCTTGCCCCAGGTTTCGTTCATCATGCGCCCGGTCATCTTGGGGAACCAGAAATAAGTTCCGGCGAAGATGCCGAACATAGCGGCGACTGCCATCACCAGGTGGAAGTGGCCGACCACGAAATAGGTGGCATGCAGCATGATGTCGATGGAGGGCTGGGCCAGAAAGAAGCCACTGACGCCGCCGCTGATGAACATCGAAATAAAACCCAGCGCAAACAACGAAGCCGAATTGATTCGCAGCTTCGAGCCGTAAAGGCTGCCCAGCCAGATCAACACTACGATCGTGGATGGGATCGTGATAATCAGCGTGGGGAACGAGAATGCCAGCGACGAGACCGGATTCATGCCGCTGACGAACATGTGATGCCCGTAAACCATGTAGCTCAGCACCGCAAGGGATCCCATCGAATAGATGAGGACGCGGTGGCTCAACATGGGCCGGCGCATGTTGGTGATGAGAACGTGCGACACAATTCCCATGCCCGGAATAATCGCGATGTACACCTCAGGATGCCCGAAGAACCAGAACAGGTGCTGCCAGAGCAGTGTCGACCCGCCGGAGTGCGGCAAGAGTTGGTCGTTGATGACCAGATTCGAGGGGACGAAGAAACTTGTGCCCGCGAGGTGATCCAAAATCAAGAGAATGCATGCGGGCATCAGGACCGCGAAGGCAGTCAATCCCATAACCGAAGTGATAAACCAAGCCCAGGCGCTCAGCGGTAAGCGCATCAGCGACATGCCCTTGCAGCGCATGTCGAGGGTCGTAGTGATGAAGTTCAGCGAGCCAAGAAGCTGCCCAATGCAGAAGATACCGATTGAGGCCGCCCAAAGAACGACACCCCAGCCTTCCCCAGGGCCGCCGACCGAGCCGATCGCGCTGAGCGGCGCATACATCGTCCAGCCGCCGAGGGTCGGGCCATCGGCTACAAAAAACGAGGCTACCAGGACCAAAAAGCCGACGAAGGTGACCCAGAACGACATCATGTTGAAATGCGGGAAGGGCATATCTTCGGCGCCCGTCTGAATAGGCAGGAAGAAATTGCCGAAGGCCGCGAATGGCGCCGTGGTGAGCACGAAGAAGACCATGATGGTGCCGTGCATGGTCATCAATTGCAGATAGTATTCGGGCGTCATCACGTCGCCCGGAGCCCCGGTGCTGGAGAGGAAATGTAATCCCGGAATCGCCAGACTCCCCCAGCCTAGATGCAGGCGCATAATCCAGGAGAGCACCATGCCCCAGAGAGCGGCGACCAAAGCCAGCGCGTAATACTGCTTGCCGATCACTTTGTGATCGGTGCTGAAGATGTGTTTCCGGATAAAACTGGTCGGGGCTCCGTGGTGTACTTCCTGATGGGACATGTCGTGCATGATCTTTACCTCACCTCAGAAGAGATGTTTGCGCCTCGGTCGTTCGTTGCAGCTACTGCAGGGCCGCCTGTTGCTTGAGCCACGCATCGTAATCGTCCTGCGACTTCACCTCGAGATACGCCTTCATGTTGTAGTGCCCAAGGCCACAAAGTTGGGTGCAGACGATTTCGTATTTGCCAATCTGCGTTGCCGTGAAGTGAACGCTCACGTCCAGGCCCGGCACAAAATCCTGCTGAATTCTGAGTTCGGGCACGTAAAACGAATGCCCAACATCCTTCGAGTGCATGAGCAGGTGAATCTCCCGGTTGACGGGGATGGCGAGTTCAGCCGTCACGATATCGTCTTTCGAATCGGCATCGTTGGTGGTGTCGAGGCCGAAGAAGTTCGCATTCGCTTCGCTGATCAGATTGGCATGGGCCGGGCCGAAAGTACCGTCGGGCCCCGGATAGCGAAAATAAAAGGCGAATTGTCCTGCCTGCACCTGGACCGGGAGCGCGTTGGCAGCCGGAGGGTCGAGATAGACGCTGGCCCATGCTTTCGCTCCAAAGACGCCCAAAGCCAGGACCTCGGTGCCTACCAACAAGAAAGCGGCGGTTACCAGTCCGGCGGCGCCGCCGGGAAAGCGCTTGATCTTGTCGCCGGGTTTGGTGTGGGAAAACTTCCAGATGAAGAAAGCGAGGATGATCTGCGAAGCGAGAAACGAAATGCCTGCTTCCAGCATGGTATCTGCGTACTGCTCATCGATGAGATGGCCGTGAATCGATATATCCTGCGGCATCGGCCACCAATGCATGACAATGGGAACCGCCGAAGCAATAGCAATCACTACGATGGTCACCGCGAACAACTTCGCCATATCAGCCGCCTTCGGCCAGTCAAAAGGCCTAATTTGTCGAATCGCCGCAGACTAGTCTGCGGCGATTTGGTGTTTCGATTTTCAATGCCGAGTGCCTGAGCTGCTACTTCGCTTTGAAGGTAAAGTTGGCAGTCGCTGCCGATCCCGCGGCAACGGTCACTTTCTGAGTCTGGGTTTCGTCGGGCTCGTGCCACGCCTTCACCGTATAGCTCCCGGGCGGGACATTTTCGATCGTGAATGAACCGTCTTCGCCGCTAACCGCCACGGGCCCTTTTACCACCACAAAAAAACCATTCATCCAAGGGTGAATGTTGCACTTAACTGGAATAACTTCGGGGTTTTTCCAGCTCTTTTCGATGGCAGGCGCGCCGGGCGGCTGCGACTGATTCCAGCCCACGTTGATCATTGGATTGGGCAGAGGATGAATGTTGTGAGCGGTCTGGTCGCTGGTGGTTACTTTGAAGGTCTGGGTGACGTCGAGTCCAAGGACGTGAGGGGTGTACATACAATTCTTTTGATTGAAGGTCGGCTCCGTGGTAACGACGTTCGCCTGCCCACTCCATCCATCCAGCGACAGGACGGCGTATTGCAAACCATTATCTTTGCCGACGACGTAGGTCTCCATGTGGGGAGCGCTGCCGCTGTTTGCCTTGACGCAGTACGGATCCTTCGACATGTCAATGCCGCGCATGTGCGGGGCGGCGCCATCGATCTTGACGGTTCCGGTGATTTTGCCCTCGCCTGCGGCACTCACTTTCTGACTTAGCATTAACGCCCCACAACTTACAAGAACTACCGCCGATAGTACTGCGGCGAGATTGTATTGACTCTTCATAAACGCTTTCTCCTTGGCTGTGAACCTGATGCAGCTATTCAGACGCCGGTTGCGATGCGATTGCAGGCCATAATGTTGTTTCTAAGGATTCGGGTTAACCGGCTTCAGGTCCATCTTCTTCGCGATTTCTTTGGCTTTGCTCGGCTGCTGCATAAAGGTGCGCAGATAGAACACCAGATCCCAGGCCTCATCGGGTTTGATGTTATCGGCAAACGACGGCATGGGAGTGCCATCGAGGCCGGTCATGAAAATTCTATAGATATCGCGATCCGTGTCGCCGCACTTGGGCCGGGTGCCATCGGTAAAATTGAACGGTGCGATGGGAGCGCCGAGATCGTCGGTGAGGGTCGAAGCCGATGGGCCATTTGCCATACCCTGCACTCCGTGACACTTCCAGCATTGAACCCGGGCAAAGACTTCCTGCCCTGCCTTAATCCGCTCCGGTGTAACTTCCGGCTCCGGTGGAATAGTGATCGGCGTTCCAGGTTTTTCGGTGGCAAAGCGGGGAGAGAAATGCTTCACGTAGGCGACCAGATTATTTCGCTGATACCTGGTGAACTGGCTCCATACCGGCATAGCGGAACGGTCCATGCCGCGGGCGATGGTATCGTAGAGATCGTCATCGGTGGGCAAGGTTCCGGTGGGCGTGGAGCGGCATTTGAATACTCCCAATTGGAAATTGCGGGGCTTGGGCCACATCGGCGGCAGCAACCACTGCGCGACTTCGCCATCCCCATCCCCCATATCGCCGTGGCAACCAACGCAGTAGCGCCGGTAGTCATATGCCGCGTCATGCACGTGTCCGGTGTAACCGCCGACATGGCTCTCCATACTATTTCGGGAGGCTATATCGAGAGTCGTGAGCTGAGCGTGTGAAATCAGCGGCAGCGCAAAAAACGCAGCCGCACCCAGTGCCAGCGACCACTTCCGCAATCCTGTCCGCATGTCTTTCCCTCTTAAAACAATCGTTAGAAATCAAAATCCAATGCAAACAATAGCTCGTTCTCGTTTTGATTCGCCGTCGTTGCGCCGACCGTCGGGCCGGTACCAACCTGATGGAAGAGGGTGTATTCGCCCTGTAAGGCCAGGCCAGCGCGGTTGGTCATAAACGGGTTCCAGCGAATGATGGCGTCTTCCATGTTGATGTTCCCCAAGCTGGAAGGCGTGCCCACGGTAGCCTGCTGCGACATTCGCTCCCCTTCGTAGCGGCCGATGAAGATCAACTGCGGACTGTAGATGTAGCGACCCTCGATGGTATAGCCGTTCCAACTCGGCGCCCGGGCTGTCGTGGGTAAGACGGTTCCCGGCGTGTTGTTCGGAGGGCAGCCGCCGACGGCGGTGGGAGTCGTGCAAGTCACCCCGCCGTCTCCATCGGTGGAAACGGCATTGCCGTAGCCTTGCCCAAACCAAGCATTATCCTGGCCGTGCTGGGTTACAAAGTTGACGTCAAAATGCTGGCCAAAGTAGAACTGGGCAATAACACCTTCGCGGCTGAAACTCTTATTGCCAATTCCGGAACCCGGGATGGGCACCCCGCCGGAGGTTTTGAAATAGGTCGCCGCGTCCCCTACAAAGGCGTAACCGCCGATCCGCTGCACATCCCACTTGCCCGCATCAATCGCCTGATCGAAGGTAAAGAAACCGCTATACGAGTTGGCGCCCAGAGTCAGCCCCACGTTGCCATCCTGCGAACTTAGCAGCGAAGCGGAAACACGGGTACGATCGTTCACTGAGTGTCCCATGTACTCCAGACCCAGCTGATTGTCTCCCATCTGCCCAAACATGTTACCGTCGCCGACGGGGATGAAGTGGTAAGTCTGATATTCGCCGCCATCACCAGTCAGCCCCACCATTCGCTTCTCAGAAAGCAGGTTGTTGAGTTCGAACTTGCCCATCTTAATGTTGAGCCAGGTGCTATGGAGCAGGTTGTCGAAACGGACCATCACTGTTTCAAAATGGAAGGCGCCGGTCGAGTCCGAAGATGGCAGGGCGTAAAACGAGATGTTGTTATACAGCGTGCCACCTGTATGGAAATCGAGGCCGCTGAGATCGAAGCCGCTGCTGCTAATGCGCTCAATCGCGGAACCTCCGTAAGGCGTCGCAGGAGTCACTCCGGTGTAGGTGTCCACGGCCTGCAGGTTGCTAAAACGGTGCCAGATGGGCGTGATGCGGAACGTGACGGGCCAATAGCCAGGATTCTGCCAGATCGGAGCGTCGCGATCATTCATGATCTGGTAGCCGTTGTCCCTAAACTTCAACCCAAAGTTGTTCAGGATTGGCCAGCTCTCATGGCAAGCTGAGCAGCGCAGGCCGTACTTGCGAGCGAAAGCCGGAATCGCGTTTGCAGGCTGACTGCACGTCAGCACTACCGGCAGAAGAAACAAGGCCGCAAGAAGCAGCGACACTGCGGAGTGAACTACCTTGCGAAGACTGGAACGACTGAAAACGTGCATAGCCGGCTCCTCAGCAAGAACAATCAGAATCGTTGAAAAGAACTCCTCAAAACACGGGAATTCGTGTCTCGTAGTCTGCAGCCTGTGGCACAATCCCCGGTAAAGGTTCTACCACCTTACCGCGGCGCAAATCCTACTACGGTCGAAATACGATTTTCAAGTACTTTTGACATTTTTTTTACAACGTCAAGATTATCGCGGGTTTTGGAATCTCCCGCTGAAGCAAAAACAAGTGCTGCTGTCTCGAATAAGACACTATCAAAAATACCCCCAGCGGAAAAAGTTGACAGTCTGGTACTGGCGGTACGAAACTCTCTGGACGGAGAATAAAGTGAGTTGGCGAACCCACGTTCGAGCGCCGGGCCCCTCCATTGGCAGGAAAGCAGATGTCAGCAACGCGGAAGTAGTTGCGAAAAAAAGCGGACAGGTTGCCGCGTTGGGACCATCGCCCGCTAGTGTGCTTCTTGCCGTCATCTTATTATTTGCCATCGCGCTTCCCGCCGCCGGCAAAAAAAAAGAGGCCATAACCTACGGAGAAGGGCTGCTCGTCAATATTCCGTTGCCTGAGCGGGAAGTAGCGCAGGTTGTACAAGACATCGCTGCGAACGGCATCATACGGGGCACGAAGGAGTACAACAAAGACGAGTTTGTCGGCGGCGCCAACCCTGCACTTTCTTCGACCGTGTTTCCGGAGTGGACCAAGGGCGGAAAAGTTTTCTATAAAGTCCGCACGCAGGCCCTCGATCCCCGAAACTTCAAGGATAGCGGCGATCTGGGAACGTTAGCGGTGCGCTACGTGGTGAAGGCCCAAGGTGAGAGGAACACGGTCCTGCGGATCGACGCGCTGTTCAAAGAAGATTTCCGGCACACGGTTCATCCCTCAAACGGTTCGGTCGAGAGCGACGAGTATCGAGACATTCAGGACCATCTTGACTTCCTCGAGTTAATGAAGAAGGAGGATGCGGAGGCAAATAAACAGAGACAGGAACAAGTCGCCAAGAAGCAGGGTGTCGCCTTGCATGGGGCAGCTCCAACGCCGATGCCGGTGGAATCTTCGTCGCGCGACGTGCAGGCCGGGGGGAATCCCCCGGCAACAGTTTCGCCGCAATCCTCGGCGACAGCGGCGCCAGTTGTCCAAGCTGCCCCGGTTGAATCGGCGTCCGCTGTGACGCCGCAACCCATCGCGGCTTCGCCCGCTCCAGTGCCTGCAGCATCGCCAGCCCAACCACCGCCGCCTCAGCCATCAAGTCCCTCGCCGCAGCCGGCGCAAAGCCTGGAGCAACGTGTACAGGATTTGCGTAAGCAAGTGGAGCGCGCCGTGAAATCCCCTGGAGCTCCCCTGAAATCCGCCCCGTTTCATACTGCAATCAATTTGCAAACCTTGGGGACGGGCACCCAAGTACTGGTTCTGATCTCCACGCCGTACTGGTATGGGGTGGAAACGCATGAAGGGCAGCATGGTTGGCTGATGCGCGATCAGGTGGAGCAGCCATGAAGTCCGGGCAGATGCGAATACAGCAAACTTTTTTTCTGCCGCTATTCGCAGTGAGCGTTGCCTTCCTTTGTTTTCCCGCCGCCGGGCTCGCACAAGGGAGCGGGTTGGAGCGCAGTTTCCCTCAATCCAAAGCCGCCGTGGAACAGGCACTGAAGACCATGCAAAGCGCCTCAGCGGGCCGCCTGCCCGTGCTCGATGGCTTCGCCACGCCGGCCGATCATCCCCTGGATCGATACCAGCGCGGGTATTACCAATCGAAGATAGTGGTGAGTTCAACGCCCTCGGGCGGATCGATCGTGCGCGTGAGCGCGCAGGTTACGGCCTGGTACAACGACCCCAGCGGCGCGCATTCCGGATATCAGGTGCTTCCCTCGAATGGCCGTCTGGAAGGCGATCTTTTGGATCAATTAGGTGATCAACTGGCGAGCAGAACGGAGCAGGCGGCTCCGACGACGGCTCGTACTCCCGCACCCGCTGCAACAGACAGCGTGCCGGCCGCCACTGCGCCAAATCCGGTGGCGCGAGCGCCGCGAGCAATATCTCCGGCGGCTACTTACGCTACGACACCGCCAGCAGCTGCAACCACGGCCAAAGCTACACCTCCTGCCACTGCAAATCCCAACGAACCAGCTTTATCTGCGCCGATGCCGAGAATTCCAGATGCAGGAGGCGGGATTCTATCCTCTTTATCAAAGAGTCTAGCTGACCAGGAAAAGGCCGGACCTGAATCGGCAAAGAACAAGCAGGATCAGAACAACCTGCAAGCGGAGGCCGACAGTCTGGAGGAGGTACTTAAGAATCAGGCGCACCCCAAGAATCTGGTCGCGGTCAGGAAGTCTGGAACACCGGTGGTAGCGACCGCGAGCTTAAACGCCAAGACTTTGTTCCTGGCGAGCGCGCATGATGAGTTTGAGATGTTGGATTTCAATCAGGATTGGGTACATGTCCGCGTATCGGGGATTTCGCGGGGATGGATCTGGCGCAACAACCTCGAGATGCCCGATAGCATCCCCGATGCCGATTTGCCTCCGAATCCTTCCGCAACACCCGTGGCTGCGGAGTTGTACCATGTGACCAGGGAAGAGAAAGCACAATTCCCGGGAGATTGGGCTCCATTGCGAGGCAAGCTGGTAAACATCATCTCGGTGGAAAAAATAAACGAGAGCCAGCAGGACAGCGGACCGCAGTTGCGGCTGGAATTCGCGAAATCGCTTCTCGATAAGGATTACGCGGGGCTGGCGCAAAGAGCACAGGAGTTGAGCGGGATTGTTCTGATCTTCGACTCCTCCGATGGAGGGATGATCGCCGCGACGCTGCCCGTGTTACAACGATGGAAAGCGGGGACACTCTCGGATGCAGCTCTCTGGCACGAATGTTTCTTCGATCCACCGGAAAGTTTTATCGCTTCTGGAGGCGCCGGCAGCGAATAATGTGTGTAGAATTTTAATTGAGTGAATCCCCGCCATCCTGAGTCAGCGCCGAGTTTGGACTTGACTTTGAGAAGCGGGAAGTGTAGGTATGCAATCCTCGGAGATTTTCTGGCGGCCCCTGGGAACTGCCAGCCTTGCGCGGCTCAGGCAAGAGTTACGTCCGGGAAAGAGCAGTAGGGCAATCACACCACGAACTCTCGCATGAGCACGATCAGCCAACCTCTGTTTCTATTGCGCCGGCAAGCGACCACCCTCTTGCAGGATTACGCCGAACTCACGAAGCTCCGAGTAACCACGCTGATTGTTATGACGGTGTGGTGCGGGTATTATTTCGGGGCGCAGAAGGCGGGAGTGAGTTCGCTTTCGTGGGGATTGTTCCATGCCTTACTCGGAATCGGCCTGGTTTCCAGCGGAACAGCAGCGCTGAATGAAGTAATAGAGCATAAGGTGGACGCCAACATGCGCCGCACCGCGCAACGCCCCTTGCCGGCGGGGCGCATGAGCTTGTTTCACGCGACTCTTATGGGCGTGCTGGCCACAATTGGCGGTTCGATTTATGTTGCGGTCACGACCAATCCCCTGACTGGATTTCTGACTTTCCTGACTTCCGTCGTCTACCTCGCCGCGTATACGCCACTGAAACGGGTTTCGCCAATTTGCACCTTTGTTGGAGCATTTCCGGGAGCGATGCCGGGAGTGCTGGGATGGACCGCTGCCCGCGGACGGCTGGAATGGGGCACGTTGATCCTGTTTGCGATTCTCTTTGTGTGGCAGTTCCCGCATTTTTTTTCGATCGCATGGCTGTACCGCGAAGATTACGCGAGCGGAGGAATCCGCATGCTGCCGGTAGTCGAAGAGGATGGACGCTCAACCGCCCGGCGCATCGTAGCCTATTCGCTTATCCTGATTCCGTTGAGCGTTTTGCCGAGTGTTTTCGGGATGGCGGGAAAGATCTATTTCGTAGCGGCGTTGACTTTAAGCATTTCGCTTTTCTATTTCGGCGCAAGGCTGGCATTTCTGAAAATGCCGGTGAACAGCGCACGCTCCAAGATGATGGCGCGGCAGGTTTTGCAGGCCACGGTCATCTACCTGCCTCTGCTGTTTGCACTGATGATGACCAATTCCGTGCGACCGTAAGGCGGAGGTAATTCCAGCTCCAGTTGATTGGCGCTCAAGTCAGAGTTCGGACGCCCAAACGCGTCTGAGGCAGCTATTGGATGGAGCTGCCGACCTGCGAAAACACGTTGGTCGAATTGGAGCCGATCAGTCTCACCGTACCGACTACGATTACGAGAATGACGGCCAGCATCACGGAATATTCGGCGACGTCCTGACCTTCTTCATTCGACCAGAGTTTTTGGAGAAATTGAGTCATAGGTTTTTCCCGTTACGCCGCCCCTGACGCTGCGTGCGATTCTTTTCCCGGGTTCGAATCGAAAACATTCAATCCCCAGGGTTCTCTTACCTGCGCCATTGCCTGCAAGCCGACTTGATGTTCACATTTGCCGTCTAGAAGCTTGGACCAGATCACCCGGAACTCCATGCGCCGCTGTCGATAAAAAACCACCACGGTGTCGAGGTTCTTCAGCGAACGCCGAATTGAGCCCAAACGCGCTCCGGTGGGAGCGAGATCGAGGGTGTGGGCCAGTTCGTCGAAAGAAGCGCCGGCGGCGTCGATTCCGCGAACCCGCACCGGGAGTATTGCCTGCTTGCGGTCGTGACGGCGGCGCTCGGTTTTAATACTTTTGGACTGCATTTTGATTCCCTATTTAGTGTGGGGCAAGAGGCGACGAATCGGAATAGCCCCGACGAGTGAGGCACGAAGGTAACCAGCCGCAAAGATTGGATTTGAATTAAACTGGCGCAACAGATATCCATAACGGGGCTGGGGGCTGGTTTTAGAGCTTTTCCGCGTAGACAAAATTCAGTTGGGAAGCATCCAACGGTGTATCACATGCGGTCCTCGGACAAGAACCGGAGTCTGCTCGCTCTATTGCTCGTATGCGGAAGCTTGTCCGCATATTGCCAGCAGAAATTTGCCGGAGATCCTCCTTCATACTCCGTTCCGAATCCGCCGTTGCCGGTCGATCAAGTCGCGAAAAAGCTGGAAGAACGGGATGTGGAACGAAATGCGGCGCTCTCTCAATTCAGCAGCCGCCGCATCTATCGCATGCAATATCGGGGCTTCTTCAGCGATCGCGATGCGCAAATGGTTGTCGATGTTACTTATCGCGCCCCCCACACGAAACAATTCAAGATTGTGTCGCAAAGCGGCTCGCCTTTCGTGATCGATCATGTTTTCAAAAAATTGATGGAAAGCGAGCAGGAGTATGTACGCGACGATAAGCGCCTAACTGCTCTCAGCGCGGAAAATTACAGTTTCTCCCTCGCCGGCTACGAACAAACGCCGGATGGCGCTTTGTACGTTCTCGACCTCACTCCCAGGAAACGAAATAAATTTCTCTACCGCGGGAAAATCTGGGTGGACGCCAAAGATTTTGCGGTAGTGCGCATCGAGGCCGAACCGGCCACTAGTCCATCGATGTGGATCAGGAAAACGGAAATCGAACACAGGTACATGAAGGTAGGGGACTTCTGGCTTCCCGCCGAGGACCACACCGAAAGTTCCATACGTTTCGGCGGTGAAGCCGTCCTTTCGATCGATTACCGGGACTACAAAATTATAAAAGCTGCACCCCTGCCCGGCGTACAACGCGCCTGGGCCGACTCGCACTAATCGGGCATTCGCCTTAACTCCTGCGCTTCCGGAATGTATATTGTGAGTTGCATTTCTGCGCAAAAGGAGCGCCGGCGATAAACCGCGCTCTGGACTAACCTAATTTGAGTGAATTGATTCTCTATCTCGTGCTGGCTGTGGCCTTGATCGGCACACTTTCGTCGACCGTTTTTCTGGGGCTGACGGTCGTCGGCGTCATCAAATTCCATTACGACGCAGGAAAGCAACTTCGCGCCATCCCGGAGGACGCTCACCTTCCGGCAGTTTCGGTGTTAAAGCCGGTGCACGGGCTCGAAGCCCAGCTGAAGGAAAACATCGAGAGTTTTTTTCGGCAGGATTATCCAAGCTACGAGGTTTTGTTTGCCGCCGACGGGCCGGATGACGCTGCGCTCGACGTGGTGCGGGAAGTGTGCGCGCGCTATCCGCAGGTCCGCAGCCGCATCCTGGTGACCGGCGCACAATGGCCAAATCCAGTAGTCCATTCGTTTTACCGCATGGCGGAGGCGGCCGCGCATGACATCCTGGTTACGACCGACAGCGACGTCGAAGTGGGGCCGCAGTATCTGCGGGAAGTTGTATCGCCGTTGCTCGACCCCAAAGTCGGCGCCGTGACCTGCATTTACCGCGGCAAGAATGCGGCGGGATTTTTTTCCGGACTGACTGCCATCGGCATGTCAGTCGAAATGACTGCTGGGGTCCTGGTTGCAAATCTGTTGGAAGGAATGAAATTTGGCTTGGGACCGACTACGGTTCTCCGCAGGGATTCTCTCGCGAGCATCGGCGGCTATGCTGCGTTGAAAGATTACATCGCGTACGATTTCGCGATTGGCAACCTGATCGATCGAGCCGGTTACCGGGTAGTGCTCTCGGGGCACGTTATCGATCACGTGGTCAACCAGCGATCGTTCGCTCACATGTGGCAGAACCAACTGCGCTGGGCTCAAACCACCCGCCACTCGCGGCCCTGGGGACATTTTGGCAGCGGCCTGATCTTCGCGATGCCTTATGGCCTGTTTGGTTTTCTCGCTGCCGGCGCGCTTCACCACTGGCTGTTTGGCGCACTCATTCTAGCTGCCGCGATCGTGAACCGATTGGCGGAGGCGTGGCTTGTCGGATGGACGGTAGTCCGAGATCCGAAGGCTATTCGCGCGCCCTGGCTTTATCCGCTGCGCGATTTGCTGGGCTTTGCGGTGTGGTTCGCAAGCTACCTCAGATTGCGTTACGTTTGGCGGGACAGCCGCTTCGAACTGAAGGGAACCCGAATCTCTCTGCGGCAGAGTTCTTCAGAGGGTCAACAGCGCCTGTGAATTTGCTCTATCGGGGGTGGGATTGCGCGTCTTAGTCACTGGCGCCGCGGGCTTTATCGGCAGCCATATGGTCGATCGCCTCCTCGCCGCGGGACACGACGTCATCGGTTACGACAATATGTCCACCGGCCAACGGCGTTTTCTCGAAGGGGCATTCGCCAATCCTCGTTTCACTTTTCATCAGGCCGATTTGCTCGATCGCCCGAGCCTGTCACAGGCTATGCAAGGCTGCGAACTTGTCGTGCATTTCGCAGCGAACGCCGACGTGCGCTTCGGCACACAACATCCCCGCAAAGATCTCGAACAGAACACCATCGCCACATGGAATGTGCTCGAAGCCATGCGCGAGCATGGCTGCAAGCGAATCGTGTTTTCATCGACGGGATCGATCTACGGCGAGCCGGAGATTTTTCCGACACCCGAGAGTTGTCCGTTTCCAGTGCAGACATCGCTTTATGGAGCCTCGAAAGTTGCCGCAGAAGGTCTGATTCATGGCTATTGCGAAGGCTTCGGCATGCAGAGTTATATTTTTCGCTTCGTGTCGATCCTCGGCGAACGTTACTCGCACGGTCACGTTTTTGACTTTTACCGGCAGCTTGCCGAGCATCCGGATCGCTTGCATGTGCTCGGCAACGGCCATCAGCGGAAATCTTATTTGTACGTACAGGATTGCATCGATGCGATCTTCAAGGTGCTCGATCACGCGAAAAATAAGGTAAATATTTTCAATCTTGGCACCGATGAATTCTGCGAGGTCAACGATTCCGTCGGATGGATCTGCGAATATCTCGGCGTTCGCCCGAAGATCACTTATTCCGGCGGCGAACGCGGTTGGGTAGGAGACAGTCCGCTTATTCTGCTCGATTGTTCGCGCATTCGCGCTCTGGGATGGCGTCCGCGGCTGACAGTTCGGGAAGCGGTTTTAGCGACGATTCGATTCGTCAGCGCCGAAGCTGGACGAGGCCAGTAGTCCCGCATCGCAATCGCCTGGCTTCGTAGTACACTTCGGCGCGCGCGACCAGCTATACTTTTTTCCCATGAGCTCAAGATTAAATATCGGCCGGCTTGGCTGGCTGTTTCTCTTCCTCTGCGCATCGCAAAGCATACCCGTAGCTTTATCCGCGGATAGTGGTGCCGCGATCTCTCTCGCCGCCGAGGTGCTCGACTCCATGCCACACGCCAAGAGAATCGGGGAAGTGGCGATCTCTCCCGACGGAACCGAAGTGGCATACACCGTCGATGAAGCCCTGTACCTGATTTCCGCGGACGGCGGCTCGGAACATGCCATCGCCGTGCCGGAAAATCTGAAGCTGCGGGATGTAGCGTGGTCCGCCGATAGCAAGAAGGTGGTCTTTCTCGCCGACCTCCCCGGCGATGTTCCCGCGGCCCAGGTTTGGACGGCTGCATCCGACGGCGGCTCTACCGCGAAACATGCGGAGTTGAAAGGGTACGCGCAGGAACCGCGATTCTCTCCGGACGGCGCGAAAATTTCTCTGCTCTTCATCGAAGGCATGCCGCGCGTGGCCGGACCGCTTCAGCCCATGACTCCACTTGCCGGAGTCATTAACGACAAAATTTACGAGCAACGAATTGCTACGATCGACCTGAGCAACGATCACCTGACGCAGCTCACGCCCGCCGATATGTACATCTACGAGTACGATTGGACTCCGGATGGGCACTCCCTGGTGGTGAGCGCGGCACGCGGCAATGGCGACGCCAACTGGTGGGTCGCGCGCCTCTACATCGCGGATGCGCAGACTGGCGAGCTAAAAGAGATTTATAAGCCAAAGCTGCAAATTGCCGACCCGCGCGTTTCACCGGACGGCGAGCGCGTCGCGTTCATTGAAGGATTGATGAGCGATGAAGGACCGACCGGAGGCGACGTTTATGTGGTGGCAATCAAAGGCGGCTCGGCACAAAATCTGACGGCCAATCTCAAAGCATCTCCTTCAGCAGTGACATGGACATCGCCCGGGCAAATCATTTTTGCCGAGAATGTCGACGGCGATTCCGGCTTCGAGAGCGTGAATATTACCGGAGGCGCTCCGCACAGACTTTGGACGGGCGAAGAATCCGCGGAGCCCTCGAGCCACTCCTGGAGTACCACATCAGGTCGGCTCTCCGCAGATCGGGCGATCACCGCTATCGTTCGCGAGTCCGCCAGCGCTCCCCCGGAAGTGTGGGCCGGCGCAATCGGCAAATGGCGGCGGCTCACCAGTCTGAACTCAGACTTGACGCCCGAATGGGGCGAGATGCGCAACGTACATTGGATGAATGGAAGCGAAAGAATTCAGGGCTGGCTCATGCTGCCGAAGAATTTCGATGCCCACAAAAAATATCCGCTCGTCGTCACCGTGCATGGCGGACCCTCGTCCGGGTGCAGGTCACGCTGGGATGCGCGCAGCATGGGACCGGAATCGGCGATGGGTTTCTTTTCTCTTTGCCCGAACCCGCGCGGCAGCTACGGTCAGGGTGAGTCCTTTACACAGGGAAACGTAAAGGATTTCGGCGGCGGCGACTTTCGCGACATTATGGCCGGCGTGGATGAGATTGCCAGGCAATATCCCATCGACGCCAAGCGCATCGGAATTCGCGGCCACAGCTATGGCGGATATATGACAATGTGGGCGGAAACTCAAACCCAGCGCTTCGCGGCCGCTGTGGCCGGAGCCGGACTCTCAGACTGGCTGAGCTATTACGGCCTCAATGACATCGACGAGTGGATGATTCCATTTTTTGGCGCATCCATCTATGATGATCCTGCGGTCTACGCGAAGAGCGATCCCATGCATTTCGTCAAAGCGGTCAAAACTCCGACGTTGATTCTGGTCGGAGATCGCGATGGCGAAGTACCGATGGAACAATCGGTCGAGTGGTGGCACGCGTTAACAACTTTGAATGTGCCCACGGAATTGGTGGTATATCCCGATGAGGGGCACGCCTTTGTAAAGCCCGCCGACGCGCGCGATTACACGCTGCGAAGCCTGCAGTGGTTCGAGCGGTGGTTCGCGAAAAAAGACTGAGGCAAACACCTGACCCGCGTTTCCTCGCTTCCTTTCTTGCAAAACCGGGCATCTAAGCGCCGTGACCTGGTGTGGGCTAAAGCGATCGATTCAGAATGCGATTCAAGATGTGCAGGACCATCATACGATTCAGGTCTCTGCTGCGCTGTCCCATTATTTTTTCTTGGCGCTGTTTCCCGGGCTGATCGTGCTTTCCGTCATTCTCAGCTGGATACCAATTCCCGATCTGTTCGGCTCGGCTCTGGGAACCATGGCGCGGTTACTTCCTCCGAATACGATGGGTACGCTTTACTCGATCCTCTCTGCCGTGCTCACGGAGCATCGCGGAACCTGGCTTTCGGTGGGGCTGCTGGGGATGGTCTGGGTCGCAACGTCGGCCTTTGACGCTCTGATTGAAGCCCTGAACATCGCTTATGACGTAAAAGATAACCGCCCATTCTGGAAGACGCGGTTGCTCGCGCTGGGATTGGCTGTGGTCTGCGGAGCGCTTTTCACTACGGGACTTGCAGTAATTATGGTGGGACCGCGTTTCGGCGACTGGCTGGCTTCACGGCTAGATATTCCTCGTGCGTTTGCCATGCTGTGGCCGGCACTGCATTGGACCATCGCTATCACATTCACGGTCTTGGGAGTTGAGCTGCTGTACTTTCTTGCGACTTGCGAGCGGCCGAAGTTTGTGGATACTTTGCCCGGCGCCGTCGTTACCGTGGTGGCATGGTTGGCACTCTCGGCGTTGCTGGGGATTTACTTCCGCCATTTTGCCAATTACAGCCGAGTTTATGGCACGCTCGGTGGATTCATTGCATTCATGACATGGCTGCAGTGGACATCGTTCGTTCTGCTGCTGGGGGCTGAGATGAATGCAGAAATGGGGAAGGCCCGGCGCGCCAGAAGAGAAACAGCGTGCCTCATCCCGCAGAAGATAAGCGCTAAGGAGGTTCCCGAGCGAGTTGCGTAAGTCGTCCCGCTTAGAATCGTGTATGCAGACGGCCGTCCACCGAAATCCCGCCAACCTGATCTCTGGTCGCGCTCACGGACCAACGCTTGTTGATCTGGTATTCACCCTGCACCACTTCACTGCCGGGCTCCGATACATCAGTTGAAAATGTAAACAGAAAATTCTTCGTCACCCTCTGTTGCAGAGCGACACGCGCCGAGGGGTTCTGGCTGCTCCCTTCGCTCAGTGGATCAATTTGCAGGCTGGAAATGCCTGCGAGCTTTTGAATCCCGCCGGTAATCTGGCTGGTGGCCTGCGAAGCAATCATCGAATCTGTGCTCTGGCTTGCGGCGGCCGATTCCTCCGTGGTCTGGCCGTTCGCGATCAGGTTGATGATGTCCGCCGTCGCCAAAGGTGGATCTGAGGTGTAAGACGTGGTGAGCTTGTCAAAAGGGCCGCGCAGGTTGAGCGTGAGATTGTACTGTTCGACGGTGGTCGTTGCCGAAACATTCAGCACCGGGCTGGTCTCATTCGGATTATCGAAGGTGATAATGCCGCGCTGCAGTTCGTAGCGTACGTTGCGGTAGAAAAGTTCGCCGGAGGTGAGATCGGTGCGGCCCGTGACGACTGGACTGGCCGCAGTTCCAATCACGCGAAGATTCACATTGCCCTCGATGCTGACCTGCGAACTGTTAGCGCTCAAATTATCTTTGGATTGCACGCTGACGGCGAGATTCACGGTATCGGCAAACCCGGGCTGAGCGGGAAGAGATGTGTCCCCGCTGAATTGGTTGCCGAAGTTCGAGAGGTCAAAGTCCGGAGTAAATCCCAGCGAGTCGATCAACACGCGTCCCGTAAGGGTGGAAGAATCTTTATTCCCGCTGAAGATCAGATTGCCGTCGAGCAGGGTCCGCAACCCGGCCGGATAAAGAAGGCGAACGGATTTCGCCTGCATCGCGAGATTGAAGTGCGGGCTGGGGCGATAAACAATCGATCCTCCGGCCGAGACATCGCCGCCGCCCACGCGCCCCGTGAGTTCGGAAATCTGAACGCTTTCTTTTCCGATGTCGAAGATGCCATTCAGCTTCTCGACTCCGAGCGGCGCGCCGGAATAGAACATCGCAACGTCTTGCAGGCGAAGCTGTCCGCTTACGCTGGGATCATTCGCCGTTCCCGATGCGTGAACGTCGAAGGATACAGTGCCGGAACTTTGTGCATCCGGTGCGAATATTTTGACGATCCTCATGTCCAGCGATCCTTCCGCGGTCAGGTTGGGCAAAGCATTGCCAGCGAATGGGACGCTGCCCTGCACCCGCAGATCGGTATCGGTACCGCGAATCTCCGCCGGGAGGATGGTCAAAACCGAATTCGCAAAATCTGCATGAAGCGGAGACGCTATTCCAATCTGTAACGACTGATACGTCGCATTCAGCGTCGGAATGGTCAGGTGCGCCTCCAGCCGGCTTGTATCCTTCAGAGGACCCTTGAGCGTGGCGTGCAATTCGGTTTGGCCTTTGAAATCTTGCGGGGCGCTGGTCAGGTAACTGGCTAGCAACGCGTCGAGCGGAACCTGCGTGGTGTCGATCGATGCGTCTGTATAGTAATCGCCAGTGAGATTCACGTGAGCATGCGCCTGCACTGATGAAGCCACGACACTGGAATTCAGCGTGAGATCCGCCTGTCGATTCGCAACCTGCAAATTCGCGTTGATTTCTGAGATCGACTTGCCTCGAACCGTCAGCAGCGGCAACTGCAACACCGCGCTAAGCTGAGGATTCGCAACCGTTCCTTGTCCAGAAATTGAGGCGGTCACCGTCCCGGTCAATCCGAGATTCTTTGCCTGCACGGCGTGCAGCTTTTGCAGAACCAGCGCCGGCGCTTTGAGGCTAACCGTATATGCTTGGGACTCAGGAGCGTACGACAGATTTACATCGGCCGATCCCGCCGCCGCCGCAACGTGCAGAGATGACACGATCGTTCCCTGGTCGGCGTGAAATTCGGCAGCCAGAGCCTGAACCGGCTCACCATACGCGTGCGCATTGCCGATCTGAGCTTTGCCCGAGCCCTGGGGATTCAACTCCGTTCCATGAAGAGAAATATTGGCGGACAGGTCTCCGCTGACCGGATATTGCAGATCGACCGCTCGCTGCAGGTCCGCAATCGCGATCTGCTGCACCGCGAGGTTCGCCGCAAACGAATTCGAGGCAAGATAGTGCCAGTTCTGCAATGCGACGGTGCCACTAAAAGAAGCGCGCCCTCGCTGTGCGTGGATCAGTGACCCATTCGAGATGGCGACCTGCGACGGACTGGCCTGCACATTCGCCTGAACGCTGCTCCATTCGGTTCCCTGAACCTGCAGATTCCTGGCAGAAAGCTGTGCCATCACTTGCGGCTTCGCAAGTGACCCGTGCACGTCTGCCGATAAAGTTGCCGAACCTGCAATCGGCGGAAGCGTCGAACCCGTGCCAGCAAAAGTGGAGGCCAGGGATTCGAGTTGATGCAAGTCACTGGCCGTCACCTGCAAATGCAACCTGGAACGCTTGCTCACTTGCCCATCGGCAGTCAAAGAGGCCGAGGGAATGTGCAGCGCCGATTGATGGACAGTGATCACATTGCTTGCGGCGTTGTAGGTTGCATGAATGGTTCCATCGACGGGAACTTCCGCAGCTGACGAAGCGTTCGATGCCTGTGAAGTATTTCGTGCTGCGCCGCTCACGACCAGATCGGAATGGATGAGAGCATTGCTGGCATTGCCTTTCCACGAGGCGCCGGCCGCGCCGTTGAGCAAACCCGAAATCGCAACCTGCTGCACCTGTTCGTGAAGTACCCGTTGAATCTCACGCAACGAAATGCCGTGCAAGGACGCACGGACGAGACCTGATGGTGTGCTGTCCAGATTCTTAATGCTCGCGTCTGCGCCAACGCTGCCGCCGAGAGTACGAAATTCGATTCCGCGCGCTTCAAACGAAGCATTCGCGAGCCGGTAGCTCCCGCGCAAACCAGCGAGAGAGATATGGTCGGTGCCGGCGACCGCGGAAAGCGCCGCGCCCGCAACTTGCCCATCGATCGTCAGCGCGCGCAGAATCGGCTGGTCCGGCGAATTCTTATAGTTGATTTGCCCAACCAGCTTGAGATCGCCCGAGGTTTTGTATTCGGGAGCTATTGCTGCGAAGTCGTGCGCGTCAAGGTGAAGATCGTAGTCTGCCTCAAACAGAGGGTCGGTGTAGTTACTTACACTCCCCCGCACGGAAGCTACGGAATTTCCAATTTTCAGAATAGCCGAATGAATCGTCAGTTCGGTCGGGCTCGCATCGAACGTTGACTGAAAGCTGTGCGGCAGTGCCGCATAGCTTCCGTAACGAAGGCGGCCGTTGTCATAAGAAATCGATCCGCCGTAGCTGGCCTTGAGCGGGTCGAAACGAATCTCGCTGTTCAGTTGATAAAGGTCGGCATTCAGCGGAGTTTTCTTGTCATTGTAGTTCACTTCGCCATCGATGAGCTGCGCGTGGCCGACGGCAAGCTCGAAAACATTCGTGTGTGAAGCGCTTTGTGTTGCGGGCGCAGTGGGCAAATTGCTCGCCCCTTGGCCGGACACCAGAACATGCGCAACCGGATGCTTGACGATCAAATGACTCAAGCTCACCTTGTGACGAAGCACCGACTGAATCTTCGCGCTTACGGTGATGTCGTCAATCGTCAAAAGCGCAGGCTGGCTGGGATCTTCCTTGCCGCGCAATGTGATGTCGTGCAAATGCACGCTTAAGGTCGAGAGGCTGAAATCCAGCTCGCCAACGGTCGTCACGGCGCCGGTGCTCTGCTGCGCAGCTTCTCCGATTTTCCGCCGCGCAAACTGGTTGACCGCGTTGCTTTTCAGAAAAAAGTATCCGGCAACGATGAGCGTTAGAAGCAGCGTCAAGAGTGCCCCGACGGCCCATCCGAAAATCTTTTTCCACTTCATGCCGCTCCTAAAATGCTTGCCCTAACGTGATGAAGTATTGCACGGCGCCGATGCCCGGGGGAGCCTGGAGGTTGTAGCCGATGTCAAACCTTATCGGCCCGATTGGCGTCGCATACCGGAGCCCAGCCCCAATGGTATTCGTGTAATTGTTGACGAAGTTGGGCAGATTGATGGCGCTGTAAACATTGCCGCCGTCGTAAAAGATCACGCCGCCGAGGGCTTTCATGATCTTCAGCGGAAAACGTATTTCTGAGTTCAAGATAAAAAGCTGCTTTCCGCCTACAGGCACGGTGACATTCACACACCCGGTCTGATTCTGCAATCCGGTGCAAAAGGGAACAAGACGCTGGGGGCCGGCCTCATCGATGGGAAAGCCGCGCAGCGAGGTGCCTCCACCCGAGAAGAATAATTGGCTGGTAGGAACGAAGCTGCCGGCAAAAGGCGCAGTCAGCCCCAGCCGGATGCTGTCGGCAAACACCACAGAGTGAAACGACTTGTATGTAGCGAACTGGCCGAAAAGCCGCGTGAAGTTGGCGCTCGATCCAAATGCCGTCGGAGTGACTCCAAAATTCAACGTAGCGAAGACGCCACGATGCGCGTCCAGAGGGTGGTCTCGAGTGTCACGAATCAGGCTGCCCGAGACAGTCGAGAGCCGCACGTTGCGATCCTGCGACAGCACAAGCTCTGGCACCAGCAACTGCGACAAGATCGTCTTATTGAAATCGTAGCGCAGCTGAAGGCGCGTGTTCTTCTTGCGGCTGATCACGCGCTCCACCTGGAAGGTGCCATCGCCGAGCGACGCGGCAAACAGCGGATTCTCGGTGGTACGCTCCAGAGAGAAGCTGAAAAGCGACGACCATTCCGCGCCAACAAAATGCGGCTGCGTATAAGTCGTGAGAAAACGCTGGTCAAGCCTCGAGAGTACGATCGAGGCGCTCGCCGTCTCTCCGAGCCCCCGCATGTTGCGGCGGTTGATTTCGACCGAGCCGCGCGGGCTGGCATAAGTGGCCTGGCTGGGTGCGATCTGACTGTTCCCCAAACTGATCGTCGGCAGGCCCGGCACGGCAACTGTTCCGCTGGGAACGTTGCCTCCGCGGTGAGAGACCTCGAAACCAAAACCATAAATAATGTCGGTCCGCTTCGCTTCGTGAACCTTGACCAGTTCCGTCTCTTCGGTCTGATCGGTAATCGGCCTGCGCGGCCCGACACTCGACCAATCGAAAATGTTCAAATCGTAAAGCCGGGTCTCCGCGCCCAGCATTTGCACCTTTTTCATCGGGACTTCAGCCGGCAGCTTTGCGGTGTTATGGATCAGCGAAAGCCGAGTATGCCGTTGGCCCAGATAAATTACTTCGCCGACTCGAACCATCTGGTGCTCGGCAATTTCGTAGGTCACATCCACTTTGTGAGGATCACCGGCACGCCGGGTGATTTTGGTTTTCACCTCGACATTGGGATAGCCGCGATCGAGATAGTTCGCGGAGATGCGGTTGCGGTCGTTCAACAAGAGCCGCGGTGAATATGGCGCGCCAGCCTTCAGCTGGAACCCTTGCGGAGCGGTTAATTCGTTGTGCTGAACGTGCTCGTTCCCGGCAACCGTCACATTCCCAACCAGCGTCTGCGCTCCTTCTGCAATTTCAAATTCGACGTCGATTCTTCCTGCAATCTTGGTGACGTGGGAACTTATCTTCGCCTCCTCATAACCTTTATCCCGGTAAATGGCTTCAAGATTCGAGACGCTTTCTTTCAGCAGGTGCTGGCTCACATCGCCGTGATTCCAGAAGTGCGCTTGCCTGACGGCGACATGCGCTTCCAGATTCGGCGAGGGAATGTTGTTGTTGCCGCGGAAGCCGATCTTGGCGACTTTATACTTCCTGCCCCGGTCGATCTCATAGACCAAGACCACCTGATCAGGCTGCTGCGTCATGTTCACTTTGACCGCCGCGTCAAAATATCCTTTCTTTTGAAAGTAATCTGTCAGGTTTTCCTGTCCCTCACGCACCAGCTCGCTGTCAATGCTGCGTTCCGAATAGATCGGAATCAGTTTTCTCATCTGGCGCCCCGCGAGGAATGGTATCGCCGTCAGCTTCGCTCCCGTCGCGCGCACCGTAACGACCGGGCCGAGTTTCACTTTGAACGACACATCGACCTTATTGTTCTCGGCTTTATATTGAAGAGGCTCCTGGTCCACGGTGCTGGCCAGCCGATGCTGCTGCGAAAGCGTGCGCTTGATTAAAGTGATCGCCTCTTTGACTCGTTCAGCGCTATAAGGCTTGCCCGGTTTGAGTAAACCTCCCCTAAGGCGGGCGCGGATTGAGCGAGCGGAACGGAGCAGCCGCGCGCTCTCGCTGGCATCCGTTCCCTCAATTTCGACCGACGCAATACGCGCTCTTTTTCCCAGCTCAACGTCATAAATTACGTTCACAATCTGGTGCGCGTCATCGATCTGCGCGCTGGCGGTTGTGCTCGACTGAAAAAATCCATTGTGCTTGAAAAACTCCTGCAATCTGTTTTCACCCCCAGCCATGCGTGCCGCGATGTATGGATCTTCATCGGCCAGGTCGGCCACCTGCAACAGCCGCGTGTAAGAGAACTCCCGGGTCGCTCCCGGAAAGCCAACTATGCCGATGAAATAAGCCGGCTCGAGCAGGAATTCCACGCGCAGTCCCGCGAGATCGGGCGTCACGTTCACCGTGACTTTCGGGAAATGTCCCGCCTCTTCCAAGGCCTTGGCGCTAGCCGCCACTTCTTTCTGAGAATACGGCGCGTCAGCTTTCTGCGTAACTACGGCGCGCAGGGGTTCAACGTCACGGTGAGGATTGGCAATCAGTTCGACGGCGCTTACCTTCTGGCCGTCGTACACGGGCGATGGTCCCTGCACCGCAACCTGACCGCGGATGACGTTCGGCAGGAAAAGCACAAATAATACCGACGCACGCATGCAGTAAAGAAGATACGCTGGCCGGAGAATGGATGCGCGAGCATTCAAAGTGAGGCGAGGCCACACAGCCTCTTTAAACCGATCCAAGAGTTGAGATTTGATGCTCGCCGAAGCCTAGATGTTGGTTCGTAGTGTGTTGTCACGGCAGCCGACTCGACCGGCGCAATCGAGGTGACACCGTGATCCCGGTTTCCGAACATTCCTGAAGCTGAATCTCGAAATAGAAGACGCGGGCGGATCGGCTCAGGAGACCGCGTGATTTGCGATTTCTCTCGCCAGTGGGAGGGAAACGCGCTATATACGCCGGGTTTTCTCGTAGCGATCAGGTAAAACGGTATTCCGCCGCTCCGGCACTCCGTCTCGAACGCCCGCCGATCCGGCTCTAATCGGTGTCGCGAGTGGCAGAATAAAGCCCGTTGCCGACGTGGTAAACTGTAGTCCCAAACGCCGGAGAGGTGGCAGAGTGGCCGAATGCGGCGGTTTGCTAAACCGTTGTACGGGCTAACACCTGTACCGAGGGTTCGAATCCCTCCCTCTCCGCCAGAAATCTTAAATCTCGCATCCATAGTTGTTTACCTCACATTTGTCCTTCGATTAATTCACAAGGCCTGGTTCGGGTTGGTCCCCGGTGGAGACAAAAATCATTTGCGTGGAATGCGCCGTCTGCTTTCCCGTTGTGCGCCCGAAGACCGGCTCGACCAGATGGAGTCCGTTTGGCGAAAAAGATGGTTGAGGCTCAGCCAAAATGAGTGCTGCCGAAGATCCGAATGAAGAGCGGAACGAAGACTGCGAAACAACTGGATCGTCAATTTTGGCGCCGCTCGCTTGATGCCCGACCAAGCGCCGCTCGCGTTCCTCGTAATTCCAGCAGGAGAGGACCCTCGGTGCGGTCTCCATGTGAAGCTGCCCTCGAAACATGGCCGCCGTGGCACCGGCACCTACTAGCTGGCATAGTTGATTGCAAAATGGACAAAGAGGAAGTTCCACTGGTGAGCGTTGGGACATGACTGCCGAGTCCTACCTGCTCGAAGCGCGTCTGTGAAGGTTCTTATCGAACAGACGGCGCGGCATCTGCCTCACAAATCTTCCCGCCTTGGACCTAAACTTAGCGCGCAACGAGGTGGTCAATGAGTGAAATGGCGATGTTATGCCAACCATCCGACTTCGATGGCATAGGCCATTGCCACCGGCTATCGCCCTAGTCTATTTCCTCCAACTGATCTCATGGTTTTCAAAGTCGAATCCGACTTCTTCCAGGTGCAGCGCCCGTACGCTCAAGACGCCATCGAAGTCGCGCCCGTCATCTTTTTGGTCTGCCACCACGAAGCCTGTCAGTGGGCCAAGCTCTTCCTTCCCCAGGCGCGCGTGCGGGATCAGTACCGACTGGCGTCGAAAATCTCCGCCGACGTTGGTCGCCTTCGCCACTCTTCCCGCCAGCAGAGAATTCGTATCCTTGAGGCGACTTTGGAAAAGCATCAAGGCTGAAGCTCCCGTGTCGACCATTAAACGTACTGGGCGGTCGCCCAACCGCGCTTCCACTATGATAAAGAATGTGCCGGCTTCGAATGAGACTGTGGACCGGGTTTGTTGCACCGGGCCGAAGCGTAGTCGTTTGGTGCTGTAATTGATGCTGAAACTGTTTTTGCCGAGCACGTCCAGGCCGACGACCGCGTCAATTCTCCGCCCCAGCCTTTTCTCGATCGAGGAAAGGTCTTGCACCAAGACTGAGACACTTTCAACGCGGGCGGGACCAACTCTAACAAACGGCAGTGTCGCAAGCTTGGCCTGCACATTCCGGTTGACCAAAGCTACCTTGCCATCCGTCTCCCTTAGACCGAGAGCGGTCGCAATTCTCTGATCGATCATGCTCGGGTAGGCTCCCGTATCGATAATGAAGGTTAACTTCTCCAGGTCCCCGATCGACCCTTCCACGACCACGAGGTAGTCCCGGTAAAGCTGAATAGGAATCTCAATGGCATGATTGGAGACGCGCGTTGTCTGCTCCGACACGGCGACTGAGTTGGATTGGGCGACTAAAGGGTTACAAAGCGAACTTAGGACCGCTACCGAGGCGATAGAAAGCAGGAATTGTTTCATGCGTCACCTCCGCAATGCGTGCGGTGACGCGGACATTGAAGCCTCTAGGTCAGGACCTCAAGACACCTGGAAATACTCTCTGTGTGGAACGCCGAACTCGCAGTTGTTCCCCGTTTGTTCCTGCTGCGACAGCAACTTACATCCGTTGTTCCTCATGTATTCCTTGCAGTTGGAGAGTTCTGAAGGGGGTGATAGACTCGCCTAGACTCTTCCGAGGATGAGACCCATTGGACTGCCACGGCCAACTTGGTCCGTCCGTTCGTTTTGGGCCGTTTGAACTTGACGTTCGCTCGGGCGAACTGCAACACAACGGGCGCAAAATACGCCTTAACGAACAGCCCTTTCAGGTTTTGCTTGCACTGCTTGAACGCCCTGGTGAGTTAGTCACCCGTGAGGAATTAGTCCATCGCCTTTGGCCGGATGGGACGTTTGTTGACTACGAACGTGGTCTCAACAAAGCGGTCAACAAGTTGCGGGACGCTCTGCAAGATTCTGCAGACTCGCCGCGCTTTGTGGAGACGATCCCGCGGCGCGGATATCGCTTTATCACACCGCTGGACGGTGGTAATGCATACATTCGTGCTGACCTCCAACGGCTGAAGCAGAACTCCGACGACGGACACGGTTCTGCGGCTAGCTGGGGCACGGCGACAGTGCCGGAAACTCCTGCGAATCGGGTTGCGAAGATCTCGAAAATTGTGGTTCCTGTCCTCCTAGTCGCCTCGCTCGCGGCTAGCGGACTTTACTATCGTTCGCATCAGCAGAACAAGCGCTTGACCGAGAAAGACACCATCGTTCTCGCCGATTTTGCCAACACCACGGGCGATGCGGTATTCGACGACACGCTGAAGACGGCGCTTACCGTTTCCCTGCGGCAATCGCCTTTTTTGAATGTGCTCTCCGACGGCGAGGTCGCCAAAACATTGCAGATGATGACCCGCCCGGCCAACACGAAGCTCACGCCCGAACTAGCCCGTGAGCTTTGCCAGCGGGCGGACAGCAAGGCCTACATTGCCGGATCGATTGGCAGCTTGGGAAGCGAATATGTACTGGGATTGAAGGGGGTGAATTGCCGGGACGGAGACACGCTGGCCGAGGAGCAGGCGACGGCGGCGTCCAAGGAGAAGGTGCTGGACGTGCTGGGCGAGGCGGCATCCAAGCTTCGCGGCGAACTGGGCGAATCGCTGGCTACGGTTCAAAAGTTTGATGTTCCGCTCGAACAGGCCACCACGGCTTCGCTCGAAGCTCTGAAAGCGTACAGCCTTGGTCACAAGACCAGCGCCGCCCAACTTCCTTTCTATCAACATGCCATCCAGCTTGATCCGAATTTTTCCATGGGCTACGACGCGCTGGGCGAGGACTACTACAGTCTCGGTGAGGTAGCCCGGGCCAGCGAGTACTACAGCAAGGCATTTCAGTTGCGGGAACATGCCAGCGAGCGGGAGAAGCTGACGATCACTGCTGACTACTACTTGAATGTAACCGGAGAAACGGAGAAAGCGGCCCAGACCTGTGAGGAGGAAGTCCAGAACTACCCGCGAGACTCCGAAGCGCATCTCCGTCTGGGCAACGTCTACTCGGCGCAGGGACAGTATGAGAAGGCTACGGAGTCATATCGCCAAGGCCTCCGCCTCGCCCCGGATAATGTCGCCCCCTACTATCTCCTTGTCAACAGCCTGCTCGCCTTGCAGCGCTTCGACGAGGTGAGGCAGATCATTCAGGAGGCGCAGGCGCGAAAACTGGATGATGTCCTCCTCCACCACGCTCTCTACGCTCTTGGCTTTCTCGGGATGGACTCCGCCGCGATGGCGGAAGAGCAACAGTGGTTTGTGGGCAAGCCAGAGGAGAATATGGGGCTTTCGCTCGCATCCGACACCGAAGCTTACGCCGGTCATCTCGGCAAAGCACGAGAACTGACCCGGCGGTCTCTGGACTCCGCCCTACGCGCCGATAGCAAGGAAACCGGAGCGCTTTGGCTGGAGCATTCGGCTTTGCGCGAAGCCGCCTTCGGCAATCTGACCCAGGCAAAACAAGCGGCAGAAGAAGGACTGAAGCTGGTTCCAAGCAGCCAGGGTGTCGCGGTCGAGGCAACGCTTGCCTTTGCCATGGCTGGCGATACGGCGCGAGCCGAATCGCTGGCGCAAGACCTGAACAAACGCTACCCGCTGGATACACAGATGCAGGCGCTTTGGCTGCCGGCGATTCACGCGCAACTGGCGCTAGATGAGAAGATCCCAGGTTCCGCGCTGAATGCTTTCCAATCCTCTTCACCCATCGAGTTGGGGAGTGTTGGTTTCGTCGCCGCCATTTCCTGCCTCTATCCGACATATGTGCGGGGAGAAGCATATCTGGCAGCCGGACATGGCTCTGCCGCCATCGCCGAGTTCCAGAAGATTCTCGACCACAGTGGGATCATCTGGAACTGCTGGACGGGAGGTTTGGCGCATCTTGGAGTGGCCCGTGCCAATGCCTTGCAGTCAAGAACCTCGCAGGGTGCGGATGCGGACGCCGCCCGCGTCCGGGCGCTCGCCGCCTACGAGGACTTCCTCACCCTCTGGAAAGACGCCGACCCCGACATCCCCATCCTGAAAGAAGCCAAGGCCGAGTACATTAAGCTGCAGTAAGCAGGTGAGCAGCTGTCCGACCCGAGTGGAGAATTTTCTTACCTTCTCTAAACAGCCATTCACCGCCAACTACTTTCGTAGCACCAGCCGCACTTCCGGGCACTGCCGGGTTAGCGTTCGATAAATACACCCTCCACTGGATTGCGAACCGTGGTGAGGCAATGTCAGATGAGCCAAGGAGAGATTGTGCCTGGACGAATCCTAATCGTCGATGATCATGCAGCGGTCAGGCGCTCGCTGAGGATCGTGATCGAAGGCGTACCAGGATTGGTTGTATGCGGGGAAGCTGAAAACGGCCAGATCGGAATTACCGTCGCTCAAGAGCTTAAGCCGGATCTGATAATTCTCGACGTATCCATGCCGGTCATGAATGGATTTGAAGCCGCAAGGATTCTCAGATCTGTCTTGCCCTCCGTTCCCATTCTGATGTTCACCTCTTTCACCGGCGCCCATCTGTCAGAGGAAGCATTCGCGGCCGGAGCCAACAAGGTGATATCAAAGTCATCTTCACCCGAGTCTTTCATACATCATTTGCAAGAGCTGCTCAGGAATGCCGCTTGAGCCTATGAAATTTCCTTGCGCAGTAGTTCCAGGCTGCGAAGGGCATCCTCGATCGCGGTGCGTTCCTCAGGGGTGCCCATGTGGTCTTGATGGAGTTCCTGCACCCGAGCGTTTATTGCCGTGGCCGCTTGCGAGATATGCTGTGCCAATTTCGAGCGGTCTGTTTCCAACACAGCCGCCGCGTACGGTTCCTGCCATTTGTATTCAAAGTTCATGACTACCTCGCCTGTTCCAAGACCTTCGCCGATTCTCTCCGCGCAACCCAATAGCAACTGCAGGCGACGGATTCCAGCTTTTCACGGTCAGGAATAATTAGCTCCGTCCCGTTGTACTCAACCAGTGCCGCCCGTTCCAACAAGGACACGGTGAGACTTGCAGCCGACGGACTCCGCCCCAGCAACTTGGCAAGCAACTCTCGGGGTAGGGGCAACTGCCGGGAGTTCGCCCGGTCGTGACTGAGCAGGAGCCAGCGCGCCAGCCGTTCCTCATCGCTGTGAAGCCGGTTGCACAAAGCCGTCTGGGAGACTTGCACGAACAGCGAATGCGCAAACCTCAGCAACAAGTCGTGGAAGCTGCCGGCGCGGCGAAATTCGTCTTGCGCTGCGGCAAGAGGCAGTCGTAGTGCGCGTCCCGGAACCTGTACCAAATTTTGATGAGCCGTGGTTTGCGCTCCAAACAGAGCGGCGAAACCGATTGCCCCTTCATTGCCGCACAATCCAACTTCGACATTTTCCCGTTCGTCCGTTGTACAGAGCAGTGAAACAACAGTATTCCGCCCGGGAAAATAGAGGTGAGTTAGGTCATCGCCGAAGTTGTAGAGAATCTCAGCGGGTGGCAGCAACACGCTTTCAAGCGCCGGGAGAAGACGCTTTAACGACTCTGCTGGCAAAGCGGCGAGCAGTTGATTTTCGTGGGTATCGTTCAGCTTTTCCATGGGCAATTCGGAGAGCAGGATCCTCTTCAGGCCAAAATCTTCACTCGGGAGTAGGTCTTCAAAACGCGGAGAGCATAGAGAGCTGCATCCAATGCGCTCCGCTCACTGACTGCATCATTGGCTTGATGAAACAGCACGCGCGTTCGGGTGATGATTTCACGCTCAGCCTGTGCGATCCGCTCGGCGCCCCTCTGGCCATCCGTCTCGTAAATTGCCGACCTGTACAACTCTTGCCAACTACACTCGTCGGCTCCGGATTGTCTCGCTTCAGGATTGATTCCGTTGTCCGAATTCATGCCGCGAACGGCCTTCGCCGCGCGATTTCAGGATTGCAGTACTGACAGTATGGCAATGCGATGATCCAGAATTGTTCGGAACCTTCCAGCCAGAACTGGGTGTCAATGTTCACGTGAAGAGATCCGCAGTGTGGACAATAGCTATTTTTCGCGGATGCGTTGCTCAGATCTTCGAGCAGTTCCTTCAACGATTCGTAAGGCTGGCGATGCTGCCGAGAACTATGGAGTAGGAACATTGTTCCCTCCTGATTGCGCCACTTGACCTGTAATTTCATTGTAGGAAGGGGCGAAGAGTAGTGTCTGCCCGGCCGGAAACCAGGTGATGTTCGCTAGCGCACCAGGCGTCAGATCGCTTCTTTCTTCCAGGTCGCCGTGTATCTACTGAGCATGGCGTAGCACTCACAGGCCGCGTCTTCCAGACGATCGCGGTCTTCGATCTTTACTTGCCCACGGTTGTAGGTGATGAGTCCCGCTTTGTGCAGGAGGCCTGCGGCGACCGTGACGCTGGATCGCCGGGTTCCCAGCATATGCGCCAAGAATTCATGAGTGAGGGGGACGATATCACCGCCCAGCCGGTCCTGGCTCATCAGCAGCCAGCGCGCAAGTCTCTCCTCAACTTCGTGCAGCCGATTGCAGGTGGCAACCTGCGCTGCCTGCATCGTCATAATCTGGCCATACTGCTGCATGCGCCTTTCGAGCAGCGAGCAATCACGCAAAACTTTGATCAGATTGGGGACGGTGATACGGAACGCTGCACCGCTGACCTGAATGACGATTTGGGAAGAACTACTCGTTAGCCCGATGGCAACGGGCAGGCCGGAGCAGCCCTCTTTGCCAAACAATCCTACTTCGACGCTCTTCCCGTACGGCGTGACGTTCAACACCGATGCCAATCCACTGTCCATGAAATAGGCATATTTGATAGGCTGTTCGGATTCTTGCAGGACGTCTTTGTTTCTGAGTTGAACAAACGTCAACTGGGAAAAGACCGCATCACACTCTGGCGATGGCATGCCCAGTAAGACTTCGTTGTGAACGGGATTTCCCTCGACTTCCGGCGGCTTGGCGGCAAAACGGGGTTTATTCGCCATGTTGGCGGCTCCTTGCGCAGCGTAAAACGCTGTCTGATTTTCGCAAGGGACCGACGCCCTAGGGGCACGGCGGAAGAATGCTAGAAGAGACCCCATCACTATACTCTCTTTTGATTCCCGTTTTCCGTCTGGTCAGCGACCTAAGGTTGTGAGGCAGCGTAGGGTGTTCGCTGCATTCTCTTTCCGGACCGAAACCGGCAACTGGGCCGTTTTCCAGGACGACCTTGTCGAGGTACCCCCACCGTTGGTTAGAGCTCCCCCCAGCGTTGACATTCCCCGGTTGCTGCATCCGTACCAGAGAGGCAGGAGACGTAACTCTAATGTAAGGCGCTGACTTTTGTGGGCATTGAGCCTGCGTCCTCAAAAGAAAATGCGATCGCCACATTGGGATGTTCTTTTCCGCCGATCTCCACGTATGGATAGACAAAATAGTTTAGCGGGGGGCCTTCTTGAGCGGGGGCGAGTTTGAGATCCCGTCCCTGCGTGAACTGCACCCGGTTCACGTCATGTGCGCCAAAAAAATAATCGTGTTTTTCCTGGTGCTTCCACGCCTCCGAAATGTCGACCGGCACCCATCCCACTGAATCGAGATAAAACTCGGCCCAGCAGTGGTACCCGGGAATCTCGGCGGAGTGCTTGTCGGCCGGGAGCGGGAAGCCGATCTGAAAGCGCGATGGAATCTTCTCCGCGCGCGCCATGGAGATAAACACGGAGTGGAAATCCGTGCAGTTGCCGTGCTTCGCATCGCAGGCCCACAACGTGTCGCCATGTCCCCAGCCAGTGCCGCTCTTGTCATATTTCATCGTGCGAAAAACGTAGTCGTAGATGTCCCTCGCCTTTTCGAGGGGTGTGGTTGCGCCTTTTGTTTCCTGTTCGGCGAGCTGCGCAGGAACGCCGGTGACCGGCACCAAGTGGTCCGGTTCCAGAAAGCGCGCCAGCTCGGCGCGAGGCGCCTTTACGGATGGAGCGGGGCTCACGGGTTTCCCGTCGACCAGCACGACATGCTCCTTTCGAATTACGTCATAGTCCACCCAAAACTTGTACTCGTCCTTATCGGGCTTCGAAGCTTCTCCGTATAGCACCTCGTTCCCGTATTCCGGCTGCCGAACCTGCTTCAGCGGTAAGTCTCCACTCTTGGAAATAACTTTCACCTCCTGGAAGGCGTCGGAGTGGGCCAGCGGGATCCATACACGCAAGCGCTCGCCGGGGCTGACATTATTCACCGTGAATGAGTAATGAAATGTGAAATGGCGTTCGTTCTGAGCGAGAGCAGGCAGAGACGAAAATACGAGGAGCAAAGAGAGCAGAGGTCGACGCATCATGACGTATCCTTTCGACGAGGATCGCGTTTGTGTATGCGCTCTGTGACCGCTAACGGCCAGCATCTCATGGTTCAAAGCGCACGTTCGCAGTCTGTGGGTTGCGGCAGCATCCTGTCAAATCCCGATCGCGATTGCAAAAGCCGCGCGCCAAAAAGCGCTACCGGCAATGTTGACATCCACTGGCAGGAACAGCCGGAACCATTTAAAATGTTGACTCCTTTCTATTTCCCACCGCACGTGCGGCATCTATTGGGTGCGAGGTTCACAACGATGGCGAACATGGGCCCGAGGCAAAATTCAGCCGGCCAATCGCCCGCGGCAAATGGGCTGGCAATAGTTCGTGTCACGATCGGCGCAATGCTGGTGTGGGTCTTCTTCGAGAATCTGGGGAAGGGTCTCTACACGCCGGCGGGCTATGCAGGCCTGATCAACTACTACATAAAGGCGAGTCACTCGCCGGCCGCGTGGAAGGCAGTGATGGGTTTTGCGGCGAGTCACGCCGCGATGGCCGCTCCGATGCAGGCGGTGACTGAGATCGGTCTCGGAATCCTGCTGGTCATCGGTCTGCTGACGCGCCCCGCCGCCTTCGTGGCTTTTCTATACCTGGGCAGCCTTTGGGTCTCGGAATGGGGCACATCGTGGATATGGGAACTGCTGGTTTCGGTGCTCGCATCGCTTGCGCTTGTCGTGGGGAGGGCAGGTCGTGCGTGGGGTGTCGACGCCTGGCTGGCGCAGCGCTGGCCATCCTCCCCATGGTGGTGACTTGAGCCCAGGTCAACTGAGAGTGTCGGTTGTCATTCCTACTCATAATGAAGCGCAGTCCATTGGGCGCGTCTTGGCTGATCTGCCTGCGGACACGGTCACGGAAGTCTTAGTCGTAGACAGCAATTCAACCGACGGGACTCCCGAAATCGCCTCAAAGATGGGAGCACGCATCCTGCGCGAACCTCGCCGCGGATACGGGCGCGCCTGCCTGACCGGACTGGCTGAAGCAACCAGCCCTGACATTGTGGTGTTTCTCGACGGCGATTACAGCGATCGGCCGGCTGAGCTGCCGCTTGTCCTCGCTCCAATCCTGGACGGACGAGCGGATATCACGCTCGGTTCGCGCCTTCGCAAACCGCGTTCTGCGGGTGCATTGCCCTGGCATCAGATGTTTGGTAATCGCCTCGCCGCTGGCCTGATCAGGATTCTGTATCGCCTGGACATCAGTGATCTCGGTCCGTTCCGAGCGGGCCGCGCAGATGTACTACGTGCGCTCGCGCTCGAAGAAACCACTTATGGCTGGGCGGTTGAAATGATTCTCAAGGGTACGCTTGCGGGTTTCCGCGTCGTTGAGGTGCCGGTGAGCTACCATCCGCGCATTGGGAAATCCAAGATCAGCGGTACGCTGCGAGGTACAGTCGGAGCGGCATGGTTCATCTTCTCGCTGATAGTGCGCTATTATTTTCGGCATCGAAGAGCCAGAAATCCGCGGCCAGCGTAAGTGCTGGCTCTGCGCTTCCCTATGGAATCCTCCCACCAAAATACCGCACGTTCGTCGAACGGGGAGCGAACACTGGTCGTCATGGCAAAAGCACCTAAACCGGGGATGGTCAAGACTCGTTTATCTCCGAGCCTTCCAGTTGAGGCGGTCACCGAACTCTATCGCTGCCTTTTGAACGACACCATCGCGCTGGCGCACTCGTTGGAAATGGTCGAAGTCACCATTATGTGCCCGGCTTCCGACGTCGAAGAACTGACGAAGCTGGCGCCAAGTGTCTCGGGTGTACTGGGCCAGAAAGGACAAGGCCTTGCTGCGGGCCTCAACTCGGCATTTGCGCACTTTGCAGCCATGGGCCGCCAACGCGTCGTTGCCTTCAACAGCGACAGTCCGCATCTGCCGGTGTCGATTCTTGAAAATGCGTTCGAGGCGCTCGCCGGCCATGACGTGGTTGTGGGACCGACGCACGATGGCGGTTATTACCTCGTAGGGGCGAAGGCTTCTCACCCTGGGCTTTTCGACGGCGACAGCATGGGAACCAGGAGCGCGCTTGAGGCTTTACTGGCGCGCGCGCGCGCACTCCAACTCTCCGTCGGCTTCACGGATCCTTTCTACGACATCGACGTGGCTGTCGACTTGACCCGGCTTGCCGCGGAACTGGAACTCGCTCCCGCTCGGGCGCCACGAACGGCGGTCTGGTTGAAACTGTGGGCGCCGGCGGTGGCACAGTTGCGGACAGGCACGGTAGGCCGGTGAAGCTCACGCCGACTGGCAGATTGTACGGGCTCGGCGCCATCTTACTTGTGGCGCTTGCGATCTGCTCACGCAACTTCAGCAGGGTGGGTGGACCGTCCTTCATCCTTCCGCTGGGCGTTGCCGGCATTGCGTATCTCCTCGCCATTCGCGAACTCTTCGCGACTCCAAAATTTCCGCGCCGGGTCATCGTGATCGGGCTGGTGTTGGCTGGCCTGTGGCGTATTCCGTTTCTTCTGTCACCGCCGGGGCCTGATGATGACATTCATCGATACCTTTGGGATGGCCGCGTCCAGCGGTTCGGGTATAACCCTTATCTTGTGGTTCCCAGCGACCCGGCGGTCCGTGGGTTACATACTGCGGAAACCCGCACGCTGAACAATCCGGATTTACCGAGCCCATATCCGCCGGGCGCGCAGATGTTTTTCCGCGCCGTTACCACGATTCATGAGTCTCTTTTTTCGCTGAAAGTAGCGTTTGTATTTTGCGATCTGGCAATTATTTTCATTTTGCTCGAGATCTTGCGTAGCAGCGGGCAAGGAGCGCACTGGGTGCTGGCCTATGCCTGGCATCCACTGCTGGCGACCGACGTGGCAGGCAGCGGTCACATCGATATTGTCGGCGCGTTGCTGCTGTTGGTTTCCGCCGCCGCGCTTGGGCGGCGGTGGCGTGCGGTTGCGGCAGTCGCATTTGGGCTGGCGGTCGCGGTGAAGTTTCTCCCGATCGTACTCCTGCCGCTGTACTGGAAACGGGTTCGTATCCGCGACGGCATACTGGCGGCCGCCGTCGTTGGACTCCCCTATGTGCCGTTCTTAAACCATGGACGAATTCCCATCGGTTCACTCGGAACTTACGTGCGGAGTTTCCGCTTCAATGACCCGGTGTTCGCCGCACTCGAGCGGGTTGTCGCTCCGCAGTTTGCAGTTGGCCTGGCGGTGGTTGCGGGATTTCTCGTCGCGCTCCGGCTGAGAAGCAAGGGCGGCGAGTGGTCGTCCGATACATTCACGTGGCCGATGGCAGCATCGCTTCTCTGTGCGCCGGTCGTGTACCCGTGGTACCTTCTCTGGCTCCTGCCGTTTGTCCGCTCGGCTTCGACGGTCCCGATCATCATCTGGACAGTCAGCATCATTCCTACTTACTACGTCTGGCATTTGCGCACCCTTGATCGTCCGTGGCTGGTTCCCGGCTGGATCATGGTTCTTGAATATGGATCCGTCGCAACGGCCGCCGCGATTATCGAATTTGGGCGATTGAGGCAACGGTCGGCGCCACGATCCCCAATCGAATAAACGTCCGCTCTTCCGCCAAACCGCTGAGAACCGAACCCGTTGTATAATCCGCGGCAAGCGCTGTGAATGCCTGGGACGGGCGAAGAGTAATTGCGCCCAGCGACGCGTGTATCCGGAAGCTTGCGCCGACATCCAACACAGCATCCGTTCACTTCACCGAGGAGCAAACTCTATGAAAAATGCCCGCCGTCTAGCCATGATGGGCCTTCTGCTTTGCGGAGTGCTGGCCCTTGTACCAAACTCCTGGGCGCAACAGCGCGCTCCAATTCTCGAAAAGATTGCCAAAACGTACGGAGTCGATTCCTGGGATCAAATTCAGGCGATTCGCTACACGTGGAACGGGGAAATCACCGGGCTTTTCAAAGCCGCTCACAAGTGGGAGTGGGAGCCGAAGACCGGCAAAGTCTCCTACGAGGGGACAGATAAAGACGGTAAGCCGGTGAAGGTCACTTATATGCGCCCCGAGCTGAGCAGCCAGCCGGACAGCGTGAAGACCGCAGTTGAGCCGGCGTTCGTCAACGATAACTATTGGCTTCTGTTTCCCTTCCATGCCTACTGGGACACCAGCGCCAGCGTCACCGATGAGGGTATGAAAAGACTACCCGCGGGCGCTGGCTCGGCCGAGCATGTCGTAGTGAAATATCCCGCGGAACTCGGCGGTTACACGCCCGGCGACACCTGGGAACTCTACGTCGGCAAAGACGACCGGGTCGAGTATTTGGTCTTCCACCACGGCGGGGACAAGAAGCCGAGCCAAGTCAACGCATCGTGGGTAGGCTACAAAAAGGCCGGCCCTCTGCTTTTCTCAACCGAGCACCGCGGCACCGCCGATGGCAAGCCTTTGCACATCTTTATTTCTGGCGTGGCAGTCAAACTGACGGGGTCCGATACCTGGATTGACGCAAAATAGTCGACGGATTATCGCGCGATTACTACAGTAGTGCAGGAACTGCTCAGCTTGGGCAGATCTCGGGGGGCGGCCATACGAGTCTTCAGCTTCAGCCGTTCTCCACGAACAATCGGGCAGTAACAGTCAGGCTCCGCCAGAGCGCCCTGCAAACATCGTCGTCCGGCACAGCCGCCATAGCATCCATCACGGAACTCGCAATGCTGGCACGCGCTCGGAAGCGTGCGGGCCTGACTGAAGGGCGCGGAGTTTAGGATCTCGACGCCCGCCGAAATCAAATTCGGCAGCGGCTCGCCCGATCCCGGCCAGTACACGCAGGGCTGTGTCGTAGCGCGCGGAGTGATCCTCACGGTACTGACGCCACAACCGCCCCGGAGCGCCGGCAAGCCCGCCATGGCGCGCACCAGCGGCTCACCAATGGCGATCACATCGGTCTCCGCAAAGAGGCGCCGGAACCCTTCCCAGTATTCTTCGTAGGAGAGCGCATAGATGTCGGATCGCACCGCCTGATACACATTCACTCGCAAAGGCGCGTCGAAGCGTTTGGCCACTCGAGCCACGTCCGCCAGTC
>CAZGXY010000027.1:0-15383 GCA_964530145.1 uncultured Acidobacteriaceae bacterium | reverse complement strand
GCAGCCGATGCAGAGAATGGGGTCGATTGCGATGCGCCCGAATGGCGGGTTATCTTCGTCGGGCACCCAGAACATGCAGTCTTCCACCGGGCAATATTCCACGCAGGCGGGCGAGCCGGCGCATCCGGTGCAGCATTCGGTGATGACCGCCAGTTCTTTCGGTTTCTTCTTGCGCGGCGTGGTCAGGCCCTTGGATTTCGGTTCCCACTTCATCTCGTCGGGAACCATGCCGACAGCTTTGGTGGCGCCGGGTGCAGGAGGCATGCGGGGATTATAACGCATGTTCAACGATTCTCAGGTCGCTTGATGGGTTCCTCATTTCCGCTTGAAAATCTGCCTCTTCTCAATCGACATGTGTTTCACATGAAAGTATGCTTGCGGCATGTCAAAGACGATTCAACTTCGCAATGTCCCTGATGCTCTGCACCGGGAGTTGAAGGCGCGAGCCGCCATGTCGGGGGTGTCTCTTTCGGATTATTTACTGGCGGAGATCAAAGAAATTGCCGAAAAGCCGACGCTCGCTGAATTGCGAGCGCGCCTGCACCAATACAAACCGATCGCAAGCCGCATTGACAGTGCACGTTTGGTGCGAGAAGAACGTGAATCCCGGAGATCGTTTTAGATGCCAGCGCCGCGATTGACTGGCTTTTGCAAACTCCTGCGGGAAGGCAAATCGAGTCTCGCATCTTCTCGCGCATCGAGAGCTTTCATAGGGCACATTTGCTCGATCCTGAGGTCGCACAAGTAAATCGACGCGAGGCCCGAGGAATCACAGTACAATGGTTGCCGCTTTACACAGGGACTTCCGGAACCCTGCACCCTCCCTCGACGACCGACACCGGAACAGGAGCCACTGTGCGCAAACCGAATGCAGTCAAAATCGTTGGAATCATTTTCATCATCTGTGTAGGGGCGGTAACTTCCGCGCCCGCCCAGACGTTTAACAAGCTCTACAACTTCTGCTCCCAGCCGAACTGCTCCGACGGCTCCAGTCCGATCGCCGGTCTTGCACAGGGCACAGACGGGGCCTTCTACGGCATCGCTGGTGACTACGGAATCGGTGAGGGGACGATCTTCAGGATTAGCGCGGATGGCCACTACAGCGCGCTTTACGAGTTTTGCTCCCAGCCCGATTGTGCCGATGGAATCGCTGCGTCGGCACTTCTCCTTGGCAAGGATGGAGACTTTTTCGGGGACGCAGGAAACGGCGGCAGCTACACCAATTGTTCCAACGGCTGCGGCACTCTTTTCAAGATGACGCCGGAGGGTGCATTTACTCTTCTGTACACGTTTTGCGCTAATCAGTCGCCCTGCCCCGGCGGGGCCGAACCGGTCGGCACGCTGGCGCAGGCCGCGGATGGCAATTTCTACGGAGCGACCCAGAGTGGCGGAATAGTTACAATGTGCGGTGGGGGATGTGGCACAGTTTTTCGGATGACTCCAAGTGGCAATCTAACCACGCTCTACAGCTTTTGCTCTCTACCAAACTGCGCGGATGGAGCGGAGCCGTTAGGTCTGGTACAAGGAGCCAATGGCAAACTCTACGGCATAACCCGCGAAGGCGGCAATGTTAATGACGACTACTGTTACGCCCTAGGATGCGGCACGGTTTTTGAGATTAGCCTCAGCGGCCAACTAACCACACTCTACAACTTTTGTGCCCAACAGTCCTGCGCGGATGGGTATTTCCCCGACGGGCCGCCGATGCAGGGGACCGACGGGAATCTCTACGGAACCACGGCCTCGGGCGGGAACGGAGAAAACGCCGGCATAGCGTTCCAAATCGGCACGAATGGAGCCTTCAAAATCCTGTACACCTTTTGTTCACAGCAAAATTGTAACGATGGCAGCCTTCCGGGTCCCGGGTTGATACAAGGCACGGACGGAAACCTGTACGGAGCCACTGTTTCAGGAGGCGGCAGCAACCACGGCACGGCATTTCAGCTGACCACGTCCGGTACCTTGAAAACGCTTTATAGTTTTTGTTCCCAGCTAAATTGTGCGGACGGCTCCGATCCTCAAGGTGGGCTGATCCAGGCCACGAACGGCTCTTTTTACGGCACGACAGTACGGGGAGGACAAAGTGTCGAAGTTTGCCTCAGCGCGGCACCCGGCTGCGGCACCGTATTCGGCCTCTCCAACGGCCTCAGGCCCTTTGTCGAAGCGCAACCCACGTCAGGGAAGGCTGGCTCAGAGGTCCTCATCCTCGGCAACGAGCTGACGGGTACAACGAGCGTCACCTTTAACGTCACGCCCGCGGCTTTCACTGTCATTTCGGACACCTTGATCCAAGCTACGGTACCCTCGGGTGGAACAAGTGGGTACCTTCGCGTCACGACTCCGAAGGAAAAACTGAAGAGCAACACCATTTTCAGCGTGATGCCATGAGTGTCGAGTTGTCTCTCGAATGAAAAGGCCCCGGATAATCCGCGGAGCCTTCCATAAATCATGGTGCAACGGCGCTCTGCCCAACCTCAGTGTTAGTTTCCGCGCGTAAGAGGTTAAATTACGGGGAGCCTGCAGCCACTTCTCTCCCGGAATGGCACGACGGCTGATTTGTTATGCGTTGCCCCATTCTTCGTGCGCCTCATTCTGCTATAGTGGCCCTGCAAAGGAGCATCCCATGGCTGGAAAAAGTCTCAACCGGGTTCAACTGATTGGAAATCTTGGGAAAGATCCAGAGATCAAGTACACGCCCAGCGGCACACCCGTGGCCAAGCTGACCATCGCCACCAACGAGCGCTTCAAAGACAAAGCCGGCGAGTGGCAGGACCGCACGGAGTGGCACAACGTGGTGCTCTGGCAGCGCCTGGCCGAAATCGCTGGCGAGTATCTGAAGAAGGGCGGCAAGGTCTACATCGAAGGCCGCTTGCAAACCCGCTCGTGGGACGACAAGACCAGCGGGCAGAAGAAATACATGACGGAAGTTGTGGGCAGCGACTTGATCCTGCTCGGCGGCCGCGGCGAGGGTGGCGGAGACTTCAGCAGCGGGCGGGGGGCTGGCGCATCCGCTTCAGGCGGGGGCAATAACTTCGATCAACGCGTGCCGGAGAACGAGCCTGCAGGAGCTTCGGGGCCGATCACCGACGAGGATATTCCGTTCTAGGCGTTTCCAGCCTTGCTAGTGGGCCGGCCCCGCCGGACCCTTGCGAATCGCCTTCTTCAGCATAAACACGATCGGAACGCACCCAAAGCAGGCTAGCGCCATGTAGCGGAAGTCATCGACGTAAGACCACAGGCGCGCCTGGCTATTCAGCGTCAGGTTGACCAAACCATAGGCGCGCCGCAGGGCTGTGGTCGGTGAAGCGCCCTGGGCGGTGAGGAATTGCTGCGTTCCTTCGAGGGTGCCGATCACGGTGACGCGGCCCGGCCTTAATGAGGCGGCCAGTTCGTTGCGGTGCAGTTGTTCGTGGCGCGCGACGATTGTGTTCACGACGGAAATTCCCACGCTCCCGCCGATGTTGCGCAGCAGATTGTACAAGCCGCTGGCATTGCCGATTTCTTCGTTTTTCAAGAACGCCATCGTGGTGGTCGAGAGCGGCACGAAGACGCAGCCTGATCCAAATCCGCTGATGATAATGGCCCAAAGAAATGTCCATTGGCTGATGCTGAGGTTGACTTCGCCGAACCACAGGCTCGCGATGCCGAACAATGCGAAGCCGAAGGCGATGAGGTAACGGTTATCGATTTTTGCCGTGAGATAGCCAATCATCGGCATGGCTAGAATCGCACCGACGCCGCGCGGGCTCACCGCCCATCCAGCCGCGAGCGCCGTGTAGCCCATCAGTTCCTGATAGAAAAGCGGAAGCAACGTGACCAAGCCATAGATGCTGGCTCCGAACAGGCCGATGAGAATGCATCCGATGGTGAAGTTGCGATGTCGAAAGACTTTCAGGTCGACAAGCGGCTGGCGCGCCCGTAATTCGCGGATCAGAAACGCGATCAACGCAAGGAAGAGGGTGACTGCGGCCCAGCGAATCCAGGTGGCGCCAAACCAGTCGTCCTCTTGGCCTTTGTCGAGAATAATTTGAAGAGCACCCAGCCACACGGCGAGCAATCCGAGGCCAATGCCATCGAACTTCCCGGGATGCGCGTTTTTGATATAGGGAGGATCCTCGACGTATCGCGAGATCATGAATATTGCGAAGATGCCGACCGGAATGTTGATGTAAAACGCCCAGCGCCAGGAATAAGTGTCGGTGAGCCACCCGCCGAGGGTTGGGCCAAGCACGGGCGCGACAACCACTCCAAGCGCGAATACTGCCATCGCCATGCCACGTTTCTGCGGAGGAAAGCTTTCGAGCAGAATCGCTTGCGAAAGCGGCTGAAGTGCCCCGCCACCGGCTCCCTGGACCGCTCTCGCAAGCAGAATGATGGCGAGGCTGGTGGCTGCACCGCAGGCAAATGACGAGATGGTAAAGATGATGATGCAGGTGATGAGAAAGCGCTTGCGTCCGAAGCGCAGCGAGAACCAGCTGCTCGCCGGCAACACGACCGCATTCGCCACCAGATAGCTGGTAAGCACCCAGGTGGCTTCGTCGTTCGTGGCCGAAAGGCTGCCCGCAATGTAGGGAAGCGCAACTGCGGCAATGGAAGTATCGAGAACTTCCATGAACGTCGCCAGCATGACCGCGCTGGCAATCAGCCAGGGATTTGAGGCGGGTTTCGCAGCGGAGCCGGCTCCAGGAGCGGATGTGCCGGATTCAGCCTGACGACCCTGGTCGGAATTTGGTTGTGAGGGTGCGGCAGCCATTCTCTTCCTGCGACCGGCCAAACGACTGGCCGCGAAACTTGCCCTGCGAACAGAAAATGTCAGGACGCACCGTTCTGAACGGCGGGGTATTAGAGATGCCTTTGACGCGCAGCGGGTTTCAGCAAATCGGCAGCGACCCGCGATCAAACTTGACGCGCATTCAACAAAGGTTTATTGACAAGATGTATGAGCGAACAATTAGCCGACAAAAAGTGCGTTCCTTGCCGCGGTGGAGTTCCCCCGATCAAAGGAAGAGAGCTGCAGGATTTGATGAAGGCCGTTCCTCAATGGAATGTCGTGAACGAGCATCATCTTCAGCGGGAATTTAAATTTCCTGACTTTAAGCAGGCGCTGGCTTTCGTGAACCGCGTGGGAGATTTAGCTGAAGAGCAGGGACATCATCCGGATATTCTGCTGGCGTGGGGCAAAGCCGAGATCACGCTGTGGACCCACAAGATCGACGGACTCACCGAAAGCGATTTCATCATGGCTGCGAAGATCGACCGGGTGGCTTCCTAAGAAGACTTGCGGTGACCGGTTCCCGGTCTTCGGCTCTTTTTGCTTATTTCGGCTCTTGTTTTTGCTGTCGCTCAGGCCATTGCTCAGCTACGATTTCATAATGCTTTGCCTTGGCATCGTGCTGCGATAAATACTTTCTCCGCTCCTCAGGGATGATGGAAGTTTCAAAGTCTGCTCCAGCAAACGCGCGAACGGAATCGAGAGAGTCCCACAGCAAGATGGTGACGAATTCAACGTCTTCCTCATTTTCCCGTCTTAACAGGTAACTGCCTTTATAGCCTTTCACTTTGCTCACGCCGGGCAGAAGCTCTGGCTTGAGCATGGCTTCATAAGCGTCAGCATCTTTTGGTTTCGCGCGGCCACGCCAAACACGTGCAATCATTTGCGCCTCCAACCGCTTGTTTTTTCCAAGCAATCAATCTATAGATTGCACCGGATTTTCTACGGTCTCATTTTTTCGAAGCGTTGCCAGCGCCCACAAAAAGGCCGGAATCACCATCACGAGTCCAGTCCAGGTTGCTACCGTGCGGGCGGCGATGCCGGCATCGAGAAGACGTCCGCAGAAATAAGCGCCAGCGGCGATCGTCAGCATTGAGAAGCCAAGATCGGCGGCAAAAACGCGCCCGCGGAAACGATCTTCAGTGTGCAGCTGCAACAGCGTCGTCGAGAAGACCCACACTGTCGATCCTCCGGCATGTGCAACCAGCGCACATAAGCTGGCAAGCCAAATTGTCGTAGATAGGCCAAGTATTCCGTAGCCAACCGCAATCGTCAGATAACCAAACAGAATGCCCAGTTGCAGCCGCCGATCGCTGCGTCCCGCCCAGCGCGCTGAGATGATGGGCCCGAACAATGCTCCCAGGCCGCGCCCGCCGAGCAGGATGCTCATCCCAAGCATCGCGCCGCGCGAGGGATCGATATCGCGCCAATGCACGGCAAACTCATGCGCTCCCAACACCGTGAAGATCACCCAGCTTGGTCCGATCATCAGTTCACCGGCTTTCGCAAAAACCGTAGGCAGCAACGTGCGGTGATTGCGAACGTAACGGATTCCTTCCAGCACCGGAGAAAAGTCCACGAGATCCCGGGCGCGTAGCGGTGCGGCCGATTCCGCGTGGGGCTCGGCGAATCGCATTCCGCCGATAAGAACCGCCGACGCGAGAAACGACAATCCATTCAGAATGAACACGGCGTTACGGCCGAAGAATGCTGCGACCAGGCCTCCGATAGAGGCGCCCACCAGCAGGTTCACTGACCACGTTGCCGACGAGAGCGTGTTGGCGATCAGCACTTCGTCCTTCGCAGCAATGTTCGGGATCACCGCATTGCGCGCCGGCTCGAAGAATGCGGCCATAACGGTTTCGGCTAACAGGAGCGGATAAATCAGCCATACCGTCGATCGCGACTGCACCAGCAGCATGGCGAGTACCACGACAAACCTCACCAGATCGGCCGTGATCATCACATGCTTGCGGCGTAAACGATCGTTCACAACGCCGGCCGTTGGTCCAATGAAGGTTTGTGGCAGTACCTGCAGAACCAGCGCCAGCGCTACTGAACTCGCGCGGCCGGTCAATTGCAGCAAAAGCGTATAGATGGAGAGCGTGTAAAACCAGTCACCGATTTCGCTGACGATCTGCGCCAGCCACAGTCGCCGGAAATTCCGGTTCTCGGCGACCAGATAAAGATACGAAGCCAGCGAGATCGTAGGCATGACGCGCTCTGGTTGTGGTTCCATGGGAATGGCTAGGGTAGCAAAACTTTGGCGTTCGGCTCTTGGCGCCTAGCACGGTTGACTCGGGTTTCGTAGTCCGCCTAAGATTCACGCGACCACTCGGCGGAGCCAAAACTGAAGTGTTTTCCTACCGACGGAGAATATCTGGATGAAGCGATTCAATATTTTGTTTCCATTTGTGGTTGTTCTGGTTGCGGTTTTCGCCTTCGCGCAGGGCGAATTCGTCGTTCCCAACGAGAATCTGGTTGCGGAAGGCATTCCCCGGATCCCCGCCGCTATCGCGGACGTCGCAGGAAGATATAGCGATTACCGCGCCGCTGCTTTCGAAAGCTGGCATCCCACGAAGCGGGAGATGCTGATTGAAACGCGGTTCGGAGATACCTATCAGGTGCACCAGGTGAAGTTTCCCGGCGGCGCCCGAACCCAGCTCACCTTTTTCCCCGATCGCGTCGCCGGCGCCGAGTACCAGCCGGTGAACGGCGAATCTTTCCTCTTCAGTAAAGATGTGGGCGGAGGAGAATTCTTCCAGATTTACCGCTACGACTTCGCGACCGGCAACATCACACTGCTCACCGACGGCAAGTCGCGGAATGTGAGCCCGCACTGGTCGCATCAGGGAGACCGCATCGCTTATGCTTCGACCAAACGCACCGGCAACGATCTCGACATTTGGGTGGTGAATTCGACAGACCCGTCGAGTGCCCGCATGGTCGCGCAGATGGAAGGCGGAGGATGGGAGGTGCAGGATTGGTCGCCCGATGGCAAGCGGTTGCTCGCCCTCAATGGCGTTTCGGCGGCTGAGAGCTATATCTGGCTGGTTGACGTTGACTCGGGAAAGAAGGAGTTGCTCACGCCGAAGTCCGGCTCCGAGACCGTGGCATACAGCAACCCGCGCTTTGCGAGAGACGGAAAAGGAATTTACTTCACCAGCGATCAGGACTCGGAATTTCAGCAGCTTGCCTACATGGACTTGGAGTCGCGCAAAACACGCGTCCTGACTTCCGGCGTCAAGTGGGATATTGAAGAATTCGATCTCTCGAAAGACGGGCGGTACATTGCCTACGGATCGAATGAAGATGGAATCAGCGCGCTGCACGTGCTCGATACAAAAGCGAACAAAACAATAGTTGGTCCGCAGTTGCAAATTGGCGTGGCGGGCAATATCAAGTGGCGCGACAACCGTGAGTTTGCGTTCAGTTTTGAGACGGCGAGCCACCCCGGCGACACATTCACTTTCGACATCGCCACGGGAAAGCTAGAACGCTGGACATTCAGCGAAACCGGCGGCCTGAACGCGTCCGAGTTCTCCGAGGCGCATTTGATTCATTGGAAATCCTGGGACGATCGCTCGATCTCCGGCTTTCTATACAAGCCGCCGAGCAGGTTCACAGGCAAGCGGCCCGTAATCATCGATATTCACGGCGGCCCTGAAGGCCAAGTGCGGCCTTTTTTCCAGGATCATGACAACTACTACCTCAGCGAACTGGGCATCGCGATGATTTATCCCAACGTGCGCGGATCGACGGGATACGGCAAGAGTTTTCAAAAACTCGACAATGGATTTCTCCGCGAAGGCTCTTACAAAGACATCAACACACTGCTCGACTGGATTCAAACACAACCCGATCTGGATGCAAGCAAAGTCATGATCACGGGGGGCAGTTATGGCGGATTCATGACGCTTGCCGTGGCGACCAATTACAACGACCGCATCTGTTGTTCGGTCGACGTGGTCGGGCCGTCGAATCTGGTGACATTTCTCGAACATACTTCCGGGTACCGAAAGGATCTGCGCCGAGTCGAATACGGCGATGAGCGCGACCCGAAGATGCGTGAATTCCTGGAGTCGATTGCCCCGGCGAATAAGGCAAGGAACATCACGAAGCCGCTATTCGTAATCGCAGGGCAGAACGATCCCCGCGTTCCGGCAAGCGAATCGGCGCAGATGGTGCAAGTGGTGCGACAGAACGGAACTCCCGTCTGGTGGCTGCTGGCCAAAGACGAAGGCCACGGCTTTCACAAAAAGAAAAACAGCGATTACCAGTTTTACGCGACGGTGATGTTTGTAAAGGAGTATTTACTGAAGTAGGTGCAATCGATCGGGGCCCACACAAATTGCTATGGGCGGAGCTTGATCTTCAGATCCTCGGCGATCTGCCTGCCGTGAAAACGGCCGTTTTCGATGAAGATTTCATTCGTTCGCGATCCCGCGACGATCACTCCGGCCACGTAAATTCCAGGAATGTTGCTCTCCAGCGAGACCGGGTCGCAAACCGGGCGGCACTGATCTTCCGATAGTTCAATTCCCATGCTGCGCAGGAAATCGTAGTCGGGGTGGTAGCCGATCAGGGCCAGAACAAAATCATTTTTCAGCCGAATGGTGCCTCGCGGCGTGTTCACGACGGCGTGATCGATCCCTATCTCTTGCACCGTGCTGTTAAAGTGGGCTTCAATGTCTCCATTCTTAATTCGATTCTCAAGATCGGGCTTGATCCAGTATTTGACGTGGTGATGAAGCTGCGATCCGCGATAGACGAGCGTTACACGGGCTCCATGCCGCCACAGATCGAGCGCAGCAATCGCCGCTGAATTCTTGCCGCCAATGACCAGCACGTCGCTGTCGTAATAGGGGTGCGGTTCGCCGTAATAGTGTGAAACCTTGGGCAGATCTTCGCCGGGAATGCCGAGCTGGTTGGCGAGATCGTAGTACCCGGTGGAGACGATGACTTTGCGCGTGCGGTAGTCGTGGGGCCGGCCCGCCCGGTCGGTAGCCGTGATGCTGAAGTTTCCATCTTCCCCCATCACGGTCTTCACCCATTCATACTGCCGAACATCGAGCAGATAGTGTTCGGAGACCTTACGGTAATACTCGAGCGCTTCTTCCCGCGTAGGCTTCTGGTGCGCGGTAGAAAAAGGCACGTCGCCAATTTCGAGCAGTTCCGGAGTAGTAAAAAACAGCATGCCGGCTGGGTAGTGGAAGAGCGAATTTACCAGGCAGCCTTTATCGACCACGATTACTTTCAGGCCAATCTTCTGTGCTTCAATGGCGCATGCGAGGCCTGTGGGGCCGGCCCCAATGACCAGAACGTCGCATCGCATCTCTGGCTCGGCAAGGGTCTGAACCTTGGGAAGCGTTTCGATTTCTTCGGCGGCGAACAGTTCAGGCATCAGCTTTCGTAGACCGCATGGGCAAGTTGAAGATGGTTAGAGACCGATGATTCTAGCATGCGGGCGGTGACCGGCGATGCCTTCTCCATTACACTCGCAGCGCTGGCCACATCCGCTTCCGCGCTATAATTTTGTGTTAATCATCGCGCAATTTCTCATCAGGACACCTACCTATGGCCACTTCACTCGAAGCCAGCGCACGCACTCGCATCGAATCCGACAGCATGGGGAAGATCGAAGTTCCCGCCGACGTTTATTGGGGCGCGCAGACGCAACGCTCCCTGCTGCATTTCAACATTGGGCGCGACACTATGCCCCCCGAACTGATCCGGGCCTTCGGCATTCTGAAAAAAGCGTGCGCTTTGGTGAACCAGGATTTGGGCAAGCTGCCCGCCGAAAAAGCCAAGCTCATCGTTGAAGCAGCGGACGAGGTTATATCGGGCACGCTGAATGATCAGTTTCCTCTGCGCGTCTGGCAAACGGGCAGCGGCACGCAGACCAACATGAACGTGAACGAAGTCATCTCGAACCGCGCGATTGAGATTGCGGGCGGCGAGATGGGATCGAAGAAGCCAATTCATCCCAACGACGATGTAAACATGTCGCAATCGTCGAACGACACGTTTCCCGCGGCCATGCATATCGCAGCGGCGTACCGCGTGAAGAATGCGCTCATTCCCGCGGTTCGCAGCGTTCGCGATGCGATTGCGGCGAAGGCGAAAGAGTTCGACAGCGTCGTGAAGATTGGGCGCACGCACCTGCAGGACGCTGTTCCGCTTACTTTCGGCCAGGAGTTCGGCGGATGGGCGAGCTTGCTCGAGCGCGACATCAAACGGCTTGAGCAGGTGCTCGACGGCTTGTACGATCTCGCCATCGGCGGAACGGCCGTGGGTACGGGATTGAATACGCATCCGGAGTTTGCCGAGCGCGCCGCGAAAAAGATTGCCGAACTCACCGGACTTCCCTTCCGCTCACACGGCAACAAGTTTGCCGCGCTCTCCGCGCACGATGAGATCGTCTTCGCGCAGGGCGCGATGGAAACCCTCGCCGCCTCTTTCATGAAGATTTCCAACGACATTCGCTGGCTGGCTTCCGGCCCGCGCTGCGGCCTGGGAGAAATTACGATCCCGGAGAACGAGCCCGGCTCATCGATCATGCCAGGGAAGGTAAATCCCACGCAGTGCGAGGCGATGACCATGGTCTGCGTGCAGGTGCATGGCGGGACGGCTGCTGTGGGCTTCGCCGGCTCGCAGGGAAATTTCGAACTCAACGTCTACAAGCCGGTAATGATTTACAACTTCCTGCACTCCGTAACGCTGATTACCGACGCGTGCCACGGATACGTCGAGTACATGATCAAAGGCATCGAAATCGATCGCGCAAAAGTCGAGTGGTATGTGAAGAATTCACTGATGCTGGTGACCGCGCTGGCTCCGAAGGTGGGATACGACAAGGCCGCGCAGATCGCCCACACCGCACTTGTTGATCACAGCAGTCTGCGCGAGGCGGCCGTGAAGCTCAGTTATCTTACGGGTGAGGAGTTCGATCAGCTGGTAAAGCCGGAGAAGATGACGCGGCCGTAGTCGTTGCAATATCTGGGTTCACTGCCAGCTCGGATAATTTATTCCACGCCTTCTTCCAGTTTTACCGTTGGAATCGCCGCCGGCTTGTGCTTCGGCGTCGTCGTGATCACCACCACGCTCACCAGCACTAGCAGGGTTCCCAGAATCGTCCGCGCGCCCAGCCCCTCCCCGCCGGCAAAGTATCCCAACAGCACCGCGATCACCGGATTCACGTATGCATACGTCCCAACCCTGGTCGGCGACTCGTGATGGATCAGCCATACGTAGGCCGTGAACCCGACGATTGATCCGGCGAAGATCAGGTAGGCGAGGGCCGCCCATATGCCAACTGGAATTGCCCGGACGGAAAACCCTCGGAAATCGCCAAGCACCGTTGCGGCCACCGTGAGCATGAAACCTCCGGTGAGCATCTGGGCACTGGAACTCATTGCTTTGGATTCTGGCAGCGGCAGCTTACGGCTCAGGATTGAAGCAATCGACCAACTGATGGAGGCGACTAGAAGGGTTGCCGCTCCGAGGCGATCCACCGGGGCTTGGCCGAGCCCGACCGCAGGATTCACCAGCACTGCAACACCGCCCAAGCCAACGAGCATGGCAAGGGCTAATCGCAGAGTTATCTTCTGCGTACGCAAGAAAATAATTTCTGAAAGCGCCATGAAGACAGGAATGGTCGCCAGCATGACGGCCGCTATGCCGGAGGCCACGCGCCGTTCCGCCCAGAAGAGCGAGCCGTAATCCAGGACGAAAATGACAAAACCGAGAAGAGAAGCTCCCGCCCATTGCCTCCCGGTGGGTGAAGGAGTACCCCTTACCCGCATCCACCCGTAGAGCAAGACACCGGCGGTGAAGAAGCGCATCGCGGCAAACAGAAACGGGGGAATTTGGTGCACGCCGATGCGGATAGCCAGAAAGGTCGAACCCCAGACAAAATAAATGATGGCGAAAGCCAGGAACGTTTTCCATCGCGGAGGTTTGAAAGTGGCAGGCATGGGAGTGTCGGCGGAGACGCTTAACCTCCGTCGAGCGTTAGATCGCGCATCTGTATTCAGGAACCAATAGCCTGTTACGAAAAGTTTCGATGGGAACCAGAAGCAAAACCGACAGGCTCAGCGTGCTGCGGTGGGATTGGCTGAAAACAATTACTTCTTAACCAGGCTGGTATGGCTGGCGACACACTGCCAGCGGCCGTCGGTGAAAATCCAGGTGTCGGTAAAACGGCCGACATGCTCGTAGGGCTTGCCTGCGTACGTGCCCTTCGTGCGATAAGTGCCAACGACAACCGCAGAGTCCCCGTACATGCTCACCTTGGCATCCTGAATATTCAGGCTGGCCAGATTGAATTGCGGGTCTTTGATATCGGCGAGAAACTTGTTGCGGTCGCTGACCTCACCATCGTACTCAGTATTGACGAAGTTTGCGCCGAGCATCGCGTCCAGCGAGCGCGCATCGCGGTTAACCTGCGCTTCGTTCCACAGCCGCTCCATGAAGAGCAGTTTGGTTTGCTGAGAGTCGTCTTTCGATTTCTGAACGGCCGATTGCCCGAGCGCCAAAGCCGCCAGTAGAAGGCAACAATACGTTGTTCGAAGCATGGTTTTTGCCCGTCCGCCACATCCCCACGTGGAGCGGACGCTGCGACAACATAACAGCGTGCGGCTGCTGATCGCTAGACATACAAGGAGAGGAGCATTACCGAGGTCACGGTGGCTGGAGGCCCGTCAGTTGCCAGGAAAGAGAAGCGAGAGCCCCACCCCATGTAACAAGATTTTTCAGAATGCCCAGCGGAGAAGCGTTGCACCTACCGTGAATCCCGCTCCAACTGAGGCCATGAGCACTAAACTGCCTTTCTTTAGCTTGCCATCTTCGATCGCGCTATTCATTGCCAAGGGAATTGTCCCCGCCGTGGTGTTGCCGAAGCGGTCGATGTTAACGATTACGCTTTCCGGGCGAAGGCCGAGGCGATCCGCGGTGGCATTGATGATGCGCAGGTTGGCCTGATGAGGAATGAAGGCGTCGATATCCGAACCTTTGAGTCCGTTGCGCTCCAGCAACTTCAGGCATGCTTCGGTCTGCTTGCGCACTGCAAATTTGAAAACCTGCTGGCCATCCTGGTGCACGTAATGCATTTTCTGATCGACGGTTTCGTGAGAGGAGGGATTGAGGCTGCCTCCGCCTGGCATATAAAGAAAGCACCCGCCCGATCCGTCGACTTCGTGGATGAAATCAATGAGTCCGACCGAATCGTCCTCCGCAGGTTCGAGAATAACGGCACCGGCGCCGTCGCCGAAGATCACGCAGGTAGCGCGGTCGGTGTAATCGATGATCGAAGACATCACATCCGCTCCGATCACCAGTACTCTTTTGTGCGCCCCGGTGGCGACAAATTGCGCTCCGGTCTGCACGGCGTAAATAAACGCCGAGCAGGCGGCCGAGAGATCGAAACCCCAAGCGCCCGTCGCGCCGAGCTTATGCTGCACGAGGCAGGCGGTGGAGGGAAAAAACATGTCGGGCGTGACGGTTCCCACGATGATGGCATCGATGTCACTGGGGCCGATTCCGCGGCGCGCGAGGGCCTTTCTTGCGGCTTCAACCGCCAAATCGCTGGTCGCCACGCCTTTGTCGACAATGTGGCGTTCGCGAATACCAACCCGGGCGAGAATCCAGTCGTTGTTGGTGTCGACCATTTTCTCCAGGTCGGCGTTCGTTAAGAGGCGTGGCGGCACATACGTGCCGAGGGCGCTGATTTTCACTCTCCCGCCACTGCGGCGAGAGTTGCTCTGATCGTTCAATGAGGGCTCCTGATTTGGCAGAAGCAGTATTTTGAACGATTGAAGCGGGAATGTCTAACTCTCGGCGCAGCGAGCTTTACTTCGCCGCTCGAAGAACTTTATGCAGCGCTGCGCTCTCGTTCGGTCTGCATCCATTCACGCACGAAATTCGGGCAGGAGACGATGCCGAAATGCCGCCCTTCGCCGCCGATCAGATAGGCGAGGGCAACGCGGTCCAGTTCCTGTAGATGAATCATGTCGAGCAGAGGCCACAGACCGCAATCAATCGCAGAAGCCACCAGTTGATCGAGATACGATAAGTGCCCCTGAGACAAACTGCCGGAGACGCGGATAGTAACGGAGGGAGAAATCTGTTTCTTGGGAAAATTATGAATCATTTTTGCTCGACGCCCTTCCCTGAAATTTAGTTGAAAGCCTGACTCTTGAGGACGAACGTGAAGAGCGTTTCTTGCAGCAAAGAGTTGTAAGGAATGTGTAAAAGAATGTCGCGCGCGGGATCGAGCAAGTTGCCGAAACGGGTTTGGTGAAAAAATAAGCCAGACACCGGCGACCCACTGCACACGCAAGAGCCCGTTACCGTTGCTTCCTTCCGGACCTGGCGGGGTTGGCGAGAGTGCGTCGCGCGGGACCGATGCCTGACCTATTTGATTCTAGCATTCCGATCGTACTCTTCCCTTTCGCGACGGAATGGCCAACAATAGACGAAGCAATTTATCTGATCCGTCTATCTGATTCATGACTCTCGCTCGCAGCCTGCAATCCGAGATCGTTCCGCTACCCACGGCGGTCCAGCGTTACTTCGAAGTCGCGCTGTACTTGCTCGTGTTGTGTGGCTTCGG
>CAZGXY010000026.1:0-71541 GCA_964530145.1 uncultured Acidobacteriaceae bacterium | reverse complement strand
GTGCCATCGGCTCGCTCATGGCCGGCTCCGCGCCGCCGGGCTCCTCCTCTTCCTCTTCTTCCTCCTCGAAATCTTCTTCCAGCGACTCGCTGTAGGCGCCGCTGTCGCCGAAGTCTTCTTCTTCATCACGTGCGTAGAGAGTGGGATCGTAGAACGTCATTGCTCCTCCTGATCTTTATTTGGCCGCCTGGAACGAGATCCTCGCACCAGATTGCCGCGAACGGAAAATTAAAAGACCCACAAAAACGAAAGCCCGAACGGCGCGCGATTATAGCACGATGATTGGTGCAGGCTGCAAGCATCGGTCGCGCATCACCGGCCTGCTTATCCTGTTATCACACGGGGTGGGCGGAAGGAAAGAAGATTCGGCGGCTGAGGATAATCTAAATCGAAAAATTTCCCTCCCCGAGATCGAAAAGGAGCGGAGTGTCTCAGCGCGAAGGCTGCACTACCAAAATCATTCCTGGCCGCAGCGTTGCAACGTTGCCGTTGTTGCGTTTGAGCGCAGCCACGGTCGTCTTGTAGGCGGTGGCAATCGAATAAAGCGTTTCACCGGACTTTACCGTGTGGTGAAGCACGCTAGCCTGCTCGGTAGCCTCGTCCTCAAACTCGGCAACCTTGCGAGCCGGCACTTTGGCACTAGCCGGTTCACCCGATTTTTGCGCAGTCGAGACCTTCTTTCGGGAGGATGCGGTCGCGACCGCTTCGCTGCCCGGTGAAACCGGCAAATGGAGAGCCAAAACTTTTCTGCCGCTCAGGCTGTCGCTATGCAGGCCGTTCCAGCGCCGCAGCATCTTTGGAGAAACGCCGAAGTTCTCGGCCACTTTCTGGACCGTATCTCCCGCCCGCACATGGTATCGGGTGATCCGCCGCGCATATGTCGCCGTATCCTGCGGATGCTTGCTGGGAGCCAGTGGAATCACCAGGTGGGCATCGGCCTCGAGTTCAGTGCCGTCCAAATGATTGGCGGATTCGATCGCCTTGACAGTGACCCGGTAGGAACGCGCAATCGAAGCTAGCGTGTCTCCCGCCTGGACGTTGTGATAGCGCCACCACAGCCGCATATCGGGCGGAATGGCCGCAATTGCGGTCTGATATCTCTCTTTCGTCCCTGCGGGCAGGTGAAGCTCGAACTTGCCGTCCCGAGGCGTCGTTAGCCGCAGGAGGCTTGGGTTCAGATCCTGCAGTTGCGCGGGCGTCGAATTTACGCACTCGGCCACAAGGCGCAAGTCGATTGGATAGCTGATCGAAATCTTGTCGAACGCTGCCGGTTCATCCATCGAAACGTCGTCAAACCCATATTGAGACAGGTTCTTGGTCATGATCGTGACCGCGAGGATGATGGGAACGTAATTGCGCGTTTCCTTGGGTAGAACGTTCCGGCGGTAAAGCTCCCAAAAGTCGGCGTAACCGGTACGCTTAACGGCGGCCTGAACCGTACCCGGGCCGGAGTTATAGGCCGCCATGGCGAGGTACCAGTCGCCAAACTGGGCGTAGAGATCTCTCAGGTGGCGCGCGGCGGCACGCGTCGATTTCTCCGGATCCTGCCGGTCGTCAACCCACATGCTGTGCTGCAGGCCGTACCCTCGGGCGCGGCTGCCCATGAACTGCCATATCCCTCGAGCCCCGACCCGCGAAACCGCCAAAGGATGGAATCCCGACTCGGCCTGAGCCAGATAAATCAGATCCTGTGGAACCCCTTCTTCCTTCAGGATCGAAACCATCATGTCGTGGTAACGGCCGGAGCGGGCAAATGCGCGTTCGAAAGTACCCCGCCCACGATTGGAAAAGTAGCTGATGTAGCCGGCGACCTGGTCGGTCATCATCAGCGGCAAATCGGAATGGGTCGATTTGATCTCAGCCTGGGCCTTGGCTTTAACCCGATCATCCGCCGACGGAGTGATGCCGTTGGTTTCATCGATCGGCGCGGGTTCGGACTTCTGCGCATCCGAGTCGGTGGATAAATCTCCTAGATCGAGATGGTCGACGCCCTCGACAATCCTGTCAAATTCCTTCTCAAGCCGCTCATCGGAACGAATATCGAGCTTGCTGTCGAGCAATGTATTGAAGGCGTGGTCGAAATGCTGCTTGGCGGCGTCGGTTTGGCCGGAGTGAAAAGCGTCTAATCCAGCTTGATAGTCTTGCTCGACGCTGGCGACCAGATCGTCGATTACGTCCGATTTCGGAGTTTGGGCGGCTGTCTTCTCATCCTGGTCCGTTGCAAGACTCGGCTGCTGTTCCGCTACATTAGCGTTCGAAGGTACCGCAGAGGCAGGCTCCGGAGCTTTCGGGACCACAGCGGCGGCAGGATTCGTCACGGCGGGCATTGTGGGGGCGGCTGCGACCGGAGCGGAGGCCGTTCTCTTAGCAGAGCAGGAAACCCCGACAAAAGCTACCGCGACAAGGATCGCCATCCGCGCTTGAGGTTTTGCAACTTGCATAATTATCTATGAGATACGGATTGCTCCCTGCGCCCAGCCCGGCTAACGCCGATCAAAAATCGTAACTCGCTGCCCCATCCGGGTCAACCTCGAAAAAGTCCGCGTCACGTTACTTTCGACACCCGGTTAAAGCGGTTACCTCGTATCAGACGGTCAGAACCGGGTGAAAGGTTTGAAGGAGATGGATGGGCAGTATTTGTTCAATCGCATCCCCGCAGAAACCGCGCTATAAGAACCGCAGCCAAACCTTCTTCAAATCCGCCAATAGTCCGGACGCCAGACTTTGATCGCTTTCTTGATGTCGGCCCGCGACAGCTTTTCATTCAGGACTCGGGCGGCGAGTTCGGGCAGCTCGGCATCAGAGGCGAACCTTAAAGCGATCAACTGGCCCTCGTCAAATTCTGGAATGCGCGAGCGTAGCGGCTCCGGCAGGAGCATCGACAACCGCATCCGCTCTTCCAGCCGAATCACACGATCTTGCACCTTGAGCGGATAAAGCCGGATCTTAAAGACCGCAATCAGCGCGGCGATCGACAGCACAAAGAACGCCGCCGAATGCGCGCTTGGCCGCCACAGAAAATGAATCGTTGCCGCCATCACGCTCAGCCCAAAGACCGGCACGACAATAAAATGAAAAAGCGGATCCAGGCGCCCATGGTTGGCGAAAGTCTGGGGCTTCTTTTCAGCCATCACAGGCTCCTCTAAGCGGACGGGCCAGTGTAGCAGAGCAATCGGCAGAACCGAGCGAGTGAGAATCCTTTAACTTCAGAAAAGAATCCAAGGCAAACATGAAAGCCATACAGGTGAAACAAGTTGGCGGTCCTGAAGTGATGGAGTTGGTGGACTTGCCTGTTCCCCAACCGAAGGGAAACGAAGCCGTCGTAAAGCTGGCGGCGTCGGGCGTGAACTTTATCGATGTGTATTTTCGCGAAGGCCGGTACAAAGCTCCGTTGCCATTTGTTTTAGGACAGGAGGGCGCGGGGGTCGTAACCGCGACCGGCTCTGAAGTAAAGTCGGTCAAAATTGGTGACCGCGTCGCCTGGTGCGGGCTGCTGGGCTCCTACGCGGAGTATGAGGCCATCGCTGCCGACCGGCTGGTGCCTGTCCCCGAGGGAGTAAGCGACCAGCAGGCGGCGGCCGTAATGCTGCAGGGTATGACGGCCCATTACCTGTCGCACGATACCTATCCGCTGAAAAACGGCCAGACGGCTCTGATCCATGCAGCTGCGGGCGGCGTGGGACTGTTGCTGGTGCAGATGGCTCACAACATCGGAGCGCGCGTGATCGGCACGGCTTCCACCAAGGAGAAAGCCAAGCTGGCCCGTGAGGCGGGCGCCGACGAAGTCATCCTCTACAGCCAATCCGATTTCGAAGCTGAAACAAAGCGATTGACCGAAGGCAAGGGAGTCGATGTTGTCTACGATTCGGTCGGCAAAACCACTTTTGAAAAGGGCCTGAACGTGTTGAAGCCGCGCGGCATGATGGCGCTCTTCGGGGGATCAAGCGGCGCGGTTGCTCCGTTCGATCCCATCGTGCTGTCGCAAAAAGGATCTCTGTACTTAACCCGGCCCACCCTGGCGAACTACATCTCGACGCGCGAAGAACTGGTGGCACGCTCCGGCGCAGTATTCGGCATGATTTCCTCGGGGAAGCTGAATCTGCGCGTTGAGTTCACCTATCCGCTCGCGGAGGCGCAGAAGGCGCACCGCGACCTGGAAGGCCGGAAGACGACAGGAAAGCTGCTGCTGATTCCTTAGCTTGCCTGGAGCGGGCGCTCTCGCCAGTGGAGTGCGGGCAGCGCCTCACGCGAAAGATTTTCTCGAGCGGCGGCTCTCGGATCAAACGCAGTTTAGGGAAATCCCAGGCTGTAGCGGTTTGCGTCGAATCGAGGAGTTTATGGTCACCGCTTTCTGCTGTAATGTGCAGCGTATACTGGGACTTCGCGGCCCGGATCAAGGCGCGGATCACGGATTGGCTCTCCCGTCTTTATCTCCAGCGGAACCACACCAGCCCAAGTCGGAAACGAATAATCTTCTTCATCATCAATCGCCGGTCCACTCCGTACCTTGCAGGAGAATTCCTCGATCGGCAATCTCAGCACCGACGTCTGTTTCAGCTCGCGTTCGTTGGGCTGGCGCACGTCATCCCACCGGCCTGGAATAACGTGCTCGGAGAGCCGACGCAGCGCCTCGATCTTTTCCCCAGGATCATCGACCAGCATCGCCTTCCCAAGGACTACAACCGACCGGTAGTTCATCGATTGGTTGAAAATCGATCGAGCAAGCACCAGTCCATCGACTAACGTGACCGTCACGCAAACCGGCACGCCTTCCTTCATCTGGCGCAACATGCGGCTGGCGGCCGAACCATGAAGAAACAAGCTGTCGTCTTTGCGGCCGTATAAAGTTGGAATGACAAATGGCTGTCCATCGACCACAAAGCCGGCATGGCACAAAAAGCCTTCGTCGAGAACCTGATAAGCGGTTTCACGATCATAAACAGCTCGATGAGCTTCGCGGACCACACGCGTCCGCGATGTGGGCACAGAGGGCTGAGACATGGAAGAACGAACTCCGGCAAGCGCCAAGGATGGGTGAAGGAAGAGTTTAACATCGGGCAGGCGGGTTCCGGCACCCCGCATCCGGCGTCCGGTAAATCGAAAAACCGAACGGAGGTTGTCGCGCTTCTACCAATAAAACTTCAAAGCAAACTGAAACTGCCGGGGATCATAAGCCGCCGTGGCCTGCCCGGCATTCGTAAACAGTGGACTCACTGCCGAGACATTGTAACGATTGGCGATGTTGAACATGTCGGCGATAAGTTCCATGTTGTAGCGCTCCCCAAAGTAGACGCGCTTGGCAATCCGGAAATCGTTGAAAACCGTCCAGGGCTGAACTCCTGCATTGCGGCCGAGATTGCCGTCCAGCGAAAGCAGGGTGCCGTTAAACTCTGCCGGGCACGGCTCTTGAAACATGCCGGTTGGCGAGGATTTGGAGGCAACCGCCGGAAAACCAAGCGCGGTGCAGGCCGGATTCACAAACGTGTTCGGCCTGCCTGTAAGCGACGACAACTGCAGATTATCGTCGTTGCCGGTAATGATGTTGAATGGACGGCCGGAGCCGACTTCAATCAGCGGAGCAAAAGTCCAGTCGCTGAACAATCTTCTCGCAAAACCGTTTCCGCCAAGTTTGCCAGTCTGGTAAACGCCGCTGAATACGAGACGATGCCGCTGATCGAACAGCGACGTCGAACGATCCGCCTGCGGATAGTAACTGTCCTGAGGAGTGAGCGTGGCCTGGAGGTCGGTCGAGTCGTCAATCGCATGCGACCAGGTATAAGATGCGAGAAACTCGTAGTGCTGGTTAAAGCGCTTGCGCATGTTCGCGCTGAATCCATGATAAATCGAGCTGCCATTCGAATAGTTGGCGTCCATGTCGCCGAAAGGGATGCAATTCGCCAAAGTAGCAAAATTGCAACTCGAGTTCAGACCGTACTCCTTCTCGACCAAAGGCAATACTTGGGTCACACACGGTGCGGTTGCTGGGCTCGACAGAAGAGCTAATGCAATTGAAGGATTGTTTCCCGACGGGCGGAAGAAATTCGTTAGCGCGGCCGGCACATAAGGTCCACCCGCTCCCACTCCGCAGCCGGAAACGTTCAGAGGGTTGTCGGTGCTCAGGCTTGCCCCCGCGGCTACGGCGGCGTTCAAGTTCTCGACCGCCAGATCGCCACGAATAGCATTCGCATTGATCGGCCGGTTCAGATGCCGCCCGCCGTTGAAATTGTAAGCGAGGCTCAAAGCGAAGCCGTCGCCCAGGTCACGCTCCACACTGAGGTTCGCCTGTTGCGAATATGCGTACACGAAATTCTTTGACTGCGGATAGCCGAACGGTTGAAATGCCAGCGGCATGAAGCTCGAGGGGTTCAGGTAGTTCTGGTTGAGAAAAACTGAATTCGCCTGAAACGAATTGAATTGCTGCTGATTGGGTTCGTACCCCAGCGCAGCCAATGTCGCCGGATTCGCTGAAGCAGCGCACGGCGATCCTGCAACGTTCAGCGGCAATCCCTGAAAGATCGGAATAGCATTTAAATTCCCGGGATTGCCCGCTCCACTGCATCCACCTGTTCCCGCAAATGCCAATTGCCCGCTGGTCGAGCCGTCGGAGGCATCACCCAAAAAGTAAAGTCCGAGCAGAGGGTGGTCATAAAACACACCATACGACGCGCGAATCACAGTTTTGCCATTGTTCGATGGATCCCAGGCCAACCCGATCCGCGGCTGGACCATGTGAGTGTCTGTCTGAATGCCCTTCTGCAACCCAAGAAAGTTATAGCCAGCCTGCGCCAGTGCGCTCACCGGCTTGAACTGTGGCGGGAACTCGACGTCGTAACGCAGGCCATAGTTCAAAGTGACATTGGGACGAACCCGCCACGAATCCTGCCAGAAAACTCCCAGCGGCTTGTTTGAGAAAGAATCGTGCGGGCTGCCGATCCCCTGAACGAAATCCTCCGGCAGACCCGCGCCATAAGCTTGCACCGGAGAGAGGCTGGGAAACGGGTCGTTGGCAATCGGCGATGAGAAACCAGCAGACGCTAAATTGAGGGTACTGAAGGAGCCGAAGTCATACACTCCGCCGTAGTTCACGGTAAAGGTCGCGGTGAGCGGCAGATAGTTAAAGTCCACTCCGAACTTGGTGTTGTGCCGTCCGAGAGTCCACGAGAAAATGTCGGTGAACTGGTAACGCTGCTCCACGCGTTGAATGTAGGAGTAAGGTTCGCGTCCGAAGTAACCATACCCGGGAATATTCACGGCCGGGTCGGCGCCTCCGGGAATCTGTGTATTGTAAAAATACGAGAGGCCCCGGCGTGCATATTGAAAGCGAAATTCATTGACCCTGTTGTTGCCGATAGTCCACGTATCCTGCGCCACTCCAGTCACATCGCGATAGGTCTGTTCGGAAGTGCGGGAGTATGCGTTTTGCCCGAAGGGCTGGTCCTCTCCGCTGCCTTCGAGTCCGGTCGTGGTGCTGGGGCTGACGTTGGCCCGCAGGGTCAGGCGGTTGTTCAGGTTCACATTGTGATCGATGCGCAGCGAATAGAGGCTGGTGCCCTCGAAGACGGGGAAATTGCCGACTTGAGAGGCCAGCGTTTGGTAAGAAGCCGGGACGGGAACGCATGGTCCCGGTGGTGCGCAAGTGGTTGGGAAGCCCGCGAAAGAGGAAAGCAATCCGCCAGTGAGTCCCTGGACTAGACCTGTGGGCCAGGCTCCCTGCACCGCTTGTCCCGAAGAGGCGCCGGCCAGCGCCGCATAGTGACCCACAGCTTCGGCAACGAGTGGATTGGCTTCCGCGACCAGAGTGGCAGGACTCGTGAGAAAGCCGACTTGGTCTGGCGTAAGCTGCAACGTGCCAAACGGCAACCCGACCTGCGCGGTATTGAATGGCATCAGCCCGAAATTGTTCGCTCCTATGTCAGAGAATCCGGTTTCGTGCCGCCGTGTGACCTCGTAGGAGAAGAAGAAATAAGTCTTATCTTTCTTGATCGGGCCGCCAAAGGCCGCGCCTGCCTGCACGCGCGTATAAGCGGGATTCGGCACGGTGCTGAACGGATTTACCGCCTGAAAATTTCGGTTGCGGAGAAAGCCGAATATATCGCCGTGAAAATCATTGGAACCGGAGCGGGTAATGATATTCACGACGCCGCCCGCCGCTCGCCCATACTCGGCGGCATAGTTGTTGGTGATGATCTGAAATTCCTGCACTGCTTCCTGCGACACGGTCGAGCGCACGCCGTTGGTCGAATTATCGGTAGCGTCGGCGCCGTCCACATTCACCAGGTTGGAGCGCGCGCGCTGGCCGCTGATGTTCAGTCCAGAAGTGGGCGCGGCGCCCAACTCCGGCGCATTGTCGCGAACTACCTGGGAATCCGTGAGAGTGAAATTAATATAGTTGCGGCCATTGATCGGCAGATTGTCGATGCGCCGCTCGCCAATCGTATCGGTAGTAGAGGTGCGCGACGTCTCGACCAAGTCTGCCTGCGAACTGACTTCCACCGTCACCTTCCCGGTGGCAACGTCGAGAACGATGGGAAGATCCAAGATCCCTCCGACCGTAATGCCGATATCGTTGACTTGGGCCTTTCCAAAACCAGGTGCCTCGACAGTCACGGTATACGTTGCCGGCGGCAGTTGCCGCACGCTGTATCCGCCTTGGTTGTCGCCCGTAGCTCCACGAACCAATCCTTTGGCCGAATCGCTCGCAGTTACAGTTGCATTGCCGACCAAATTCCCGCTTCGATCTTTCACCGTGATGCGCAGGTCGCCATTCGCCGCGCCGCCTTGCCCGAACGCTGCGCACGAAACAAACACAGCCAGTAGTGAGATGAAGAATGCTTTCAGGTTGCGCATCGCAGAATCGGAAATCGTAAAGCGGTGATTCATGGTATTGCGGCTCACGGAATTCCTGGTCATAGACACTCCTTGACACCGCGCTCACACGCGGGCGGCGGACAACTTCAGCAAGTTCCGAAAAAACGATTGAAAGGATGCAAGGTTCCCGCTGGTTTTTACACCAGACGAGGCGGCGAAAACAAGGCTGGAAATGATCGGGGGTGGTGAGGCAGTTACCTCGACACTTATGTGGCACGGCGACGCCGGTGTGCATTTTCGCAAAAATGACGAAGCCGTGTCTGTGACCGGCATCACATCTCAGCGGATACCGGCTAAACGAACTGCCACCGCCGGATTCTGCAGCCGCCCCAACAGCATGGCCGCTCCACTGAGTTGCTCGTAGCGCTCGGCCACGCGAACTGCGGCAAAGCCGGAGTTAGGCCAGGCGAGCGCAAAATAAATTCGCGCCAGAGCTACGGTCGCATTGCGCCGCAGCAGCAGTGAGTCGTTCACTAACTGTTGCGCAGCTCCGGCGATGCGCCCATCTTCGGTAGCCAAAGCCGCCTCGCCGACGCGTATAAGCACGCCCGCATTATTCGCAATCATCTGAACATAGGCTGCCATGGCCCGCAGGCGTTCCCGCCGCACCGTGCGAAACTGGCTCGAAGGTAAACAGCGCCGCAGGTAGTCATCCTCAGCGGGATCGATCAGGTTGCGGAAAGCATCGATATCCACGGGACGAATCGCGCCATTTATAGCGCTTCGCTTCGTTTGCAGGCTCTGCGTGATAGCCAGGCGCAAAATAATGCCCAGCGCGAGTACCGCGGCGATGACGATAAAGACGGCCAGATTCATTGTTGGAGTAAACGCTCCAGTTCCCGGTTCCAAATCGCCAGGTTGTTTTCCGGCAGTGCAACCGTGGACGTAGTGGTCTTCTTTGAGGGAATGAGGAAGTAGTAAAACCAAACGAGGACACCTAAGTGCTGGGTTGCCATGTTGACGAAATCGAAGAGGTAGCTTTTGTCGAGCCAGGCTCCACTGGCGCTGAGAGCCCAGGTTGCCAGGTGTTCGCACCAGACGATGCTCAAGCCCAAGGCAATGCCGAAAGCGTAGTGGCTCCAGCGCAATCGAAAATACGCAGCAAAAAGAAACAGGAACAACACCAGCCCGCAGTCGACCACGTACGAACTCTGCAAGAGGATATGTGCGTGGAAAATTGGAACGACCTGGCTGTGTCGATGAACCAGTGGCGTATAAGCAGCCGCAGCGACGGCCAGTAATACGAAGGTGGCGCCCGCTCCGCTGATCAGTCGACGACCCAAATTGGCGATCGCCGGACGAGATCTGAGCAAATGAAAAAACAATTCTCCGATTACCGCGAATTTAATGGCGCCTTCAAGGATCGCGCCGATCCAAAAAGCCCTCCAGAAGGTATCCGCCGTGACGGAAGGGAGAACATCCAGTGCGTAGAGCGTGGTTTGTTCAATTGCACCGAAACTCAGGTAGGCAACAAAAACGGGGAAGAGCTTGTGAAGTCCGCGCCGCCAAAGAAATATCGCGAGTGCCGCCTGCAAAGTCTGCGGCGCGATCCACAGATAGTGCCAAAGAAATGAGTGCGACTGCAGCATGGCCGTGGGCCCATACTATACCCCCGCCTGCTGCAGCCGCCAATGTCAATTCAATCGTGTTCGGTTTTTGTAACGCCAACCGGCAATCTACGGCTTGCCGCCGCCGCTGCCAACATTACCAGCCCCGCCATCCGCACGAGCAACCGTTGGAACCGCCAAAGTGTTGATAAACATCAGCGCCGCCGCGACCATCAGTAACAGTTTTTTCACCGTTGTTTTCTCCTTGTCCAAAAATTTGAAGCGTGATACTTTCATCTCCCGGACATGTAGAAAACATGACTTTCGTACGTTCGTTTGTTCGGAATTCGTAACAAGAATGACACTCAAATCCGCCTTACAAGATCTTCGAGAGACCACGCTGGCGGCCATTTCCGGGCTGTTCGCGAAACTTTCGTATCTCGCTTCGCTTCGCAATCAAGAAGGCGGATACCGGCACTGGGGCCTATCGCTGGTACATGGAGAGGAATCGTCTGAGCGCGCGCTGAGGGCCGCTCATACGGAGGTTCTGTCGACCGTATTGCGGACGCCAATATCCGAGTTAGAAGAGGATGTGCAAGCGTCGAGCGCAGACCGCAGCACGAGCGCGCAGAGTTATGTGGAGGGCATGCGCGAACAGGTTACGGAACTGCTGCCGTCAGCGCAGGATGCGGCCTCGGCCCGCCATCTCAATTCAGTGCTGGTTGCGCTTTCGAGCCTGGAGAAGAACCGAAAGCGTGCCACTCGGTCAACTTCATAGCGATGCCCACTACCTGCCCGATGATCTCCGCTTCCTGCGGATGACGCAGTACACGAATCGGAACCGGAGACAACGGATGCGGCTGCAAAACCAGATCGTCTCGCCGCATGCTGCACCAGCAACAAGTGTGCCCTTCACGCGTCTCGACGAAATAAATCGGGCGCTCGTATTCGCAGCGCCACAAGCCCTCGACCACTTTATTTCGCGCTTCGTCAACCTGAATGAAGCTTCCAGGCGGCAAAATCGGGTACATGGTGAAGTCCTGCTCGCCGATATAGCCGTAAGTGAAATCGCTGTGGGCGAATTGCGCCAGATAAGACAAGGGCACCAATCCCCACTGCTCCACCATGCGTCCCAGATTCGTGGTCCGCTGCTGATCGAATGCCGGGTCCATACGTACCGGCATCTGCACTGCCGATATTCCGGCGAGTGACTCGGAGACGTGCGATTTCGGCGGCGCAATCATTCCCAGATCTGCCGCCATATTGTTCATGTCCACGCCGTACCACGCCAGCAGCTCCCGCATATCCCGGCGGTAAATCACCGCCAAAGTGTAAAGCCGGAAGATGCTGGGCAGAACCCCTTTGGTCTCGATATCCGACAAACGGCTGGGAGGAATCGAAAATTCCTCGTTGCGATATTTCTCGGCCATGCAGGCGCTCGACATTTCAATGTCGCGCATGGTCAGGCCAAGTTTCTCTCGCAACGCACGAAGACTTTTGCCAGCTGGGAGCATGGCACCCTCCAGAGAAATTGCTGCACATCATAGCAGGGAAGGGGCTGTCCGTGTATGGGCCAGTTGTACTTTTTTTGACACAGGAGTTCCTGTTACGAATTCCGAACAAGCCTTGACCCGCGAAAACACTGCCTGGAAGCAACTTTTGGCACTGAAATGCCTTGAGCAACTTGGAGGGTACTTTTCGCGAAGGCCAGCCACGTCTGTTCGGATTTCGTAACAGGTGGATGCCAAATTTGCAAAATCGCCTCTGGAGGGTCTTCCAGCTACCTGGATTCCCGTTCGGTTCCGGCCTCTTCTTTATGGATCGTTTTGACGGCCCAAGCCATCCGCGGAGTGTTGTGGGCCAGCCCGAAGTGGCCTTGGGCGTCGAGGACGGTGATGCCGCCGTGGCCGTTCAGGCGCTGTTTCAGGTAGTTCATGGCTTCCTGCGCAGCCCATTCCGGGAGATTGCCCGTGCCGACGCGGTCGGCGGTCCACTTGGCGAGGACGAGTTTCATGATCGGTTCTCCCCAACCGGTGGTTGAAACCGCCGCAGTTTCGTTGTTTGCATAGCAGCCGCAGCCGATCAGCGATGAATCGCCCAGCCTTCCTGGAGCTTTGTTCAGCGTTCCTCCCGTCGAGGTTGCGGAGGCGATGTTGCCGCTCTGATCCAGGGCTACTGCCCCGACGGTGTCGTGGCTCAGTTCAGGAACGAACAGGTCGTTGCCGTTTTGCGCCGAGGCATGTTGGGCTACTTCGGCCTGATACTTGCGCAGGCGCTCGACCTCGCGCGGGATGATGAGGTCTTCGTTGCGGCACAATTCGATCCCATGTTCGGCGGCTAAGCGCTCGGCGCCTTCGGCGACTAAGTAGACGTGCGGACTCTCGCTCAGAATCTTGCGCGCGGCGCGAACCGGATTGCGCAGCCGCTCGACGCAGCCAACTCCGCCGGCGCGCAGTGTTGCTCCGTCCATGATGAGAGCGTCGAGCTGCACTTTGCCGTCGCGGTTGAGAAAACTGCCGCGGCCGGCGTCGAAGGTGTCGTCGTCTTCCATGATGACGACCGCCTCTTCGACGGCGTCAAGCGCGGAACCGCCGCGCGCGAGCACGCTCCAACCCGCGGAAATGGCGTTGCGAACGCCGCGAATGTGGGCTTCGACCATGTCATCGGGCATGGCCCAAGCGCCGCCGTGAACGACGAGAACAGGATTGTTGGGCATCGCGCTTTAGAATAGCGCGTTTTTGGGTTGGACTGGACCGGAGCCAGTTTTAGCTGCTAAGCCTTGATCGGTATAGGCGGGTCTTGGGTTCTGGTCCAGGTGTAGCGCATGCGGTGGATCACCGTCAGCGTAGAGAGCAGGGCGATTACCCAGAGTACTGGGGCCATGCGGTTGAAGAGGGCTCCGAGGATAACGAGGACGAGGCGCTCGGGTCGCTCCATGAAGCCGACGCGGCAGGAACCGATCAGGCTTTCGGCGCGGGCACGGGTGTAGCTGACCATGATGGCGCTGATCATGACATAGGCGGTGAGCACGACGTAGAAGAAGCGGTCGCCGCGGGCGTAGAAGACCAGCAGCCCGAGGAATTGCGAGGCGTCACTGTACCGGTCGACGACGGAGTCGAAGAAGGCCCCGAAGCGGGTCACGCGGTTGGTGGCGCGGGCGACTTGCCCATCGACGAGGTCGAAGAATCCGGAAAAGATGATGACCAGGCCGGCGTAGAAGAAGAGGCGGCGCTGGGTGAGCGCGTTGGCTGAACCGAAGAGAATTGCCGCCCAAGTGTTGACTACTAGTCCCATGAAGGTTAGGACGTTGGGATTAATCCGCGAAAGCGCCAGCCAGCGGACGATGGTGTCGAGCAGGACTCCACAGGCGCGGCCGAAAGCGGAGGTCCAGCTCAGATTGGCCTTGGAGCGCTCCCCCGGAGAAATGCTGGGCGCGATTGCCGGGGCGGTGGCTGGATTCGGCGATCTGGCTGCGGAAGGTCCGGTAGTGGCTACACTTTCTGAAGGCAGCGGCGAGGCCGACATCAGTCTCCCGCCTTTTCTTGTTCGGCTTCGTCGTGGATCGTGGTAAGTGCGAGGATTTCCAGTTCGCGTTTTCCGTTGGGCGTGATGACGGTGGCTTCGTCTCCTACTTTCTTGTTGAGTAGGGCGCGGCCGATGGGCGATGTGGTTGAGATTTTCCCTGCGCCTACGTCGGATTCTTCGCTGGTGACCAGCTTGTACTCGATCTCTTCTTCTTTGCTGCTGTCGTAAACCTTGACGGTTGAACCGAGGCCGACTTTGTCCTTGGGAATGTTGTTCATGTTCGTCAGGGATAAGTCGGCGAGCCGCTTGCCGAGCTGGCGGAAGCGGGCCTTGACGAACTCCTGGCGCTGCTTCGCCATGTGGTATTCCGCGTTCTCACTGAGATCGCCGAGTGCGGCGGCGCGCTTGATTTCCTTGGGAAGATCGTGAACCAGTTCGTGTTCGAGCGCGTCGATTTCTTCCTGCAGCTTTTTTCTAAGTTGATCGGTCATTGTGAATCAGGATGCTCGTCGGCACACTTCCCAGATTATAAACCTGTTCCGAGCGCGCCCGGTAGAACAGAGGGACGGTGTTCAGTCTTTAAGCGACGTTCGCTTCAGCAAACCATTTCTCTCAACGTCAGGGCGCTGCCAGCTCGTGGTATGCCTGGTCATTATCCGAAGTAAATGTAGAGGGCTTTGCCGGATAGAACCGAGAGCTTCGCTGGAATTTTTCCGGCAGCTTCGAAACTAGGCGGCGAACTCTGAGGCTTCTGGAAAGCGCAGGTTGCACTTGGAAAGTGCCAGCGCGAGCAGTTCTTCGACTTTGTTTTCTTCGCAATTCCGCGACATCGCCAGTTCGCTCACCAGCAGGTAGCGGGCGCGTTCGAGCATCTTCTTTTCCCGGAAAGAGAGCGGCTTGGCTTGGTGAAGGGCGATCAGGCTCTTGAGTACGCTGGCAACCTCGAAGAGCGAGCCGGTGCGCATGCGATCGGAATTTTCCTTAAAACGGTCTTTCCAGTCGGAGGTCGTCAGGTTTTCAGCCACCGAAAGAAAATCGATGATCTTCTGTACTTCCCCGTTGCGGACGACCCGGCGGATTCCCACGCTGCCCACGTTGCTGCAAGGGATCATTACCTTAAGGCTGCTGGACTTGATGTTGAGCAGGTAGAACTTTTCGATCGAAGCCCCTATGGACCGGCTGCTGATCTGTTCAATGACACCGACTCCGTGATTTGGGTAAACGACCTTGTCACCGATGTGGAAATTGAGGTCTGCAGCATTCATAAAAGGCACCCGGGCAGGCGGAGGGTCAAATGGGGAGAAGCCTCGTTACTACTATTTACAGAGTATTCCGAAATGGGACGAAAAGCAAGGATAGCGCGGGGGATCGGTAGGTGCGCGGGCCGAGGACAATTAAATTCAAGGAAGTGGCCTGGAACTAAGTTAATGCATCCACAGCCACTTACACTAGCCAGCATCTCGTCCGAAGAGGCCTGACGCCCAGCGTTTATAATCGCGACCGTGATCGAGGACGAACAGCAGTCGAAGCGACTCCGCGGACGGGTTCTGGGGCTGGACGTGGGTTCCCGGCGGATTGGAGTGGCCGTTTCGGATCCGTTGGGAATTACCGCTCAAGGGCTCGAAACCTTGCAGCGTCGGAACAAGCGGCATGACATGGCGGAGCTCGAGAAAGTGATTCGCGATTATGGGGTGCACGAGATCGTGATCGGCTTGCCCTTGCGCATGAGCGGGGCCGAGGGGATACAGTCGGAAAAAATGCAGGACTTCGCCGAAGACCTGCGTAAGCGGTTTCGGCTGCCGGTGCATTTATGGGACGAGCGCCTGACGTCGGCCGAGGCCAACCGGCTTCTGCGTTCGACGGAGTTGTCGATTGAAAAACGTGCGAAGGCAGTGGATCGGATGGCGGCGGTTCTGATTCTGCAGAGCTTCATGGAAGGCCGGCTGTAATTACTGCCCGCGCATGGCTCGCCGGTAGGCAGCGACATTCTTATCGTGTTCTTCCATGGTCCGGGCGAAGCGGTGGTGGCCGGCAGCGTCGGCTACGAAGTAAAAATAGTCGCTTTGCGCCGGGTGCATCGCAGCTTCCAGAGCGCTTCTGCCCGGATTGCCGATTGGGCCAGGGGGAAGTCCTGCATGCGTGTAGGTGTTGTATAGCGAGTTAAAGCGCATATCGTCATGATGCAAGGCGCCGGAATAGGTCCCGGCCAGCAGTTCCGCATAAATTATGCTCGGATCGGCGTCGAGCGCGATCTTTTTGGCCAGGCGGTTATAGTAAACACTGGCCACCAGCGGGCGCTCGTCGGGAACCGCCGTTTCTTTTTCGACGATGGAGGCCATCGTCACGGTGCGCTCGAGTTCTGTGGGTAGTGCATCCGTTACCTGATCCCGGTTACTGACCCGCACAACAATCAGACCACTGGCGTGCGAAGCGCACGAGAGCGCCGGATCGTCGGAGGGAGGAACGGCCAGACCTATCTGGCGGGCCACAGACCGGAACTGGCAGACCATAGTCCCTGCCATCTCTGCCATCGTTTGCATGCGGCTGAATTGATAGGTATCGGGAAACAAGTAGCCTTCGAGCGAAGGCGCGTTCGGAGCCATATCGGCGATGAGGGCGGTATCGCTCTGCGCAACCTTCAGAAAATCCGCCGCGGGGCCCAGTCCGGCGGCTTCAATGGCGCGGGCGATGTCGAACATAGTGAAGCCTTCGGGAACGACTACCGTGTGGAAATAAACGTCGCCACGCCGGAGGCGTTTTTGGACTTCGATAATGTTCGCAGGTTTGTCGAAAAGATATTCTCCGGCCTTCAGCGAACGAGTATGGCGAAAATACCGCCAGAGGATGAAGGCTTCTTCGCTGCGAATGACTCCGGCAGACTTGAGTTCCATCGCAATGCGCCGGGTCGAGAACCCCGGGTGTAGCATCACGAATGTTTGCGCGTGCGGCTCGACCGGAGACAATAAAGCCCACGCGAACCATCCCACGCCGGCCAGCGCCGCAAGCACGATCAGTACGAAGATTTTGCGCACGACGAATTGAGTTTAGACGATCTTCAAAAGCGCATGCATCTGACTTTAGTAAGCGCGTGCCGGGTCGAGGCGCACTACAGCTTTCTGGCTAATGGTGAGAAAGAAATCATGTACGGCTTAAACGCTTTAATTCGCGCCTGACGATGGCTGCTGATTTTGAACCCTTAGCGGCGCGATATACTCAAATGTTCCGGGAGTCATCTGATACGCAATGAGACGTTTCGCGCCCTTTTGGCTTTTACCTTTATTACTGTGCATTTTGCCTACGACTGGTTGCCTGTTCCGCACGCGTACTGTGGACGACAGCTATTTCAAGGGAACCTTGCGGAACGCAAGCCAGGATGAACTGATCGCCGCCATCAACCAGCAGGCCGAAAAGATCCAGTCGTTGCAGGCGACGGTCGATATCGATACTTCCGTTGGCGGGGCAAAAAAAGGCCAGGTCACCGATTACAAAGAAATCCGCGGCTACGTGCTGGCGCGCCGGCCGGCGATGCTGCACATGATTGGCCTGCTTCCAATTGTTCGAACCACGGCCTTTGATATGGTGAGCGACGGCCGGGAGTTCAAGCTCTGGATTCCTCCCAAGAACCGGTTTGTAATCGGCAGCGACGAAGTCGAAAGTCGGAACCCGGACCATCCCATGGAGAATATTCGGCCGAAGGATATCTATGAGGCGCTGTTGATCCCCCCAATCGACAAGGAGACTGAAATTCCGGTGCTGGAAAACAGCCTGGAAATTCTGCACGATCCCAAGGGCCATCGCGTTTTGCGGGAGGATTACGAACTGATCATTATCCGGAAGAAGAGCGAAAACGAGGCGGTTTTGTCGCGCAAAATCGTCTTCAGCCGCATCGATATGCAGCCGCATCACCAGTACATATACGACGATCACGGCAATCTCGTGACCGACGCCAGTTACGCCTATTACAAGGAGTATGACGGCGTCGTGTTCCCTTCGCGCATCGAGATATCCCGCCCGCAGGAGGAGTACGACATCACACTGAATATTCTGAAGCTGGAGATCAACAAGCAGCTGCGGGACGATCAGTTTGCACTGGAGCAGCCGCCGGGCGCTGTGGTAGTGCATTTGGACCGTCCGCAGTCGTCGGCGGCCGCGCCGCCAGCGCCGGGCGCCACCAGCAAGCGCTGATTGTTTTATTTGGTTCAACCTCAGTAAGAGGACTTTTTTCGAGGCTCGAAGTACGGAGTTTTTGCTCTTACACCCATGCGAAACAAGATGATCGTCGCCAACCTGGTGCGGAGACCGGTCCGGTCACTCATCAGTATCGTCGCAATCGCGCTGGAGGTCGCCCTGATCCTGCTGATCGCAGGACTTTGCTACGGCATCCTCAACGATTCCAAGACTCGCACGGCCGGCATCGGCGCCGATGTAATCGTGCAGCCGCCGGGCTCGTCGTATCTCACTGGCATCAGCGGCGCCCCTGTGCCTGTCAAAGTGGCAGACGTTCTCCGCCGCATTCCTCATGTGAAGGTCGTAAGCCCGGTCATTTGGCAGATTTCCACGGCGGGGTCGATCGAGGTGATCGACGGCATCGATCTGCCGAGTTTTGAAGCTTTGGGCGGGCCCTTCCAATTTGTGGAAGGAGGACCATTTCGAGGTCCGAACGACATCTTGATTGACGATTACGTCGCGCGCCAAAAACACGTCAAAGTCGGCGATCCCATGGAGGTTCTTAACAATACCTTTCGCGTGGCGGGGATTGTGGAAAGCGGCCGGGGAGCCCGTAAATTCTTGCCTCTCGGCACGCTGCAAGACTTGAATGGAGCCAAGGATAAGGCGTCAGTTTTTTACGTGAAGCTGGACGATCCGGCGAATGCCGCTGCAGTGGTGGATGGGGTGAAGAAACAGCCCGGCATGGAGAAGTATTCCGTACTGTCGACGCCCGACTATCTCAGCATGATGACGCCCAGCCATCTGCCGGGGTTTAAGCCCTTCATTGGCGTGGTGATTGGCGTGAGCCTCATCATAGGATTTTTGGTCATTTTCCAGTCAATGTACGCAGCCGTGATGGAGCGAACCCGCGAGATCGGCATTTTAAAGGCAATGGGCGCATCGAAGGTCTACATTGTGAACGCGATCTTGCGCGAGACCGGATTTCTGGCCGTAGCCGGAATTATCGTGGGAATTTTATTCAGCTTGGCCGCGAGTTGGGGCATTCGACACCGGTTTCCGCAGGTGCAGGTCGTGGTCACCAGCGACTGGATTGCTCGCGCCATGCTGGTTGCCGTGATGGGAGCGGTTGCCGGAGCTTTATATCCGGCGTACAAGGCGGCGGCAAAAGATCCGATTGAAGCTTTGGCCTACGAATAAAGAGCGCAGGCTAGTTGTTGCTCTTGCGATAGCCGCGAACCGTTGTCGGACGCGGAAAGTAAGGTAGCGGGTTGTTGCTGACGATCGCCTGCGGATTCCCTTCCACCAGAGCTTCGGCTACATCCTCGCCGCAAATTTCTGCCGCGGCCTCGCGAGCTGTCGACAGTATTGGGATGCGCTTCTCGGTGTCGTGCGCATCGGTCGCCAGCACGTGAACCGCATCGTGCTCCAGAAGCCAGTGAGCGGCGCGGCGCGCGCGTTCTCCCCAGAATCCGGTGAGAGCTGAGCCGGTCACCTGAATCACGCATCCCTGCTCGGCCCACTCCACCACACGCTGCAGATTCTCGCGCACAATCGGATTGCGTTCGGGATGAGTTATGACCGAGGTTATTCCACGGTCGCCGAGCTGCGTAAAACAATCGCTGATTTGCGGGGGAACGCTGTAATTATTCAGTTCGACCAGCATGTAATGCGTGTTGCCGATCGCGTAGCGAGGCGGATCGGCTAGCGCCTTCTGCAGATTGTCGTAGGAAAGGTGGAAGTCGCAGCCCAGGCCGATCGTGAGCGCCGAGCCAATCAGCGACTGCAGGTGATCGACCAGTCCCTGCAAGTAGGCACGGTCGTAATGGTAGCGATCGTTGGCGTGAGGTGTAGCGACCTGGTGCGTAATGCCGTCGTCGGCAGCCATGCGGCACATGGCTACCGACGTTTCCCATGACTTGGAGCCGTCATCTACTTCCGGAAGGATGTGCGAATGAATGTCGACCACGATTACGAGAACACCCGCGCGCCGGTGGTGTTGTGTTTTGATTTAAGCAGATTCGGTTAGAAAGCGAAAGATGGAAGAGCACTTACCAAATAGTCGGAAGAGCACGCGACTTGCGAATCTCACGATCGGCAGTAAGCAAAGGGATGTCTTCGATCAACGCCGTCGCACCGATGATGCGATCCGCTGGATCCTGGGGATAGCTGGATGGTAGTGCATAGGATTGACGCGCGATATTCGCTGTGATTGGAAGAACAACAAAGAGACGCTCGATTTCGGCAAAGACCGTCTCCGCATCCGGCCTCAAGTTAACTTGCCCGTAACTGGAGAGCCGAGCAATCTCGACCAGGGTGATGCTAGAGATTGCGATGCCGCGTTCTTTCTTGCGTGCGTCTTTGATGGCTGCCTCGGCCTTCGCCGATATCTGGCGATAATCTTGCCCCAGCCATATCACCAGGTGAGAGTCAAGCAGGATCAATAGAGATCGCCCCACTCTTCCGGGGTGAGTATCGGCGAAACAATATCGCCTTTAATTTCAATCGAACCTTTTCCCTTCATGAAGCCGAAAATGTCGTCTTTTTCCTGCTCGACCGGGACGAGCTTGGCCACCGGCTTGCCGCGCTTGGTGATGAGCACAGCCTGACGCTTAGATTGAACTTGATCCATGATCTTCAGGCAATGAACTTTGAATTGGCCTGCCGCCATTGTTTTCATCCGGCGCCTCCTTTCGACCATGGTCATTATACTATGGTCATATCCTTCTGAGGCCGCTTAATCGTTACTGTATAGCGACCAAACTGCGTGGAACGTCCCTCTCTAAGAATACCGTTCACGAATGAATTCCGCGATTCCGTCGTAAGCTCTCGTGAGTATCTTTTCATCCGGCAAAAAAACGATGCGGAAATGCTGCGTGCCCGGTTTCTGGCCGAAGCCGGAACCGTGCACCACCATCACGTGCTTTTGGCGAATCAACTCCTTCACGAAGACTTCGTCGCTCTCGGGAATATCGATCTTGGGGAAAGCATAAAAAGCTCCGCGCGGGGCGACGCAGCTTATGCGAGGAGTTGACTCGCACCATTTTTGTGTGAGGTCACGGCGGGAGCGCAGCTTGCGCCGGACTTCGATGAGATGGTCCTGCGGGCCTTCGAGCGCGGGCTTAATCGCATACTGCTCGGGATGGTTGGCGCACAATCGCGCTCGCAGCAGGCGGTGAATGCCTTCGGTGTAAGGCTTTACCGCCGCGGCGTCGCCGGAGACGATGCCCCATCCAATGCGCCATCCGGGCACGAGATAATTTTTCGACATGCCGCCGAAGGTGATGCAGGGCACGTCGGGCGCGACGGAGGCGAAGGCGATGTGCGGCGTGGGATTTTCGGCGGAGCCATCCAGTATCAGCTTGTCGTAGATCTCATCGGAGAAGACGACGAGATTATGCCGCCGCGCCAGTTCCGCGATTTGCTCGAGCATGTGCCGCGTGCACAGCGACCCGGTCGGATTATTCGGATTGATCAGGACAATCGCCCGCGTGCGCAGCGTGAGCTTGCGTTCGATATCGGGGAGTTCCGGCTGCCACGCGTCTTCTTCGTTCAGATCGTACGTGTTTAGAGCAATGCCGAGCTTGCACAAAACAGCCGAGTAGAGCGGGTAGTCGGGCTTCGGCGTGAGGATGTTCTCGCCGCCGTTCACCAGCGCCGAAATGCATAGATCGACCGTTTCGCTCACGCCTGAAGTGACGAAGACATCGCGGACGGTTGTAATGCCTTTGCGCGCCGCCTCGCCGCGAATGGCTTCGAGCGCTTCGGGAATTCCGGGCGAGGGCGCGTATCCATTCTTGCCCTCGCGCATTGCCTTGCAGGCTGCTTCGATGATGTGCGGCGGCGTTTGGAAATCGAAGTTGAGCGGGTCGCCGACGTTAAGCGGCAGAACCTTGTGTCCTTGTTTGATGACTTCGTCGGCAACGCAAGCCAAGTCTCGGATGGCGTAACGGACATTCTCTAAACGGCTGGCGGCGGCAATTTCGCGCACTTGGGTGGCAGACATCGAGGCAATTCACCCTCGGCAAAGATTGTACAAGACTTCACCGAAGGAATTGAGAGGACGGAAGATGACGGGCTGTCAGGGAAATGGGCGCCGGAAGCGAGCCTACCGGTCGTTGAAATTGAGTACGAGCGGCTCCTCGGTTTGAGAAGCGGCGGGAGCGTATTTCCAGCTCTTGACCGCCTTGATGGCGCTTTCCACGAGGATGGGGTTTCCGCCCCGAACCGCAACGTCTGAGACGGTCCCGTTGGGAAGCACGATCACGGTCAGCCGAACCAGCCCCTCAATATGCAGATTCTTTAAGGTCTGAGGATACGCCGGCTTGATCTGCGAGATCACTTTGCGCGAGCCGGGTTCGGCTCTCTGGGCCGAGGCTGAAGGAGCGAACAGGCTCGCAAGGCAGAGCGCCAGGGCGAGAGTCGTTAATCCGAGACCCTTTTCAATACTGCTTGCGGAGTGAAAACCAACGCGATCTTTTAGCAAGGCGGACCACGACCCAGGCGGACAGATTCAACCCCGAGCCATGACAATAGGGGATGAGAGCCTCACCGACAAGATTACCGACGTACTGCCCCGGGTACATGCCCGTAAACACTCTCTCGAGACGGGGACCTCCCGACTCCAAGTCCTCGAGGAGTAATATGCCGGCCCTTACGTCCTAGGGCACGAGGGTGTCGATCAGATTCGCCGCCTGCGGACTGCCCCACCCAGTTACCAGATCGTAACCAGTCACGGCAGTATAGCCGCCGTTGCTGCCACTGGTTATGTCATGGAAATCGGTATCGAAACTCGATCCGACGCCAATCCTGTAAATCGCGGTATTCAGGAAACCCAGGGTTGCGCCTCCTCCAGCGACCGCTTGCTGGTTGGCCATGGCGGTGATTCCGGCCCACTGCGGAGCGGCGTAGCTGGTTCCTCCGTTGCCTCCGAAGCAACTCCCGTCATAGCAACTCCATTGATTCGTATTGGCCTCAGCCGATACGTCTGGGTAATTCCGCAAGGTGCGCGAAGCATGATTCTGCGAGTTCACGACGCCTTTCAGCTTTTGATAGATGGGGATCGGAATTTTGTTTTTCGAGGGCGATCCGGCACTGCCGTTCCATCCAGTCTCCGATTTCCACGCTCCACCCGGGCCGGTGGTAACGATGTCAGTGCCGCCGACAGCCGTCACATAAGGATCGTCCGACGGCCATACCACATTGCCCGGAGTGCCGGAACCGCTGTCGCCCGTGGCCACGAAAACGCTTTGGCCCTGCGCGGCCATTTCTTTGAAGATGGGGTCAAGGGTGCTCTCGTTATCAGACCATCCCCAGGAGCAACTGAGCTGCTTAGCGATGTTGTCGGAGGCCATCTGATTGAAAATGGAGGCGTTCTGTTTGCCAACATAAACGAGCACCTGGCTCAGGTTCGGGGCCATGGAAATGGACATTTCGATATCGAGCACCTGCTCGCTATCGTCGCATGCGGGCGGCTTGCAGCCGAGGCTGGCTCCATTCACCGAAACACCATTGATCGGAACGTTGAGAGGCTGGCCCAGCTTGCTGAAGTAGGTCTGCACGTCGCTCACTTCATACCCGCCGAGTTCGAACAAGCCCACCGCCTGCCCAGTGCCGTCGAGCGGCCCTGAGCCGTAGTAGGCGGCTCGCATGTCGCTGCCCACATATTGGCCTCCTGGACCGGAACCGGTGCCTTTGCTGGTCGCGGCTGCGAACTGTGAAGGCCTGACGTTCTTGGCTTGCGGCAACGAAAAATTGTCGAGGCCGGAAATGTGCAGTACGGGGATGTCGAGATCGACCGTAGGTTCACGATCCGGCGCGTAGAATGTGCGGGCTTCAGTGGGATGCTGGTACACATTCATCGCTACGTGAAAAGCACTTTCGATATTTGCCGATGGACCTTCGACATCGAGCACCATGCGATTCGCGGCGGTGTGAATAACATCGAGCCCATTCGCGCGCGCAAAGTTCACCATCGTGGAGTAGTCGCTTTCGGAAGGACCGAACTGTGCCGCGAACTCGGCCACACTCAAGTAACGGTGATACGTGGAGCTTTGCGGGTTGTAGATTCCTTGTAACAGTTCATCGAGGGCCGCTTCGTTGCGCAGCGGTAACGAAATGGCAAGGCTGAGTCGCTGCGTTCCGGCGACATGGCCGACCAGGGGGGCGACGCCGCTGGAGACGGCGTCTGGAACATGGGTTGTGAGAGTCGGACGCTCCTCGGCCGGAGCGGCTATGGCGAGGAAAAGAGCGGAAGCGGCAATCAGAGCGGCGAAACGCAAAAAAGTGAAAGCTGAGGAAGGCTTGTTCATAAGGCATCTCCGGAACTGGCTTGGTACTTTATAACCAAATCAGTCCGGGAACAAGCGGTGAATAGTCTCTAGTGCGGAGCTTGAGATTTCCTGCCTAAGAAAGCCAGCCACAGGGTGTACTGAGGAGCACAGAGTAAAGCCAACGATTCGAATTACGCTGTGCTCCCGTGTTTAAGGTTTTACTCCCCGCGGTCGATCTGGGCTTTCTGCAGCGTGTCGGAGTAATCCACGTAGACGGATTTCCACTCAGTGTAGAAGTCAATCGCGCCAATACCGCCCTCGCGATGGCCGTTGCCGGTAGCCTTGGTGCCTCCGAAGGGCAAGTGAACCTCGGCGCCAATTGTTGGGGCGTTGATGTACGTAATGCCGGCATCGAGATCGCGGATGGCGGCGAATGCCCGGTTCACGTCTTTTGTATAGATGGATGAGGACAGGCCATACTCGATCCCGTTGGCGATTTCGAGGGCGTCTTCCATGCCGTCGCAAGGAATGATCGAGACCACCGGGCCGAAGATCTCTTCCTGCGCGATGCGCATTTTGGGATCGACATCGATGAAAACGGTTGGCTCCATGAACCAGCCATATTGATAATCACCTTTGTCCAGGCGATGGCCGCCACACACCAGCTTCGCTCCTTCGTTCTGGCCGATTTCAACGTATTTCAGATCGGTTTGAAGTTGCTTCTCGTTGACGGCCGGTCCCATGTCGGTGGTTTCGTCGAGGCCGTTGCCAACTTTCAATTTCTTCGCGCGTTCGACATAGCGCTCGACAAACTCGCGGTAAATTCCCTTCTGCACGATGATGCGGCTGGTCGCGGTACAACGCTGGCCGGTAGTGCCGAATCCACCCCACAAGCCGCCTTCGATCGCGAGATCGAGGTTGGCGTCGTCGAGCACGATCATGGGGTTCTTGCCGCCAAGTTCGAGCGAGCAGTGTTTGAAACTCTTCGCCGCGATGCCGCCAATGATGCGCCCGACGGCGGAAGATCCAGTGAGAGAAACCGCACGAACGTCGGGATGCTCGGCGAGCGGCGTGCCGACTTCGGGGCCGAATCCGGTGACAATATTGACCACGCCTCTCGGCATGCCTGCTTCTTCGAAGGCCCGAACGAGATTGAACGTTGAAAGTGGAGTGTCCTGCGCGGGCTTGATCACGCAAGTATTGCCGCAGACGACTGCGGGCAGCAGCTTCCACGAAGAAATCGCCATCGGGAAATTCCATGGCGTAATCATGCCGCAGATGCCGATCGGCTGCCGCACCGCCATCGCAAATTTGTTGGGCAGTTCGGATGGAACCGTGGGGCCGAACATGCGGCGGCCTTCGCCCGCATTGTAGTAAGCAGCGTCAATGGCCTCCTGCACATCGCCGCGAGTCTCTTTGAGAACTTTGCCCATTTCGCGGGTCATCTCAACGGCATATTCTTCTTTGCGCCCGATAAGAATTTCGGCAGCACGGTAAACCATTTCTGCGCGGCGCGGCGCGGGCACCAGCCGCCACTTGGCGAAGGCGCGCTTGGCCGCCGCCACGGCAGCGTCTACATCCTCTTTGCCGGATTTTTGAAAGATACCGACCAGGTCGCGCGTGTCGGCGGGATTGCGGTTTTCGAAAGTCTCTCCGGTAGAAGATTCGACCCATTCGCCGTCAATGAAATTCTTGAAAACCTTGGCTTGCTTGTTGCTCAGCGTGGCGGGGGTAGCAAGGGTATCGGTAGCCATAATTGCTCCTTAATGAATGCCGTATTTATCTCTAAGTATTGATGCTACAGGTGCTGAGGAAGGTGCGGCAAGGGAGGGCCGTTCGGAATTCCGGCCCGGAAATCAAGAGCTTGCATATGAGCTTCTCAATTTACCTGGGCCGAGGAATTCAGCCATCGATTGGGCCTCGTTCCATTCGTCGGTCACCGCAGTTTGCGAGCCCACTTTTCCAAGTAATCGCGATCCGAGGAACTGGCCAGTGGCTTCGGTACAAGTGCGAGCCTGAGTAATTCGCGAGCGACCTGACTCTCCTGCCAATCCAGATGTGCTTCGCATGCTCTTCCGCCGATCTCGGCTCTACGGAACGCGCACCCAGATCGCGCAGGGCACGCACCCGGCGTTCACCCACAACCTTCTCAGTGATCTCGTGAACGGTCGCTAACACACCGCCGATACCGCCAGAAACGGATTGGTCCCGTAGGGGGCTGTACGCAATCGTAAAATGCGTCTCCTCCAGGAACCCGCTCCGATTGATTTCCAGCGGAATGTCTTCCATCCAGGTCGCGGGACCGCCAGAAAAGGGAGTTTCAATCAACGGCCGCAGAATGTGCCAGATTTCGTTCCAGACTTCACTGACCGGCCGGGGCACTGAAGAGATGAAGCGAGGTAGTCCGCCAGGCTTTTCGAGCGGCGTTTCACTTCACGGGTGCGATCTCCCGCCGATTTTGCGGTCCCGACGCGGCGTCCGCCGTGGGAATCCTGTGAGAGAGTTTTCGCCAACCCACTAGATGCCGATGTTCACGTTGCGGAGGGCGTCTTTGTAAGCGTCGAGCGCATCGCTGTATTTAGCGTGGGCATCTTCTTCCCGGAAGTGCGCAGCGTCCCATTTCTCCCAGGCGGTCATCGAGTGGTCGGGAGTGGCGAGATCCTCTTCGGAACGGATAGCGGCTACCCATTCGTCGGTGGCAGCTTTGTAAGCAAGGCGCAGTTGGTCAAGCTCGGCTCGATCCATAACACGGCAGCCTACTGCCGCGTCGTATCCCGGTCAATCGGCTAGAGGGAATTTAACGGAGAATTAACATTGGACCACACAGCCAGGCCGTGCGGTATCCCGCCTGGGACTATTCTCCCGCCAGCTTCGCGCCTGCCGCCGCTGGTTCGAACTCTTCCGCCATCCAGTGCTGCAAGGCAGTCATATTCTGCGGACGGCCGAGGAAGTTCTTTACCAGATCATTCGCCGACATTGATCCGCCCGGTTCGAGCACGACGCGGCGATATTTCATCGGCGCGTCGCCCGCGAGCAGGTTGCCGCGATCGAATTGCTCGAAGAAATCCAGCGCTATCACTTTGTCCCACAGATACGTGTAATAGGCGGAAGAATAGCCGCCGAGGTGCCCGAAGGACGCCCACATGTGCCCATCGGGCAGAGGAGCGAACAGCGTATAGTGCGCGGAGTCGTCGAGCGTGACCTTGTCGAGGTTCACATCCTCAGGCTTGGTTTTATAGATGTCGTAGGATATCGCCGTAAAAGCATTCTGGCGGTCGACCCAGCCGCCGCGGCCGAAGGCCGAGGCTCGGTTCATGCGGGCGACAAGTTCGGCAGGGATCGGTTCGCCGGTCTTGTAGTTGCGCGCAAACTTGGCCAGCACCTGCGGGCTGCGAATCCATTCTTCCAACATCTGCGACGGCGCTTCGACGAAATCGGATTCCATGCTGATGCCACTGATGCCGGCCCACTGCTGCCGGCCGCCGAGAATATGGTGCATCAGGTGTCCAAATTCGTGGAAGAACGTTTCAACGTCGCCGTAATCCATGAGGCCGGGATCGGTCGCCGTCGGCACGGGGAAATTGCACACCAGAATCGCCTCCGGCAACTGTTTACCGCGAATGCCATCGAGCACCGGCGCCATCTCGGCGTGGCTGTATTTGCCCGCCCGCGGATGCATATCAAGATAAAAGCGGCCAATCGGCTTGCCATGGTCGATGACGATCCAGGTCTCGACTGCCGGATCCCACGAAGGAACGTTCGGCTCCTGCTCGAAGCTGACGTGGAAAAGATCGGCAGCCGCATCGAGAATTCCCTGCTTCACCTGCATGAAGGGAAAATAAGGACGCACCGATTGCGAATCGAAATCGAACTTGGTGCGGCGTACTTGTTCGGAAAGATAGCCACGTTCGTAGTCCCAGATTTGAGTCGCGCCAGGTTCGGTCTTCTGCTTCTCAGCGAGCAGCATGGCAAATTCTTTCTTCGCCAGCGGACGCGATGCGTCTTCCACTTGCTGAATGAAATCGCCGATCTTATCGCCCTTCACCATCATTTTGTCGGCGGCGTTGTAATCGGCCCATGACGAGTAACCGATCAGCGTCGCAATTTCGTAGCGCGTCTTCATCAGGCTGGTAAGCACTTCCTGATTCTTGGGATACGCGCGCGTATTGAAAGCCAGCGAGAGTCGCTTGCGCAGATCGTTGCTCTTGGCGAAGTTGAAGACCGGCAGCGCATCGGGATAATCCGTGGTGATGTGCACCTTGCCGCCGGCATCGGGCTTGTGGCGGTCGATGTAATCCTGCGGCAGGCCGTCAAGCTCGGAGAGATCAGCGGTGACTTCTTTCTTGCCATCGGAGATATTCCGGTCGAACATCGACTGCTCGTCGGTGGCCTGATCGCTGAGTTTTTTCAGGCGGGTGCGAGTGGCGTCGTCTTTGTCGACGCCGGCGAGGCGGAATTCAAGAAGCTGCCGCTGCACGTAATACTTCGTGGCGGCGTCGGCTGAGGAAAGATCGAGCGCCGCGAGCGCGTTGTAGACGTCGTGATTCAGGGCAATCGCAGTCTGCGCGGCACTAGCCTTGGTGAGCATTGCCGTAGCCTTGTCTCGGAAGCCGGCGTCGGGGTGCACCTGTTCCATGAGGGAAGCGAAATATCCGGCAGAGTTGTTCTGGCGCACTGCCTCGTCATAGAGCACGAGAGTATTCTCAATCGTGCGCTGTCCTTTCACAGCGAGCATCTCGTCGATCGCGAGTTTGCCCGCATCGAGGCGATCGTTCTCTATCTTTTCGAATCCCGTGGCGTCAGGCTTGCTGGCCCAGACGGTCGGCTGAGAGACGGCGGCGTTCTGCGCGGAAAGCATCGCTACCAGAATAAACGGCAGGCATAGGCAAGCGGTTGCACGAAAAAGGCACATTAGAGATCCCTCACAAATTAGACGAACGAAACGCGAATTCATAACAGGCGCGCCGGAAGATTGTTCATGACCTCGCCAGTTGATGTCAAGCAATCGTCTCGGGTTTGGGGCGACGCCAACCTTCAGCTACCCAAGCACGGCGATGACTGGATGGCTTTGCCGCAGCGTTTACAATCCCAACAATAACAACTGCGCCACTAATTACACTCAGAAGTACTGTCCGAACAACTCCAGCCCGCAAGGGGAGATTTTTTGCTCGCAAATCACTTCCTCAAACTTGCCGCCAAACTACAATCTTTACGCTGTCGATAACTGCGGCGGCTCAGAAGGGGTTATCGATGGGACCGTTGCTGCCCTGAGCGGCGAAAGCGGCCTTACGGCAATTCAATACGACATGGCCGGAGGAGGGCCTAACAACCTGGCTGCGGAGTGTGTTCACAGAGCCCACTGAAGGGCCTTCGCCCAGCCAGGACCTGCGCAATCCCGATCCGTGCGAACGGGAACCGTAGAATTAGGTTCCGTCCCCGGACAGAATGACCGGCGCTGGACTGCCGCCTTCCGGGGAAACGTTAATGTATACCTCCGCGGAACGCGGCCCTCTGCTCGCAGGCGAGAAAGTAACGGAGACAACACAACTCGCGCCCTCATCGAGGATAGATCCGCAGGTGTTTGTTTCGGAGAAATCGCGGAAGTTGCGTCCGCCCACCCCGATCGAGGTAATGCCAGCTGCGGTGCCGGCCTCGTTCGTGACTGTGAACTTTTGCGGCCTGCTCTTCGTTCCCACGTCCTGGCTTCCGAAGCCTAAGGTCGCGGGGGCCACCTTCAGAGTGGTGCCGCGCCCGGAGAGTTCGACCACCTGCGGTTTCGACGACGCCCCGTCGACAATCATCACGAGGCCAACGTGAAGTCCCGCCGATTGCGGGCTGGAAACGACTTCGATGATGCAGCTTGATCCCCCCGAGATAGAAGTCTGGCAGGTGGTTCCGCTTCCTAGTTCAAATTCTCCGGAAACTGCAATGGACGAGACAGGTATGTCCCTGGACCTCGTGTTCGTAAGCGAGACCGAGACCGGCGAGCTGGTGGCTCCAACGAGCGTCACTGGAAAGGCCAGCGGAGAACTCGGATCGAAACTGAGTGCGCCAGTATTAAGCATCGACGCGACGGAGTAATCTTCACCGCCGTAGCCAAACAAGATCAGATCCGGCCTGTGGTCTCCGTTCAGATCACCCGCAGCCCAAGGGCCCCCGATGGGGCTGTCGTAAATAACGGGGGGCTGAAAAGTCCCGTCGCCATTGCCCAGAAGTTCGGCAGCTCCGTCCTGCGATGCAACAAGGTCCAGTATGCCGTCACCGTTGAAGTCGCCGACCAGAATAAGGCCTCCAGCGCCGAAATATGTCTCGGACGTATAAAATCCCCCATTGCCTTCGCCCAAGAGAACGGTAACTTCTCCTCCAGCTCCCCTTAGGTCCCAGTCCCGAGAAGTTCAATCACTTGCGGCTTCGACGAGGCGCTATCTATGACGGTAATCGCGCCAGTCTTCACGCCTTTCTTTGTTGGCGAGAAAGTTGCGCTGATTTTGCACTTCGCACCCGCCGCCACTCTTGTGCCGCAGGTGGATTTCATCTCGAACTCATTGCTGGCTTCCATCGACTGAATCTTTAGTTCGGCGGAGCCCATGTTGGTGAGTGTTACAGATTGCGGCCCGCTGGTCGTGCCCACTGCCTGACTTGCGAAGGTCAACGGCGTGGTCGGCGAAAAGCTGACCGTGCCGGTGTTAAGCAATGTAATCATGTAACCAATATCCGGTTCTAGAACAAGGAGATCGGGCTTGCGATCTCCGTTAAAATCGCCCGCCGCGACGTACTGGCCTCCGTCTCCCGTCCCCGCGCGGTAGAACACTCCTTTCTGGAAGGATCCGTCGCCATTCCCCTTGAAGACCGATACGCCGGGAGGAGGCAAATCTGGCAGGCTCCCGTTGGTTACCGCCAGGTCGGTCACTCCGTCATCGTAGAGGTCCTGTGCAATCAACCAACTTGGGGAGTGTGTGGGGTAGAGAACTGGGTCTTGAAAAGTGCCGTCGCCGTTTCCGAGCAGCACGTCGATTACGGTCGCATTTGTCAGCGCCAAGTCGAGCTTCCTCTTGTCACTTGTGAAATATCCAGTAGCGATGGTTGTCGGCAGGGCGCCAAGAATGTAGAAGCCGTTGGGAGTGAAGGTGCCATTGCCGTTGCCGAGCAGCACATCTAACTGGTCCGTGTCCCCAACCCCCCCTCCCACAACCACGTCGAGCTTGCCATCGTTGTTGAAGTCGCCGGCGGCAAGCGTAAGGCCGTCGATGTTGTAGGGCACAGGAATGGTAGAAACAGCGGTGCCGAAAGTGCCGTCGCCATTGCCGGGGAGCACCTCGATGCAGTTGCAGACTATCCCCCCCGAGCTAGTTGACTCGAGGTCAGCAACATCCAGAATGCCGTCGCCCGTGAAGTCGCCAATAGCGATCATGAAGGAAGCCGCGGTGGTCGGGTAACTTGCCGGGGGCTGAAACGTGCCGTCACCGTTGCCCAGCATGACGTACACGTCATCTGTGCCGGCGCCGCCGAACACCAGATCGAGAATCCCATTGTTTCTGAGGCTGGCAGTGACGCCATAAAAGCCAACTTTAGTGGCGTAGTTCGAGCCCATCCGAAACGTTCCGTCGCCGTTACCCAGCCAAATCTGAACGCTTCCCTCAGGGTAGTCATTCAGCGTCGCGAAGTCTGGGGTCCCGTCTCGGTTAAAATCGCCGACGACGAAGGACTTCGTTCCATTCAGACCGAGAAAAAAGGTGGTGCGAGTTTCGAACTGCGCCACGGCGTGCGCGCCCAACGTCGTCACGAGGAAGGCGATTCGTGCAATCCGGACGCCCATAACTGCTCCTTCACCTTACATCCACGCCAATCTCGGAGATTATCACCTACGGCCGCTCCTTTGAAAGCCTTCATTTTTTGCCGTCGGAAATTGCGCGACGGCCGAACCACGGTTGCAACTTCCTCCAGGATCGCCCAGCGGATTATTGTGGGCCGTCGTGCTGTTGCCCGGAAGTATGGGTAAACGGAGGAGGTAGGCAAATGAGGTCGGAAATCTCGGCCCTGTTGGCGCTCGCCGTCGGGCTGTTCCTGAGCGAATCAATTTATCTGCCGCGGGCTGCAAGCCAAACCGCGCTAGGCAACGTCGCCGCATCATCTGTCAGCCAGCTAGCGAACTGCTCGTCGCTGCAGCAGTACCGCAATCTGAGTCCTAATCTTGCAACATGCTGGCAGGCTACAGTATCCGGCTGTCCGAATGTGGACGACATCAACTTCTACTACGGCGTCGCGCCCCCGGCAAACGGGACGAGCCCGCAAGGAACGATTGTCATGTTGGCGGGCGACGGGGGCGGAAAAACGCCAGGCACCTTTGCGGCATACGTGGGCAACTACTCCAATGCTGGCTATCAGGTAATAGAGGTTGTATGGGGCGGAGATATCAAGGCCGCGCAGGATTGGGAGAACGTTAACACCAGCGGCGGAGGTCACACGCTTAGCATCCTCAATGCCGCCTGCCGCCCTGCCAGCGTACTCAACTGGATCAGGAACGGCTCCGATAACACTAAAGTGGGGATGGGCCTCTGGGCGCAGTACCAGGGAGGTATGTGCGTGCACGGGGATAGCGGCGGTGCCGGGGCAGCGGGATACGCGCTGACTTGGTATCAGGCTGGCGTCGGAGGCACGCCCACTTGGGGTGGAGGCTACGTCGATAAGGCTTTGCTGCAAAACGGGCCGGTCTTCAGCGATATCGAGCAGGGGTGCGAGTTTCAGAATGGGGCAAACGCCCAGGCCACTTTCATCTGTGATAATGGCGTCACGGAACCAGGATGCGGTAGCTGGCCACACCTGGACCCTCCCGGAGACAGCCTGGAGTACATCAATCCCGATAATGGCGAAGTGGACGGGTGGTCGCAGGATCGGACCGCGGGGCTTTGCAGTCCCAATCCCATGCCCGCATGCGGCTCTAACATAACTGCGCACTCCACCTGCAGCGCGCAGAATCAAGCTTGGTACAACCAGAGCATCGTGAGTTTTCCAAGCACCGGGCAGCAGCCGAGTTTTAGCTATCCAAACACGGCGCTCTCAGGTTGGAGTTGCTCAAGTGTCACGAGCGGCATCGAGAATAATTCAGGGGCACAAGGCTGGCTGTTCTTCGATCAGTTCCAGAACACGTCCCAGAGCGTGGGTCCGGCGTTCTACAACGGAGCCGCATGCGACAGCAACGAGGACGTGTTTGGGGCATATTTCTCGATCAACGGGCAGTCCTACAAGGGAGAGGACGCGATAACCAATGACATGCTTGGGCAAAATAGCGGTAGCCCTACCCTGTCCTGCAATGCTCTAGGCATAAAGAGGCTGGGAAATTAGTTGGTGGCGAGTGGAAATTTGGTGCGGTGCCATTTTACTCGACTACCCGCCGCCGATTCCAAAAGCCCGATTCTGACGGACTGGGCAAGGGCAGATTTTCTACTCGCAAATCACTTCCTCGGCCTTGCCGGCAAACTATCTCCAGCGTTTGAGTTTCGGCCACAGCTCAGCCATCGTGCCGAACTTTGCGCCCCGGCAGATGAACACCGGAATGTCCTTTTCCAGCGCCCAAGGACTATCGGCAGAGTCGCCGACGTATTGCACGTTATTCCAGAATTCTTCGAGCTTCTTGCGGGTGTCGTCAAGAACGACCATGCAGTTGCCCGAATAGCCGCGCGGGCCCCAGAGAAACCAGCTCTGGTGCCCGCTTAAAGATTTCGGCAAGCCGAACTTGCGTCCGAGAAAATCGATTGCGCCCGCTTGTCCGTAATCCTGCGCGAAGATGCCGCAGTTGTTGCCGGCGCGCTCCTCCGGCGTCAGTTGACTCCAGGCGACGGTGGTTTCCGCGACGATTTCGTTCCATCCGAATTGATCGGCATACCACTGCGGCAGTGCGGCGCGAGAATGGTCGTGCTCCATGACTGGCAGCTTCATCGGCAGATATTTCGCGTAAGCCAAAAAGTGGTCTGGCGACAGCATAGGAATCACAATCGGAGCTAAGTACGCGCCATTCGCGAGCAGGGCAACCGCAATTGCCGGCTTCAGCCAGGAGATTCTTTTTCGGTCGATCGCTTCGTCGATCACTACAGCTCCGGCTGCAAGCAGCATGGGATACACAGGCGCGAGATAGTAATTTTTTCCGTGCAGCGCAAAGAGCACTCCGTAACACACCAGGTAAGTCCACCCTAGAAATCTATACGGCCTGAGCCGCTCAGAAAATAGCAGCGCGAAAAGGCCAGTCAACCAGATCGGAACGGTGAACGGGTTCACGAGTAGAGCTTGCTGGGCAAAATAATCGATCGGCCCGAGAACAACATCGCGACCTTCGGCACGGATGTTGTGCATCAATTGCAGGAAAGGCCAATCGTAGCGCATATTCCAGAGCAGGCTCGGAAGAAAGATGAGAAAGGCGGCGACGCCGCCGAGCCATATCCACGGATTGAAAAAAACGCGGCGCTGAGGCGTGAGCAGAAGCCCGACGACCACGCCGAAGCCGAAAAGCGCAATCGTGTACTTCTCTTCCATGCCGATTCCTGCGACCGCGCCAAACCACAGCCAGTAGCGGGGATTATTGCCCTTGATCGCGAGAATGGCGAAATAGGCGCAACCCATCCATAGATTTGGCTCAAGGCAGTTGGTGCCGAGCAGACTGCCGTTCGAAAGATATTGCGGCGCGACCACAACGCAGATTGCAGTGAGAAGCAGCGCAAAACGGCGGCCGCCCAACTCGCGAGCAATAACTGCAGCCTGCACCAGCAGAAGAGACGATGCCAGAGCGGGAATAAATCGAATGGCGCGGAGGGAATCACCAAGCACGGCGCGGCTGATGTGGATGAGAAACGGAATCAGCGGCGGCTGATCGACATATCCCCATGCAAGATGGTTGCCGCAAGCGATGTAATCGAACTCGTCGCGGAAGTAGTCATAACGATTGTTAAAATAAATATGAAAGACCAGCTTGGCGAGCGCAATCGCCCAGACGATAGCCAGGCTGGAGTTTGCGAACGATTCGCTGTCGTGGCGCGTCGATGAGAGCACTTCGGTTCTGCCACTCATGGTGAGAAGGATAACCGAATCGGCGGAAATGTAAGAAGACCGAACATCGGAGATGCTGTTTCCCGCGAGACCCCTCGCCCCGCTGCATAGCGCGGGACTTCGGCATGACGGCATTGGCGGGCGATTAATTTGCGTACGCACTGAAACGTACCAAGAAAGAGAAGGGGCGCGATTTTTCGCGCCCCTTCACTAGCAAGACCCTGTAAAACTCGGGCTAAACCGCCACCGGCTGCTTGCTTCCCACCGGCACCGGATGCAACCATCCGTGACGATCGTCTTTCTCGCCGCGTACGATGGCGTAGAACTCTTTCTGAATCGCCTTGGTGATCGGTCCGATTCCGCCCTTGCTGACCTTGATCTTGTCGACGCTGCGGATCGGAGTAATCTCCGCCGCCGTGCCGGTGAAGAAAGCCTCATCGGCAATGTAGAGCAGTTCGCGGGGAATCATCTGCTCGGCGACCGGAATCCCCAGATCGCCGGCGATCTGCAGAACCGAATCGCGCGTGATGCCGGGCAGCACCGAGTTGCTGAGAGGAGCGGTGATCAGCTTGCCGCGCTGTACCACAAAAACATTCTCACCCGAGCCTTCGCTCACAAATCCATTCACATCGAGCGCAATGCCCTCGGCGAAACCGTTGACAATGGCTTCCATCTTGATGAGCTGCGAGTTCATGTAATTCGCACCCGATTTGGCCATCGCGGGCAGCGTGTTGGGAGCGATTCGTGTCCACGAGGAAACGCAGGCGTCGCAACCATCGTTTTCGCCACCCAGGTATTTTCCCCACGGATAATTGATGACGTAGACCTCTGTGGGCGAGTTAAAGGGATTCACCCCCGCTTCGCCATAACCGCGAAGAATTACGGGGCGCACATAGCACGGCCAAAGGCCGTTGCTGCCGACAGTCTCGCACATGCCTTTCACAATCTCATCGCGAGTGTAATCCACATCGATGCGGTAGATTTTCGCGGAGTTCAACAGGCGGTCGATGTGCTCGTTGGCGCGGAAAATCGCCGGGCCGGACGGTGGCGCGTAGCAGCGAATTCCCTCAAAGACGGACGAACCATAATGCACGACGTGCGACATCACATGAATTGTCGCCTCATCCCACGGGATAAGTTTGCCGTTGTGCCAGATACTTTCCAACTTCTGGATAGCCATGCGGACTCCTTCGTGGAGGTCGTTGTTTCAATCTCGCGCAGTAACGCGGCTGAATCCTTGCTCTGGCACTTCAGGGGGACCGAGGCACGAACCTCAACCCACGTTACAGAACATTATAGCCGACTCAGCTTGGAATCCCGCCTTGGGGATTTTCTGAAATTTCGATGCTAGCAAACGGTATCCGCGATAGATGATTTGTGGGTTGCAACGTCGAAAAATCCAGCTTCGCGGGGTCCTCGGAAGCGTTCTTAGTGGCTTGATGGCGCCGGAAGCGCCGGCGGCGTCGCGCTCGCCTTCACCGTCGTGCCCGTGAACTCATCTCCACGGAAGTATTTGTCCTTGTCGGCTGTCATCTCCGGCATGGCCTCGTACGGCTTGCTATAGTCATTCGCGGCGTTCCAGAACAAGAATCCGATTCCGCCCTTCGCTTTGGCCGTAGCAACCTGCACCTTGATGTATTCGGGCGAGTACGTCTTGGTGCGCCAGTGGAAAGCCTGCAGCCATGGGCGGATTACAACGCCACTGCCTTTCGTAATCAACTCGAAACGCTCCATGGATTCACCGATGAAGTGCTCAGGCGCGTCACCGGGATGCTCGATTTTGTCCATGCCAAAAAAGTGTGAGGGATAGATCATCGGCGAGAGCACATCGCAATATTTCGCCATGCCGACGACGTCCTGCCCCGTATGCGAAAGATCGACCGGACGCTGCCACGCCATGACCCCGAAAACGTCGAGCGAGAAAAGCGCGCCAGTGGGGTGCAACTGGGCGTAAGCCTTTTTCAGGAACGCTGTGATTACATCGGAGCGCTGCATTTCACGCGAGGCCCCACTCTTGCAGGGACCTGCTTTTGTGGAAGTTCTGCCTTGCTTCGCATCTGCCGGACGGGCGGGGCGCGCGTCGCCACATGGTTCTTGCTGGTTTTGCCGGTTTTCCTGCTGGCTCTGAAAGACAAAACTTGCATCTTTCTGATCGCCTTCGGCCGGAAAGCGGACGTAGTCGAACTGAATTTCGTCCGCTCCGGATTGCGCCACAAACTTCGCTAAAGCGATGTTGTAATCCTGGACCGTGGGGTTGGAAGAATCCGTCCAAACCAGTTTTCCGTTTTCCCGCCAGGGCAGGCGGTTCTTCTTCGATTGCACGGCGAGTTCGGGATGCTCAGTCACCAGCCGCTGGTCGCGGAAGATGGCGATGCGGGCGATAGCGTGCATGTTCTCGGAGTGCAGAAAATGAATGAACTTGGGCAGGTCGTGAATATAAACCTGATGCTTTCCCAGAAGTGGATGTTCGAACGGAATGGTCACACTGCCGTCGGAATCTTTAATGTCAAAGACCACAGCATTGCCTCCGACCGCACGCCATTGGCGGATAATCCGCAATCCGTGATCGCTGGCGGCCATGATTCCGGTTAGATAAATGGCGCGCACCTCGAAATCTGCGGGCACGGCGACGGTCTTTTCCATGATCGGTGCCGGAAGGATGCCAGGAATTGTGATTTGTTCGCCAGCTTTCAGGATGTTGCTCGACCCCACATTCTTATTCGCCGCCCGAATCGCCTCGCTGAGTTCCGAAGAAGTCAGGTAGGAAGTGAGTTGCAGATAATGGCGAGCCACAGTGGGAAGACTGTCGCCGCGCTTGGCCGTATAAAGCTCAGTGGGCGAGGGCATTCGCAGCGACGAAGACGAGGTTATGTCTGCCGGTTTGGCGGTCGCCGGCACAACCGCGCTGGCCGGCATCAGTTGCGGAGCAATTGGCGCGCTTTGCTGCGCAGCACTTTGCAGCGTCGCGTTCTGCGGCTGGGCTGCAAAGGCAGAGGCAAAATGGGAGTTGAGACGAATCGCGGAAACTCCGCACAATAGACACGACACGGCGGCGATGGTTAGGACAGACGAGCGGCGCAAGAACTCCTCCGGGTAGCAACTGCCGCGATGCTAAATCCCAACCCGCGCTCTTCCTAGTTACTAGCGGTCATCTCCCCTGAGGTTCCACGGTTTGCCATTGCCAACGCGGGAATCGGGCGGAGACGGAACGACTGGCTCGAGAAAAATGGCTGGCTCGACAAACGCTTGAGCTAACGCAGAATGAATCATTGGGCGAATCGTCAGCAGAGCGGTTTCACGACGCGGGGAAAAACCTCCTTTCCAGCTTGCGCAAAGTATTTCCGTTACTCACTCTTATATTTCCACCGCGGTTGGGCTAAGATCGTTGGCCTGTCTTGTAAATCCAGCAAAAACGCGGCTTTTCGCGTCAGCGGCGGGTCGTGGTCCGGTGGTCCGAGGCGTGCTTATTCCAAGTCAGCCTGACGCGCTGTAGCGGCTGGTTCCGGTTGACAAAAATTGTCACTCGCGAACGGAGAATCTGCCGGGGGAAAAGCGCCAAGGGCAAATTAAAAGGCCGAGCATACGACCTGGGGAAAGACAGACAAATTATGAGAACGAATCTCGCTACCGTACTCGATCCCAACCGCCGCAGCAATGACGCTGGGGAATTTGAAGCCGCACTGCGCCGCCGGATCGTGGGTCAGGACCAGGCCGTCGAAAAAGTGGCCGAGATCTACCAGATGTTTCTGGCGGGCTTGAACGCGCCGGGGCGTCCGGTAGGCAATCTGCTTTTTCTGGGGCCGACGGGATCGGGCAAGACGCGCGTGGTCGAGGCGATGGCCGAGGCGCTGTTCGGCGACTCGCATGCCTGCATCAAGATCGATTGCGCTGAGTTCCAGCACTCCCACGAAATTGCGAAGCTGATTGGTTCGCCTCCGGGATATTTGGGACACCGCGAGACGCATCCCCTGCTGACGCAGGAAGCGTTGAACCAATGGTTTACCGAGAAGCTGAAGCTCTCGATTCTCTTGTTCGACGAGATCGAGAAGGCGAGCGATTCGCTCTGGCAGCTGCTGCTGGGGATTCTCGACAAAGCGACGCTGACGCTCGGCGACAACCGACGTGTCGACCTCTCGCAATGCATCATCATTCTGACTTCAAACCTGGGCGCGGGCGAGATGACGAACCTGGTCGATGGCGGCTTTGGCTTTGCGCCGAAAGCGGTTGAAGTCGATAACCAGCTCGACGACAAAATTCAGCGCACGGCAGTAGAGGCGGCGCGGCGCAAGTTTACGCCGGAATTCATGAACCGCATCGATAAGACTGTGGTCTTTAAAACGTTGCGCGACGAGCATCTGGCGCAGATTCTGGAGATTGAACTGGGCATGGTGCAACAGCGCGTGCTGACCGCCGCCGGCGCGAATCAGTTTGTGTTCAATTGCACGACTGGAGTGAAGCAGTTCCTGTTGAAAGAAGGAACCGATCCGCGATATGGGGCGCGGCATCTGAAGCGCGCGATCGAGCGGCACCTGGTTTTTCCGCTGGCGAATTTAGTCGCGACCGGACAGGTGAAGCTGGGAGACTTCGTCCGCGTCGACATGGCTTCTGAAGCGCAGATGATCTTCGTCAAGGAAGCGGAAAACACTATGGCTCCGGTTCTGCTCGAGCGCTACGGAGCGGCAGCGGCGAATATGCCTGCAGCACGCGCCGCGCGCACAGCGGTCAACGGCCGCCGCGATCTGGGCGCAAGCCCGATCGCGGAGAGCAAATAAGTTTCGAGTAGGTAACCCTCGCTAGACCGCATCTCGCGAGCGTTCTCGGCGCCGGAATTCCCGGCGCCTTTTTTTTGTTGTCACAGCCACGGACAGACCGCCGAAGAAATGAATTTGGGCCAGTGGGATGCGGGTAACGGTTTCGACGGCGTCATTCCGAAGTTCCGTGCGTTCACCAGAGGGTAGAGGAATCTTACCCGCCGAAGTTCATGGTTAGATGAGATCCTTCACTCCCGCCGAGAAACGGCTGCGCTCGGAATGATATGGCTAGCCAGGGCCTGCCTCTTCGAGAACAGCGCCCTTCCGCTACTCTCTCGCCGAATGGAACGGATCATCCTCTCCCGTTGCCGCCGCATCCTCGGGGCTTTCGATATCCAGGTTCACCACAATGGGCTTCTGCCCACTGCGCACGATGACCGCTTCTACCGGATCGTCTTTGCGCGCGTTGAGTTCCTGATGAGGGACGTAGGGTGGGACGTAGACGAAATCTCCGGGGCCGGCTTCGTCGACGAACTCGAGACGATTGCCCCAGCGAAAGCGGGCGCGGCCGCGCACGACGAAGATCACGGTTTCGAGTTCCCCGTGATGATGCGGGCCGGTCTTGGCGTTGGGATGAACGACTACAGTTCCGGCCCACAACTTTTGCGCTCCGACCGTGGCATGAGAAATGGCTTCTGCGCGGGACATCCCGGGTGTTTGGGGCGTGTTGGTGTCGAGGTCGCCACTGCGGATGATGCGCAGGCCGTGAGTTTTCCAGTCGGGCGTTTCAGTGCGGGGATCTGTCGTCATCGAAGTGGGCAGTAACTTCTTCAGCAGGCATTCTAGATGAACGAGCGAGTTCGCGCCGGCCGGACTACAGAAGCACGTCGAACCTTACCCCAGATGGCGCATTCTCCGTTCACTGAACAAGAGCTATCGCCAGACCAGAAAGAATAGCCCGGCGAAGCCGGGCTATTCTTTGATCGTTTTGTGTCCGCTCTCAGAACTGCAGCTGTGCCCTGATCTGAAGTGAGCGCGGCGAGGCATCGGCTCCGAGGAATGAGCCGAAGATGCTGGTCGGAGTTGCCACGGTGCGAACGATGCTTCCGAACTGCGGATTGGCGATGTCACCGATCGGCTGATCGAAGTTGGGATGGTTCAGCACATTAAAGGCCTGCGCGCCGACCTGAAGCTTCGCGCCCTCCCAATGCGGAATTGGGATGGTCTTGAGCAAGGTCAAATCTGTGTCGAAAAAGCCCGGCCCATAGACCTGGTTACGGCGCTGGTTGCCGAAGGTTGCTACGCCGCCGGGGACAACCGACGAAGTGAATTCGGCCGGCGTTAGACATGGAGTGGTCGCCGCTCCGGAACCGCACGTGATCGGCCCCACCGAGGAGTCCGCAAAGAGCGCGACCGGAAAACCAGTCGGCGAGGGGCCATAGTTATAGCTTCCCAGCACTCCGGTAGTCGCGGAATCGATAACCGTAAACGGCAGGCCGCTGCGAACGAAAAACGTTCCGGCGACGGTCCAATCCAACAAAGCTCCCCACAAGCCGCGCAAATTCGGCGTGTTATAGACATAGCTGGCATTGAATTGATGCCTCGTGTCGTAGTCGGCATTGCCATAGTTGTACGTCTTCAAGTTGAACGGATCCTGCGGCGACAGAACGCTGACATTGGTGTCGTCGTTAAAGGGCAGGAAGCCGCCATTGGAGATGTCATCCAGCGCGTGGCTCCAGGTGTAGCTGGCCTGCACCGACAGATTGTTGGACATGTGGCGCGTAAATGTCACAGACATGCCGCTGTAATTCGAAACGCCGGGATTGGAAGCCTCGCTGACCGTAGAGAAGCGGGAATCCAGCGGGGCCGTCGGCAGGCCGGTGAACGCAGATGCTCCCAGGGCGCCCAAGCAAGGTGTCGAGCTGGCCGGGTCATAGGTGACCGGAGTGGCATTGCAGTAAGCATTCAACTCGGGATTCACCAAAGCGAGATAGCTTCCGTGGTTGCCCACGTAATTGATGGTGAGAGCCATCCTTGAACCAATGGGCTGCTGCACCTCGAAATTCCACTCCTGGTACTCGGGGTAATGGATGTTTCTGACGGAGTTGAAGATAGTGGGAGGAGTGAATAGTGCTCCACCGGGACCAGCCTCGATCTGGGCGATATTGAGTCCGGAAGCGAAGCCGGTGGTGAATGCCGAATTCGCTCCAATAGCCGTGGCTTGAAGGTCGCCGGGAACCCCAGGCGCCAGAGGCGTGTAAGTGATCGCGCCGGTGGCCGGGTTCGTAACCACCCCGGGAGCCACAAAGGTATTCTTCAGAGGAGAGTTGGTGTCGAAGTTGCTTGCGACAGTCGCCGGAAAGATGTCGGCGAAGATGCCGATACCGCCGCGGAAGACGGTCTTCCCATCTCCGAAGGGCTGCCAGGCAAAACCGAAGCGCGGCTCCCAATTGATGTTCTGATAGTTGGGAAATGCCTGATTCAGGCCAGTCAGAATTGCCTGGTTGTATGGCTGGGTGGGATCGTGCGAGATGCTGTCAAATGAATTGCTCAAGCGGGCAAAGCAATTCGTCTGGCAGACGGGATTGGAATTGTGCTCGGCGCGGAGAGCGAGCGTGAGCTTCAGATGGGGCATGACGCTCCAGTCATCCTGTGCATAGAAGCCCAGCGCATAAAGAGCGATCGGCTCAGTCGGGCGAGTGGCGAAGGCTTGCACATAGCTGGTAGCGGTACCGTTGTAGAAGCTCGACAGGTCGGAAAACTCCGCCAGCGGGACGGTCGCCTGGAAGCCTCCGGGAGTGTAGTCGGTGATGTCGTTACGGCGGAAGTTCACGCCGACCTTCAAATTGTGCTTGCCCTCGAGCCAGGAGTAGTCGTCGGAAATCTGATACTGCGTGACGTTCCTGCCTTGTGGCCAACTGGAATATTCTGTTGATCCGGTTGCGGAGCCAGGGCTTTGCAGCTCTCCACCCAGAAAATCCAGGTCATACGGCACAAGAGCCTGCGAGGCTGGGAGATTCGCCGTTGAGAAGATCGCACTATACCAGGATCCGGAAACGATGAACTGGTTGATGCCGTTGGCACCGACAGTGTGGGTTTCCTGCAACTGCCCTTCATACTGCGGCTGTCTGCTTCGGGCATTGAGCAGCGGGCTCAGAGGATCGGTATAGGTTGCCTGCAATCCGTGGTCGGTGCGGAAATGGATGAAGGCGCGGTCTTCGGAGCCGAAATTCTGATCGACTCGAGCGGTCAGCAGCCACTCGTCAGTGAGGTTGTCGAGAGACGATTGGAACTGCAGGGCGCAAGGCGCTCCGCCGGCCAATGCGATGCCGCCGTCACAGCCTCCGGCGGGCAGGACATTGGCCGCACGACTGTAGCCCGAGGCGTCGTTGTACACACCGAAAAGCTGGGTATAGAACGGGACTTCCGCGGTGTTTCCAACCGCCGCCAGGTTAGCCAGCGTCGATGCTTCAAAGGCGGGGCTGGGAACGTTGACTGGCCCGACTGTGGGAATCAGTAAACGCAGCCCTTCGGTATCCAGAAAGAAGAATGTTTTGTTCTTAACGATCGGGCCGCCGATGGAAGCGGCCCATTGGTTGGCATTGTCAAACGGACGCGGAGTCGCCGGCGTCGTATGATCGTTGAACCAGTCGTTAGCGTTCAGAGTGCTGCCATTCCAGAAGTACTCCGCGTTGCCGTGAAAACTGTTGCTGCCGGATTTCGTCACGTAGTTCACGTTCATGCCGGCTAATTCCCCGTACTCCCCCGAGTAGCCGTTGTTTACAATGGTTGCTTCCCGAACGTCGTTCGAACCAAGCATCAGGTTCGTTGCTCCGGAGTTGTTCAGATTCAGAAAGGGGTCGTTCTCGTTCATGCCGTCAACGGTGAAGAGGTTTGAGGTTCCCGAAATGCCGAAGGTCGCGCTGTTGCCGTAGCCAGCTTGCGTATTCATGGTCGCGCCCGGAGCCGTCTGGGCGAAGTAAGTAAGGTCATTGCCCGGGTTCGGCATATCGGCGATCGTTTCCGGAGTTATGTTGGTGGAGACATTTGCATTTTCTGTTTGCACCACATTGGCGCCGCCATTCACTTCCACCACAGTTGGGTTCCCCGAGGCGACGGTGAGTTTCACGTCGACCGTGCTCGCCTGTCCAATGCTGACGACAACTTTCTCCTGGATGGTCTCAAATCCGGCAGCCGAAATTTCCACCGAATAGTTGCCAGGGCCGAGCAAATCGAAGCGATAAGCGCCGGTATTGTTCGTCTTAGCCGTCTGTTTGCCGCCGGTATCGGTGTTAGTCAGAGTGACTGCAGCGTTTGGAACGGCAGCTCCGCTGGGGTCCAGCACGGTGCCGGCGATCCCGCCGGAAGTCAAAGACTGAGCACGCAGCTGAGGTGCAAAAGCGAACAGGGAGAACAGAGAAGCGGCAAATGCGATCCAAATTGCAACAAAGGGTTTCATAGGCTTTTTCCTCGAAGACTCCTAACCGGGAGGCTGGCTAGTGACGCGAATTCGTGATGCCGACTCATAGCCGGGACGCTGCTTAGAAGGTTCGCCAGTACAACTGCGAGAGCAGGGTGAAGGGTGCCTGGAACTCAAGTCAGGTGGGACTTAGAGCCGAACGGCAGCAGCGATACTTTAGCAATGGCTGGAGATTAAATAAAACCGAACGGCAGGGCCATAGGTTCGCAACCTTAGAAGCACTGGCGGTTCTACCGAAGAGCGAATGTTATGTCTTTATCGATAAACCTAAAGTTATAAGAGTGCGTAAGACCAAGGGGTTGCGGCGAACAGAACGCTCGTCAACTGTGAGGAATGGGGACGGGTTACCCGCCGGCTTTCAGTTCGGTCAATACCTGCTTGGCGATTTCCTTCAGGGTTTCGAAGACCCCGCTGCCCTGGAAGGCAACTGCCTCGAGTACCGGTTCGTTCTTCTTGCGGAGTTCTTTGCTGAGATCGTCGACGGAAAGGATATTGGGCAGGTCACGCTTGTTGAACTGCAGCACGTAAGGAATCTTATTGAAGTCGTAGCCGTGCTCTTTGAGGTTCGACATAAGGTTGTCGAGGGCTTCAACGTTTGCGTCCATACGCTGCTCCTGCGAGTCGGCGACGAATACGATCCCATCGACGCCGCGCAGAATCAATTTGCGGCTGGCATCATAGAAAACCTGGCCCGGAACCGTATAAAGATGGATGCGGGTTTTGAAGCCGCGCACCGAACCCAGATCGAGCGGGAGGAAGTCGAAGAAAAGAGTTCGCTCGGTTTCGGTGGCGAGCGAGATCATCTTGCCCTTCTGTTGTTCCGCGGTCTTCTGGTAAATCATCTGCAGATTCGTGGTTTTGCCGCCTAACCCGGCGCCGTAATACACGATTTTGCAGTTGATCTCGCGGGCTGCGAAGTTGATGAAACTCAAGACTTTCCTCAAGAAGCGCGGGACGCACACCCTCACGGGTGCCTCCGGCGCAGCAAAATGTCCCTATGGGGGCTTCGGGCTTTTATACCATACGCGGCGGACTAGCGACATGTTACTCAGGTGACCCCCACACGAAAGGCGCAGGTTGTGAGGAAAGACATTCCCAAATCAGACGTTGGTCAGGCTGTAATCCGGTGTCAGTGCAGTTTGCGGCCGGAGGGTCAGACGCACGAGATCCGTCGCTATACCTCAAGAATATCTATGGATGGGACGACGCCTCGCAATTTGTCGCCGATAAGAAGTCTTCCGACGGTTACAGGCAATTTGAAACGCCTTGGGCCGGCGCTGCCGGGGTTGAAATAAAGGACTCCGTCGCGGGTCTCTCGCGTAGGAACGTGGCTGTGGCCGGAGATGACAATATCGAAACCGGCCGCTTTGGCGTTCAGATCAAGTTTCGCAAGATCATGCAAAATATAGATTAAAACTCCCGCGATTTCGAGGACTTCCGTTCCCGGCAGTTTTCGCGCCCACGCATGCTTATCGACGTTGCCCCGCACGGCCGTGACCGGCGCGATGTCGGCGAGTTGTTCGAGGATCGCAGGATCGCCGACGTCTCCGGCGTGGATGATATGGTGTGATCCGCGGAGAGCAGCGAGCGCTTCCGGACGCAATAAGCCGTGAGTATCCGAGATTACGCCGACCACAGTCGAGACTTTCAAGCAGCATCTACCGCCGAACGTAAATTCCGCACGTCCTCTTCGCGGACCTCGAAGCGCTGCGCGTCCCTTTCGTATTCAACTCCAACCGAAAGCTGCGGATGAACCGGCGTGGCATTTCGCAGAGGGCGCCGTAACCCAGCGTGAATTTCGTTCACGCCCGCGTCCCGGATAATAGTCGCGGCGTTGCTCGCGTTAATGCCGCCGCAGGCGAGGATCCTAATCCGTCCTTCCGCGTCTTGAACCAGCTTCGCGAGGATGGACCGCGCCTCCATCGCCGTAGGTTTCCCTCCAGAAGTAAGAATTCGATCGGCGCCGGTGAGAATCACCGCCTCCAATGCGCCCTTGACATCACGGGCCAGATCACGGGAAAGATCGAATGCCCGATGGAACGTTACGCTCAGCGGACGCGCCAGTTCCGCTAATTCGCGGGTTCGCTCGACATCAATGCTGCCATCTTCTTTTAGAAGTCCGAGCACGACGCCATTTGCGCCGAATTGCCGGGCAGCAAGAACGTCATGGCGCATGATCTCGAATTCTTCGCCGCTGTAGCAGAAGTCACCGCAGCGCGGACGAATCATGACCTGTACGCCGAGCAAAGTTCCGGAGCGAACGACTTCAACCGTTCCAGCGCTGGGAGTTGTGCCGCCCTCGCGCAAGTTGCTGCAAAGCTCGATCCTGTCGGCTCCACCACGCTCGGAGGCAATCGCTGAGGCGACGGAATCGACGCAAATCTCAATGGAGACAGAATCTCTTACGCCGGGCGGGGATCGCATGGTTGGATACGCGCTGCTTCGATTCGCACAGGTGCCGCCGTTATCGTTTTCAAACTCAGCTTTAGCCCCGATTCTGCAGCGGGCTCGCATGTTTGGGCTCGTAAATACCCACCGTGCCACCGCCCGGAAGCGTCAAGCTGGCCAGATTTCCCCACCGCTCCTTTTTCACTTCTGCGACCTTCACATTTTTCGCCTTGAGATCGTTGACCGTGGCGGCGATGTCGTCGCACATGAAGTAAAGCTCGTGCCGGTCGCTGCTCTCGGAGTCGTGGAACGCGGCCTCCGCCGGAGGCAGAGCGAAAATCAACCAGCCGTGGCCGGCATCGACCGACGGAAATTTGAAGACATCGCGGAAAAAAGCCCGGTCTGCTTCGGAATTCTTGCTGTAAATGACGACGTGTGCGCCGTTGATCATGCCACACCTCCGACTATTTGTCCTTCAACTTCCCTAGAAACTTGCCGACGCTCACCACCGTCCGACCCACAGTGCCGCGGCCGATTTCCCATACGTCATCGCGTGCGGTCACGCGCAACGTGTAGAAACGCCCGTCGAAAGACTCGAGAACAGCCTCGGCCTGAATGTGCGCGCCGATTCCGCTGGCTGCGCGGTGTTCAATGTTGATTGAGGTTCCCACCGTGATCTCGTCGCCTTCGCAGTAGGGATGGAGCGCGAGAAAAGCGGCAGTCTCCATTAGACGAATCATGTCGGGGGTTGAGTATACCGGCGGCAAGTCAGGATGATGCGCCGTCAGCGTGTGCTTGAACTCGACCGTTTCCTGCGCCTCGCCGCGTACGCCGATGGGGATGGGTTTGGCCACGAGTAATTTCTGGCAGTTTCAGCGAAACAGAAACACCGTCACAAAAAGAACGTATCCACGAAAACGAAGCTGAACAATCTAAGCCATGCAGGCCGTTCGCGCGGCCTCAATTCCGTCCAAAACCCGCCACAGCATCCGGGCCGTGTTTTCGGCGGAATCCCATGCGGCATTGGCCGCTTCGGGATTCGTCGCGACTCGTTTCTCCAACTGGCGGCGCCAAACGTTCGAGTGGTGAACGTCAGCGGCGGCGTGCAGTGAGAAGTATCCGCAGGTCTTGTCGTCAGCGCCGTACATCTCGCGCAGTCCGCGCTCCTTTTCTTTGGCGACTCGAGGCACTTGCGATTCGTAGGCGTAAAACGCGGCCAGCGCCTCTTCCGGCGTGCCTTCACTGGCCACGCGATGGAAGTAGCAAATGAGTTCGCGGACCTCCGCGACCGGCAAGTGCCAGCTCATTTCCCGCCGCGCGCCCATGCCCTCGGCAAAATCAAGCCACAACTCGGAGTGCGGCACTGAATCTTTGTTGGAGTTTCCAGCCGTGCCCTTCTCGTCGCACATGTTGGCGAGCACGGCGCGGCGCAGTTCACCTTCTTCCAGGCGAAGTGCGAACGCGGCCAGATAGCTCGGAAAGGCTTCGACATGGTGGTAGTAATGGCGGGCATAATCGCGCAGATCGTCATGCGTTAACTCTCCTGCCGACCAGGCACGGTAAAAAGGGTGGTTGAGCAGGTCGTATTTTGCGATCGATGATTGCAGTTTTTCGAAGAATTCGGCGGTAGCCATCGTTTCCTCCCCAGTGGATGCTGTGACCCACCAATATACCGCAAGAGCTTCGGAATTCGAGGGACAGCAGATCACAGGCAGCGCTATGCGCGTCACGATCGGCCGCCACGTTGTTAGAATGAACAGACGGAGCTACGTTAGAGGTTCCAATCCTGGGGATGTCTTTCACCGAACAATTCGATGTCGCCGTAGTTGGCGCAGGCCACGCTGGATGCGAAGCCGCGATGGCCTGCGCCCGCATGGGTCTGAAGACCGCGCTCTATACGCTGAATGTCGATCTGATCGCGCAGATGTCGTGTAATCCCGCGATTGGCGGCATAGCCAAGGGACATCTGGTTCGGGAAGTGGATGCGCTCGGCGGCATCATGGGCGAGATTACCGATGCGGTCGGCATTCAGTTTCGACTGCTGAATACCTCGCGCGGACCGGCCGTGTGGTCGCCTCGAGCACAATGCGACAAGCAGGCCTATCGGCTAAAGATGCGCGAAGTGCTCGAGTCGCAACCGAATCTGAAGATCAAGCAGGCGGAAGTTGCGGATCTGATTATCGAGAGCATTCAGCACACAGCTTTCAGCACTCAGCCTGCAAACGGCAATGGAAATGTGGGAACGGGCGCCCCGGCCGCCCAGCAGCGAAGCCCCGCATCTCTTGCCGACGCAACCACCGCCGAGCGCCGTGTGCTCGGCGTCAAACTCCGCGATGGACGCACCGTCGGCACACAAGCAGTCATTATCACCACGGGAACTTTTCTCAACGGCTTAATTCATTGTGGCGAGCAGCAATATCCCGCTGGACGATCAGGCGAACCGAATGCCGTCTTGCTCGGCGAAGCGCTTAAGAACCTGGGCCTGCGCGGATGCCGGCTGAAGACTGGAACGCCCCCACGTCTCGACGGACGCACCATCGACTGGTCGCGGTTCACGTTGCAGCCTGGCGATGAAGATCCTACTCCGTTCAGCTTCCGCACCAGGCGCGTCGCGCATCATGAATCGCAGGTTCCCTGCTACCTCGCGTGGACTACGCCGGAAACTCACCGCATCATCCGCGAAAACGTTCACCGCTCGCCCATGTATAGCGGGCAGATTCAGTCGATCGGTCCGCGCTACTGTCCTTCGATCGAAGACAAGATCGTGAAGTTTCCGGATAAGGAGATGCACCAGCTTTATCTCGAGCCCGAAGGGCTGAACACGCACGAGATTTATGTGAACGGTATGAGCACGTCGCTGCCGGTCGAAGTGCAGGTGGCGATACTTCAGTCGATTCCGGGACTCGAAACAGCGGACATGCTGCGTCCCGGATATGCGATTGAATACGACTCGATCGATCCGACCGAATTGCAGCGCACACTCGAGACCAAGAAAATCGCTGGATTATTTCTGGCCGGTCAGATCAACGGTACTTCGGGCTACGAAGAGGCTGCATGCCAGGGGTTGATGGCAGGAATTAATGCGGCTTTGCAAGTCAAGCGACAGCCGCCATTGATTCTGGGCCGCACCGAGGCCTATACCGCGATTCTGATCGATGATCTGATTTCGAAAGGCACGAACGAGCCTTATCGAATGTTCACGTCGCGGGCGGAGTTCCGTCTGCATCTTCGCATCGACAATGCCGACCGGCGGCTTACACCTCATGGCAGACGCGTGGGAATGATATCGGACGGCGCGTGGAACGATTTTCAAGACAAGCAGGCGCGGCTGGCGGCCATGAAGATGCTGCTTGAGAAAACCAGGCTAACTGCTGAAATGATGAACGGCATCTCAGCCCGTCATTCGATCACTCGTTGTCACTCCGAGGGGCGTGGCGACAAGGAATCTGCTCTCGGCGGCGGCAGTGAACCCGCTCGCGACTGGAGTGCGGCAGTCGGTCAAACTTGTGCCCAGCTTTTGAAGCGGCCCGAGATCGCGATTGAGCAGGTTGTTCCGGTCCTACGCCAAATCGATTCTTCTTTCTTTGAGAGAGAACCGATCCGTTCGAGTGAGCCCGGGACCGGGCTTTCTTCGGAAATCCGCAACGAACTCAAGTCGGTAGAAACCGAAATCAAGTACGAAGGCTACTTACTGCAACAGCAGCGAGCGATGGAACGCCTGAAGAAATCTGAGCAGCGGGCCATCCCAGAGTGGTTTGAGTATCGGTCGATCAGCGGACTCTCGCGCGAGGTACAAGAAAAGTTGAACCACGTTCGGCCGCAAACGCTGGCGCAGGCCTCGCGCATTCCGGGAGTCACGCCCGCGGCCATCTCGCTGGTAAATGTGTACATCGAGATCCAATCCCGCCGTCGCGAACAGGCTGCCGCGATTTGACCGGCGCTGCCGGGCGAATTTTAACGCTCCGTTAACAATCGAATATTACAGAAACGTTAATATCTTGGGCATGCCTCAGGAGACCCTTCGCATCGACGATCAGCCTGGAACCCACGACGGACAACGGGTTCTGAGGCTGGACGGCGCTCTCGTGCTGACGACCATGTTCGAATTTCAACGCACGGTACGCGCTGATACGTCGCGTTCTCTCATCATCGATTTGGGCGAAGTGTCCTACGTCGACTCCGCCGGCATCGGCGCACTCGTCGGAGCCTACGTGACCAGGCAGCATGGCGGTCGAAGCCTGGCCCTGGTCGGAGTCTGCGAGCGTGTGCGCAATGCCCTGCAAGTCACGCATGTTGAGCAGTTCTTCCGTTTCTTCGACTCGGTTAGCGCGGCGGAGCAGGCATCTGCAGCATAGCTATTGCCCGGTGACGAATTTCCACGCTTAGGTTCATATGTCTCACTCTCTAAACCCAGCCGCGCCACCTCGGGAGGTGGAGCGTCTGCTTGCGTTGGCCACTCAGTTTCTCAGGGCCGGACGGCAAGCCGATGCGATCGCGCCGTTGCGCGGTGCGGCGCTGCTGGAGCCGACCAATGCCATGATCCAGCACGATCTTGGCCTCGCCTGCCTCGAGGTCGGACGCATACCGGATGCTGTCGCGGCATTGCGGCAGGCCGTTGCCAGCAATCCCAGTTACGCAGACGCGTATTTCCGCCTGGGAATTGCCTTGGAGAAGATGGGCAACATCGGCGGCGCTATCGCCGCTTACGACCGCGCGACGAAGCTATTGCCGTCCTTGACCGAGGCCTGGTTCCGCGCCGGCGCCCTGGTCCACGTACTCGGCCATCTGGATGAAGCAATCGGCTGTTTCCGGCGGGCGGCCGCCGGCGGTGGCAGGAGCAACTTTGGACGCCTCGGCAAGGCGCGGGTGCTGCTGATCGAGGATCGCAACCAGGAGGCCGAACAAATATTGAGAGAGACACTGGCGGCCGATCCAAGAAATGCCATGGCGTATGAATTGCTCGGCAATCTGCTCTCTGAGTTCGGCCGCTTCGACGAGGCCCGCGCATGCTTCGAACGCGCGATCGCGATCGCGCCAATGCTGGCAGGAAGCTATTACGATCTGGTCCGCTGCCGCCCGGTCACCCGCGATGACGATGGACTGCTGCAACGGATGGAAGCGGCCCTGGCCACGCCGGGACTGGAGGCGGGCCAATGCCAGCGGCTTCACCTTGCGATTGGCAAGGCGGCGGAGGACCTGGGCGACTATGCCTTGGCAATGCAGCATTTCGAGGCCGCAGACGCGGTGCGCCGGAGCGCTACGCCGTTCGACTCGGCTGCGTTCTCAATCGAGATCGACCGACTGATTGCGCTCTTCACACCCGAATTGACAGCGCGGGCACCCGCATTCGGCAACAGCGACGCGACGCCGGTGCTGATCATCGGCATGCCGCGCTCCGGTACAACTCTCGTCGAGCAGATCGTTTCCATGCATCCCGAGGCCGGAGCCTGCGGCGAATTGAATTTCTGGAACGAGCGCGGGGCGGCGTGGCTTCACTCAGGGACAGCCGGAAACGATACACCTTTTGTTCATTCGGATTTTCTGGCCAAGTCGGCAAAAGACTATCTTGTCGTTTTGCGCGCGGTCGCGCCGAAGGCGGCGCGAGTGACCGATAAGATGCCATTCAACTTTCTCTGGGCGGGACTGATCCACATGGCATTCCCGCGCGCCATCATCATCCATTGCCGCCGCGATGCTGTCGATACGGCCCTGTCGATTCATCAAACTCATTTCCATCCGGTACTGGCTTTTCCGACGGGAGGCGAAGAACTGGTCGCGTATTTCCGCAGCTACCGGCGGCTCGTCGATCATTGGCGGAGAGTGCTTCCGGGCGATCGCTTCATCGAGGTCGACTACGAGGAGCTGACACGCGCGCCCGAACCGCTCATCCGTCGCGTCATCGCCTCGTGCGGCTTGGCGTGGCACGACGCATGCCTGCGCCCCGAAGACAACACGCGGGCGGTGAAGACACCCAGCAAGTGGCAGACCCGGCAACCAATCTATCGCACTTCCGTCGCCCGCTGGCGACGCTACGAACGCTGGCTGGGGCCCCTGCGCGCCCTCGTCGACGATGGGTCGGAACTGGACAAGCGTAGCGGCACGCCGTGAGCGGCCTCACCTGGAAAAGCCGCGCAATGAAAGTCTTCCTAGCTGGAGTGCAGCTGTCCTTCCATCTGCAACTCGACGAGGTTTGTCCGGACTCGGTCTTCAACTTGTGCGCTTTTTAGGATAGCCAGGAATTTCTTAGTGAAGTCCTGCTGCAGATGGAAATCCTGTGCTGCTTGCGACTTGTAGATTTCATAGAAAATCAATGTATTGGGATCGTCTTTTCGCGCTGCCATGTAAAAACCCTCCACACCCGGCTCCGATCGCACTAATGGCAGGTATTGTCGCGCCGCCTCAACAAGCTCCGCGCGGCGTTCCGGTTGAATCTTTGCTTCAATCAGCATGATCACCTTTTCATTCGTCATGTTCGACCGCTCCTCTCGATTTTTCATTGGCCGGAGTCCGGGCGCTGCCTGTTCAATGCTCTCGAACATATTCGGTCAGCGAGTGCTTCGTCTGCCCTGTTTTTGTCAAAGATCGGTCCGCTCGCAATGTACTGCTATCTTCTGACAGCGTCCAAACCACCTTCTGTGGAATCTGGCTCCCGTTCTCGTGCTCAAGGATTTCGAAAACCAGGGATTTGCCATCCCAGTGCACGGACGAGTGGAATTCATCTCCGTCAAGCCCCGTGTAGGTGGTTGCCGGGCCACCAATCTCATAGGTCACCTCGATGTGCCGCGTTCCCTCGGGATTGGTTTCCTGAGTTTTAACGCGTAGGCTCCGCCCATTCTGTTCGATCTCAAGATGGCGCTGTGTACCGGAGTCTCTCTGCCGACTCCAGTGTCCCGTGAAATCGGCAGGAGCCTGCCCATTGGCAGTAATGAGAAGAGACAAAAAAAGAAAAGCCAGTGCGCTCGCCTTTCGCACGAGAAGACTCCTCATGACCGAGTATAGAGGCTTAATGTTGCGCGGCGATGAACCGGCATCAGGGCTTTCGGGAGAGAGTCAGCGCCCAGCCTGCGCCGCCGTCAAGCAACGCGTTCTACTGGGCCGGACTTGGCGACCTCCCGGCAGGTCTTCGCGCAGCGGCGGCAGGCCTCGGCACATTCGCGCATGGTTTCCATGTCGGGATATTTGCCGCACTCTGTCGCACAAGCTTCGCAAATATCGGCGCAGACGGCGCAAAGCTGATATTCGAACCTGGAGTTCCCCGAGAGGAGAGTCACGCACACGCCGCATACCGGCGCGTACTCATGACAGAGCCGGATGCATTCCGCCATCTTGGCCGGATCGTATGTGAGGCTCTCTTCGGCGCAGGTTGAACACCAGCGCACACACTGCAGACATTCTTCAATACATCGTTCTATGGTGGAACTCGATGAACTGGATGTGGGCATGCGGGTCTCCAATAGGCACGTCGTCCCAATCTAGACGATGATGCTGACGATCTCTGATGCGTGCTTCGATGAGATCGCCGGACTCCATCGTAGCAGAGCGGCTGCGCATCCGCACTAAGAGACGCGATCCCAGTTCAGAATCACTGAAAAGCAATCCGGAATAAACCTTACGATTGGGTGTGGTCACGGAACTCATCGCGTACTGGCCGGCCTGGCGATTTTGTGCCGGTCTTAAAACAAATTCTTGCTGCTCGCGGCTTTAGCCGGGCCCCCTGAGGAAAACTCAGCCCCTGTAACGGAAAATTCACCTCGCCGTAACAAAAGCGTTACGAGTCGTCTGCTAAGTTGACAACAACGATGTGCGGTGAAGTCTGCCGCGAATACCGCCATTTTGTCTGCCTTACTTTCTGAGTTGACAGAGTTAGTCACTGCACCCTGCAGCGGAGCTTATGAGAATTCTGGTCATCGAAGATGAAGCCAAGACTGCCAAGTTCCTTCAAAAGGGACTTGGCGAGAACGGGTTCGTTGTTGACGTGGCCGGTGACGGGCTCGATGGACTGCACATGGCGCAGGAAGTGGAGTTCGATCTCGTTATTCTGGACGTCATGATTCCCAGCCTCGATGGTTGGCAGGTTCTCAGTCGATTACGCCATTCTGGCCGCCAGATGCCCGTTCTTTTTCTGACAGCCCGCGACGCGGTTCACGAACGAGTTCGAGGACTCGAGTTGGGCGCCGACGATTACCTTGTGAAACCATTCGCCTTTTCCGAACTGCTGGCGCGCGCGCGATCTCTTCTGCGGCGCACTCCGCCGCGCGGGCAGGAGGCCATCCGCATGGCCGATCTCGAGATCGATCTGCTGCGCCAGCGCGCTACGCGAGCCGGCCACCGACTCGAGTTGACCTCCAAAGAATTCCTTCTCCTTTCGGTGCTCGCGCGCCGCGCCGGAGAAGTTCTATCGCGCACTTTGATCGCGGAGTCCGTCTGGGACATGAATTTTGACAGCGCTACCAATGTTGTCGACGTCAACGTGCGAAGGTTGCGCAGTAAAGTGGACGATCCTTTTCCACTCAAGTTGATCCACACGGTTCGGGGCGCGGGCTATGTCATGGAATCCCAGGCATAGAATCGAACCGTCTTCGCGCTTCCTGGGGACTCTCGCCTTCCGCCTGACGGCCTGGTATGTTCTCGCCGGCTTGGCCCTGGTCGCCTTCGCCACCGCTAGTCTCTATTTCCTCCTGGTCACGGAACTGCAAAAAAGCACGGACCTGTTTCTTGCCGACAAAGTGAATGTGCTGCGCACGATGCTGCGCGAGCGCCCGGACGATTCGGACGCATTGCGGGAGGAGATCGAACTCGAGTCTGCGGCGAGGAGATACCAGCAATTTTATATTCGTCTTCTGGATGAACGCGGCGCTCCGCTCTTGACGACCCCGGGGATGGAGCAGCAATTAGATCTAACGCAATTGAGCGCTCAAACTCGCGACCGCCCGGAGCACGGTGTGCACATGCAGGGGAAAAACGGACGCTTATTTTTTGTGGCGAGCGCCACGGCTGCGGTGGGCAATTCCACTCAAACCGACAGCATGCAGATAGCGATCGATGTCTCTCAACAGGAAGCGTTGCTGGCGCGTTATCGCCAGCGGTTTGGGCTCATCCTTCTCGGTACCTTGGCGATCTTTCCCCTGGTCGGATATCAGATCGCGTGCCGCGGCATCCGTCCCGTGAGAGAAATAGCCACCACTGCCCGCCTGATCAGTTCGACCAACTTGCGCGAACGCATCCAGCCCGACGGCTATCCTTCCGAGCTGGCATCTTTGGCAGGCACTTTCAACAAAATGCTGGATGGCCTGGAAGAATCCTTCGAACGCATCTCCAGATTCTCAGCCGATATCGCCCACGATCTGCGAACTCCTGTGAACAACATTCGGGGCGAAGCGGAAGTAGTTTTGGCTCGGGCGCGAACGGTCGAAGAATACCGCGAGGTTTTGGGCTCGTGTCTGGAAGAAGCGGTGCGGCTATCGGATCTTATTGGCGATCTTCTGTTTCTCGCCCGGGCGGAAAGTCCGCTGGCTCACTTGCACCGCGAAAGCATCGACGTCGGCGAACTGCTTTCGGGTATTCGCGAATATTACGAAGCGCCGGCAACTGACCGGGGCGTCTCTCTTTCCACCGTTGTTCCCGATGAACCGGTGATCGCGCAACTGGACCGCTCTCTTCTGCAAAGGGCCGTGGGCAACCTAGTTTCGAATGCTCTGGCTCACACGCCTCCGGGCAAATCGGTTGTGCTCGGCGCCTCGGTCGAGCCTGCCTCCGTTCGCATTGAAGTCTCGGACTCCGGGGTGGGCATTCCCGCAGACGCATTGTCGCGGGTGTTCGATCGCTTTTTCCGCGTCGATGAATCACGCTCTCAGGCTTCCGGCGGAACTGGCCTCGGACTCGCCATCGTTCAAAGCATCATGCTGCTGCACGGTGGAAATGTGGAAATCGCAAGCAAAGTTGGGCAGGGGACACAGGTTACTCTCCGCGTCCCGGTCGCTCCCGCCGCGTAACGGAAACCCAACATGACAAAAATGTAATCTCCGCGTCATCGTGCCGTTACAGATCGCTTGCTAACGTTGGTCACCACGACTTGAGGTGGTAACTCCGCTCCGATGTCCCAACGGCCCATCCCGTCCACGTAAGGAAAAACCTAAGGAGGAGAACGGTACATGTCTTCAAACAAGATTCGAAATAAGTCCCGAAAGAGGTCTCGGAAAAGCCTGCGTCCGCTTGCTGGGCTGCTGGCGACCGGACTGGGTCTTTCGGGGCTCGCCGCTGCTCAATCCCAGCTCTACTACCCGACCTACGTCGCTGGCCCGCAGTTGAACGGCTCGTGGGTCGTCAGCTCCGGCCAGATCATCAGCCCGGCCGGCACCCAAGTGAACCTCGGCATCGAAGTCCGCGCGAAGGCTATTGCTCTGAACCCCAACCCCAAGACCCACACCGCAGCCGTGCTCACCATGGGTACGTACACCTACAACGGCAACGGAGCCGTCGAAGTGTTCGACACCAACACCGGAATTGTCCTGCAGAACTACATCCCAGACGGAGGAAACGATCCCAGCGGCAGCTATAGCGGCATCGCCTACTCTGCGGACGGTACACACCTGGTGTTCAGCCAGGACGACAGCTATGTCACGGTCGCCAACGTCAATGCTCAGGGATTATTGTCAGACGACGCGCAGATCAGCGTGCCGCCGAACAGTTCCTTCATCGCCTGCTTTCCGAACAGCCCTCCGGGCGCTTATGCCGTACCCTGTGGCACCTTCTACAGCCCCTCGACTTCTTATCCCGGCGGTGTTGCAATCACAAGCAATGGCCAGAGCGCTTATGCTCTGCTGAACCAGAACGATACCCTGACCCAGATCAACCTGGTCACGAACACGCAGGGTACGCAGATTCGAGTTGGCAACGCTCCGCACAGCGTTGTGATCAACAACGCCGGCACGACCGCCTACGTCAGCAACGAGGGTGGCCGGGCTGCTACCGAAGCGGATTTCCAGATCTGGTCCGCCGGCACTGAAATCGTCGCCGATCCGGTAGTTGGCGCTGCGGTCACCGGTACCGTTTCCGTGGTCGATCTGGCTTCGATGACGGTCACCGCAAATATTTCGACAGGTGGCCTGCATCCCACCGGGATGGCCTTCTACGAAGGGAACCTGTTGGTCGCCAACACTTACAGCGACACCATCTCGGTAATCAACACGGCCACCAACACCGTACAGCGGACGATCAATCTTGGGCTGCCGATCGGAGTGGCTGGCCAAGGCTCGGCCTACGGCGCAGCGCCGAATTCGATTGCCGTCGACGCTAAGAACGGCATAGCCTACGTCGCGCTTTACAATGCCAACGCCGTCGCGGTAGTGAACCTCGCCAACGGCGTGCAGAAGCCGGTCGAAGGCATGATTCCGGTTGCCTATGCGCCGGCTTCGGTCGTGCTGGACGCCACCCAAAAAGTGCTCATTGTCGCCAACGATAAGGGCATCGGCACGCGCAATTCGTTCGAGTGCGACCATGGTGTCTGCAGCTACAACACTCACCAGGACGACGGCACGGTAAGCATCGTGCCGATACCGAACAGCGCAACGCTGGCCACGATGACGGCCGACGTTTACGAGTACAACCACTGGAATCGGACGGCCAATATTGAGTCGGCCTCCGGTGGCAACCCGAATGCCAAGCCGGCCGCAATCCCGGCGAAGATCGGCGATCCGTCGCTGATCAAGCACGTCTTCGTGATCGTTCGTGAAAATCGCACTTACGATCAAGTTCTCGGCGACGTGACCGCCGGCAATGGCGATGCCTCGCTGGCAGTATTCGGCGACGGCTCCGCAGCTGGAGGGACTCCGATCACGCCGAACGTACACAACCTGGTGACACGCTTCCCTCTGCTGGACAATTTCTACGACCCAAGCCGCCAGTCGGCTGACGGTCACCAGTGGATCACCGAAGGCATGGCGCCATACGCCGACGACATCCAGTCGCCTGACTGGGTTCGAAGCTATCCCGGCGGGAACGCCGGCGATGCACTCGCTTATCAGAAGAAGGGCTTCCTTTTCTCAGAAGCCTCAGCCGCTGGTTTGCCGGTAAAGCTCTACGGCGAATACGTCGAGAACGATACCTTCCTTCAGCCGAACGGCTCGACCAGCGAGCCGAGCTGGAGCGACTTTTACGCCGACTCGCAGTGCTACGAGGGAGGGCCTGATTGCGGACCTCCTGGAACCGCGGGCGAAACCACTCTGTACTACCAGAACACGGTTCAGGCACAGTCTTCTATTCCGGCCGTGTATCAGCACCTGATCACGAACTTCCCACAATTCGATCTGGGCATTCCAGACCAGTTCCGGGTCGATGTATGGGTTCAGGATTTCAACAACGACGTGGCAAACAACACTGTCCCTGCGTTGAGCTTCCTGTGGATCATGTGCGACCACACCGGCGGTCCGCCAACGGTGCAGGCAGAAGAGGCCGATAATGATCTCGCTGTCGGCCGCATTATCGACTACATCAGTCACAGCAGCGTGTGGTCCAATTCTGCGATTTTCATCGAGGAAGACGATGCGCAGAACGGTGTCGACCACGTTGACGGTCACCGCAGCCCGGGTTACATCGTCAGCCCGTACGCGGTGCAGAACGGACCCACCGACAGCGTCTATTACACACAAGTCAACATGACCCGGACGATCGAGCAAATCCTCGGTCTGCCGCCCATGAACCAGTTCGACCTCACGGCGACGCCGATGAGGACGGATTTCACCAACAACCCGCCCACGGAGAACTTCCTGCCGTGGACGCATGTGGCCAACGATATCCCACTGAACCAGGGCGTTACGGCGAGCGCGGCCGACACGAGCGGCAGCCCCGCAGTGAAAGCTCTGAGGCAGGGTTGGGTGCAGAAGAAGGCGCAGATCTTCGCCGGAAAGCTGACCAAACCCGACTCCGAAGACCCGGACACCGTCAACCATCTCAACTGGTACATGTCGACTGGGTTTACGCGGCCCTATCCTGGGGAAAAGGCTGTTCGCTCCGCGAGCGAGTTCAACAACCCGGCACCAACCAAGTCTGACGACGATGACGACTAAGCATCCTTTGTGACCCACACCCCTCCCCAATCAGCGGGGAGGGGTTTTTTACTTGCTCGGCGCGCGATCCTCGTCCATCTCCGTGCCCGAAGGGTCTGACTGCCCTGCTCATCCCTCCTAAGATGAAATTCCTCGCCGAATTCCATGACCGGGCAAACCGTGGCGATGCTTTGGTCACGACCTTTTAGACAGTCGCCTACTCATTTCCTTTAGCCGCGAAGAAATTATTCCGTAGCTGCCAACCGCAAATTCTCGGGCATCGTCACATTCGCTGAGTTTCGTCCCCGCCCTCGGCTGTGTGGAGACCAAAGTCTTAGGTTGATTCGTCAGAGGAGAGACTTCAGTGAAATATCCAAAAGGCTTCGTTCATAAATTCGTGTGCAGAATCGCGGCGCTGTCGTGGGTACTAGCGGTGGGAATAGCGAACGCCCAAACCCCCACAGCGCCAAAATTCAACGTCCTGGCTGCTTTAAGGACGGGCGATGGAGAATTGCCAGTCGGCAAGCTGGCAATCGACGGCGCCGGCAACATCTTTGCAGTTGCCGCGCATGGTGGTAACACCACGGCCGCGCTCTGCAAAGCCAGCTCCGGATGTGGGACGGTGTTTGAGGTTTCGCCAACTTCCAGCGGGTCGTGGACGATAAATTTAATCCATATATTTGGCGACACGCCAAATGACGGGGCGTTGCCCCTCTCCGGTGTGGTCCTCGATGCCTCCGGTAATCTTTATGGCATAACCTCCTCGGGAGGATCATGCCCCATATCCCCCTATGGGTGTGGGGTTGTTTATGAGATCTCTCCGACGGCAGGCGGAGGTTGGCAGGCGCCAAAAATTCTGTACAGCTTTCAGGGAGCCCCCGATGGCTCCGGTCCGGCGGGCACAGTCGCCTTTGACCAGTCCGGCAACCTGTACGCCACAACGCAGGATGGCGGCACGAACAACGAGGGGACGGTCTTCGAGTTATCGCCAACAACCAGCGGAGAGTGGAGGGAGACAATACTGCACAGCTTCAATGCCAGTATGGATGGATACGACCCGCAGGGCGGCGTGACCTTCGATGACGCAGGAAATCTTTATGGCACAACATCATCGGGTGCGAATGAAACTGGAAGATGCAGCCCGTTTGGGTGCGGCACAGTTTATGAATTATCGCCCAATAGGTCAGGGGAGTGGGCTGAGACTGTTTTGCTCACTTTCGATGGAGCCGACGGTGCGGAACCTCTGGGCAACTTTGCCGCCGATGCATCCGGCAATCTCTACGGGGTGACGTTGACGGGAGGACCGGTGGTGAATGCTGACTGCGGCGGTAACGCCTGCGGAGTGGTGTACGAAATGGTAAAAGACGGAACCGGCGGTTGGACCCAGAAAGTACTGCAGGATCTTCCGCAGAGCATTGAGGCTACATTTCCAGGGCCCGTGCTTGATCCTTCTGGAAATCTGTATGCGACGATTGCCTCAGGTGGAAGCCGTGGATACGGTGTCGTTTTTCGGCTGACGAAGAGTTTAACTACACCGTGGCCGGCGACGGTGCTCTACAGTTTTAACGGTGGTTCCGATGGCGGTTATCCCGGGGGCCTAACGACATTTGACGGCAGTTTGTTCGGAAGCACGGGCATAGGCGGGAATACCGGCGACTGCACTCAATTTGATGTACAGGGCTGCGGAGTTATTTAGGAAATCAGCAAGTAGATGAATATAGGCCGCTCTTGCCAAAGAGCGGCCCGCTTTCCGCGCTGCAGGGTTGCGCAAAACCTGCACGCAGCTGACAATCGCTTTTAATATATTTTCTCAGGGATATCGGCTGTCGTAGCAGCTTGGGGCGTTTGACTGCCCTGCTCATCCCTCCTAAGATGAAATTCCTTGTCGAATTCCATGATCGGGCAAACCATCTCGCATTACCGCATTACCGGCCAGCTCGGCAGCGGCGGGATGGGGATTGTCTATGAGGCGCAGGATCTCGATCTTGGGCGGAAGGTCGCATTGAAGTTTCTGCCGCCGCAGCTCTCGCGCGACGCAAATGCGCTCGACCGCTTTCTGCTGGAGGCGCGCACCGCTTCGGCGCTGAACCATCCCAACATTTGCACGATCTATGCGGTTGAGAAAGTTCAGGGCGAGAATGGCGAAGCGCAATCGTTCATCGCCATGGAGCTGCTGGAAGGCGAGACGCTTGATCGCCGCGTTGGGGCCACGGGCGTGCCGCTGGACCGGCTGCTCGATTGGAGCATTCAGCTTGCGGACGCGCTCGATGCCGCCCATGCCAGGGGCGTCATCCACCGGGACATCAAGCCGGCGAATATTTTCGTTACGCAGCGCGGGCAAGTGAAGGTGCTGGATTTCGGGCTCGCAAAACTGGCCCGCCCTGAGATGTCGATGGAGACCATCGGTGCGACGCAAGATTCGCCTGCAGTGCATTTAACAACTCCGGGAGCTACGGTTGGAACGATTGCTTACATGTCACCGGAGCAGGCGCGGGGTGAGGAACTTGATCCGCGCACAGATTTGTTTTCGCTCGGGGTTGTCATTTATCAGATGGCCACCGGAAAGCTGCCGTTTTCCGGAGCAACCTCGGCGGTCATCTTCCACGCAATTCTTGAATTGGATCCAACGCCTGCAGTGCAGTTGAATTCGTCGATTCCACCAAAGCTCGACGAAATCATCTCCAAGGCACTCGAAAAAGATCGAGAACTGCGCTACCAATCCGCCGGGGATTTGCGCGGCGATTTGAAACGCTTGAAGCGGGATACCGAATCGGGCCGCAAGAAAGCGCAGACGGGGGCATCGGGAATATCTGCCGTGCAAGCCGCACACCTGTCGGGCGAAGCTGCACGTTCTGCATCGGCATCTACCGTTCCCTCTGCTGCGGCAACGCTTCCCGCCACCCAGACAAAGGCGAAGCGGCGAGCGATTACAGGGGCGGTGGCGTTGGTACTCGGCGCAGTTGCGGCCTATGGAACCTACACAAACTTTTTTCGAGCTCATCCCATTCCCTTCCACGATATCTCAGTAACCAAGGTCACAGATAGCGGCAATGAGGTAATGGCTACAATCTCGCCCGACGGAAAATACGTTCTGTGCATGTCCCGAAAGAATGGATTGGCAAGCCTGTGGCTGCGGAATGTGCCGACCAATAGCAATACGCAGGTGCAGCCGCCGGCCGACGTTTACTACAACGGCCTGAAATTTTCTCCTGACGGGAATTATTTTTACTTCGTGCGCAGCGATCCGGGAAATCCGGAGTTAAAGTTTCTTTACCGCTCCGCACTGCTGGGCGGAATTCCGCAGAAACTCGCTTCCGATGTGGATTCCGACATCACTTTCTCACCCGATGGAACCAAATACGCTTTCATGCGCTACGACAATCCGGAGGAAGGGAAATATCAGCTCGTCGTTCGCCCAGTCGATGGCAGCGACTCGCAGGAAAAAGCCCTGACCAGCGGTTCGATGGCGAAGGGATTATCCTTTCCCGCGTGGTCGCCCGATGGAAGAACGATTATTTGCAACGAGCTGTATGCAGGATACGTGCAAGGACTGGTCGCCGTAGACGCCGTCACCGGGAGGCAAGAGCCGTTCTTCAGAGGGCAAGATTATTTTTTTGCGTCCCCAACCTGGATGCCCAACGGCGTCGGCCTGCTTGGTCTGCTCCATGAGCAGACGGATCTTCATCAGGCGCAAATCGGATTCGTTTCTTATCCTCAGGGGAAAGTTTCTTCGATTACGCACGACACAAATACTTACTCTGGCGTCAGTATCGCGGCTAATGGCCTTGCGCTGGCGACGATTTTGAGTGAGGAGCACTGGAATCTGTTTGTGACTCCGGGCCCTGCCGCGCTGGGGCGCGCGGTTGCGACTGCGCGCTCTAATACAAATTTCAGCTGGACGGCCGACGGTCAACTGATCGGCGACCAGGGAAACGTGCTCACCCGCGTCGATCCAGCGACTGGAAGTAAAACGGTCATCGCGCCTCAGGAAGGAAAAGGAAAAGCGGCCGGTGACTTTTCGGCCTGCGCGAACGGCCGTTATACGGTGTTTGAACTTCTTTCTCTGGGAACAGCGGGCGAGATCAATATTTGGCGCGCGGATGCGTCGGGGGGCAATTTGAAACAGTTGACCACGAGCAAACGCGATACTCTGCCGCTTTGCTCTGTCGATGGCCGCTGGGCTTATTACATCGATCAAAAAGATCAAGCGACTCTGGCGCGCGTTGCGATCGACGGCGGGACGCCGCAGGCAGTCTCAAACCTCGCCATCAGCGACAGCCAGTTCGATGTTTCTCCCGATGGAAAATGGGCGGCATTCGCCACGCTCGAACATGCTCTGGGACACAAAGACACGCTGGTGCTGGTGAATACGGAAACGGGGCAAACGAAAAAGCTGGATTTCGAGCGGCTGCGCCTGGGGCTTATACGCTTTAGTCATGATGGGAAAGCCGTCGTCTATCCGACACGCGACAATGGCATCGATAATCTCTGGTTGCAACCGCTCGACGGATCGAAAGGAAAGTTGGTCACCGATTTCACTTCCGAGCGCATCTACGATTTCCACTGGTCGTTCGACGGAAGGCAGTTGGCGCTGGTGCGCGGACATACGGACTCGGATGTGGTGCTGATTCGAGAAAATCATTAATTAATTGCGAAATTTAGTAAGTGAGGAATTTGAAATCTTCGCTGGCGCATTGCCAATTTTCAACTGCTCAATTGCTCAATTCTCCCAGCAAAAGAACTCTTCCAGAAATTCAAAAGGCGGCCATCCCTGGCCGCCCTTTTTCGAATTGTCAACTGTGAAATGGTTTAGGCGCCCTTCACGTTCTCGGCCTGCCAACCCTTCGGGCCTTTGACCACGTCAAACTGTACCTGCTGACCTTCCTGGAGGCTGCGGAAGCCGCTAGCCTGAATCGCCGAGAAATGAACGAAGACATCCTCGCCGTTCTGGCGGCTGATAAACCCGTAGCCCTTGGCGTCGTTAAACCACTTCACTGTTCCTGTTTCCATGTGTTGCTAATTTCCTTTGTGTTGATGTAGCGCTGAAACTTTGGAAGGCTTCTTCTGCAGGCAGGTCACGCGCTGGTTGGCGGAGAAACTGAGTACTGCGAAAGAACTCTAAAGTCAAACGCGCCTATATCCTAAGGGAAATGCCCCAAAAAAGCCACAAAATTTTAATTCGCGACCGAGTAACTGTTTGTAAATCAGACAGTTACAAAATCTACGGGATTGACCGGATTGCCGACCATTTGCCATGAATGACCGAAAAATACGATGATGGAAGGATGCGCTGGCTGAGGTTCGTTCTTCTAATTACGCTTGTAACGTCTGCGCGGGCAGGCATCGTCGAGGATGTCCGCACTGCTCTGGCTGAGAATAACCCGGTCGCAGCTGACTCCTATTTGAGTTCTTATCGCAACCGGAACGGCATCACGCCGGAGTACGTCGAGGCTTACTCATGGCTGGCGCGGGGCGCTCTCGGCTCGCTTGAATACAAACAGGCGGAATCCTACGCGAAGCAGACGGAAGACTTGGCGGAACAGCAGCTTAAACTGCATCCGCTCGATTCAGAGCCGCACCTGCCGATCGCTTTGGGCGCCGCAATTGAGGTCGAGTCGCAGGTGCTGGCTGCTCGCGGCGATCGCACCCAGGCCGCAGCTGTTCTGCAAGCCGGACTTCGCAAGTATGGCAACACCTCGATTCGAGCCCGCCTGCAGAAAAATCTGAACCTGCTTTCGTTTGAGGGCCGTCCCGCGCCGGTATTGCGGGAAGAGCAATTTCTTGGATCGAAGCCGCCCACACTTGCGCAACTAAAAGGTCAGCCGGTGCTGCTATTTTTCTGGGCGCACTGGTGTGCCGACTGCAAGGCGGAAGCTCCGATCATTACGCAGCTGCGAACCGAATTTGCGCCGAAGGGATTGACGGTGATCGGTCCGACGAAGCTCTACGGTTACACGGCGCAAGTTGAGCATGCTTCGCCGAGTGATGAACTCGCATACATCGACGCCGTGCGCCATCACTTTTACGCCGGACTGCTCGACATGCCGGTTCCGATCAGCAAATACAACTTCGACATGTACGGGGCGTCGACCACGCCCACGCTGGTGCTGCTGGACAAAACGGGCAAGGTTGCGATGTATCATCCGGGCGCGCTGCCTTACGAGCAGCTGAAGGCGGAGATTGAGAAGGTGGCGCGGTGAGGCTGGCAAGCTACTTTTTGTCTGAGCTGATTTCCGTGAGCTTCCCCGTCTTCACATCGTAGATAAACCCTCTAACCGGAATATGCCTCGGAATCCAGGGATGCGACTTCACCCGCTGAACCTGCTCTCGCAGGTTCGCTTCGAGGTCGTCGAAGGCGTGGAAATGGGCAGGCTCGCTGGCAATAGCGCCCATCTTCTGGGTCAGATGCGACCTCAGTTCGTATTCTTTCACCTTCAATAAACCGCAATCCGTGTGATTGATGATGATGAATTCCTGCGTGTCCAGCAGGTGATGGGAGACGATCAGCGAGCGCAGCGCATCGTCGGTAGCGATGCCGCCGGCGTTGCGGATCATGTGCGCGTCTCCCGGATGCAATCCGAGGCAGCGCTCAAACAGAATTCTGGAATCCATGCAGGCGAGCACGGCCACGCGGCGGCGCGGCTTCACTGCCAGATCCCCCAGGTTGAACTTCTTAACAAATTCTTCGTTGGCCTTCAGCAATTCGTCCGCGACTGACAATTCGTTTTCCTCGATTCGCTTGCCGACCAGGCATTCAGCGGCAGCTCTGGTTGTTTCTATAGCTTAACCGCTACAATCGCCCGGTGAACATCGACGACACGATTGTTGCCATCGCCACGCCCCCGGGACGCGGCGGAATCGGCGTTGTACGGCTCGCTGGCCCGAATGCACGCGAGATCGCGATGCCGATGTTGCGCCTGAAGCATCCACTTCAGCCGGGCCGGGCGGTATTCGGAGAACTGATCGATTCAGTGAGCCAGAATTCCCAGCGCATCGACGAAGTAGTCGTCACCTATTTTGCCAGACCGCATTCTTATACTAGCGACGATATTGTCGAGATTTCCGCTCATGGCTCTCCGGTGGTATTGAGGCACATCGTAGAACTCTGCACAACCGTCGGAGCGCGCCTCGCCGAACCGGGAGAGTTCACGATGCGCGCATTCCTCAACGGGCGAATCGATCTCACGCAGGCCGAAGCAGTGCGCGACTTGATCGAGGCGCAGACACTCTATCAGGCGAAAATTTCAGCGCAGCAACTGGAAGGCGCACTCTCCAGGCGGCTGCAGCCGATTAAACAGAAATTGGTCGAACTGATCGCCGTGTTGGAAGCGGGCATCGATTTTGCAGAAGACGACGTCTCGGTTCTGCCGAATGCCGAAATTCTCGCGCGCATCGCCGCGGTTCGCGTACCGTTGGCTCAACTTGCCGACAGCTTCGCCTACGGCAAGATCGTGCACGAAGGCCTGACGCTGGCAATCGTTGGCCGGCCGAACGTGGGCAAATCGAGTTTATTCAATCGACTGGTGGAACGAGAACGCGCGATCGTGACGGCCACTCCCGGCACGACGCGCGATCTGGTAAGTGAAACCGTCTCGCTGGGCGGCATCCCGCTGGAATTGGTCGACACAGCCGGCATTCGTCAGGCTCTCGACGAAGCCGAGTCGATCGGCATTCGAAAATCCATGGAGGCGCTGGCCGATGCCGATCTGGTTCTGTTGGTATTCGATGCTTCTCAACCGCTCGCGAATGAAGACCGTGAACTGATGCGGCAAGGGGAAAATCGCCCCTTCATCGTGGTCGCAAACAAATGCGATTTAGCCGCCGATCGGCGGCGGCAAATGAATCCGGAAAAATTGGAGATTCGCGTTTCCGCGCTTACCGGAGAAGGCATCGACGATCTGCGCGCCGAAATACTGCGGCAAATCGGCGGCGACGGCACTCAAGTCGAAACTGGATTTCTCACCAATGTCCGGCACCAGAATCTGGTGCGTGAATCTCTCGCCGCACTCGATTGCGCCACCAGCGCGGTCGCAGGCAAAGTTCCCCACGAAATGCTGTTGCTCGATCTCTATAACGCGCTGCGTCCGCTGGACGCCATTACCGGCGCGACTACGAATGACGACATACTCAACCTGATCTTCAGCACGTTTTGCATTGGGAAATAAGCAACGGCTCAGACAAAAAAGCCCGCACCGGAAGGTGCGGGCGTGGAAATGAAGAAGTGAGAGTTAGAAGCGGACGCGAGCGCCGAGTTCGATGTTTCGGGGCTCGGCTTCGCCGTTGTAGCCCGTATTGAATCCGAGAGCGCCAAAGCCGCCGGTATTGTAGAGGCCAAGGTAATTGTCGGTCCACTGATTGTGGTTCAACACGTTAGCGAATACACCCTGGAATTCAAGGCTGACGCCCTCAGCAACTCGGATGCTCTTCTTGATGCTGAAGTCCACGTTCCAGTAGGCTAGCCCGCCGAGAATTCCAGCGCCGCCGTCCCGGCCATCGATTCCCAGAATTGGATTGCGCCAGTTCGAGGCTTGGTTCACCCCGGTCGGGAAATAGTTCACAGGGAAGCTGTTGGTCTGGGTTGAGCAGAAACCATTGGCCGAAGTTCCCGACTGGTTGCCGGGGCAGTAATAGGCATGACGGTTTGGAACCGGGCCAAGTGGTACTGCGTTCTCCATATCATAGTCAGCGCAGCCAATGCCATCACATCCACCGAAGGCTTGGTAGTCACCGTAGGTCGTGCCGATCTGTGTTGGAACTCCAGACCCCGCAGCGAAGATGGTCGCGAAGGTCCACCCACCCAAGGCTCGTCCCATAAATCCATTCTGTCCCTTGAAGAAAGGAGGCTGGTAGACAAGGAACGTGTTGTAGATGAATTTGCGGTCCCACGCCTGTCTGCCATACTGTTCGTCAAGATTAAACGGATCGAGGGCGGAGAGTTCGCTCGAAGACTGCGCTTGCGCTCCCAGACCCAGAGCCTTTGACCAGGTGAAGTTGGACTGCATGGTCAATCCGCGCCAATCGGCCGTCTTGACCGAAACGAACCCGGCGTTGTAGTTTCCGTGGCCAATGCTGGCGTTCAGAAAGGCACCGTCTGTGAACGCGCCGGAGCAACCGATCGTTGTTGTACCGTTGCAAGTACTGGGAATCGGCGAACTCTGCAGACTTCGCGGGAAGTTGAAAGCACCCACATTCCCGTTGGTGTCGATACAGCCGGTTGCCGGGCAGCCGACAGCACCGCTGTCCAGATCGCTCCACAGACCCCAGACTTGAGCGTTGGTAAGGTTGCCAGTGCCTAAGGCGCCTTCATTGGCCACCACCGCCTGGGTGCAATTTGCGAACCCGTTGCAATAGCCAGTGCCCTTAAGCGCGTGCTCGAAGAAAGGCTGAGCCGTGACGGCACCGGCGTTCGGTCCGGCTTTGCCTCCGCACCCGCCGCCGGCGAGGCCGGCCAGGCCGCCGCAGTACTGCAGCACCACGTTGGCATAGGCCTGCTTAAACTGCTGCCCGCCCAGGGTCATCATGTAGGGGACGGGATTCAGTTCGACGGGCTGGTACTCGTGGGTGATTCGTCGTCCGATGTACCCAACCTCCAGAGTTACCCTGCGGCCGAGCTGGCGTTGGATGGTCACGTCGAACGAATCAATCGCATTAGCCCGGAAACCCGGATCCAAACCCTCGGGGCTTGACGAGAAGCTGTTGTTGAACCCAGGATAAGTTGGCTGGGGCAGGGTGTTGCTTACAGTTGAGACCAAGGGGACAGTCGGGCCGCCCGTAGCAGAAGCGGTTTGTCCCACGCGGAAGACATTCGAGTAAGTACCAACACCCGAGCCCCCGCAGTTCCATGCTCCGCCCGTAACCAGGTTCGAGTTGCAACCCACAGGCTGTTCAAGGCCTAGTCCCAAAAGTGGCACCAGAACCTGCACCACGCCGTTGGTGCGACCATATTGCCGGCCATAGCCCGCGCGGAATACGGAGCCGTTCAGAGCGGCGTTCGCGGCAGTTGGCGCCCAGGCAACCGCCACGCGTGGACTAAATTCGCCGTAGAACGGATTATAGGGATATTTCAACCCGTTGCCGGCGTTGCCCACGAGCGCAAATCCGAGTTCGGGATTGTAGACTTGCCCAGCCAGCGCAGCCTTCCTGACATTGTTTATATATGCCTCAGTGCTAACCGGCTCGTCTGCTGCGTCGACCAGCACGGTCTGCTTTCCGTTAGCTTCGACCGGCGGCATCTCCAACGCCCAACCTAAACCATAGGTAAGGGTAAAGGTCGGCTTCATATGCCAGGTATCACTGAAGTAAACGTTGTAGTAAGGGATCGTGCTTTCGTCGAAGGCGTTGGTAAGCGGAGGCTGCAAGGTCAAACTCGAACCCGCCCGGGTAAACATCTGCGAAGCGATGGAAACGGCCCCCAGAGTCGCCGCGTAAAGCGAGTCACAGGTCTTCGCGCTGGTGGAGATGGTAGCGGTCGTGGTGCACGGATAGTCGCTGGTGGAAACCAGCCCCGATCCGTTCGTTCCGTTGCCAAGGGAATACACCGGGAAGGCATTGATGGTGCCGCCGCTGTCGTTGCGTTGGTGGTAGTCCCAATTGTGCTGATAGGTACCGCCGAACTGGAACAGGTGGCTGCCTTTCAGCATGGAAATGTCATCGCGAAACATGTTGTCGTGCCCGTCCCAGAAGCGCCGCCGGATTTGCTGGTTGTTTACGTTAAACGGGCCGAGATCCTGGGTTTGCGTTTGACCGCCATCGAATTCCAGCGCGCCGCCCAGCCCCGCGATCTGCGGTGGTGCTCCGGTGCGCGTCCATGCCCACCAGTTCCGCAAAAAGCTATAGTGAAAGTCGTTGGTGGTGTTGGTGGTGATGTTGGTAGTCAGACCTGCAACCAGGTACCAGTCTTGTACGGGATCGCTGGAGATAGAGGCCGGCGTACCCAGCGTGTCGCCGGGGAAGAATCCGCCGATATCGACCTGTTCCGTCCCGGCCAGTTTGATCTTGTAATAGCGGTAGCTGGCCATGAAGTGGTTCCTCGAACCGAAATCGTGGTCGATGCGCCCCACAGCGAAGTTGCTGGAGATGGGCGTGTTCAGATTGCCGGCAAAGCCGAGAACATTCGCGCTGTCGCACAAGCTTTGGCTGCAAGTGGCGTTCGACTGCGGCTCGTACTTGTTCCATATCTGCGAAACCAGAGGGTTGATGCCGAGGTGGAGCGGATCACAGAAACCGCCGGGAGCCCCAGAACAACCGTAATTCGCCGGATAGGTGATGCCGTTGAATGTGACGGGAGCGTTATTCAGATTGTAAGCGATCGCGCCGGTGGAGGAATCGGTCAACAACCCTAATCGTAACGCTGGCGAGGGAACATTTCTGGTAATCGTCTGAGAGTTTGGATAGCGGAAGCCCTCATAGTTGAAGAAAAAGAAGCTCTTGCCGCCAAGAAGCTCTTTGGGAGTGATTGGGCCT
>CAZGXY010000025.1:0-194770 GCA_964530145.1 uncultured Acidobacteriaceae bacterium | reverse complement strand
TTCCCGTTCGGCTGCTTCGCGTTGCACGCTCGGCGGCTCAGGGCGGCTCTCCTGTCTCGCTACGCTCGCGCGTCGGAATGACAATGTTGCGGGGCCCGCGCAGCGCCACCCAAAATCCCTTTTGGGCATTTCCACAGACCTTCCGCGGCAAATGTGACGGATGGGCTTTCGGCGCACAGGCGAAGGACGGGAGACTGGAAGTCTGTCCTAAAAACGGTTTTGGCAGGGTTTTGTGGATAAAAGCAGGTTCCTCACCTTCACTTCGCGAAGGTTCGGAATGACATCGGTAGGAAAAGGGGTGACATGGATTGGATGGGGAGTCGGGCAAAGGGGAAGAGTGTGGACCGGTTGGCTGGCGGGAAGTTGAAGGGGTGCAAGGAGCGGGGCGAGTGGGCGGAGATGTATTTTTCGATGCTGGCGGCGGGGCTGGGGATGAAGGTGCTGCGTCCGTATGGGCAGACCGGGGTGTATGACCTGGGCGTGGAGCGACTGGGACGCCTGCAGCGGGTGCAGGTGAAGTCGACGATTTATAGACGGAGGAATGGGGAGTACAGCCTGAATGTGATGGGTCCGGGGCGGAAGATGTATGCGCCGGGGACGGTGGACTTTTTTGCGATCCTGCTGATCCCAGTGGATTACTGGTACATCGTCCCGTATGAGGTGATTGGGAGGACCAATAGCAGTGTGCACTTTACTCCGGCGGCGCAGCGGCAAAAATATGGGGAGTACCGGGAGGCCTGGGATTTGCTGCGGAGTGGGGTGACGATTCAGGCTTGTGGGGAGGATGCGGTGTTGGGGCGGGATGATGGCTTTGAACGTTGTACAGTAATGGTAGTTTGAGAAATTCTGACTCGACAAATTCTGCGTTCATGAAATCCAGCCGGTTCTTATCCCACTCTTCGAAAGGTGCGAAGAGTGGGGCATCCCATTTCAACTTATTCGCGGCGGCGATCACGCTGGGTGGATTTTTGGCGCGCCTTTGGGCGGCTTCGGGAACTTTCTTGAATCCGGATGAGGCGCTACATTTTCGGCTGGCGAATCAGCCGTCGCTGGCGCTGGCTTACCGGGAGAGTTTGACGGCGTCGCATCCTCCGCTGCTGACGGTGGTGCTTTATTACTGGCGGGCGCTGGGGACCTCGGAGTTGTGGCTGCGCATGCCACTGATTCTGGCTGGTGTGGCGTTTTGCTGGATGTTTTATAAGTGGCTGGCTGAAGCCGCGGGCGAAGTGGCCGGATTGGTGGGGCTGGTGTTTGTGGCGTTCTTGCCGCCGATCGTTATCTTATCGGCGGAGATTCGGCAGTATGCGTTGCTGCTGGCGTTTCTGGCGGGGGCTTTGTATTTTTTGGATTCGGCGTTTGCCCGGCAGTCGGTGGGGCGCATGGCCGCGTTTGCGGCTTGCCTGTATCTGGCGATGCTGTCGCATTACTCAGCGTTCTGGTTTGCGGCGGCGCTGGGAGTTTATGCGGTGTTCAGGATTTTCACGGAACGGCTGCGGCGCGGCGTTGTGGCGGCGTGGGTGGTGGGACAGTTTGGCGGCCTGGCGCTCGCTGTTGTTTTATATAAGACGCATATTTCCAAACTGGGGATGGGTTACGCGAATCCGGTTTTGCAGGGATGGATGAGCGATCAGTTTTTGAGCCGGTCTTATTTTCATCCGGGACAGAATCCGGTGGTTTTTTTGCTGGGGCATGGTTTTGGGGTTTTTCAATATTTCTTTGGGCAGCTTGCGGTTGGCGATGTGATGGGGTTGGTGTTTGTTGGGGACGTGGTTCTGCTGTTGGGGGAGAAAGATGGGCGGGAGAATTTTGGCGCACGGCGGTTGGCTTTACTGCTGGTTCTGCCGTTTGCGATTGCTTGCGTTGTTAGCCTGGCCCATCTTTATCCTTATGGCGGGACGCGGCATGTGGCGTTTCTGATTATTCCGGCGGTGGCTGGCGTGAGTGTGGCGATTGCCTGGCTGACGGGGCGGCGATGGATGCGTGGAGTTGCGATTGCTGCCGCGATTGTTCTAGCGTGTGTGATCTTTGGCAAGACGCAGCAACCGCGGATGGAGCGAGCGGATCAGAGTACGGCGAACATGACGGCGGCGATGGAGTTCATTGCGAAGAATGTGAATGCGCCGGACATAATTTTTACGGATTATCAGAGCGATCTCGTGCTGGGGCATTATTTGTGCGAGCAGCGGCCGATTTCGTTCGATGCGGCGCCCGAGAGTTTTGAGGAGTTTCGGTGCGAAGGCCGGCGCGTGGTTTCTGACGACTACAAGACTTGGTCCTTCCGAGCGGAAGCGTTTCCTGGGGATTGGCAGCGGCTTGTGCAAGAGTATGGATTGAAGCCGGGGACGACTGTTTGGGTTTCGCAGGCGGGATGGGATGCGAGCATTTCTGAGGAATTGCGCGGGGGCTTCGCGGAGTTTGGTGGTATTGATGTTCATTCGTTTGGCAGGAACATCAAAACATTCGCATTGACGGTTGCGCAGCCGATGCCTGCGGCTGGCACGAAAATATTGCCTTCCGAGGATGATCGCGATTTGCGGCGCTAATGTTGTACCCGTCGATTTCTCAGTGGCTGGACGGAATCTTCAGTTCCAGCGCCCGCAGCGTGCTTGCGTCCTGAGTGGTTTTGCCATCTTTTTGTGACGACTCCGAAGGAGCCGGAGTAGTCCCATATTGTCCAGCCGATGCTGTGTTGCTCGAGGGAAGTCCGCACGTCGTGAAGCCAGGATTCGCGGTCGGCTGGCGGGCGTATTCGCGGTAGACACCGAACTCGTTGCAGATAAGCGGAGCTCCGCGCTGGCGGCCCCAATCGGCTACCTGGGTGATTTCGGCATCGATGCGGGCGGCGTCCCAATGATCCCGCCGGAACTCATGTTCTTCAGGTCAGGATTGGCAGCTTACGAATTCTCTTCTTTGTCGCCGCGTAGATGGCACTGCACAATGCGGGGGCCAGCGGGGGGACGGAGGGTTCGCCGATTCCGGTTGGCGCTTCAGTGCTCGGGACTGCATACACTTCGACGGTGGGCGTTTCTTCCATGCGGAGCGGCTGGTAATCGTCGAAATTACCTTGCACGACGCGGCCTTTGTCGATGGTAATTTGGGCGCGCAGCGCGTTGGTGAGAGCGTAGATGATGCCGCCTTGAATTTGTTGTTCGAGGATGCTGGGATTCACTACTTGTCCGCAATCGACGGCGGCTACTACTCGGTGGACTCTTGGCGCATCGTTCTCCATGCTGATCTCGACCACCTCGGCCATATACGAAGAGAAGCACCCGAAGCAGGCGATGCCGTGAAAGCGGCCGGGCGGCAGAGGGTTTTTCCATCCGGCGCGGTTGGCCGCCAGTTGCAGGACGGCGCGCATGCGGGCAGTTTTCCAGGTGGTGGTGAAATATTGAATATCCTGATCTTTGGCGAGCATGTGCAGGCGATAGTCGAGGGGATCTTTGCCTGCGGCGGCGGCGAGTTCGTCGATGAAGCTTTCACTGGCGAAGCTGGCTTGCAACGCATAGACCGAGCGCATCCAGCCGAGAGGCACCGGCGTTTCTGCGAGAACGTATTCCAGCGACACATTCGGCAAGCCATAGACGAACGCGGCTTCGTCGGGCAGGTCGGGATCGACGCCGTTAGGTCCGGGCTGGCCTTTCTGGCCGCTGATGGATGCAGCGACCATGCGATGGGTGAATGCGGCTGGAAATCCGGAACTGTCGAGAACGGCGTTCAGCTGATGCAGGCTTGCGGGACGATAGGTTGAGGAGCGCATATCGTCTTCGCGCGTCCAGATCACTTTCACTGGAGCGTTTACCGCCTTCGAGACGAGTGCGGCTTCGACTGCGTAGTCGTGCTCGAGGCGGCGGCCGAAGCCTCCGCCCATTAGCGTTACGTTTACTTTTACCTGATCGGCATCGAGGCCGACGGCTTGCGCTACTGAGTCGCGGCAATCCTGCGGGACTTGCGTGGGCGCCCAGAGTTCGCAGGTCTTCGCTGAGGAATTCTGGCCCGAGAAATTCGCAGTGCAGTTTCCGGGTTCCATGGGTGCATGGGCCATGAAGGGAAGCTGATATTCGGCGGAGATGCGGCGACCTGAAACCTTCGAGACGTCGCCCACCGAATACAGGCTTACACCCTTTTTTGTGGAGGTTTGTTTTAGCGATTCGTTGACTGCCGCTGTGTTCAGGTTTTTGTTGGGGCCTTCGTCCCAATTCACGTTGAGGACGCGGCGCCCTTCCATCGCGCTCCAGACGCTATCGGCAACAATTGCGACAGCGGAGTCGCTGATTTTGCCCACGTACTTTACTCCGGAGATTTTTTTGGAGTCTTTATCGTCGAAGCTTGCGACTTTGCCGCCGATGACCGGGCAGCGAGAAAGCACGGCGTACCTCATTTCGGGCAGGAGGAAATCGATGCCGAATGTGGCCGTGCCTTTTACTTTGGACGGCGTATCGACACGGGGAAGCCGCTGGCCGACGATTTTGTAATCTTTATTCTGCTTGAGCGGAACGTCGGTGGGGATCGGCAGGATTTCGGCTTTGGCTGCGAGTTCTCCGTAAGTCAGGCTGCGTTTGGTGGCGGCGTGAACGATGGTTCCATTCTGCGCGGCACAGCCTGATCGCGGAACGCCCCAGGTGAGCGCAGCAGCGGAGATCAGCATTTCGCGGGCTTGCGCTCCCGCCTTGCGCATGGGGTCCCAGGTGGTGCGGACGCTGGCGCTGCCTCCGGTGGTTTGATCGCCGTAGAGCGTGCTGGCCCCGGCTTGCTCGATTTGGATTTGTTTCCAATCGGCTTCGAGTTCTTCGGCGAGGATCATGGGCAGCGCGGTGCGGACGCCCTGGCCCATTTCCGAGCGCGCGACAACGATGGTGATTTTGTTATCGGGCGAAATGCGCAGGTAGGCATTGGGCGAGAATTCTTTGCGCTTGCCGTTGTGGGGCAGGTAGAAACCGATGACGAGTCCCGCACCCGCGGCAACTCCGGCGGCGACGAATTCTCTGCGAGTCAGCGGGCTCATCGCGTGCCCCCGGCGGCGCGATGGATGGCTTTGCGAATGCGCTCGTAGGTGCCGCAGCGGCAGAGATTGCCGTTCATGGCTTGCGTGATCTGATCGTCGCTGGGGTTGGGAGTTTTGGCAAGCAGTGCGGCTGCAGTCATGATCTGTCCGGTTTGGCAATAGCCGCATTGCGGAACTTCTTCGTCGATCCAGGCCTGCTGGAGGACATGCAGGCCGTTGGCGCTCAAGCCTTCGATGGTTGTGATGTTTTTCCCCGAGACTTGTGACACGGGAGTGGAGCAGGAGCGCACCGGAGATCCTTCGACATGAACGGTGCAGGCGCCGCAGAGTCCGGCTCCACAACCGAATTTTGTTCCCGTGAGTTGCAGCGTGTCGCGAAGAACCCAGAGCAAAGGCGTATCTGGAGATACGCTTACTTTTTTTTCGCTCGCGTTAACGCGCAATGTGAAATCGGCCATGATTTTCCTGGGCGCTGCGATTCTCTCCGACGGAATTTAGAACTGGAGAACATCCTACCCAAGTGGCGAAAAAAGTGAAACCCGGATGAAGGCTGGCGAAGCTTAAAGTTTCGCGGGATTTTTGACGATGAACATAGGTTGGAGTCCGCGATTGAAGGAAGACAGCCAGCCCGCATTCACACCCAGCGCCTCCTCCGATCTGCCGGATCGACGGGGGCAGGCGCGCTTCAAAATCGAGGTCGAGGTTTCGATCGACTCGAAGAGCTGCGGTTTGCTGAAGGGGCATACCGTGGACATCAGCGAGTCTGGAATTTCAGCGATGGTACGGCTTGAGCTGCCCGTGGGCGAACTTGTTGAACTGGATTTCACTCTGCCTTTTGGACGAGTCACGATTTACGCCGTAGTCCGGCAGCGGAGCGCGTTTCGTTATGGATTCCGGTTTGCGGAATCGAATTTCATCGAGGATGTGGTTCGGCCCACTTGCCGGGTACTGGCGATGCAGCAGAGAGTGGACGGAGGGATTTAGTGGCTGGGGGCTCTCGCTCAGCGCAGGCAGTTTTGCTTATAGGGACTTTTCGACGGCCGTACCTTTTCGCTTTACGAAGAGGTACTTCGTTCAGCGCGACAACACTATTTCAGTTCGGCTAGCTTTTGGGTGGCGATTTGGCCGGCTTCGGTGCTGGGATTGTCTTTCTTGATTTGCTCGAAGAGGCGTTTGGCATCGAGGGGCTGGTTGCTGGATTGGTAGAGTTCGGCGAGTTGCAGCTGCGCCGTGACTTTGCCCACTGACGTGGTGGGATGGTTGATGAGTTCCTGGTAGAGCTTTTCGGAATCTTTGGTTCGATTGGTGTTGCCGTAGAGGCCTGCCAAGGCGAGTTTCGCTACTGAAGACAGTTCTTTATTGCCTGTGGAAGCTACGGACTTGAAGCTGCTTTCGGCGGCGATGTTGTCGCCCATGCTGGCTGCCGTGACTCCGGTGAAGTAATGGGCCATATCCGCGGTGCTGGTGTGGGGATATTTATCGACGATGGCTTGAAATTGTTTCTGGGCGGCTACGGCGCGTTCTTTCGCGGAGGTGAAGCTGGGAACGTCGGGCTGCGCGGGGGTTCCCGCGGGACGAAGCTGGGCTTCGAGAGTTCGCGTGGCCTGAGTCAGATCGAGGCTGGCTTTTTCGTTTTGCTGGCTTTGGTAATACCATCCGCCGGACACGGCGGCGACGATGATTGCAGCCGCGACGATAGCGATTATGAGGGTGTTGCGGTGTTCGACGCTCCAATGGGCGGTTTTCTCGGCATAGCCGATGGTGGCACGGCTGAATGCGTCCGTTTTAAGCTGATGGCGGGTTTCTGCGCGCACTTCTACCTTCCAGTCTCAGTGTAACGAGTCGATGTCCGATGACTCTGTGCTGGTGGGACGATACATCAGTCTATCAGCCGGGAAATCGAGCGTCAAAGCCGGGATCGAAGTCTCGAGACCGAAGTCCGGAGATCGGGACTTAGCGCTGGGCTTCTTCCAGCAAACCTTGCTCCAGTTTCTCCTGGCACTCGATGCAATGGCGCGCCCAGGGAACTGCTTCGAGGCGCTTGGGGTTGATTTCTTTGCCGCAATGAATGCATTCGCCGAAGCTGCCTTCGCGAATGCGGGCCAGGGCAGTCTCGACCATCTGGAGAAGCTGGCGGTCGTTGTTGCTCTGGCTGAACAAAAATTCTTTGGTGTAGGAACTGGCGGCGCGGTCGGCAACATCCTGCGCCGTATCTTCGTCGGCTGAACGGCCATCCGCCTGATTGCGGACCACGGTGCGGCGGAGATCCTGCTGCCGCGTTTCCAGCCGTTTTTTGAAGGCTTCCAACTTCTTCTTATCCATAGACTCACTTCTAAAATGTGCGACGGGTCACCGGAACCGTCGGCGGAGTTTGGGCCAAACGAAAATGATAAGCGCGCGAATTGAGATGCGTCAACAGGAGGAACCTGTAGCCCGGCCGAGTTGAAGGCGGAGTATGAAATTTGTCTCGACGGTCAGTTTGCCGGAGGATCCCGCGGCAGCGTCAGACGGCGCGGCGCTGCCGACGAGAGTGAATGGCCAGCGATGAAATGGTTAGGGACGGTGTTGCAGCCTCCAGAGCCGAGGATAGATCTCCGGTTTCATCGGCAGGGCGCTTCGGCACTTGAGGGATTGTTCTGAGGATTGGCTTCGGCGGTTCCAGATCAACCAGAAGCCGGTCGACGGGAAACGATTGATTAGAGACTTTTCAATTTGAAAATGTTGACGCAGAAAAATCCCATCCATTTCGCAAACCGAAAATGGATGGGCTCTATGACACCTGCCAAAGAATTAGAGCAGGCCGCTATCGCGGGCCAAAAGGTGCCTCAGCGATCCCAGTTCTGCTCCGTTTCCCAGCGATGTTCGTGGCCGTTCCACCACTGGTGATATCTATCCCAGCAGCGCTGGCGCTCGGCGTTCAAATCGCGGCGCCGGTCTTCGGCCTCGTGACTATGGTCTCCATGGTCATGGATGGCTTTATCCAGACGTGCTTCGGCTTTTTCGACGGCGTGTTGACACTGTGAACGATCGTCGGCGCGCACCAGGGGCACGGCAACGAACCATGAAAGCGCCGCCGCCAGTACTGCCGCGACTGCGGTTTTTCCGAATTTTCGAATCAAGACTGTCTCCTCTCGATCATTTGCATTCGTGGAAGGCCAAACATCCGGGATGGATGCCGACTTTACCGACGGGACGAAGGGGCGCATCAACAGTTTTAGGCTGAGCGGATTCTATGGGGCCGGGCGCCGTTGCGGCGATACAGTCCATGCTGTATTCGGGATTGCCGGAGCGTGCACGGCGAGGGGAACTTTACTGCCGGCGTCCGAGGCGGGGAAGAAGCAATGGGATAACAGGTGGTTCATCTTTTGCACTTTCTTGCGCGTCTTCCTTTTGCAACTTCCACCTTTTGCAACTTCCGCCCGGCAAAACGATGTTTACCGCGCAGTAAATCTAGCAGCCACCTCTTGAGAGTGCCAATAAAAGCGCGCTGCAACCTCGCAGTGTGCCATCCCCCTCTAATCATTCGTAAAATTGATGGTTTGGATAAACAAAAGTCACTTGCGTTTCACATGGAACTGCGGTAACTACTTACTAACCGTGGTTGAAGACTGCGGTGCAACGCGGCTTTCAGGAGTTCGAAAAGCATGATTCCGGAATCGCATCCGCTGCGTCAGCTTTTTCAGGAACTGGTTGGGCGCCACTACGCCGAAGAGATCGGCATTCGCGATCCGGAGGTCATTGCTTACGTTTCGCACTTGCTGGCGGAATTCTGCGAGAGCGATCAGTTATTCAAGATTCACAACTCCGCCGAAAAACCGCTCACAGATTTAGGCGAGATGCTGCTTGAGTCTGACCCGGTTTACGGACCCGCACCCTCCTTCGATCGTGAACGCCAGGTGCGCAAACACATTGGCGACTTCGCGCTGTTCTTTGCCGGGATGTTTCCCGAGAGCATCAACCACTTTCGCTTGCGACGGCAGCGCCTCGAGAGTTTTGTCGAGTGGATGAAGGCGGGAAAAGAGAGCTACTACATCGTTTCGAAGTTCGAGCATTTCGAATATGCCAAGGTCGCGCCGTTGTTCGGCCACCTTTCGCGAGAGTTCGAAGCGTGCGTATACGGCCTGAACATGGTGAAGAACGATCTGCAAGAAATGCAGCACCCCATTGTCCGCCGCGACCCTGAATTGCTGATGTAGGTTGAATTGCGTTCGGCGCATCGTGCCTTACTTGTTCAGATCCACCTGACCGCCAATCTTGTAGAAACTCAACGAAGAATTTCCCTGGGTAAGGGTGCGGATTCTACGCAGCGACCCGAACGCGTTCCCCGGGTCGTATTTCTTATCGTGCTCGGCGACCACCAGCGACATGGCCCAAACCAGGGTCGAATTTGCCAGCACGGTCAACGTTTCTTCGTATGAGTTGCGCAATCCGTAAGGCGGATCGAGAAACACTACGTCGCCGACAAAATGCTCGCGCTGCAACTTCCACACAACTCCTGCAAGATCGTCGCGCAGGATTTTGTATCCCTCGGTGATTTGCAGGCTCTGTAGATTTTGTTCGATCACCTTTGCCGCTGCCGCCGAGGTCTCAACAAAATAAACCTGTTTCGCGCCGCGGCTCAGCGCCTCGATGCCAACGGCGCCGGTCCCGGCGAACAAATCCAGCCAAACCGTATTTTCAAGCGCCTCCGGATTCCCCGAGGTCAGCACATTAAACAAAGTTTCGCGCAAGCGGTCCGAGGTGGGACGGGTCGCACTGCCACGCACCGGCCGCAGCGGGCGTCCACGATATTTGCCCGCGATCACGCGCATGCTGCTGAACCTTCGAGTGCCGGATTCGCTCTGCCCACCCATGTAAAATAACAGGAGTAGCGCAGCCTATGAGAAGCTGGTCAGTTCACGTCGGTCGCCTTTTTGGAGTCGAGGTCCGGCTTCACCTTACGTTCCTGATTCTGCCTCTGTTCGTTTTCTGGACGGAATACACGGTCCATCCTTCGGCGAACGGCCCGCGCGATCTCGCGCTGGTGGGAATAATTCTGGCCTGCGTTGGGGCGCACGAAATCGGACACATGCTCGTCGCGCGGCGGGCGGGATTGACCGCCAAAGCCGTCATTCTGCTTCCGCTCAGTGGCGTTACCGTTTTCGACGAAACTCGCGCGCAAACGTCTCAACCAGCCGCACTGTGGAAGCGCGAAGTGCGCATCGCCCTGGTCGGACCGCTGGTGAATCTCGGGTTTGCGGCCATCGCTGCGCTTCTGATCTACGCGGTGGCTCCCGGAATCGACCTCTGGCATTGGCCGTTCCTGCAATCGAGCAACCTGCCGCGCAGCCTGGTTTGGGCAAACATTTATTTAGCGGGGCTGAATCTACTGCCTGCCTACCCGCTCGACGGAGGTCGCATTCTGCGCGCGTATTTCGCCCGTACGATTGACCCGGCCGCGGCCACGCGGCGCGCCGTTTCTATCAGTCATGCCATCGCCATGGTCCTGATGGTCGGCGGCCTGTTCAGCAATACATGGCTCACCATGATCGGAGTGATTATTTTTTCTGCCGCGCAACTCGAAGAGCGCGCCGTCATCTTCCAGTCGGTGCTGGATAATGTCCGCCTGGAAGAGGTCATGCTCACCGACTTCGCCACGCTCTCGCCCGCCGACACGCTGGTTGATGCACTCGACAAAGCCGTGCACACTCTGCAGGATGATTTCCCGGTCGTGCGCGGCAGCGACATGGTCGGAGTGATTTCGCGCCAGCGCATTCTCGAAGCCTTGCGCATGGAAGGCAATGGCTACGTGCAGGCTGTGATGAATAAGCTGTTTGAAGTTTCCGTGCGGCAGGAGTCGCTCGCGTCGGCATTTCGCAAGCTGACCTCGCGTAATCTCAGCATCATTCCAGTGGTCGAGGATCAGCGACTGGTAGGGATCGTTACACTGCAGAATCTGATGCACTCGATGTCGCTGCTGGCGGAGAGCAGAAAGCTGAAAAGGGATGAGAGGAATTCATAAGCTGGAGCGTTTCTGAGGGTTTCCTCTGTGAAACCCTGCGCCCTCTGTGGTTGAATCAAGAACCATCTACGGCAGAGATCTCTAAAACAGCCGAACCGCCTTAGCCTGCCGTACCGCAGAAATCGACTCCAGCTTCTTGAGCACAGCATCCGGCACAGGACCATCCACGTGAACGACAGCAATGGCCTCGCGCTCTCCAGACGATTCGGCAGCCCGCCGGCCCAGGGAAAAATCCGCGATGTTGATCTCGCCTTCACCCAGAATCGTTCCAACTCTGCCGATCACGCCGGGCACGTCGCGATTGCGCAAGTAAATGAGATCGCGCTCCAGCGGAGCCTCCACGTCGATGTCATCGATATGCAGCAGCCGCGGAGCGGTTCCACGCAGAACGGCGCCTTTGACCATGTGCTCCTCCTTCGAACTCCTGAGAAAGATCGAAAGCACGCTTCCCGCCCCACCGGTTGAAGCTTTTTCTTTATGAGCCTCATGCACGCGCAGCCCTCGAGAATCGGCCAGCGACGCCGCATTTACCAGGTTCGCCTTCTCGTCCAGAGTCTGGTTGAGAATGCCTTTGATCGCCGCGTTGCGAATCAGCTCCGTCTTCCATCCTGCGATGTGCCCGCTGTAGCGCAATGAAATTTCTTCGATCGATCCTTCGGAAATCTGCGCGAGGAACGCTCCCATGCGCTCCGCAAGAATTATGTAGGGCTGCATCTCGGCATATTCTTCCGCTGAAACCGAGGGCACATTCACCGCATTCTGGATCACGCCATGCTTCAAATACTCGCGTACCTGCTGGGCAATCTGCACGCCCACGGCTTCCTGCGCCTCAAGCGTCGAACCACCGATGTGCGGGGTGAGAATCACGTTCTCCATCGCCGTTAGAGGAGAATTTTTCAACGGCTCGTCGGTAAATACATCCAGTGCGGCGGCAGCCACATGCTTTTCCTTCAGCGCCGCCACCAGGTCGGATTCATTCACCAGCTCTCCGCGGGCGCAGTTCACCAGACGTACGCCCTTCTTCATTTTTCCGATCGCAGCTGCATTGATCATGCCTGTCGTTTGCGAAGTCAGGCCAACGTGCAGCGTGATGTAGTCAGCGGCAGCATACAGTTCGTCTAAACTCACCAGCCGAATTCCCCGCTCCTTCGCCACCGCGACCGAAACAAACGGATCGTGCCCCACTACCTCCATCCCGAAGGCACGCGCTCGCCCCGCCACTTCCATGCCGATGCGCCCGAGGCCGGCGATGCCCAGAGTCTTGCCGCGCAGTTCCGTTCCCTGGAGCGATTTCTTTTCCCATTTTCCGGCATGCATCTGCGCATCGGCGCGGCAAAGATGGCGTGCCATCGCCAGCATCATTGCGACAGTCTGCTCCGCCACTGCCACGGCGTTCGCGCCGGGCGTGTTCATCACTGCAATGCCCTGGCGCGTAGCGGCGTCGAGATCGATGTTGTCCACGCCCACGCCCGCACGGCCGATCACGCGCAACTTTTTTGCATGTGAAAGGAGCCGGGCATCGGCCTGCACGGCCGAGCGCACGATCAAGGCATCGGCAGATTCCAATTCAGCGGGCAGTTTGCCATCGAGCTGCTCGGCGGTGAGCACGACCCAGCCGGGTTCATTCAACTGCGAAACGGCTGAAGCGGAAATTTTTTCCGCTATGACGATTTTTACGGATTCGCTCATGTCTTTTTTCCCAGGAAGAGTCAGGCTAGGTCAGCCGACCAGTTGCGCGTTGCCGGCAAGGGCTCGCGCATATACCTCCTGGGCCGCGCGCAGCGCAGCGCCGTACTCGACTGTTTTTCCGGTAACGCGTGTCAGCACGTGCTCGAGCGCGGCCAGAATGCCGACCGTATCGAGATAATCGTAGTAGCCGATGTGCGCGATGCGGAACAGCTGGCCTTTCATCTCGCCTTGGCCATTCGCCACTACCGCGTCAAACGATTCGCGAAATTCCTTGATGATCTTTCCCGAATCGATTCCATCGGGCGAATGAATTGCCGTCAGCGCCGCCGCTGGAGAACTCGCGAACAACTTCAGGCCCAGAGCTTGCACGCCCGCCCGTGTCATCGCCGCACACAATTCGGCGTTGTCGATTAGAATTTTGCGGCCCGCCGCGAGATCGCCGTTTCCCATACCGCGAATAAACTCAAGCGCCGCTCCGAGTGCCGCAAACAAAGAGGTCGCCGGAGTGTTCGGCGTCTCCCCCTTCGCCGCGGCCTTGCGCTCTTTTCGCAAATCAAAATAAAACCGGGGAGACTTTGTCGTCTCCATTCGCCGCCAGGCGCGCTCGCTCACCGCGCAATATCCCAGACCCGGGGGAATCATCAGCGCCTTCTGCGATCCGCCGATAATAAAATCCACTCCCCAGCCATCCACATCGAGATGAGTCGTGCCCAGGCCGGTGATGGCGTCGACCACCAGCAGCGTATCGTCGCCGCCAGCACGCACGATTTTGGCGATGCCCTGCACGTCGTGCCTGACACCGGTGGAACTCTCGGTCGCCTGCACAAATACTGCACGGACACCGGGCGTAACTTTTCCGCGAATGTCATCTAATGAAAACGTCTCGCCATAAGGCGCGCTCAATACTTCAACATTGCAACCGAATGCCTTGGTCAGACCGGTCCAGCGCTCGCCAAACTTTCCCGCGGTCAGCACAAGAACTTTGTCACCAGGCGAAGTCAGATTCGATACCGCCGCCTCCATCGCGCCTGTGCCCGAACAAGCCATTACCAGCACGTCGTTCTTGGTGCCGACAAATTCCTTCATATCGGCAAGCGCGCGCTGGAAGAGATTCCGGAAGTCGGCAGTGCGATGGTGTGCGGTGAACGAGGCCATGGCCGTTTGCGCCGCGGGCAGCAACGGCGTGGGCCCAGGGGTGAAAAGACGATTCTTGCGCAGCATTCCGCTAGCTCCTGAAGAACTGAATCTGAAGAAGATGAAATTAAGAGTTCCGCATTAGTCTAACGGAAGCTGAGTGGTGCGATGTGGTGATTTCTAGGCGCAACTGCAGCGCCCCGGAAACGCTTCTTCTGAAGAGCATCCGCAGCACTCCGGCGATGGAAGAAAATCGGTGATGTTCAGTGGGTTCCACTTTTTTTTGCGGCGAGAATTTCTGGCTTCGCAATCTCTGGAGCTTTTGCCAGCAATTCCCCCGCCTTTGCGAATAATGCTTTCGCGATCTCACCATTCAAATGCGCATTGCGGCCATTTTCATCGGAAAATGTGTCGAAGATGCCGTACTTGCCGGGTCCCATTTTGATTGCGTACCAGGTGATCGTTCCCGGTTCGCGCTCCGCCAAGGGAAGCGCCGATTTCAGGAAAGCTTCCACCTCTTTTTCTTTGCCCGGTTTCGCTTCCAGTTGAGCCCAGATTGCGAGCTTGCTCATGATGTGAATCCTCCTGCGCTTCAGATGCACCGAGGAGCGTTTTGGTCACTGCGGGTCGAAGGAATTAGGCAAAGGGGCCAGCGCCTGCACTTCTATATAATTCCCCAATGAGCCTGATCGAACGCATTCAAAACGACATCACCGCCGCTATGAAGGCGCGCGACGAGCAGCGCCTCTCCACGCTACGCATGGTGAAGACTGCGCTGAAGAACCGCGAGATCGATAAGATGTCGCCGCTCGACGACAAAGAGTCGCAGGCCGTGCTTAACACGCTGGTCAAGCAGCGCAAAGATTCGGTCGAACAATTCACCAAAGGCGGACGCCAGGAGATGGCCGATAAAGAAGCGGCGGAAATCGTGCTGATCGAAACTTACCTGCCGCAGGCCGCCGGAGAAGCCGAAGTCGCCGCTGGAGTGAAGGCAACCATCTCCGAGATGGGCACGCCCACCATGAAAGATATGGGGGCGGTGATGAAGAATGCCATGGCGCGATTTGCAGGTGCTGGCATGCGCGTGGACGGAAAAACTGTCAGTGAGATTGTGAAGCGGGAGTTGGCGGGCAAGTAGGTCGACTACTTGCTCCTCTGCAACTCCCGGTAAGCCTCGCTCTTCGAGATCCCTCGTTCCTTTGCGGCCCTCTTCAGCGCGGTCTTTTCGTCTATTTTTTCTCCGGCCATGAGTTCATCGATTCTCTCTCTGACCGATTGACGGGCGAGAGCGCCCGTGGCCACACGAGCATCGTTCTCTTCCGCTTTCCCGATCAGCAGCGTGATCTCGCCCTTTACTCCATCCCGCGATTTGAGGGTTTCCAGAACTTCGCCGGCGCGTCCGCGCAGGAATTCTTCATGCAGCTTGGTCACTTCGCGCGCGATTACCACGTGCCGGTCTTTTCCCAGAACCTCGCAAACATCAGAAAGCGCCTCCAGCACCCGATGCGGAGCTTCATAAAAAACCTGCGTGCGCGGCGAAGTTTTCACCGCTTCCAGCGCTGCCCGCCGCTCTCCGCGCTTGGCTGGGAGAAATCCGCTGAAACGAAACGAATCCGTGGGCAAGCCGCTGGCTACCAGCGCCGCCAGAAACGCCGACGCGCCGGGAATCGGCACTACCGGCAGATGATGCCGAATCGCCAGAGAGATCAGACGGAATCCCGGATCGGAGATTCCCGGCATCCCGGCGTCGGTCACCAAAGCGACGCTCGCGCCCTCCTGCATCTCCTTTACAAGTTCGGCGGCGCGGGTCATTTCGTTGTGTTCGTGATAACTGATGGTGCGGGTCGCAATCCCGTAATGGTTAAGCAGCTTCTGCGTCTGCCGCGTATCTTCGCAGGCGATCACGTCCGCTTTCTTGAGCACCTGCAAGGCCCGCAGCGTGATGTCTTCAAGATTGCCGATCGGCGTAGCGACGAGGTAGAGCACCGGGCCAGCGACCGGAGTACTTCGAGAGGAATCGGGCATTCGAGCAGGATCGGTGATCTCGGAAGAATCGTGCGGAGGAGTTGCTGCGCGTGCAGGCGGCTTGGCAGACTCGCTCATGCGCGCAGTCTACCACTCGATCCTTTTCCCGACAGCGCATTCTCGAACAGCTATCGAGAGGGATTTGGTTGCGCAGGACTTTGCGGCGGCATGGCCGCGGGCTCGTTCAGTTCGGGCGGCGGGCCAGCCAGCATTTTGTGTAGAAATCCCAGCGGCATGGCCGCGGTGACTACCGCGTGATCGCCATCCTGCCGGACCTTCACGCTGTCAAACAAAGCCTTCACGTCGGCGTCGGTGCCGTGGGTTCCCACCGAAATTTCAGCCGATCGCGTCAAGGCGATGAATGCGGTGAGCTTATCGGCCAGGACAGCCGCTTCGTCACCGCCGCCGGTGAACGCTTCGGCACGCAAATGGACGGCACTCACATGCAAGTACAGCGGACTGAGCAGGCTTCCGGAGATCACGACGGTCGCAGGCTTCGTAAAAACTGCGCTCCATTCAGCGGTCTCCGGCGCCGCCGGATCGATCTTCGCGATCACCCAGCTAAGGCTGCCCAATTGCACGCCGCGGTAATACTGCCGCAAGAAAGCCGGACCCCCGAAGGGAGACGCCAGCCGCTTCGAGCGGTCCACAATCCCTTGAATCACTGCCGGGTCATCGTGATTGGAAGCCGCCACCGAGTCGGCGCTCAGCACCGCGACCCGCAATAACCTGCTCTCGACCGGAATCGTGAAGATTTCTACTGAATGGTAGGTATCGATCGAGCGCGCGATCTGCCGCAAATATCCGGTAAGGCGCTCGCCATGAAACCTTCCAACCAGCACTTCGGAAAAGCGCATCTCGGGCGCGGAGCCGCCAGTCCCCCCCGCTGGCCGGTTCCCCGGATAGTGCACTGCAAAGGCCGCTTCGTCGAGATCGCGCTCGAACTGAAAGCCGGTCTGCTGGATAAAGCGCTCGTACTCGGGATCGTGGCTCACAGCGGGCAGGTCTTTGCCGCCATTCAGTCTTCGAGCCCAACTGAGATTTGCGTAAAAGAATGCGTCGGCCCCTGGCAACAAGCGGGCGGCCTCAGGCGGGGCCAATTTTCGTAATTGCACCGCAAGGGTCACCGCCGCAGCAACCACTACAACGACGAGGACGACGGGGAGGGTGCGCCTAATTCGCATGGAGGGGACTTAGGCATGAAATCATAACACCGTGGTGAGAAATCCGGGTCGGTTCAACACGTTACGAACACTCACCCGGATTCATTTCTTCAACTCCGCCGGCCAGTTGGTGACTAACTGCAGCGGGGCCGGGGCCTCATCCTGGGTGTGATTCACCAGCACGCGTTTCCCATCGGAGAAAGCGTCGAACGATATGCCGATCCCGGGCGAGGCGGCGTGGAATAGACGCTGGGGCGCGCCGACCTCGAGTTCCGAGCCCTTCGGGGTTACCGAACACACGGAGATATTGTCGGCAAGATCCTTGAAGAACAGTTCTTTCCCATTTTCACTCCATGCGGGATAGGCCCCGGTGTTTGCGGATACCCTCCATTTGCCTTTTCCCTCGGGGAAAGAGGTTATGTAAATCTCCGACTGCCCCGACTCGTCGGATTGATAAGCCACCCAGTGACTGTCAGGAGAAATGCGATAAGAGGTAATGGAGAACTGAGGCGAAGGCGGCTGCACAACCGTGACAGGCTTACCGCCTCCGTCGCTGGGGCGGGCCCAGAGGGAAACCAATCTTTCGCCTTCACCCCAAAGGTAGGTCAGATATTTCCCATCAGGCGACCAGTCTGGAATGTGGTAGTTGTTCTGCTCGGCGAGCAAGGTTTTTTCGGTGCCGCTGCCGTCGGCGGCTTTGGACCGAAATTCAACGTTGCCGCCGCCGGATGTGACTCGCGCCGAGAAGACAAGTGTTTTGCCGTCGGGGGACCAGGCAGGCTCCTGAATTACCTGCTGATCGAAGGTGACCCGAGTCTTGGTTTTGCGGTCAAGGTCGAGCGTCCAGATGTCAGTGCCGCTGGCAAAAGCCACTCGCTTATTGTCTGGCGAGAGCCGCACGTCCCGCACGCCCAGAGCGCGCAGATTCGTGGCAGTCTCTACGGGATCGTAGTCCGCGAGCATCTTGCCCGACCGGTCAAACGTCACGAGATGGCTTTTTGCGGAATCGGTGCTGCCCAGCTGATAAGCCAGCAATCCGTTCTGGGAGACAGCGAAAATGCTGCGCCAGACGCCGACGTCATCGCGGAGGTTGTTGACCACCACGGTTGGCGAACCCGACAGAACGCCTTTTTCCGGATCGAAGGGCTGCGCGACCAGCGCGGTGCTGGCACGGTAGAGAAGATAGCCGGATGCGTACTGGGCTGCCGAATCGGCAGACAGGACCAAGTGCGTTTCCGTGCCGTCGAGGGAGCCGAAGTAGATCCCGTTTTGCCGGGGATCGCCTCCGGTGTGGCTGGTAGCGAGAAAAAGGAAATGCTTGCCATCGGGCAGGCACCATGGCCAGCGATGCGTGGTGTGCCTGGCCCGGTCGATCACTGTCGCCGGTTCCGCGGCGCCACCTTGCGCGCTCACTTTCGCAAGCGGCCCGACGAAATCCGGGGCGAAGACGATCACATTGTCGGCGCTCCAACTGCCGCCGCGCGAATTGGGCGCGTCGGTTATTGTCGCAACGGGGCCGCCCGTGGCGGCGATCTTCAGCAACTTGCCGCCGGCAAAGAAGCCGATATAGCGACCGTCTGGCGACCAGAAAGGATGCGAAGCGCCGGAAGTGCCGTCGAGCGCTTGTGCCGAATCACTGCTCAGCAAGCGCACCCATAGCGTCTTGATCTCTCCGGAGTGGGCGACGAAGGCGATCTTGTCACCTTGCGGAGAAAGAACCGGCATGCCGCCGGCATCACCGGTCGCGTCCAGTGTGAATTTGTCTGGCGGCGGGATCTCGGCATGAAGCGATATCGCCTCTGCCGAGGACTTCGCCCAGCGGTATCCGGCAAACGCGGCGAGGGCGATAAAGCCGAGCAGAATAGCGGCCAGCGCGGCGCCCCAGGATTTTTTGAACTGCAGAGACGGGCCGGATTCGCCGGCCGCAGAGTCGGCCGACATCGATTCGGCAACCCAGCGCAGATCCATCGCCAGGTCGTGCGCGGACTGCATACGGTCGGCGGGATCTTTCGCGAGACACGCACAAACCACCCGGTCGAGCATCGGCGGCGACTGCGGCTGGCTGGCGGTTATGGGCTCGGGATCTTTTTCCAGAATTGCCGAAAATACGCTGAGTTGCGATTTGCCTTCGAAGGCGCGCCGCCCGGTAATCATTTCGTAGAGAACGCAGCCGAAGCTGAAAATATCGCTGCGTGCGTCGGCCTCCGCACCTTGAAGAAGCTCCGGGGCCATGTATTGAAACGTGCCGACGATCGATCCCTTCTGCGTAAGTGGCGATGCAGCCGAAGTGAGCGTCGCCAGATTCACGGTCGGCGTGGAGGGCGTGAATGGGCCGACGGCCTGCGAGCCAAGCGACACTTCGGGTTTTGCCAAGCCGAAATCCATGAGCTTCGCGCCCGCTTTGGTCAGCATGATGTTGGCCGGCTTCAAGTCGCGATGGATAATGCCGCCCTGATGAGCCTTTTCAAGGGCCTGCGCGATCTCCGCGCCAATCTTCAGAACCTGATCGAGGGGCAGCGGACCCTTTTTCAGACGCTCGGCAAGAGTCTGGCCCTCGAGATACTCCATGACCAGGAAGTCGGTCCCGTCCTGCGAGCCGATGTCGTAGAGCGTGCATATATTCGCGTGCTGCAGCGCGGAAATCGCTCGGGCCTCGCGCTCCATGCGCTGCTTCAATTCCGGGTCGGAGGAAAGATGCGTAGGAAGAACTTTAATGGCAACGGTCCGATCGAGGCGCGTGTCTTTGGCACGATACACTTCGCCCATGCCTCCCGCGCCGAGAGGAGTGAGAATCTCGTAGGGGCCAAGTTTTGTGCCGGAGGTTAAAGACATGCGTGGGCGCAATTATAAACTTTGCCCCACACTAAGTCGGCGAAGCTACGCGAGGCGCGAATGGAAAAGCCGCCGTGGGTTACAATCGTTCGCCGTGCCGAACCTCGCTGTGCCGAACCGAGGAAGCGTCTAATGCGATTTATCGACCAGGAAGAAGTCGCGCGGCGGCTCACCTATGAAGTCTGTATTCCAATCGTGCGCCGAGCGATGATCGCGTTTTCGAAGGGCGAAACCAAACAACTTCTGCGCTCGATTATCCCTCTCTTGGAGGGACGAATGTTCGGCGTTATGCCGGGTGCGATGGGGGAGCGTGGGACGTTCGGCGCGAAGCTGATCAGTGTCTTTCCCGAAAACTTCGCTCTCGGAATTCAGTCCCACCAAGGCCTGGTGATTCTATTCGATCCCGAAAGCGGCGCGCCGGTTTGCGTCGCTCATGCCGGGGAGATCACGGCCATCCGGACCGCCGCTGCCAGTGCGGTTGCCACCGACGCGCTGGCGCGGAAAGATGCGCGGCGCCTGGCGTTGCTCGGCTATGGCGAACAGGCTGCGACGCATGCGCGGGCGATCAGCAAAGTCCGTAAGCTCGAATCGATCATGGTGTGGGGACGCTCGCCCGAACGCGCCAAAGTCTTCGCGCAGAGAATGCGGGTGGAGCTTGCCGTGCCGGTCACCATTGCAAAAGACGTGAGCGAAGCCGTTGCCGAGACGGACATTATATGTACGGTCACGTCGGCGGCCGAACCGATCTTAAAGGGCGAGTGGGTGCGGCCGGGCACGCATGTGAATCTGGTCGGCTCAGGTTACGCCGGGGCTGCCGAGGCGGATAACGATCTTGTGGTGCACTCGCGCTTCATCGCCGACAGCCGCGAAGGCGTCTTACAGCAAGGCGGAGAATTTCTTCGCGCCAAAGCCGCTGGCTTGGTCGGCGATGAACACATCGTCGCCGAGATTGGCCAGGTTCTGAGTGGCGAGGTCGAAGGACGCCGCTCAGAAGAAGAGATTACCGTCTACAAATCACTCGGCCATGTTGTGCAGGATTTGGCAAGTGCATGGGCCTTATATTCTGAGACTGATTGCGGATCATAATTCTAGTCTGACCGACGTTGCGCGTCATCCCGGCAGTGTGTTAGCTTATCTAATTGTCCCGGAAATCTGGAAGGGATTAGGGGTATACTTGTGCCTGAGGGCACTTGTGCCCGACGCTGGCGTAGCTCAGCTGGTAGAGCATCTGATTTGTAATCAGAGGGTCGTAGGTTCAAATCCTATCGCCAGCTCCAGTATGCGAAATTCGGAGACGAATTTCCCGGCAGGCAGCAGGACTCGGTAAGTGGCGGCGCAACAGGTTTTTCCAACGCACTCCATTCGGAACTTTTCCGGCGTGTAGTCTTCGCGCGCTATCCGTAGGCGTGGGTCTTGGTTTCCCTGATTTGCTAAAGAAGTGGGTTGAGCAGGTTGGCTGAAGCTCCGATGCAGAAGCCGAAAGCAGAAGTGTGCTGCCGCGTTTTTCGAGGGCTCGCGTGCCCAGATGAAATTGCCTGCTGGATGATGCGCAAGGGCTGATCACCCGGCAGTGCTGCACAGGTGGGTGAGTGGTTAAAGCCAACAGACTGTAAATCTGTCCCTCCTAGCGAGGTACGAAGGTTCGAATCCTTCCCTGTGCACCAGATTGAAGTCCCGAGCGGGTTTTGCAAGGGATCGGTAAATGAGAGTGAGCCGTCTTACCGGAGCGTTGTTGGCATACCTGGCGCTGGGTGTGCTGGCTTTCACAACGTTGAGCGATCAGCGAATCCGGGCGGCGACGCTGCTGATTCTGGGATTGTTCGCGGTGAAGACGTGGGTGCGCAGAAAAGATGTTCTGCACTCGGAGGGTGAGCGCGGCCCCGAGTAGGACTTGCTGACAGCCGGAAGCTGGCAGCCGGTTTTCGAGCCGATGTAGCTCAGTTGGTAGAGCACTCCCTTGGTAAGGGAGAGGTCATCAGTTCAATCCTGATCATCGGCTCCATAAGGTTTGGAAGCGCGGGAAGGCACGACTTTAATGGTGCCGTTATGAGTCCCAGGATGGAGCGGCTTTGGCCGCTGAAGGTTTGGCTGAAAGCGGATAGCTGACAGCTGAGTTTAGGGCGGGAGTAACTCAGTGGTAGAGTCACAGCCTTCCAAGCTGTTGGTCGCGGGTTCGATTCCCGTCTCCCGCTCCAGAGTCCAGAAGTAGTGGTAAACGATCTAAAGTAAGGTGCGATGACGGTGGGCTTCGAGCAGGCGACAATCAAGGTTCAGAAGCAAGAGGAGTTCGCGAAACTGCAAGCGGCCGTCGAGCAGGCTTTCCTGCCGGAGAATAGAGAACGTTTTCTGAAGCAGTTGGATCGCAAAGGGATTCGCGTTCGGGATTTTGAGACCGTCCTCTCCGCACGCACGCTGGAACAGGCGGCAGGCGGGGCGGCAAAGTCAGAGTTGAGCGCGTGGCAGTTGTACCAGGAGCTGCCGCTCTCCGATCAGGCGCAGATGCGTGAGTTTTACCTGTCGAAGCTGGAAACGGTCGATACCGCCCTGCGGCACAAGTTTAAAAAGCTGTATCAATATTACTGAGTTGGTTTTGAGCGAAAAGGGTTTCGAGTTAAAGCTAGGAGCGAAGAGCTGAATTATGGCGAAAGAGAAATTTGACAGAACCAAGCCGCACTGCAATGTGGGAACGATCGGTCACATTGACCACGGCAAGACGACGTTGACGGCGGCGATCACCAAGGTGTTGTCGAAGCACAATCCGAAGATTGTCTTCCGGTCGTTTGATTCGATCGATAACGCTCCGGAAGAGAAGGCGCGCGGCATCACGATTGCGACGGCGCACGTGGAATATGAGACGGCGAACCGGCACTATGCGCACGTCGATTGCCCCGGCCACGCCGACTACATCAAGAACATGATTACGGGCGCGGCGCAGATGGATGGCGGGATTCTGGTGGTGGCGGCGACGGACGGTCCGATGCCGCAGACGCGCGAGCACGTGCTGTTGGCGCGGCAGGTAGGCGTGCCGTATCTGGTGGTTGCGTTGAACAAAGTGGATGCCGTCGACGATCCCGAGTTGCTCGAACTGGTGGAACTGGAAGTGCGCGAGCTGCTGAAGAGCTACAAGTTTCCGGGCGACGACGTGCCGGTGGTACGGGTATCGGCGCTGAACGCGCTGAATGGGGAAGAGAAAGCGGAAAAGCAGATCGACGAGCTGATGGCGGCGGTGGATAAGTACGTGCCGCAGCCGGCGCGCGAACTGGACAAGCCGTTTCTGATGCCGATTGAAGACATTTTCTCGATTCAGGGCCGCGGCACTGTTGTTACCGGCCGTATTGAGCGCGGCAAGGTGAAGGTGGGCGAGGAAGTAGAGATCGTGGGCTTTCGCGAGACGCGCAAGACGGTGGTGACCGGCGTCGAAATGTTCAAGAAGCAGCTCGATGAAGGGATGGCCGGAGACAATGCTGGATTGCTGCTGCGCGGCATTGCGAAGGAAGATGTGGAGCGCGGCATGGTGCTGGCAAAGACGGGATCGATTACTCCTCACACTAAATTCAAGGCGGAGGTTTATATCCTTACCAAAGAGGAAGGTGGGCGGCATACGCCATTCTTCAAGGGATACCGTCCGCAGTTTTACTTGCGCACGACGGACGTGACGGGTGTGGCGGAACTTCCGGCGGGCACGGAGATGGTGATGCCGGGAGACAACGTTTCGCTGGTGATTGAGTTGATCACACCGGTGGCGATGGAGAAGGGTTTGCGGTTTGCGATTCGCGAAGGCGGCCACACGGTCGGCGCGGGAACGATTGCGGAGATTGTGCAGTAGTGGACGAGAAAAGCAGATTCCTCACCCGCGCTCGGCGCGGGTTCGGAATGACACAAAAAATTTGAAATGCGGATTGCGACCTTCCGCAAGATATTTCCTTCCGGGCTTCTTTATGAAGCACAGCCGGGAGGGGTCAGAGAGATGAAACGGTGATTGGAAAAGAAAGAATTCGGATCCGGTTAAAGGCGTACGACTATCGCATCCTCGATCAGTCGACCGGCGAGATCGTCGACACGGCACGCCGCACCGGTGCGCAGATCGCGGGCCCGATTCCGCTGCCCACGATGAAAAACAAATACACCGTGCTGCGTTCGCCGCACGTGGATAAGAAGTCGCGCGAGCAGTTCGAGATTCGTACCCACAAGCGCCTGCTCGACATTCTTGAGCCGACGCAACAGACGGTCGACGCACTGATGAAACTCGATCTGCCGGCGGGCGTGGATGTGGAGATTAAGGCGTTTGGGAAGGAACATAAGTAGTGTGTGCGGGCTCGCGCCCGCGGAACGGCCGAGGGCGGCCGTTACCACACGAGCTGAGAAGCTCCCCAGCCAATAGCCGTCTGGCATCATCGGCGAGCCAAGCTGGGAACGGAGACTGAAATGGCAACGAGAGTTACAGGAATTCTGGGCAAAAAGGTCGGCATGACGCAACTATTCGACTCGAAGGGCGATGTGCGTCCGGTCACCGTATTGCAGGCCGGCCCTTGCGTGATCACGCAGCATAAGTCGGCGATAAAAGATGGTTACGAGGCTGCCCAGATCGGCCTGGTGGAATTTGTGAAACAGTCGCGGCTGACCAAGCCGGCGCAGGGGCATTTAGCCAAGAACAATCTGCCGCCGGTAAAGTTTATGCGCGAGGTTCCTCTTGAATCCGATGGCGATGGAGGCGGCGCGGCGAAAGTTGGCGACCGCGTGCTGGTCGATATTTTCGACGGCGAGAAGTTTGTCGATATCGTTGGAGTCAGCAAGGGGCGCGGTTTTCAGGGCGTTGTGAAGCGGCATCACTTCGGCGGCGGGCCAAAGTCGCACGGATCGATGTTCCAAATCACCGGTTCGATCGGTTCTTCGGCGTTTCCTTCGCGCGTGTTCAAGGGCATGCGCATGTCGGGACACATGGGCAACGAGCGCGTGACGCAGCGCAATCTGCGGGTGCTGGGCGTGGATAAAGACGAAAATCTGCTGGTGGTTGAAGGCAGTGTGCCGGGGCCGCAGGGCGGCTACATCGTGATTACGAAGGCCAAGAAACCGCCAAGAGAGCGCCGCGGATTTGCCGGAGCGGCGACCGTCGATCCGTTGAAAGCGGCGAAGAGAGCGGCGAAGAAGGCGTAGCGGGAGCGGAGTATTTGGCCTGAACGATTGTGGTATGGGCCGCGGGCAAGAGCGCTCGCGCCACATGAGAAAGCAATATGGCGACGATTGATATACACAATTTGAGTGGCGAGAAGGTCGGGACTTTCGACCTGGCCGACGAGATCTTCGGCGCGGTCAATGAAGACCTGCTGTGGGAGGCGATCAAGCATTATCGCGCCGGGCAGCATCGCGGCACCCATGCGACCAAGGCCCGCTGGCAGGTTTCCGGATCGGGCAAGAAGCTGTGGAAGCAGAAGGGGACCGGGCGCGCGCGTATCGGTTCAATCCGTTCTCCGCTGTGGCGGCATGGCGGCACGGTGCATGGTCCGGTTCCGCGGTCGTACGACTACGCGTTTCCGCGCAAGAAGCTTCTGGGCGCGCTCCGTTCAGCGTTGGCGGCGAAGTTTGCCGACGGCAAGCTGATCGTGGTGAATGCCTTCGAGCTTAAGGAAGCGAAGACCAAAGAGTTTCAGAAGGCGCTCGAGGCGCTCAAGGTTGACTCCACGGTTTTGATTGTGGATTCGGCGACGGCGTCGAATCGCAATCTGGAGCTGAGTTCGCGCAACATCGAAGGACTGGAATTGGTCGCCGGCAACGAGGTTCATCCCTATCACTTGTTGCGCTACGATCGGGTGATTTTTTCGCATCCGGCGATTGAGAAGCTGCAGGTGACGCTGAAAGACAGCTTGCCCAAGCGGCAGCGCAAGCCGTCCGAAGAAAAGGACAAAGGGGCGAAGAAGGCGACTTTGGCCCCGCGGCGGCGCACACGGCATGAAAAAGCGGCGGAGGTTGCATAACGATGAAATCCGCATACCAGATCATTCGCCGTCCGGTGATCACCGAAAAAGGCCTGGCGATCAAAGAAAACCAGAACACGCTGGTCTTCCAGGTTGCGCCCGGGGCGACGAAGACGGAAGTGAAGCAGGCGGTGCAGACGATTTTCAAGGTCAAAGTTCTTTCCGTGCGTACGGCGATGTATCCGGGAAAAGAACGGCGGCGCGGCAAGTTCGCCGGGTATCGTGCGGATTGGAAAAAGGCCTATGTGCGGTTGCGCGCGGGCGAGAAGATGCCGGAGTATGCGCAGAATTTGTGAGGCGGCCGGTTTTTCGGCTTCCGGGAAAAACGGGTTCCTCACCGATCTTTCAGATCGGTTCGGAATGACAAAGAGTTTGAGTTAGCAGAGTTTGAGCTAGCGGAGAGTTTGAATTAGCGGCGAAGAGCTGATTTATGGCGATCAAAACCTACCGACCGACGACGCAGACGTTGCGCTACCGCACGACGATCGTCAACGACGACATTACGACGCGGCATCCGCACAAGCCGCTGCTTGAGCCGAAGCCGCGTACCGGCGGGCGGCGCAACTCCGGCGACATGACCATGCGCTTCATTGGCGGCGGGCACAAGCGCAAGCTGCGGATTATCGACTTCAAGCGCGACAAGATCGGCATTCCCGCGACCGTGGCGACGATTGAGTACGATCCCAACCGTTCGGCGCGGATTGCGCTGCTGGCGTATGCCGATGGGGAGAAGCGTTACATCCTGGTGCCCGAAGGAATGAAAGTTGGGCAAAAGGTGGTGAGCGGTCCGGAGGCTGACATTCTGGTGGGCAACGCGCTGCCGCTGCGTAATATTCCGCCCGGCACGGCGATTCACAATCTGGAGTTGAAGCCCGGCAAGGGCGCCCAGATGGTGCGCTCCGCGGGTGGAGTGGCGCAGTTGGTGGCGAAGGAGTCCGACTACGCGCTGGTGAAATTACCTTCCGGCGAGACGCGCAAGATTTCGCAGGACTGCATGGCCACGATCGGCCAGGTCGGCAATCTCGATCATGAAAATGTCACGATCGGCAAAGCCGGACGGTCACGCTGGCTGGGCAAGCGTCCGCACAATCGCGGGGTTTCGATGAACCCGGTCGACCATCCGCATGGCGGCGGCGAAGGCAAGACTTCGGGCGGAAGGCATCCGGTGACGCCGTGGGGCCAGCCGACCCGCGGTTACAAGACGCGAAACAACAAGCGCACGGATAAGTTCATCGTGAACGACCGGCGGAGTAAGTGATAGCGCAATCGGAAAGCAGGTTCTTCGCCCGCGCTTGCGCGGGTTCGGAATGACAAGGTTTTAGCTTGAGCTTAAGAGCTAGGAGCTGACAGCGAGAAGCTGATTTTATGGCACGTTCAACGAAAAAAGGCGCTTACGTGGATGGGTACCTGATGTCGCGGGTCGAGGCCATGAATTCGCGCAACGAGAAGAAGGTGTTGCGCACCTGGTCGCGGCGATCGACCGTGGTCCCGGAGATGGTGGGGCACACCATCGCGGTGCATAACGGCAAAAAGTTCATTCCGGTCTATCTTACCGAGAACATGGTCGGACACAAACTCGGCGAGTTCAGCTTTACCCGGAACTTCAAAGGGCACTCCATGAAGGCGGCGACGGAAGTGGCGGCGAAGCCGGCGGGCATTCCGGGCGGGCCGGGAGCGATCACTCCAGCGGCAGCGCCTGCGGCGCCGAAGGCATAAAGGGAGACGCGAATGGAATTTCGAGCCGAAATGCGATATTTGCGAGTCTCGCCGCAGAAGGCGCGCCTGGTGCTGGATTTGATCAAGGGTCGCAGAGTTGAAGACGCGCGCAATACGCTGCTGTTTACCAAGAAGCGGGTCGCGGCGCACGTGGGCAAGTTGCTGCAGTCGGCGCTCGACAATGCGAACTTCTTGAGTGCGGAGAAGAACCTGGACGTCGATATCGACAACTTGTACGTGAAGAATGCCATCGCGAATGACGGGCCGCGGATGAAGCGGATTCGTCCGGCACCACAAGGACGCGCATTCCGTTACGTTCGGCGCATCGCGCACATTGAATTGGTTTTGGCCGAGCGTGGTAATGGTGCGGCGCGCGAGTCCGCTGGTGAAACTCGATCCGCGGGCCGGGCGGGAGCTCCGGCGAAACGCCGTGCTCCGGTGGCAAAGAAGGCGGCGGGTTCGAGTAAAAAGAAGAAAGCGGCGGCGAAGTAACGACGTCAGGTTCCCCGCCCGCGCTTTGCGCGGGTTCGGAGTGACAGAGGTTTTGGGATTGAGCAATGAGGTTCAGAAGTAGGCATTAGGAGAAGCAATGGGACAAAAAGTCCATCCTTACGGTTTTCGCCTCGGCTACACCAAGCCGTGGAAGTCGCGTTGGTTTGTAGAGCGCGATTACGACAAACTGCTGCTCGAAGACGTCAAGCTGAAGAAAGAGCTGCGCGAGAAGCTGAAGTCGGCGGGCGTGAGCGCGATCGAGATCGAGCGGCCGGGCAATAAGCTGCGCATCATCATCAAGACGGCGCGGCCGGGAATTATCATCGGGCGCAAGGGCGCCGAGATCGACAAGCTCAAGGGCGATTTGCAGAAGCGCACGTCGCGCGAGGTGTTTGTCGACATTCAGGAAGTGCATAAGCCTGAGCTTGATGCCCAGCTGGTTTCCGAAGCGATTGCTCTGCAGCTGGAAAAACGTGTCGGTTTTCGGCGGGCGATGCGCAAAGCGGTCGATTCGGCGCTGCGCTTTGGATGCAAAGGAATCAAAGTCCGGGTGAGCGGCCGGCTGAACGGCAACGAAATCGCGCGCTCCGAGTGGTATTTGCAGGGACGCTTGCCGCTGCACACGTTGCGGGCCGACATCGAATATGGATTCTCCGAGGCGAGGACGACATACGGTGTGATTGGCGTGAAAGTTTGGGTTTACAAGGGCGAGATTCTCCCCGCCAAGAAGCGCGATGAGAAGACGGCGGTGGGAGCGTTCTAAAGAGATCTAGCTAGAAGCTAAGAGCCGATTCTATGTTGATGCCAAAAAAAGTGAAGTACCGCAAGCAGCAGCGCGGGCGGATGACCGGCAAGGCTTGGCGCGGAAGCACGCTGTCGTTCGGCGACTTCGGGCTGAAGGTTCTGGAGCCAGGATGGATCACCGATCGTCAGATCGAAGCCAGCCGCGTTGCCATGACCCGTTTCGTCAAGCGTGGCGGCAAGATTTGGATTCGGGTGTTTCCGGACAAGCCGGTCACGAAGAAGCCCGCCGAAACCCGTATGGGTAAAGGCAAGGGGGCGCCGGATCACTGGGTTGCGGTGGTGCGGCCGGGGAAGATTTTATTCGAGATGGAAGGCGTAACTGGAGCGGATGCGAGCGAGGCGATGCGTCTGGCTTCGCACAAGCTGCCGCTGCGCACGGCCTTCGTCAAGCGCGAAGCGGCGCACTAGGAAAGCAGTCATCAGCCCGGAAGGCTGAGGCTGCCGACGGCTGAAAGCGAAAGAGTTTATCTATATGAAGGCAGACAAAATCCGGAACCTGACCGAAGAAGAGATGCGTCATCAGGAGCGCGACCTGGCTGACCAGCTGTTCAAGCTGAAGTTCCAGCTCAACATGGGGCAGACCGAGAGCCTGAAAAAGATGCGTGGGCTGCGCAAGGATATTGCGCGGGTCAAGACAATTCTGGGCGAGCGCAATCGCGCCGCCGCAACGGAGAAACGCTAATGCCGGAAACCGCGGGAAAATCGGCGACCCCTAAGAGCGAACATGCGCAGGGCCGGCGCAAGGAAGTGGTTGGCGAAGTGGTCGCCAATAAGATGGCCAAGACCATCGTGGTCCAGGTGACCCGCAAAAAGGCTCACCCATTTTACGGACGAGTGGTGGCGCGGCACAAAAAGTTTTATGCGCACGACGAGAAAAATGAAGCGCATGTCGGCGACTTTGTCCGCATCGAGGAAACTCGTCCGCTGTCGAAGCTGAAGCGCTGGAAGCTGAAAGACATTATCCGCAAAACCGCGCTGGTGCCGGAAGTTGCGCTGGAGCACGACAGCAAGTAGTCGTATTGGCTTGAGGGAGATCGAACTATGGCTGTGATGATGAGAACCATGCTGGAGGTCGCCGACAATTCCGGCGCCCGCAGGCTGCAGATGATTCTGCCGCTCGGCGGTTCGACCGGACTAAATGCCGGGCTGGGCGACATAATCACCGCCGCCGTGAAGGAAGCTTCTCCCGATGGCCAGGTGCAGAAGGGCAAAGTGGTGAAGGCAGTAATCGTGCGCACGCGCAAGGAGCATCGCCGCCGCGATGGAACCTACATCCGCTTCGATCAGAATGCCGCTGTGCTGATTAACGATGCGGGCGAACCGGTGGGAACCCGCGTTTTTGGTCCGGTTGCACGCGAATTGCGCGAGAAGCGATTTTTGAAAATCGTGTCGCTGGCGCCTGAGGTGATTTAGCGCTGAAAAGATTGGGAAATTGAGTAATTGAGTCATTGAAAAACCGAGAGATGAAGCTCCGGGTTTTCAATTACCAAATTACGAAATAGGGTTAGGGTCAAAGATGAGAATTGCAAGCACTGAACACAAACGAGTGGATATCCGCCGCAACGATAGCGTGAAAGTGATCACCGGGCGCGACAAGGGCAAGGAAGGGCGCGTGTTGCGCGTGTTTCCGAACGAGGCCAAGCTGCTGGTCGAGCACGTCATGATGGTGAAGAAACACGTGCGGCCGAACCCGCAGCGCAACATCGCAGGAGGAATCGCCGAGCAGGAAAGCCGCATCGCGATTTCGAACGTGCAACTGGTTTGCCCGACCTGCGGCCCGGTGCGCATCGGCCATGAAATGCGGGGGGACCGCAAGGTGCGAGTTTGCAAGAAGTGCGGAACGACGCTGGACAAATGATCGCGTGATTCGTGATCGGGGCTCTTGGCGATTGAAAAAGCGGTTGCCCGGATTTTCAATGGCTCAATCGTTCGATAGCACAATGACTGAATTCTCACGAACCGGTACCCACTCCGAAACCGTGAGAGGAAGTTGAAGAGACACAATGGCGAAAGATAAAGAGAAAAAGGGATCGAAAGAGTCGGCGCAGGAGCAGAAGGCTCCGGAGCAGGCGCGGCATAGCGCCAAGGAGCGTCCGCGGCTGCGGGCGCGCTTTGAAAAGGAAGTTGCGCCGGCGCTGCTGAAAGAGCTGGAGTTGAAGAATGCGATGGCCGTTCCCCGTTTGAACAAGATTGTGGTGAATATGGGCATGGGCGAGGCTACGCAGAACTCGAAAATTCTCGACCCGGCAGTCAATGAACTCGGTCAAATAACCGGCCAGAAGCCGATTGTCACCAAGTCCAAGAAATCGATTGCGGCGTTCAAGGTGCGCGAGGGGCAGGCGATTGGGACGATGGTCACCCTGCGTGGTGACCGCATGTACGAATTTCTCGACCGGCTGGTCAACATTGTTCTGCCGCGCGTGCGCGACTTTAAGGGTGTCTCCACCAAATCGTTCGACGGGCGCGGCAACTATACGCTCGGCCTGCACGACCAGTTGATCTTTCCGGAGATTTCTTACGAGAAAGTCGACAAGATGAAGGGCATGAACGTCACTATCGTGACCACGGCCGCCAATGACAATCAGGCGCGCACGCTGCTGAAGCATTTGGGTATGCCGTTCCGGCAGTAGGTTTTAAAGTTTGTTTCGAGGTGCGAGAGGAAGCAGTAAAAGGATTTCATGACAACAGCAAAACGAGTCAAGGACGCAAAGATCGAAAAGAAGTTTGAAGTGTCGCGCAACAGCAAAGCCGCGACGCCCAAGTTTTCCAGCCGCAGGCACAACCGCTGCCAGATATGCGGGCGGCCGCGGGCCTATCTGCGCAAGTTCGGCGTCTGCCGATTGTGCTTCCGCGGACTGGCGTTGCGTGGCGAAATTCCGGGAGTTTCGAAATCGTCCTGGTGATCGGCGCCGCTAAAGTGAAAGCAGGTTCCTCACCGATCTTGCAGATCGGTTCGGAATGACAGTTGAGTTGTTGAAGAGTTGGGAAGTGGAAGCCGCCGCAGGTTCTCCATGTGGTCTGGAAACGACGCGGAGCGAACGGGCGGCGAGAGGAGAAGCAAACGATGAGGTTGACCGATCCGGTCGCAGACATGCTGACGAGGGTGCGCAACGCGCTGCAGGCGCGGCACCAGAAAGTGGACGTTCCGGCTTCGCGCCTGAAGGTCGAAATTGCCCGCATCCTGAAAGAGGAGGGATACATCTCGAACTTCAAGGCCACGGAAGAAGAAGGCCACAAGGTCATCCGCATTTACCTGAAATATGGCGCGCACAATGAAGCCGCCATTTCGAAGGCGGAGCGCGTGTCGCGCCCCGGCTGCCGGGTTTACGTCCGCCGCAGCGAGATTCCTCGAGTCCTGGGTGGGATGGGAATTAATATTCTGACTACGCCTCGCGGAGTGATGACCGGGCGCCAGGCCCGCAAGGAAGGCGTGGGCGGCGAGTTGTTGTGCGAGATTTGGTAGAAATGCGGCTTCTAGCTACTGGCTTCTAGCTGCTAGCTAAGAGCGCTCCCGATTCAGCGTGAAACAGTTCTGGCGAACGCCAGACTGAAAAACAAAGCAGCCTGGCTAGAAGCCAGGAGCTGGAAGCTAGAAGCTTATGTCGAGAATTGGAAAAAAGCCGATCGCGATCCCCAAAGGGGTGACGGTCAAAATCGAAGGCAATGCGGTTCTGGTGCAGGGGCCGAAGGGCAAACTGGATACGGCTCTGCCAACCGGGATCAAGTTTGAGCAAAAGGACGGGCACATCGTGGCGCTGCGCGAGAATGATTCGCAGGCTGCGGTTCACGGATTGGCGCGAGCCCTGGTGAACAACGCGGTGGAAGGCGTGACCAAGGGATGGACGCGCGACCTGGAGATCGTCGGCATCGGTTATCGCGCCGAGATGAAAGGCAAGACTACCGTCGTGTTTAATCTGGGCTACTCGCATCCCATTGAATATCCGCTGCCTACAGGTGTCGATGCTGCCGTTGATCCCAAGCAGACCAAGATTTCTCTGACCGGAATCGATCGCCAGCAAGTGGGACAAGTGGCGGCGGAAATGCGCGCGCTGCGTCCACCCGATCCGTACAAGAACAAGGGTGTGCGCTACGCGGGCGAGAGACTGAAGAAGAAGGTTGGCAAGACGGGCGCCAAATAGTTTGCAACCGCCGGTTTGAGTTTGGCTGATTGTCGATCGCTGAAGGAATTTAGAAATGCTTACGAAAATTTCAAAGAATCAGAAGCGCGGACACATTCACGAACGCATCCGCAAGAAGCTGCAAGGCACGGCGGAGCGCCCGCGCCTGAACGTGTATCGCTCCTTGAACCACATTTACGTGCAGGTGATCGACGATTTGAATGGAGTGACGCTGGTTTCGGCGAGTTCTGCCGAAGGCAAGAAGGAAGACCGCCGCACCGGCGGCAATGTGGCGGCGGCGAAGTCGGTGGGCAAAACGATCGCCGAGCGCGCCAAAGCCAAGGGCGTGAGCAAAGTTGTGTTCGATCGCGGCGGCTACATTTATCACGGGCGCGTGAAGGCGCTGGCCGACGCGGCGAGAGAAGCGGGATTGCAGTTCTAAAGGCAGCTCTCAGTCGCCAGCTCTCAGCTCTCAGCTGAAGCGGCAGGCTAGGAGCTGAAAGCCGATAAGCTGAAAGCTGGTTTGAAGAATGCCAACAGTAATTAAGAAGCTCGATGCAAATTCGTTTCAGTTGAAGGATCAGGTGGTTGCGATCAACCGCGTCACCAAGGTGGTGAAGGGCGGTAAGAACCTTTCGTTCGCTGCGCTGGTGGTGGTCGGTGACCCCTCGGCTGCGGTGGTGGGACATGGAGCGGGCAAAGCCAAGGAAGTTCCACAGGCGATCCGCAAGGCGATTGAATCGGCGAAGAAGAACCTGATCAAGGTCAATCTGACGCAGACTTCGATTCCTCACCTGATTCTGGGGCGATACGGTTCGGGCAAAGTGCTGCTGAAGCCTGCGCCGGAAGGCACCGGAGTGATTGCCGGGGGCGCGGTGCGTGCGGTGATGACCTCGGTTGGAATCCAGAATGTGTTGACCAAGTCGATTGGAACGACCAATCCGCACAACGTGATCAAGGCGACCTTCGACGCGCTACGGCATTTGAAGAGCAAAGAGAGCGTCGCTGCGATGCGCGGCAAGTCCGAGCAGGAGCTGTAGCGGGATATTGCGATTGAGGATTTATCGATGACGGCAAAGAAAACCAATGCGGGTGGCGGAAAGATTCAGCTGAAGTGGGTGCGTTCTTTCATTTGCGCCCCGTTCAAGCAGAAGCTGGTGATCAAAGGGCTGGGCTTTACGCGGCTGAACCAGGTGATCGAGCGTCCGGATACACCGGCAATTCGCGGCATGGTGGCGAAGGTCCCACACCTGGTGGAGATCGTGCAGCAATAGGCGGGAAATCATGAACCTTTCGAATATTCACGCACCAAAAAAGGCCTCTGAAAAGCGCAAGCGCGTCGGGCGCGGCATGGGATCCGGCATGGGCAAGACCTCCACTCGCGGGCACAAAGGGCAGCGCTCGCGTACCGGCATGCGCCTGATCCGCGGATTTGAAGGCGGCCAGATGCCGCTGCACCGCCGTATGCCAAAACGCGGCTTCACCAATATTTTCCGCAAAGAATTCAATATCGTGAGCCTCGAGCGATTGTCCGCGCTTGGCGCAGAGTTGCTGGCAACGGCGATCACTCCGGAGGTGCTGCGCAAGGCTGGAGTTATTAAGACGAAGCACCCAGTGAAGATTCTCGGCGATGGCGAGGTCACTTCCGCCATCACCGTACAGGCTCACAAGTTTTCCAAGTCTGCGCAGGAAAAAATCACCAAGGCTGGCGGCAAGTTTGAGGTCTTATCGGTAAAGGCGGGGCAGTAATGGTTGAGAAGCTGCTGAACATCTTTCGCATCCCGGACCTGCGCAAGCGTGTTCTCTTCACGCTGGCGATGCTGGCCGTGTACCGGTTGGGCGGGCATCTGCCCACTCCCGGCGTGAACTTCCTCAAGCTGGAAGCGTTCTTCAATCAGAACCGCGGATCGCTGCTCGGCTTTGTCGATCTTTTTTCGGGCGGCAACCTGCGGCGGCTCACGATTTTCGCTCTCGGCATCATGCCGTACATCACGGCGTCGATCATTTTGCAGCTTTTGACGGTCGTTTATGAGCCGCTGGCTAAGCTTCAAAAAGAAGGCGAGCTTGGGCGTAAGAAGATTACCGAATGGACGCGCTACATCACGATCATGCTGAGCGCGATACAGTCGTTTGGCATTGCGATCGGCCTTGAAAAGGGAGGCGATTTCGTAATTCATCCCGGCCCCGGGTTTGTTTTAATGACCATGCTGACCCTGACCGCAGGCAGCACGTTCGTGATGTGGCTCGGCGAGCAAATTACCGACCGTGGTATTGGTAACGGTATGTCGTTGCTGATTTTCGCGGGCATTGTGGTCGGCTTACCGCGCGGTGTACAGGACCTTCTGGAGAAAGCTAAGAACGGAACTTGGGGCGCGATCACTCCAGTGCTGATGGCATTTCTCGTTGTGTTCATGATCGCGGTAGTCGCGTTCATTGTCTACGTGGAACGCTGCGAGCGGCGGATTCCCGTCCAATATGCGAAGCGTGTCGTTGGGCGCAAAGTGATGGGCGGGCAATCGACGCACCTGCCTTTGCGTGTGAACGCCGGCGGCGTGATGCCGGTGATCTTCGCGTCTTCGATTTTGACGTTGCCGCAGACCGTCGGCTACGGACTTAAGAACAGCCGCTATTTTGGCGATTTCTTCCGCATGATCGGTTGGGGCGAGCCGCTGTATACGGTTTTGTATGCGGTGGGAATTATTTTCTTCGCGTACTTTTATGTGTCGATTGTTTTCAATCCCAGCGAAGTTGCCGACAACATGCGCAAGTACGGTGGATTCATTCCCGGCATTCGACCGGGCAAGCGTACGGCGGATTACATCAATGAAGTTCTGACCCGCATCACGCTTGTCGGTGCACTTTATCTGATCATCATTTCGTTCATTCCAGAATGGATGATCGCCGGCATTCACTTAAACCACTTGCCGTTCTGGCTGGGAGGTACGCTGTTTGAACGGCTTCCGGTCTGGGTGACCAACGGTCTCGGAGTGAACTTTTATTTTGGTGGGACCTCCTTGCTGATCGTCGTGGGTGTAGCCATGGATACGGTGACGCAGGTCGAAGCGCAGTTGATCATGCGGCACTACGACGGATTTACTCCGCGCAGCGGACGCATTCGCGGCCGCCGCAACTGGTCGTAAGAAGATTTAGTAATTTTGTAGTCGGGTGATTTGAGGCTCGGCGCAGTTTTCAAATTGCTGAAATTACCCGATCGCCAAATTTCAAGTTCGTATTGGGGTTGCTGCACCCGAATCGCCCGGCGGGGCGATTCGGGAAAACTGTTCGGGAGGCTTTGGCCAACTCGATGGCGCAGGAAACCTCGCGTGATGTGGGTCCCGTGGTATTGCTTGGACCTCCCGGTGCCGGCAAAGGCACGCAGGCCAAGCGCATCATGGAAAAATATCTGATTCCCCAGGTCTCTACTGGAGATCTGCTGCGCTACAACGTCGCGCAGGGAACGGAACTGGGAGTCGTGGCCAAGGCAATCATGGCCCGCGGAGAGCTGGTTCCCGACGATTTGGTTTGCGAAATGGTCCGGCAGAGGCTGAAGCTGCCGGATTGCAAACGCGGCTACATTTTAGATGGTTTTCCGCGCACCGCGGCTCAGGCCGGTTGGCTGGATGCGCTGCTTGACGATCGGCTCTTTGACAACTCGCGCCCCACACGGGCATGGCCAATTGTGGTCCGGCTGGACGTGGATTATAATCAGTTACTGCTCCGCATTACTGGACGCCGTTCTTGTCCCACCTGTGGGCGGATCTATAACGTCCACTTTCAACCACCTGCGAACGATGAAGTTTGCGATGTGGATGGATCGAAGCTGGTAACCCGTAACGACGACAGGTTGGAAGTGATTGAGCCACGCTTAACGGCTTATCAGGAGCAGACTGCGCCAGTCGCCGATTATTATCAGCGCACCGGACGCCTGATTTCGGTAAATGGCGATCAGCCGGTAGACGAAGTCACGAAGCAGATATTCAGAATTCTCGAAGATCATCACGCATAGGATTTTGATTAAGATTTTAATTAGTTAATGGCGATCGTTTGCAAATCATCGGCAGAAATTGAGCGAATGCGGCAGAGCGGCCACATCGTTCGGCAGGTTCTGGATCATGTACGGTCGCTGGTCGCGCCCGGCGTAACCACGATGGATCTGGAACGCGCCGCGGAAAAACAGATCGCCGAACTCGGCGCAAAACCGGCCTTCAAGGGATATTTCGATTATCCCTGCGTGCTCTGCACTTCGGTGAACGAGGAAATCGTGCATGGCATTCCGTCGGAGAAGAGAACGCTGAAGGAAGGCGATATCGTTTCCATCGATTGCGGCGTGGTGCTCGACGGGTATTACGGAGATGCGGCGATCACGGTTCCTGTGGGCGCGTCGGTGAAACCCGACCTGCACAAACTTCTGACCGTGACTGAAGAGTCCTTGTACAAGGGGATTGAGCAGGCGCGCATCGGTAACTCGATCGGAGACGTGGGCGCGGCAGTACAGGAGCACGTAGAAGCCGCGGGATTTAGCGTGGTGCGCGATTTCGTCGGGCACGGGATTGGAACGAAGTTGCACGAAGAGCCGCAAATCCCGAATTTTGGCGCGAGAGGCCACGGCACGAAATTGCGGGAAGGCATGGTGCTGGCGATCGAGCCGATGGTGAATTACGGCAAGCCTGAGGCGAAAGTGCTCGGCGACAAATGGACCGCAGTGACCGTCGACGGCAGTTTCAGCGCTCATTTCGAGCATTGCGTAGCGGTGACAAAAGATGGGCCGGAAATATTGACGAGGTAATGCGTCTTGCCTGGGCAGCATGGATGGCGGGAAGCGAATAGCTAAAAGTCAGGAGCGAATGAGTAAAGAAGACGCGATTGAGGTGATGGCAACGGTTCTGGAACCGCTGCCCAATGCCATGTTCAAGGTGGAACTGGAAAACAAGCACCAGGTTCTGGCGCATGTATCCGGGAAGATGCGGAAGAACTTTATCCGCATACTTCCAGGGGACAAAGTCGCCGTCGAGCTTTCGCCCTACGACTTGAATCGCGGCAGGATCGTGTATCGGTATAAATAATTTCTGAGTTGAAGATTTTGCTGAAGGCTGTAAAGACGACAGCGGACAGCTGAGAGTTGGGTTATGAAAGTACGAGCATCGGTAAAGAAAATCTGTGACAAGTGCAAGGTCATTCACCGCAAGGGTGTGGTGCGGGTGATCTGCGTCAACACGAAACACAAACAGCGCCAGGGTTAAGCCCGGCGGGAGTCTGGACACATGGCACGTATTGCAGGCGTCGATTTACCGCGTCAGAAACACATCAACATTGCGCTGACTTATATCTACGGCATCGGGCACCCACGTGCCGGCTCTATCTTGGACGAGGCGAACGTCGATCCGATGAAGAAGGTGCAGGACCTCAGCGAAGAGGAAGTCAACCGCATCCGCACCGTGATCGAGGCGCAAGGAATGGTGGAGGGCGATCTGCGCAAGGAAGTTTCGATGAACATCAAGCGGCTCATCGAAATCGGGTCCTATCGCGGGTTCCGTCATCGCCGGAATTTGCCGGTCCGGGGACAGCGCACGCACACCAACGCGCGCACGCGCAAAGGTCCGCGCAAGGGAACGGTCGCGCAGAAGAAAAAGGCGTCGGCGAAGACATAAGAGTAGCTTCTCGCTTCTAGCTCATGGCTAGAAGCTGAGAGCTAGGAGCAGAGAGTTATATGGCGAAACCAGCAGCAGCGGGCGGCACAGCCGCGCCGGAGAAAAAAGGTAAAAAGAAGACGTTCAAGAAGAAGGAGCGCAAGCACGTTCCGCACGGCCTGTGCTACGTGCAGGCGTCCTTCAACAATACGATCGTGACCATCACCGATATGAATGGCAACGTTCTGTCGTGGAAGAGTTCGGGATCGCTCGGCTTTCGCGGATCGCGCAAAGGGACCCCGTTCGCCGCACAGCAGGCGGCGTCGAATGCGGCCAATATGGCGCGCGATCACGGGGTTCGGAGCGTAGACGTTCGCGTGAGCGGGCCCGGTTCGGGACGGGAGTCGGCAGTGCGTGCGCTGGCTTCTTCGGGAATTGAAGTTCGCTCGATTCGTGACGTTACCCCGATTCCGCACAATGGCTGCAGGCCACCGAAGCGTCGCAGAGTCTGAAGTACAAATAAAGATTCCTTGCTGGGTTCGGAATGACAAGCGAGGAACGATTGAGTTTCGTCCGGGACGAAGGGTGAAGCCAAACCTGTAAACCGGTCATCTAAAAGGAGAACAACTTGGCACGTTATACCGATGCAGTTTGCCGTCTTTGCCGCCGCGAGGGCATGAAGCTGTTCCTCAAAGGCTCCAAATGTTTCAGCGATAAGTGTCCAATCGAGAAGCGCAACTTCGCTCCCGGACAACATGGGAAGGACCGGAAGGCCAAGATCGTTGGCTACGGCCTGCAATTGCGCGAGAAACAGAAAGCGAAGCGCATTTACTTCACGCTTGAAGGGCAGTTCCGTAACTACTTCGAGAAGGCCGCGCGCACCCGGGGCGTCACCGGCGCAATGCTCCTGCAACAGCTCGAGCGGCGCCTCGATAACGTCGTCTATCGCCTCGGTTTTGCGCAATCGCGGCGCCAGGCGCGGCAGTTGGTGCGCCATGGGCACGTCGCTGTGAACGGCAAGAAGGTCAATATCCCTTCTTACCAGGTCAGCGCCGGAGAGGAAATTTCGATTCGCGAGAACAGCAAGAAGCTCACCGTGCTCGAGTTGGCGAAAGAATATGCCAGCCACGGCACGATGCCGAATTGGCTGGAAGTGAACCGCGACAATTACACGGCAAAGATTCTCTCTTTGCCCAAGCGCGAAGATATTCAGTTGCCGGTGAACGAGCAGCTGATCGTCGAACTTTACAGCAAGTAAATATAGACTGAGTAATTTGGGTCTTAAATTACCAAATTACCAAATTTGCCGATTACTCAATGGTCTTTTACATTTCGAGCCAGATCAGCCTTTCCCGGCATTGACCTGAGTTGGGCCACTCAGCGAGCCAGGATTGAGCCAAACGGCCGAAGGAGAAACCAATGCTTTGGAAGGGTTTTCAAAAGCCGAAACGTTTAGCGGTCGATACATCCACTCTCACTGACAAGTACGGAATTTTCTGGGCGCAGCCGTTTGAGCGCGGATTCGGCACCACGGTCGGCAACGCACTTCGCCGCGTGTTGCTCAGCTCGATCGAAGGCGCAGCTGTCACCGCCGTGAAGATGGAAGGAGTGTTGCACGAATTCCAGTCGATTCCCGGCGTGGTCGAAGATGCCACCGACATCATCCTGAACTTGAAGCAGATTCCTTTCAAGCTTGCCGGCGATGCGCCGAAGGCGATTTATCTGCGCGCCGATCAGCCGGGCGTGGTCACCAGCGGCATGATCGAGGCCGACGGCGATGTGGAAGTGCTCGACAAGGACGTTTACATCGCGACCGTCAGCGAAGGCGGCAAGCTCGATATGGAAATGCGCCTCAAGCGCGGCCGCGGCTACGTTTCCGCCGACAAGAATTTTGACGAGGATCTCGGCATCGGCTTCATTCCCATCGATTCCGTTCACTCGCCGGTGCGGAAGTGCAATTACACGGTAGAAGCCGCGCGTCTCGGCCAGATCACCGATTACGACAAACTCACGCTCGAAGTCTGGACTAACGGTTCCATCACTCCCGCCGACGCGATTGGCCTCTCGGCGAAGCTGATGAAGGATCACATGAATATCTTCATCAACTTCGAGGAGGAAATCGAAACCGGCACATCGTCGTCGGACGATCGCAAGCCCGAGATTCACAACGAGAACCTGAACCGTTCCGTCGAGGAACTTGAGCTTTCGGTGCGCAGCTATAACTGCCTGAAGAACGCGAATATTCAGACGATCGGCGAGTTGGTGCAGAAGACGGAATCGGAGATGCTCAAGACCAAGAATTTCGGCCGTAAGTCGCTGAACGAAATCAAGGAAATACTTTCCTCGATGGGACTGAGCCTGGGCATGAAGATCGACGAGCATGGCAACGCTGTGCCCGGCCCGACTTCAAACATGGTTCTTCCGGCTTCGGCGTACGGACCGGACGACGGGCTATAGATCGCTTCCGGCGCCCGGTTTTCGCGTCGAAATTTGGGCGCCGGTGAAGCATGAAGTAGTCGGATTGATTTTTGAGCTGGAAGCTAAGAGCTAGAGCTGAGGTTTCTCATGCGTCACAAAGTAGCAGGCTACAAACTTGGACGGAATACCGCGCACCGGCGTTCGCTGCTGCGCAACCTGGTCACCTCCGTCATCGTCGAAGAGCGGATCGAAACCACGGTTCCCAAAGCTAAAGCCGCGCGGCCCATCGTCGAGAAGATGATTACGCTGGGCAAGCGCGGCGACCTCTCTGCACGCCGGCTGGCGTCTTCCTACTTGATGACTGACGAAGCCGTCGTGAAACTGTTTGACACTATCGGGCCGCGTTTTGGCGACCGCAACGGCGGCTACACGCGCGTAATCCGCACCGCCTGGAACAAGGGCGACGGGGCCGACAAGGCCTTCCTCGAACTGCTGGGCAGCGAGAAAGTGCTCGACGAAAAACGCGAGAAGCGCGCTGAAGCTCGCGCCAAGAAAGCGGCGGAAGCCAAGAAAGCCATGGAAGACGCCGAAGCGCAGGCCGCGCACGATGGCGGCGTCGAGCAGGTGAAAGAGGAAGACAAAAAGGAATAGGCCCTATGCTTCTCAAAGGTGAAGGCACGGCGCGAGCCGTGCCTTTTTGCTTCCGTACCCTCCATTGACTTGCCTGCGCGCCCCACGTAAGATTTGCGACGAATGATCGGCCGGACTATCTCGCATTACCGCATTCTGGAAAAACTCGGTGGCGGGGGCATGGGGGTAGTATTCAAGGCCGAAGATACCGAACTCGGCCGATTCGTCGCTCTGAAATTCCTTCCCGACGAAATGGCGCACGACGAGCCCATGCTCGAGCGCTTTCGCCGTGAAGCGCGCGCCGCTTCTGCACTGAATCATCCCAACATTTGCACGATTTACGAGATCGGCAAGCAGGACGGCCAATCGTTCATCGCGATGGAGTACTTGGAGGGCACGACGCTGAAGCACCAAATCGGCACGCGCCCCATGGAGATGGAGCGGCTGCTGGGCATCGGCATCGAGGTCGCCGACGCCTTGGATTCGGCGCACAGCAAAGGAATCGTTCATCGCGACATCAAGCCTGCAAACATATTTATATCAAAACGCGGCCACGCCAAGATTCTGGATTTCGGCCTGGCGAAGATGGGCGTGCGGTCAAATACGGTAAGCGGTGATTCGCAAACATTAGCCGACGTAGCGAGGCTGGATCTCACCAGCCCCGGAACCGCGCTGGGCACGGTTGCCTACATGTCTCCCGAACAGGTGCGCGGCAAGGAACTCGACGGCCGCACCGATCTGTTTTCGTTCGGTGTCGTTCTTTATGAAATGGCGACGGGAATCCTGCCATTCCGCGGAGAGACGCAGGGCGTGATTACGGAAGCGATTCTGAACCGCGCTCCGTCGCCAGCGATGCGGCTGAATCCCGATATTCCGACTGAGCTGGAGCGCATCATCAGCAAGCTGCTGGAAAAAGATATTGAGCTGCGCTACCAGAGCGCAGCAGAAGTTCGGGCCGATCTCAAACGGCTGAAGCGCGAGCAGGATTCGTCGCGCATTTCTTCATCAGTGGCGACTGAAACTCCCAGCGGATCGGTGGCGGTTGAGGCGGCCCCAGCCGTGCCGAGCGCCAGTTCGCGCGGAGTAAGTTCCTCGGGCATCGAGGCAATCCCCGAGCTACAACCGCGCAAAACCGCGTATGCGCTGGGAGCCGCGCTGGTTGCGGCGTTGGCGGTAATAGCATTTCTTTTGCTGCGGCACGGCGCAACTTTTGTTTCTCCCGCGTATCACCTGTTGACCTACCGCCGCGGCACGATTCGTATGGCGCGTTTTGCTCCCGATGGACAAACCGTCATCTACAGCGCAGCCTGGGAGGGTGGGCCGGTTGAAATTTTCAGCACGCGCTTTGGCACGCCCGAATCACGGCCTGTCGGTGTTCCCGGCGCAGAAATTCTGGCGATTTCTTCCACGGGGGAAATGGCTGTTCTGCTGCGCAGCCGGCAGACTAAGTCGCAGGTTTACACCGGCACTCTGGCTCGAATGGCGCTTGGCGGCGGCGCGCCGCGCGAGGTTCTGGAAAACGTTCAGTGGGCCGACTGGTCGCCGGATGGTTCGCAGCTAGCGATTGTCCGCGACTTCAATGGCCGCAATCGCCTCGAGTATCCGCCAGGGAAAGTGCTCTACGAAACCGGTGGCTGGATCAGTCATCCGCGGGTGTCGCGCAAAGGCGACATGATCGCCTTTATCGATCATCCGATTCAGGGCGATTCGATCGGCGGTGTTGCGGTCGTCGACACGAACGGCAATAAACGTTTGCTGAGCCAGAGTTACGGTGGCGGAGCGGTTGGCCTTGCGTGGTCGCCCAAAGGCGATGAGGTATGGGTCACTGCTACTTTGATTGGAATCGATCGCTCGGTGTTTGCCGTGCCGCTTTCCGGCAAGGAGCGGCTGGTCACGCGCGTTCCCGCCGATCTCACGCTGCAGGATGTGATGCCCGACGGCCGGGTTCTGCTGGCCCGCGACAGTTGGCGGCGTGGGCTTATTGTTCACCGGTCTCAAGATACGACTGAGCGTGATTTTACATGGCTCGACTGGTCGTATCCGGTCACGCTCTCAAATGATGGGCAGACCTTGCTGTTTCGTGAGGAAGGCGAGGCTGGCGGTCCAACTTACGCGGTGTATCTTCGCAAGACTGACGGTTCGGCGGCGGTGCGGCTCGGAGATGGGCAGTCCCTAGCGTTGTCGCCGGATGGCAACTGGGCGCTCGCCTGCCGGGGAGACGAGCAAACCGATCTGTTTCTCTTGCCCACTGGACCGGGCGAACCTCGCACATTGAAGGGGCACAATATTATCCACAACGCCGCGCGGTGGTTTCCCGATGGCAAGCGGTTGTTGATCGCTGGCATTGAGCCCAATCACGGATTGCGACTTTACGTGCAGGATATCGATTCCGATAAGTTTGATCCGGTCAGTCCGGAGGGTACCGACGGGTCCGCGTATGCGCTGTCTCCAGATGGCAGCACGGTCGCCGCAATGGGCCCGGATGCGAAGGCCTACCTATTTCCCATCCCGGCGGGAGATCTGCGCCCCATCAAGGGTCTGCTGCCGGGTGAAGTGCCGGTAGCCTGGGCCGATGACGGTCGTTCCCTGTACATCTACAAAGGCGGAGAATTGCCCGCCAAGGTTTTTCGGCTGGAAATTGCAACTGGCAACCGAACGCTGTGGAAGGAGCTTGTGCCGCCCGATCCAGCCGGCGTTGAATTCGTTGGCCCTGTTCTTCCTACGCCAGATGGCAAATCGTATGTGTACGGCTACAGGCGATTGCTGTCGGATTTGTATCTGGTGGAGGGGTTGCAATAGCCATGATGGCCGAATCGTTGGGAATCCCGCACTTGTACATGTCCTGTCGCGTGTTCCGCAGGTAATCTTGCGGTAAATTGTCATTCCGATACACTCCCGTCAGGATGGGGTTCACTCGCACACAGATTGCCATCGCCGTCAGCGTTGGCGCGCTGCTGGTGTTTGGATTTGTCGGCTACATCTGGTGGCTGAGCAATCAGGGGCCGGTGCTGGCTCGCTCGGAAGAGCACGATCCACTCACCGGATTGCCCGTCAGCATCAAGATGAATCCGCTGCGCGACCGCACTATCGAGCACAGCGCCAACAAATTTCTGCGCGAGTTGCGCGACGGACGCTGCGATCAACTGCTCTCGCAATGGGAGCGCGACTACCGCAAAAAGTACGCCAAGTTCATCTGCACGTCGGAGGCGCAGCATCCGTTGGTCTCCTGGCAGCTCGCCGAGTGGGAAAGTGCACCGCCGCTCACGGTGCTTCATTACCGCGCCAATCGCCTCAACGCTGCCGACCAGTCTGCTACTTATACTGAGCAGATGACCGTTACCACCGAGAACAAGAGCGGGCAGTGGGTGGTGACGAAGTACGATGCGATGTACTGAGAAGGCTGGGTCCAGCGCCACCTTATGGACGCGCGATTGACGCTCACGACACAACACGCGAACCCTCAAGAAAACTGTAATCTGCACGTTGCAATAGGTCTTTGCCTCATTGCCTTTGAATTCATCGTGTCCACGCATAAGGCGCCCCCCGCTATCTAGAATTTACCGAACCTTTGGTCTTGATCGAAAACACGACCCCTGCGTGGTAAAACCTATTCATGCCCGCGTCGCCCCCAGAGCGTGAGCCTTCCTCCCGCAACATCTACGCTTTCGGTGTCACGTCACTTCTCAACGACACCGCCACCGAAATGGCGTACTGGGTGCTGCCGGCATTTTTGGTGTCGCTGGGGGCTGGCCCGGCGCAGTTAGGATTGATAGAGGGCGTCGCGGAGAGTGTGGCGTCGTTTGCCCAGCTCTTCTCTGGATACCTCACCGACCACGTCCACCGCCGCAAGCCCATCGTTGTCGCCGGATATTTCGTGGCGAATGCAGTAAAGCCGCTGCTAGCGATCGCAACCACGTGGTGGCACATTCTGATCATCCGTTTCACCGACCGGCTCGCCAAGGGGGTGCGTGGCGCGCCGCGCGACGTGATGGTAGCCGATTCGGTGCCGAGGGGACGACTGGGTTCGGCCTACGGGCTGATTCAATCGATGGACTCGGCGGGCGCATTTGCTGGTCCTTTGGTAGCGCTGGCGTTGCTCTCGCGCTTTGGAGTCCGCAGCGTCTTCTGGGCGGCGGCGGTTCCCGGAGCGTTGTGCGTTCTGGTCGCTCTGGTTGGAATTCGCGAGACAAAATGGAAGGGCAAGAACAAGGCCGCACCGGGACCGCCGGAAGAATTACCGGTCAGCGCATCACGCGACGGTCGAAGCCAGGAGAAATTCAACCTCCCCGGTAGTTTCTATCTCGTCCTTGTGGCGGTAACGCTTTTTTCGCTCGGAAATTCGAGTGACATGTTTCTGGTGATGCGGGCGCAAAATGTGGGGATCAGAGTGAGCCTCGCACCACTGCTCGGGCTGGTTTTTAACATTACCTATACCCTGGCCTCGTGGCCGGCTGGATGGCTGAGCGACCACATCTCCCGCCGACTGATTGGCTCGGTGGGATATGTGATCTTCGCGGCGGTGTATTTTGTTTTCGGGCGCGCGCCGTCTACTCTGGCGATCTGGATTGCAATGACAGTATACGGTTTCTATTACTCGTTGACCCAGCCTGTGTTGAAGGCGCTGGTTGTGGAGAGCGTTGGGGAAACTATTCGCGGCCGTGCACTCGGCATCTACGCTTTTGTGACCAGCGTGGCCACGCTCGCAGCCAGCGTCATCACCGGCGAGCTGTGGAAGCATTACGGAGCGGGCATCCCATTTTATTTTTCGGCGGTGTTGGCTCTTATGGCTGCTGTTTTATTGCAGGCGAGACGGCGATAGAAAAAATTAAAGCCCGACTCTGCGTTGGGGTTCGATGAGCGAGTCTGAAGGCTGGCTTTTTCCGAGACTCTTGCACCACAGGAAAATCAATACTTGAGCTGCTATGCCCGCCGATGTATCCAGAACCACATCCTGCCATCTTCCGGTGCGCGAGGGAATGAAGCTCTGGTGCCACTCGTCGAGGCTGGCTACGATTGCCGTCCCGAGGACCGCGATTGTCGACCAGCGCAATGTCCACTTCGCATCGTTCATCGCGGGTAGTGTCGCATGCCAGGCGCGGAACAAAAGAATACTCAGAATGCCGTACCCGATTACGTGCCCCGTTTTGCGAATATAGAAGTGCCAGTACTCGAATCGCGCCCAATCCATGCCAAATAGAAAGTGCAGAATCGGATAGAGAATGCGGCTGGTGTTGTGGGCAGAAAGCCAGGCGGTTGATTCAATGGCAATCACGATGAGCCACAGAATCGCGGCGGTCCACGCCTTCAGAGCGTCATGTCGAGCGGAGTTCAATCCTGGAGTTTACTCGACTCCGTAGTTGGGAGCTTCGCGTGTGATCATCACGTCGTGAACATGACTTTCGCGCAATCCCGCGCCGCTGATGCGGACGAACCGAGTTTTTTGCAACAGCTCAGAGATCGTAGCGCAGCCGCAATATCCCATGCCCGATTTCAATCCACCCACCATCTGATGAACGATCATCGAGACCGAACCGCGGTAGGGCACGCGCCCTTCAATGCCCTCAGGAACAAGCTTACCCAAGCGATTGGAATTGGAGTCGCCATCGACGGTAGCGGCTGAAGAGTCCGCCTCCACGCTCTGGAAATAACGTTCGCTGGAGCCTTGTGCCATAGCCCCGAGAGATCCCATCCCACGGTAGGATTTGAAGGAGCGGCCTTGATAAAGGATCAATTCGCCGGGACTTTCATCGGTGCCTGCGAATAAAGATCCGATCATGACGGCGCTGGCGCCGGCCGCGAGGGCCTTCGTAATGTCGCCCGAGTACTTGATGCCGCCGTCGGCGATAATCGGTATCCCGGCATCTTTCGTTGCACGGAAAGCCTCGGCAATCGCGGTAATCTGCGGCACACCTGCGCCGGTCACGACACGAGTGGTACAAATCGAACCGGGGCCGATGCCCACTTTAATGCCGTCCGCTCCCGCGCGACCGAGTTCGCATGCGCCATCGAACGTGGCCACATTGCCTGCCAATAATTGCATTTCCGGAAGCTTCGCCTTGATTGTTTTGACGGCATCGAGAACCTTGGTCGAATGCCCATGCGCACTGTCGATCGCGAGCACATCGACTTTCGCCGCCGCCAGTTCCTGAGCGCGTTCCAGAAAATCGCCGGTGGCGCCGATTGCCGCGCCTACGCGCAGACGGCCATGAGAATCCTTCGCGGCGTTCGGATACTTTAACTTCTTCTGAATATCTTTAACGGTGATGAGTCCCTTGAGATTGTACTTGTCATCGACCACCAGCAATTTCTCTACGCGGTGCTCGTGAAGAATTTCCTCAGCATCGCTGAGCGTGGTGCCGACCGGAACGGTGATCAGATTTTTCTTGGTCATCACGCGGTCGATAGGAATGTCGAAGCGGGTTTCAAAGCGTAAATCGCGGTTGGTAAGAATTCCGACGAGCTTGCCGTTCTCCGTGATGGGAACGCCGGAGATTTTGTATTTGCGCATTACCTCGAGCGCGTCACTGACTTTATCGGTCGGAGCCATAGTGACCGGATCGACGATCATGCCGCTTTCCGAGCGCTTCACTTTATCGACTTCATTAGCCTGCTGCTCGATACTGAGGTTGCGGTGAATGATGCCGAGGCCGCCTTGCTGCGCCATCGAAATTGCCATGTGGGATTCCGTCACAGTATCCATGGCGGCGCTGACGATGGGGATATTCAGACTGATGCCACGCGTGATCTGCGTTTGCGTGTTGGCGGTCGCGGGCACAACGTCGGAGCGAGCCGGCATCAGAAGAACGTCGTCGAAAGTGAGAGCTTCGGGTACGGGAAAATGAATCATAAATGTCCAGGAAGAAACTCTTATTCTAGAGATGGATGGTGGTTGAGGCAAATGGTTGCGTGTGAAGGGCTGGCAACGTTCGAAAGAAATCGGATTCTGACTTCTCCGGAATCGACCTCGTTTCGCCTCCCGCCGCGGAGCGTGGCGGGTTTGTCTTTATCCAGTTCCCGGCGTATATTAGAACACTGGGAACTGTTGTGTAGTACCGCAATCGGCGAAGCACACCAGTGGGCGCAAGCCCACTTTTTCGTTGGAGAGAAAATTGGCCGCCGGGCGCGAAGGCAAGTTATTGAATAAATGGCACTTGAGCTTGATCGCGTGCGGGAGATTGCAGAACGGATTGCGTCCTCAAACGGGCTCGAGGTGGTTGATGTCGAGTTTCGCGGAAGCGGTTCGGCGCGAATGTTGCGCGTGTTTTTGGACAAGCCTGGAGCAACGAGCGGCGATCCGCTGGCGGGTGTAACGCATGGAGACTGTGCAGACTTCAGTCGAGAGTTCGGCACGATTCTCGATGTTGAGGATGCGGTACCGGGAAGTTACACGCTGGAGGTTTCGTCGCCGGGTCTGGACCGGAAGCTAACGAAGGCAGCGGATTTCCAGCGGTTCACTGGCAGCCGCATGAAGGTGATGACGAAAGATCCGGTCAGCGACAACCGATTTTTCGAAGGCAGGCTGGAAAGCTTTCGCGATGGTCGTTTGACGCTGGATCTGAGCGCGGCCAGCAAGAAGTCGCGAAAAAAGATGGGCGCGGCCGCGACCGAAGCGAAAAAGATTGAGATCGAGTTCTCCAATGTGGAGAAGGCGAATCTGGTACCCGAAATCTAGGAGAGATTGAGTAATTGGGAGATTTAGTAATTGGGTAATTGAAAACCCAGGGCTGTGTTCAGGTTCTCTATTGCCCAATTACAAAATAACTCAATTACTAAATGGTTTTTATGGCGAGTGAGCTTTACAACACCATCGACGCGTTGAGCCGTGAGAAGGGAATTGATCCGCAGATTGTGGTTGCTGCGGTGGAAGACGCCATTGTTATGGCCACGCGCAAGTATTACAAGACGCAGGAGAATCTGCGCGCCGAGTTGGACCGCGAGACCGGAAAGATCAATGCTTACGCGGTGAGGACGGTGGTAGAAACGCCGGAACAAGTGGAAGATCCGCTACTCCAGATCACGCTGGAAGATGCGCGCAAGGCTGACCCAAATCTCGAAGTCGGCGGAGAACTGCGAATTCCGAAAGTGACGGAAGGGATTCTGGGGCGCATCGCCGCACAACTGGCCAAGCAGGTGATCTTTCAGAAGGTGCGCGAGGCGGAACGCGACACGGTTTACAACGAATACATCGGTCGCGTGAATGAAGTGGTGAACGCTACGGTCAAACGGATCGAAGGTCCGGACATGATCTTCGACATTGGCAAGGCCGAAGCTCGCATGCCGCGAAAAGAGCAGTCGCGCCTGGAATCTTTTGCGATCGGCGAGCGAGTTCGTGTGGTGATTGCCCGTGTGGAAAGAGCCTCGAAAGGTCCAGGTGTTGTGGTTTCTCGCGCGGTGCCGGAGTTGGTCCAGCACTTGTTCCAGACGGAAGTTCCGGAAATTTACGACGGCACCGTGGTGATCCGCGCGGTTGCGCGGGAAGCCGGTGAGCGCACGAAAATTGCCGTGATGTCGAAAGACAAGGACGTGGATGCTGTTGGCGCGTGCGTCGGCATGAAGGGTATGCGGGTGCAGTCGATCATTCGCGAGTTGCATGGAGAGAAGATCGACATCATCGAGTATCACGAAGATGCAGTCACCTTCGCGGAAAAGGCTCTGCAGCCTGCGAAAGTCAGCAAAGTCACGGTCGTCGATACTGCTGGCAAGCACCTTGAAGTAGTGGTAGACGACAGCCAGCTTTCTCTTGCCATCGGCAAGAAAGGGCAGAACGTGCGGCTGGCGGCGAAACTGCTCGGGTGGAAGATCGACATCAAGAGCGAAGAAGAGAAGCGGCAGGAAGTCGAGCAACAGATGTCGGCAATGGCTCCGCAGACCGCTACGCCGCTGGAAAATGTTCCGGGGCTTGGCGACGGGCTGGTGGAGAAACTCGGGGCCGCGGGCGTGACCACGGTGGAGGCTCTTGCGGACATGACCCCTGAGCAGCTTGAGGCTATTGAAGGTATCGGGCCGAAGACGGTGGAAAAAATTAGCCTGGCGGTGAATAATTATTTCGCCAGCCTGGATCAGGGTATGCCTGCGGAATCGGCGGCGGAAGAGCAATCGGCGGAAGCTTTGGCCGCGGTTGAAGAGATCGACGCGGCTGCCGCCTCTGGTGAAGAAAGCGTTGAGGCCGGCGCGGCGAACGAAGAATCCGTCGCCGTGTCTCAGGCAGCCAGCGAAGATGGAAATGAAAAGCAGACCGAATCGTCAGATGAACAGCCTGCGGCGGAAGCGGAATCCGCTTCCGAAACGAGAGAGTGATGTCACGCTGGCATAAGTTTGACGGCGGATGGAAGGAACTAAACTCCGTGAGGTCACGATGATGACCTAACTACAACACGGAGAAACGAAAGGCCGGATGAGTAAGGTTCGCATCAACGATCTTGCGCGAGAATTGGAAGTGAAGAGCAAAGCCATTCTCGACACACTCCCCGTGGTCGGGGTCACTGAGAAAAAGACGCACTCCAGTTCTCTGGAAGAACACGAGGCGGAGAAAGTACGCGTTTACATCCGTTCTTCTGGGGAAGGTTCATCCCCGGCCGGCAGAGCGTCTTCGCGCTCGCGCGGCGAAGAAGAAATCAAGACCAAAATCGACCTCTCCAACATTTCCCGGCCTGGCGATGTGTTGAAGGCGATCACGCAGCGCAAAGAAGCGGCTCCAACCCGGCTTCCAGCGCCCCCAGTTCCGGCGACGCCGGGCCCAGTAAAGGTAGAGAAACCGGCAGTCGCGCCGCCAACTGCGGTGAGCCGTCCGGCCGCCGTTGCACCGGCGGTTACTAAACCACCGGCTCCGAGCCCTACAGCTCCGCCCAGTTCAGTGATCGCCTCCAGTGCGCCGCCTGTTCCAACGCGTCCTGTCACTGCACCCACGATGGCCTCCCCTTCCGTAGTGAGTCCACCGCCGCGGCCGATTGTTCCACCTTCCGTGGGGCAAGCACCGTCCGCCATACCTGCGGCCTCTCCGGCTGCACCGCCATCCGTTAGCGCATTGGCTCCGCCACCCGCGCCATCTGTCACCCCACCGGCTGCTCCACCGCCTCCGGCGCCGCGCATGATCGTGCCGCAGACGGGCCCGCGTCCGGTGTACAAGGCGCCCGTGCGTCCGACTCCGCCTCCGGTTCAGCCTGGAGTTCCCATTGGTGGCGTGCGCCCCGCGCCGGGACGACCAGTCCCCGGGCAGCCAATTTTCCAGCGCAGGCCCCCTGCGGCGAGCGGGCCTCCGGGCACCCGTCCGCCGCTGCGTCCCGGCGAACGCAGGCCGATGCATCCCACGCGCCAGGCTCCGGCTGGTGCGCGTCCGCTGGGTGTCGGTCCAGCGCTGCCGCCTCCAGGAACGGCACCGAGACCGGGCAGTCGTCCGGGTGCGCCATCGCGGCGTCCGGGTCAGCGCTACGTACCGCGCGGTGTGAAGGAAGGTCCGATGAAGGGGTACACGCCGCCGCCGCGCATGGTGGTGTCGAACGAACCCCTGCCGATCACGCGCAGTATCACGATCACGGAAGGAATCAGCGTCAAGGATTTGGCGGAGAAACTCGATATCCGCGCGAAGGATCTGATTTCGCGGCTGCTGGCCCGCGGCGTTTTCGCCACGATCAACCAAACGCTCGACGCGGAACTGGCCAGCGAAATGGCCCGCTTCTTCGGCGCCGATACAAATGTAATCACCTTCGAAGAGCAGACCGCGAAAGAAATCGATGCGGCTGCGGCAGCAGAGCAGTTAGCGCCAGAAACCGGTGTACGTCCGCCCGTGGTCACGATCATGGGCCACGTCGATCATGGCAAGACTACGCTGCTCGATTCTATTCGCTTGACTAATGTCGCCGAGGGCGAAGCCGGTGGCATCACGCAGCATATCGGCGCGTACAAAGTCCGAATCGTCGATACGGAATCGCCGGCATACGGGCGCGAGATCGTCTTCCTCGATACGCCCGGTCACGAGGCTTTCACGCGTATGCGTTCCCGCGGCGCCAAAGCGACGGACATTGTCGTGCTGGTGGTTGCGGCCGACGACGGTGTGATGCCGCAGACTATCGAAGCCATCGACCACGCGCATGCCGCTGAAGTTCCCATCATCGTTGCCGTCAATAAAATCGATAAGCCCGGCGCTTTGCCCGACCGTGTCAAGAAACAACTTGGCGACCGGGGACTCGTCCCCGAAGAGTGGGGCGGCAAAACGGTTTTCGTGGACGTTTCGGCGAAGCAGAAGACGAATTTAAACCTGCTGCTGGAAATGATCTGCCTGGTGGCCGATCTTGCCGAACTCAAAGCCACGCCGGAACGCGCAGCCACGGGGGTTGTGCTGGAAGCGAAGCTCGATCGCGGCCGCGGCCCGGTTGCCACGGTGCTCGTGCAGAATGGAACCCTGAACGCCAGCGACAATTTCGTCGTCGGCAACGTCTACGGAAAAGTGCGCGCCATGTTCGACGATCGCGGCGCCCAGTTGGAGACTGCTCCGCCTTCAACGCCAGTCGAAATCATCGGTATTGAGGCGCTGCCGCAGGCAGGCGATCAGTTTGTGGTGGTTGCCGACCGTGACAAAGCTCGCGGCATTTCCGAATACCGCGAACAGAAATCGCGCGAAGCGGCTCTGGCCAAGAGTTCCCGCGTATCGCTCGAAGGCTTGGCGGAGCAGATCAAGCAGGCCGGCACAAAAGAACTCAACGTCATTCTGAAGGGCGACGTGCAGGGCTCGGTGGAAGTGATCACCGATCTGCTCACCAAGCTCTCGAACGACCGTGTCCGCCTGAAGCTGTTGCGGTCGGGAGTCGGCGCCATTACCGAAACCGACGTGCTGCTCGCTTCAGCGTCGAACGCGATCATCATCGGTTTCAATGTGCGTCCGGAGCGCAAGGCGCAGGAACTCGCCGAGCAGGAGAAAGTCGACATCCGGCTGCACTCGATCATTTACGAATTGCAGGATGAGATCAAGCGAGCTATGACGGGCCTGCTCGAGCCGACTATCAAGGAAACTTACCAGGGCCGCGCCGACGTGCTGAACGTTTTCCGTATTCCGAAAGTTGGGACGGTCGCCGGCTGCCGCGTAGCCGACGGCTTGATCAAGCGCGATTCCGAGGTCCGCCTGCTGCGCGACAACGTGCAAATATTCAAAGGCAAAGTCGGATCGCTGCGCCGCTTCAAAGATGATGCCCGCGAAGTGACCAACGGCATGGAGTGCGGCATTTCCATATCTAATTATGGAGACATCAAAGTCGGCGACGTGATCGAAGCCTTCGCTACGGAGCGCGTCGCTGCGGAAGCAATGGCGTAAAAAGCACTTGGCAATTAGCCTTTAGCGATTAGCTTTTGATTTTGCTAATGGCTAACCTCTTAGGGCTGAGAGCTTATGATCGCGTTTCTCACGCTCGAACTCCACATCGAAGCCGCGCAATCGCTGAAGGATAAGCGGCAAGTCGTGCGCAGCCTGAAAAACCGGTTGCGCGCCAGCTTCAACGTCTCCGTTGCCGAACTTGACCCGAGCAACGTTTGGAATCGCGCTACCATTGGCGTGGTTAGCGTTTCTCATTCGCGGGACTATCTCGATGGATTGATGAAAAACGTCGAGCGTGCTGCCACACGTATTGCGAATAATCATGGGGCTGACATTGCGGATTCGTTTGTGGACTACCTATAAAGCCGCTTCGGGGTGGGTCATCAGCGGTCTGCCGTCCAACCCCATCCCATTGTTACCTCTGTACTTACCGCAATCACCCGTTTGTACGCGACAATAGCACTTCCTGGCCAACACCGAGACCGGATTTTCTGATATTCTCATCCGTTTTACTCCGAGGTGAACCGTGGAAAAGCGCGGGCTGAAATATCATCGCGGCAGGCTGGCGGAAGCCCTGCGTGAGGAGATCGAAACGCTCGTGGAAGGCGAACTGGCCGATCCGCGGATTGGGTTGGTGCGCGTGACTGCCGTTCACATTTCCGAGGATGGCCGCTCGGCGCAGGTGCTCGTGGATGTCGATGGCGATGACCGCGAGGCCGAACGATGCATCGAAGGGTTGCTCGCCGCCAAAGAATACATCAGGCACGAACTGATGGCGCGTTTGCAGAAGAGGCGCGCGCCCGAGTTGTATTTTCGCGTGGACCGCTCGATGCGAGAACAGGCGCGAGTCGAGGAGTTACTTTCACGCACAAGAAAGAAGAGACCGAAATCGAGTCCGGGTTCGAGCCAGAAGAAGGCATAAGCCATGCTGCGGGAAGTTCTACATCAGATCGGGCGACACAGCCGCTTCGTGCTGACGTCGCACGCCCGTCCCGATGGCGATGCAATCGGATCGGTGCTGGCCTGCTGCCAGGTATTGCGGGCGATGGGGAAGAGTGCTGATGTCGTGCTGCACGACGGCGTGCCTAGAATTTATCGTGCGTTGCCTTTCGCCGATCAGGTCTTGCAGGCCGACCGCGTCGCCGGTAATTATGAGGCGGCGATTATTCTCGAGTGCGATAGCCTCCATCGCACGCGGCTCGAAGGCCTCGAGAATCGATTCCTGATCAGCATCGATCACCACACCAGCGGACGTCCCTTCGCCCATGTGAATTGGATCGATCCCAAGGCGGTAGCTACGGGAGAGATGGTTTTCCGGCTGGCGCGCGAAGCCGGAACACCATTCTCACCCGAGATCGCGACATGCCTTTACACCGCCTTGATGACCGACACAGGTTCATTTATGTTTCAGGGGACCAACGAGGATACTTTCGCGCTGGCACGCGAGTTAGTTCTGGCGGGCGCCGATCCGTCGCATTGCGCGCGTAGCATTTATTTCGCGCACTCAGTCGCGAAGATGAGGTTGCTCGGTGAAGCGCTGCGCAACCTTCATACGGAAGGCCATATCGGCTGGACGTGGGTAACTCAGGAGCAGATGGAACGCTGGGCCGCCAAAGAAGAAGATTGCGAGGGCCTGGTCAACTATGTGCTTTCGATCGGCGAGGTTGAAGTTGCCGCATTCTTCCGCGAGCTTCCTGATGGGCGTTTTCGAGTGAGCTTGCGCAGCAAAGGTCAACTCGACGTGGCCCGAGTGGCCGAGCATTTCGGAGGCGGTGGCCATGAGTGCGCCAGCGGGTGCTCGGTCGACGGACCCCGGTCCGAGGTGCTCGGAAGAGTTCTGGAACTGTTGCGGCGTGGTTTGTCCGTGCAGTGACCTCAGACCCAGAGAAATTCGCCTCGTAGTAATTCTTTCAGACCTTAGCGCTAGTAAGATCGGAAATTGATCATGCCTGCCCCTGAAATTCCACCGCGATGAATAGTCGCAGCCGCATCGACTCGCTCCTTCTGGCGGGATTCTGTGCTTTCCTGTTTTTTTACGGGCTCGCGCAATTCGGGCTCATCGGCGCCGATGAACCCCGCTACGCTCAGGTGGCGCGCGAGATGCTTCAACGGCACGACTGGATCACTCCAACACTTGGTGGTCAACCATGGTTGGAAAAGCCTCCTCTTTATTACTGGCAGGCAATTCTGGCCTACAAGGTTTTCGGCGTGAGCGATTGGGCTGCTCGGCTTCCGTCGGCGGTCGATGCGACCCTGCTTGTGCTGGCAGTGTATTTTTTTCTCAAGCGCTTTTTAAGCGGAGTCGAACTTGATGGCGCTTTGATAGTGGCTTCTTGCGCGGGCATCGTCGGCTACGCGCGTGCGGCATCCACAGACATGCCGCTGGCGGCGGCTTTCGGCCTCGGAATGATGGGTTGGTGGGGCTGGCGAGCGACAGCGAAAAGAATTTACCTCGTCCAATTCTTTTTCTTTATGGCTTTGGGGATGCTGGCAAAAGGGCCGGTTGCACCTTTCCTGGCTTTTCTGGTTATCGCGATTTATGCCGCTGCCGTCAGCGAATTTCGTTTTGTCGTGAAAACCTTTTGGCTGCCCGGTATTCTTCTGTTCTGTGCGGTTGCGCTGCCATGGTATGTCACGGTGCAGATGTGTAACCCAGAATTCTTCCGGGAATTCGTTATCGAGCAGAATCTGGGGCGCTTCTCGCAAAACCTCTATCACCATGTCCAGCCGTTTTGGTATTACCTGCCTGTCATAGTTCTCGCACTGGCTCCGTGGATGGTTTTCGCAATCGTGGGCTTTGTCGAGGCGGTTCGCCGATGGCGGTTACAGCGAAAACTCCGCGAAACCGATCTTCGATACGGCTTCACCGTGTTTGCCTGCTCCTGGCTCACTGTCCCGGTTGTGTTTTTCTCGCTGTCGCAATCCAAGCTGCCGGGGTATATTCTTCCCGCCGTTCCCGCAGGCGGATTGCTGTTGGCGGCATATCTGCGAGAGCGATTAGAACAGAGCGCGAGTAAAACGCCCTCAAGGCCACTTGTTGTTTTGCATGCGCTCTTTGCCGCAGTCCCGGTCGTGCCAGCCTTGTTGGTCGCTTATCTGGTTACGCAGCGCCGCATTCCCGGCGGGCAGCCTTTGTTTGCGGCACTCGCACTCGCAATAATCTTATGTCTAGGGATTGCACTGACTTTGCTCCGCGGCGGCGGATTCCGGATGTTGCGTTTCATCACTCTGATTCCCGTCGTTCTGATCGTGGGTACAGTCCTAAAACTGGCGTCGAGCGCAATCGACGAAACTCTGTCGGCACGGCCGTTAGCGCGAAAGATCTCAGCCATCGAAACGCAGCCCTTGCCGCTCGCCATTTATCACGTTCCCCGGGAACTTGAATACGGCCTGACGTTTTATCGCAATCAGCTAACTTTTAGCTACGCTTGGGGAACAATTCCATCGCAGGAGCACCTTTTAGTGGCTCCAGAAAATTCGCAGTTAGAAATCGCAAAACTGCTTGCCGGCCGCCGTGTGTCGTTTCTCGGCCACTATCCCGCGCAGCGCGTCGATTATTTTTGGGTCGCTGGGGCGAACACCTCTCGCGGGCGATAAGCTGTTGCCGAGCGGTATTCCATTAGTTTGCCTCGCATCCTCGAAACGCACTAAACTCGATGATCTGCTATCGCAAATGATGCCAAAGTTTTTCCGGCGCTATTTGCAGGAGCCCCGTGGAGATTCTCGACCTCAGGCATTTCTCTTCCGTCGACCTGCGCCCTCTGCTCGACGATGAGACCCGAGTGTGGGCGAGTCTTCTCTCCTGGGATTACAACGGATCGGCCGAGATGATTCTCCGCTACGTCGACGCCAAGATTCTTCCCGGCTATGCCGCCATCGAACGCGGACGGATTTTCGGCTACAGTTTTTTCGTCTACGAGGGCAGCAAAGGAGTGGTGGGCGACCTCTTCGTTACCAACGGAAACCGGTTGCCGAATGCGCGTGAGGTCGAAATCAAGCTCTTGACTCATGTGATCGAGACCTTGCAGCAGTCTCCCGGCATTCATCGCGTCGAGGCGCAGTTGCTGGCGCATGAGACGGGAGCTGTGGCGCGGCCGTTTCTCGATCAGGGTTTCCAGCGGCATCCGCGGCTGTTTATGGTTCTTCCTCTGATTAACGCGGTGCCGCAGCGAGAGGCGATGCTGCCGGAAATCGAAATCCGGCGCTGGACCGAAGCGGATTACCAGCATGCTGCCGCGGTGATTACCGCCGCTTATCGCGGCCACGTCGATGCGCAGATTAACGATCAATATCACACGCTGGCCGGTTCGCTGCGCTTTCTGAACAACATTGTGCGATTTCCGGGATGCGGGTTGTTTGATATTGAATCGTCTTTTGCGGCCGTCGATCGCAAGGCCAAGAGCCTGATTGGGCTCATTCTGTGCTCTCGCGTTCGCGGCGATGTCGGGCATGTAACTCAGGTGTGCGTTCTGCCGGAGTATCGTTCACGCGGCATCGGTGAAGTGCTGCTGGCGGCAACGTCTACGAATCTACGCAAGCGCGGTTTCACCATGCTGTCATTGACTGTGACCGAGGCCAATGCAGGCGCGGTCGCGCTTTACCGGCGTTTGAATTTTGACTCGAAGCGCGTGTTCGATGCGTTTGTGTGGCAGGGATGAGAAAGGTCTTTATCTTCTGACCAGCCACATCGCCCAGCCCGCTACCAGCACTCCGCCCAGGAACATTGCGAAGCAATAAAGCCCGTAACGCACCATGTCGCGCGTGGTTTCGCGATGGGTGATGCCGAAGACAATGGATGCGAACAGCGCGAAGACGAAAGCGGCGCTGAAATGAGAGAGCTGGATCGTCATTGTTTTTTCCCGATGGCGATGTGATAGGCGTCGGCGACCGCGATGAAGTTGAGCAATCCCGCGACAATCATGAACTTGGTTCCGTAATCCGCGACGGCGAAAGCGATGGCTCCCATCCCCCAGTTCATGGCCAGGGCGATGACGTACAAGGCCCCGGCGCCCAGATCGCCGATGAAGCCCAAGATGTCGAGAATGTCGCCGCCATTCGCCTTGTAGATGTGACCCTGCATCATCAGGCCGAGTGCGAACAGGCTTCCGATCGATGCGAACAGCAGCAAGCCGCGAATATACCGCTTCTGGATAACGTGGCCGGCGCCGGGAACGAGCCATCCGATGGCGGGAGCGATCACCGCCATCGCGCCAGCGCTTGGCGACGCGACCGCCGCTGATTTGGACTTGGCTGGAATGGGATTTGGCATCAGATAATTACGATCTCGCGCTGGATGTTTCCGGTCACTTCCGCCGACTTCGGCCGCACCAGAACGTTGACTTCGCTGCGCACTCCGAACTCGGGCAGGTAAACGCCGGGTTCGATCGAGAAGCAGGAGTTGGGAAGAATCTGGCGCTCATCGTGAATTTCAAGATCGTCCATGTTCGCACCATTGGAATGGACGTCAGTGCCGATGGAATGTCCGGTGCGGTGAATAAAATATTCGCCGAAGCCGTTCTGCTTGATGTGAGTGCGGGTCGCGCGATCAACTTCCCATCCCGCGATCCGCTTTCCCGCAGCGACAGCATCGATTACAGTTTTGACTCCGGCATCGCGGGCGTCGCGCACGACGTCGAAAACCTGATGCATGCGGCCGGTGGGGGCTTTTCCGATGAAGCCAACCCAGGTGATGTCGTAATACACTGCTCCCGGAATGTTTTTCTTTCCCCATACGTCGAGCAACACAAAATCGCCCGAATGCATCGGAACGGGACGATCGGCCCGCGGTTCGTAGTGCGGATTGCCTGCATTGGCATTTACCGCAACGATCGGCGGATCGTCGGTAAGCAGATTCTCGCGGCGGAACGCCTCCATGAACCATTGCTGAATTTCGTGTTCGCTGGTTCCGTTGCCGCGCACCCGCCGTCCGATTTCCTTGAAGGCTTCCGCAGTAATGGCATCGATCGAGTCGCGAGCGGCAAAATGCGTCTTGATCTGTTCTTCGCTCCATGTTGCCTCAAATTGCGCGATCAGGTCGGCGGAGCTGATTATGTTTTTTCCCAGGCCGCGCAGCAATTCGATGGTTCCACCATCGACCAGCGAAATCGTGAAGACAATATTATTAGGCGAGTACTGCATCGCAATGTCGCGATAAGGCCCGAGCATCGTCTTCAGACTGTCGAACAGCTCTTGCCAGCCGGAATAGTGCCGTTTGCTGCCGGGCAGGGAGTCCAGGTGTCCGGCTTCGATTTTGTGCACCAGCTTTAACGGTTCGCCCTGCGCCGGAATCAGGTAGAACCACCGGCGCGTGACCATCAGTTCAGCAGGCAAACCAAGCACCCGATAGGCGATGGGATCGCGATGGTGATGGTCATAAAAAAGCCACGCGTCGATGTTGCGGTCGCGGAGCGCAGACTGGATGGCGGACAGGTCCATGGGCAAACTTCTATTGTAAACAATGAGGAGAATTTGGGCGAATCGCGCGCGGAAACCGTCGCTTCCCGCGCGCTTTACTTGTCGATAAATGGCTAGCCTTAGATAAAACGCTCGCCCGCGTCTCTACCGGCAGAGTTTCGCAGGCGGTGCGCAGGACGAGGCGCGGCGCTCTCTCACGGATTTTCACCAGATAGCGAACAGTGTGCTTCGGGTCGTACTTCGCAGTCTCGCGAAGAAGCCAGCCAAGTCCTTTTTGCACCATGTCGTCGTCATCTGCCAGAAGGGAGTCAGCCAACCGGGTAATGTCTGCGAAGAACATTTTCTGGCGCGTGCCGCGAATCAGGGCGACACAGGCAGCCCGTCGATGCCACCGATCGCGTGATTTCGCCCAGCGCATGAGATTTCTTATTCGCGCTGGTTTCGCGATCACCATGGGAGCGATCAGATCGTGCACCAAGCCGTCGTGATCGGCCCAACAGCTGATCCGGTCGAGCCAGGATTCAAATCGATTGAACTCGCGGTCGCCGAATTCGGCTTCGAGATTCTCCAATAGGAACACAGCGACAACTTTTTCTTCCAATGCCGAGCCGGAAAACAGTTGATCGGCGATTTCGATCAGGAAATCGAGTCCGCATTTTTTTCTTACCTTTCGTCTCAAACTCCGTGCAGCGCGCCGCATGTCAGCCGCATACCAGCCATGCGATTTGATTTCATCTTTGAAGAACCATTGCACGCCGGCCGCATGTTCCGATGAGCCGCCATCTTTCAGAGCCTGACGAATCTGCCTGGCAATTGCAGCTGGCGACTGGCCGCGGGGCGCGACAGACGATCGGCCTGTAGAACGTTTACTCATGACTTGCAGCGCCGGCAACCCGGAAGTATCTGTCATAGATCCATAACAGAGCGGTAGTAGCCATACCGACGCCGGCGACGGTCCACCAGATCCGTTCTGGTTGGTGAGTGACTTCTCCGAAATGATGAACGAGAGTTCCGCCGAACCAGCCGCCAATTAGAGATCCGATTCCGATTGGCAGGAACGCGAAACCCATGTACGTACCCTGCTGTCCCTGCGGTGCCAGCAGAGCGATGTACTCGTAATAGCGCGGCTGCTGAATAATTTCGCCCAGAGCAAGAACGAACAGTGATAGCACCACCGCCCATATCGTTGGATGAAACGCAAGAATCAGCCACGACAGCGAAGTGATCAGCGTGCCCACGATCACGGCCTGGAACGCCGGAATCTTGCGGGTCAAAAGATTGATCGCGAGCGTGAGACAGATCACCGTAAGTCCATCAGTGACCAGAATGCTTTCCACGCCGGCGTGAGGATTGATATAGCGATGAATATAGCCGGGCAGGCTGATGTATTGCTGCCAAAACACAACCCAGTAGCCCGTAAAAATGACGAGAAACCACATGAAGCGGCTTAAGCCTGCAAGTACGACGGCTAAGAATCCGGCCCAAATCCACCACGGCAGCGGCAATGCAGGGTAGAACCAAGTGGCGATGCGCAGCAGCAAAGCGGCGAACAATACTGGAATAATGAGTCGATAGTTGCCCAGAACCCAGCAGAAATTTCTCGCGACGGTGGCGATCGACGGCGGTGGAGCGTCTCCCGCTTTGCGGGGCTCACGAAAAAAAAGCAACACGAAAAAGAACATCGCAAAGACGCTGAGAGCGGCAACGCGGTAAACGTTCTCGACTCCCATGTGTTCGTGCGCCCATCCGGCGTACAAAGGTCCGGCGGCTCCTCCGATGTTCACCAGCGTGTAGTAAATGGAATAACCGATTGATCGCACATTTTCTTTGGACGCCCGCGCCGTCGTGCCGACCACGCAGGGTTTTACCAGAGCGACTCCGAACGCCGGGAGAATCAGGATGAAGCCGACGAACAAACTGAGTGGCAAGGCGTTGCGTATGGGAGCGAGCCAGGGCGCTCCGATCGACCCAATCAGAAAGTAAGCGACCGCGAGAATAAGATAGGCAATCGAAAGAGCCCGCCGGAAGCCGAGGCGGTCGGCCGCAGCTCCGCCGAAGATGGCGAGAAACCACACCATTCCGCCGAAGATTCCGGTGAGCGTCCCTGTCTGCTCGGCGGAAAAATTCAGCCTTTCTTGCAGGTATAGGGCGAGCGAAGCGAAAGCGCCGTAATAGGAAAGGCGTTCGAAAATCTCGCTGATGTTGGCAACCCAGAAGGGCCGCTCGAATCCAGTGCGAATTTCGTGAAAGCGCTCGGAAAAGGTCAATGGAGCTCCTTGATCGGGTCTTGCAACGCGTTACCCTCCAATGCGTGACTGCAACTCTACCGCACTCGACTTCAAGCGTTTTTTCCTAACGAGAGCGCCGTCTCCCCCAGCAAGAGGGTCGCTGTGACTGGGACTTCCAGGTTTGCGAGCGTGCGGCCTTCGCCGATGCTGGCGATCAAAGCGATTGCGAATGTAAGCATGGCCATATTGCAAGTGATGCAAAACATCCTAAGCCCTCGAACGCCATAGCCGTTGCGAATGCGAAGCCAGTTCAGCATCGCGGTAAACAATAATGCGAGGCCGGTTCCGAAAATCCAGATTCTGCCGGTATAGGTTCTGGGGACGCGCAGGCAAATAAACATGGCCAAAAGAAACAGCGCCGTTGCAAGAAGCCGGTCGAGGTTCTTCATCATCCTCTGCGTTCCTCTGTTCCCCCGGTGGTTAAGGGTTTGGCTCGCGTTCCGAAGATGGCTGTTCCCACACGCACGCAAGTCGATCCCTCTTCAATGGCAACCTCGAAATCATGCGACATGCCCATGGAAAGCTCATCCATGGCGATGGCGGGCAGATTACGGGCAGCGATTGTGTTGCGTAGCTCCCGCAGCTTGCCGAAGTAGGGACGCGCACCCTGAGGATCCTCCGTAAACGGGGGCACCGTCATTAGCCCCCGCAGCGCAAGATTTTTCAGTCGAGGCGCGGCAGCCAGCAGTCGTTCCAGCTCGGCAGAGCCCAGCGCGATGCCGCTCTTGGCCTCTTCGCCGCCGGCATTGATCTCGATCAGCACGCCCAGCTTCTTTCCGAGTCTACCGGCTGCCGCATCGAGTTTTTCTGCCAGCTTGACAGAGTCGAGTGAATCGACGGCCTGAAACAATTCCGCCGTCTTTGCCGACTTGTTGGTCTGCAAGTGTCCGATCAGGTGCCACTCGGCGTCGTGCAAATCCTCAAGGGGTCCGGCTTTTGCGGCGTACTCTTGGACACGGTTCTCTCCAAACAGGCGCTGCCCGGCAGCGTATGCCTCTCGAATCCGCTCCGGCGGTTGTGTCTTTGTCACAACCATGAGAGAAATATTTTTCGAGGCGCGTCCAGCGCGTCGCGCAGCCGCGGCGATCCTCGACTGAACTGCGGCAATGTTGTCGGCGATAGACACAGCTGCGATTTATGGGACTACATAATCGCCGTTGGCGGCGCCGGCTCATCCGGACTGCCTGCATTTGCCAGTGGCACTCGCACCATGGCAAGCACCAAAATTGCGAGGGCTGCGAGCGCGAGCCAGAATGAAGGCGTCCAGTGCACGAGAGTCACATCTTTGCCGGAGCCGACCAAGCCTGCGATGACCAGCCCGCAGAGCGCCTCGCCCGCAATCAAGCCTGAAGCGGTTAGCACCCCCGCATTTTCTACCCGAGCTTTCTGCGCGTCGTTGTATCCGCGGCGATCGCGTATTTTGTCGGTCACCCAGCGAATCACTCCGCCTACAAATATTGCGAATGTCGTTCCCAGAGGCAGATACATTCCGACGGCAAAAAGCATTACGCTCTTTACCTCGATCATGATCATTGAAATTCCGAGAAGGATTCCCACGACTACCAGCGGCCATGCCATGTCTCCGCCTACAATGCCCTTCGACAGCATGGCCATCAAACCCGCTTGCGGCGCCGGCAGCGCCGAGCTGCCGAAGTGGTAAGCCCTGTCGAGAATGGCCAGCGGAAAGAAGAGCACGAGCGAAGCCACAACGATTCCGAATAGGTCTCCAATCTGCATCTTTGACGGCGTGCCACCCAGAATGTGCCCAACTTTGAGGTCCTGCAACATTTCGCCTGCGACGGCCGACGAAACGCAAACCACGGCTGCGACTCCGAGCACGGCCGCGACACCTCCAGTGCCAGAGACTCCGAGCGCGACCATCAGCAATGCAGCGATCACGAGCGTGCACAGCGTAAGGCCCGAGACTGGATTGTTAGACGAACCAATCAGGCCCACGAGATTCCCGGAGACAGCTGCGAAGAAGAAGCCCAAGACAATCATGACCAGCGCAGCTACAACCGAAGCGGTGATGACCTGCGAAGTCGACAACGTACCGGCAGCGCCGATGAAATAGTAATAAAGCGCAATCATCGCCAGGAAAACCAAGGCGACTCCAGCGAAAATTACTTTGGACGGAAGATCGCGTTCGGTGCGGTTGGTGGCAGCGTGGGCTGCTGCAGATTTTTTTAGATCGGAAACCGCGCGCCCCATGCCTGCGCCAAGTTGCTTACGCATTTTGAATAGGGTATAAGAGGCGCCGACAAGCATGCCCCCCACCGCGATAGGCCGCACAATTGAGTAGTAGATTGCTCCGGCAAGCAGCGACCAGGAGAGCGTTTGCCCGGCAGGTTGTGCCGCTTGAATATAAGGACCGATCGTGAAAGTTAGAAGCGGAACGAGCAAGCCCCACGCCAGAAGGCCGCCGGCAAAGTTAAGGGATGCGAGCCTCGGACCAATGATGTAGCCAACGCCAAGATAGGCCGGGCTGATGTCGGGAGCTGTCATTAACGTCGCGCCACCGGTAATTGTTGTGGCTACGTTGGGATTGGTTCCGGTACGCAACAGAAGCCTTTTGCCCAGCGCGCTGATCTTTACCGGGAAGGTATTGTTCGCCGAGAAGACGTTGACGGCGCCGAGCAGATACATGAAACCGCCGAAACCCATATTGGCGAAAAGAATTTTGGCGGCTTTCGCGCCCTGCTGCCCAGCCTTGTGAATCTCAGATGCTGCAACCGATTCAGGATAAGGAAGCTCGGGGTCCTCGACCATGACGCGACGTAGCAGTGTGACGAAGAGAATACCGAGAGTGCCGCCGATTACCATCAGCGCCACCGAGTTCCAATATCTTTCTCGCGTCAACCCTGGCCACAATCCCGCCATCACAAAAGCCGGAATGGTGAAGACCGCGCCGGCTGCCACCGACTCGCCAATCGATCCCACAGTTCGCGCGATGTTCTCTTCCAGCAGCGTCCCTTTCATCAGCCGCAGCAGCGCCATGCCGATCACGGCTGCAGGGTAGGTCGCGGCGATCGTCATCCCGGCCTTCAGCCCCAAATAAGCATTTGCGGAGCCCAGGATGGCGGTCATCACCAGGCCGATCAGCAAGGCCCGAAAGGTGAACTCCTTCATCTCCATCGTCTCTGGAACATACGGAACGTGCTTCTTTAAAGGCGGCGGTGCGACCGTACTCATGGCGAATTCCTCGTGAGGGGATGAGTCCCGATTCTCTAGCTTAACCGTAAAAGACGCGAACGGCGCACGTTAGCACGCATGACACATGTATTACAAGGGGATGCGGCTGTTGGTAGTGGTGCAATTTGGCTTACGCGAAAAGCCGGTTGCACAGGAGATCCTTCGCTACGCCTGAAAACCGGCTACGCTCAGGATGACGCCGCATAAGAATTTTGAGGTCTCAACTCGAACTGCACCGCTACCCGGCTGTTGTACGTATTCTTAGACGGTCCAGAGTGACGGAGGCATGAGCTTGGCCTCGGAGGGAACTACTCAGACGTTGGCAGAGGGTCGCGGGAGTCGGTAAAATCTAGCCAATACGTTTCTGGGCGTCTGCGCTCTCCGTCCGCCGGAGGTCTAACGTGACAGGAATCTCCCCCAAACAGATGTGGCTTCTGAAGTATTTCGACTTTCATTGCACAGATTGCGGCTGCGACGTAGGTTTCCGCTCTCGGCCACGCACCTTCACCGAACGTTATCTTCTGCCGGTTTTTCTACTGCAGCCGGTACGCTGCGCCGAATGCTTCCGGCGGGACTATCGCGTCATGTTCACGCCGGTGAAGGAACGCATGCCGGAAGCCCTGAAAAAAGTAGCCGCGGCCGAGCATCGAACCAGTGACGTTGCCTAGCGCCCCCGGCCGCCGTTATACTCAATCCATCATATTTGCGGGGCGCTGGCACAAGGTTTTGCCAGTGAAATACGGAGGCCGTCTTCAGCAGTAGTGAGGACCGAATTCGGGCTAACCAAGCCACAGCTGCAGGTGCAAGGCTTTCTATTGTTTCGCAAGCCTCGCCCACCGCGAGTCGCCGCTCGAATCTGGATGATACTGAAACCGGCGAGAAAAACCAGCACCTCTTTTTAAGGATTTTCGCGGGCAAAGTTGCCGCAAGCTTTTTCTCGGTCCTGTTTCCTTCCGATTGCCGCATCTGCGGAGCACCCCTCTTGAGTTCTTCGCGGCTTCCAGTGTGTCGCGAATGCCTGGAAGCGATTCATCCGATTGAGGGTATGGTCTGCCTTACTTGCGGTGAGCGCATCTTCTCTCCCTATGCGCTTGAGGGCGTAAGTGCGCCGCAGTGTGGATTATGCCGCCGAGTCGAGCCTTTGTTTGCGCGAGCCGTGGCCTACGGCAGCTACGAGACCGGCCTGCGCGAACTGATTCATTTGCTGAAGTTCGGTGGCGTCCGTCCCGCCGCCAAAGTTCTGGGCCGCATGCTGGGTGAGGCCATCGCGAAGCTCGAGCTCGAATTGCCCGCGAGCGGCGTGGTTTTGATTCCCGTCCCGCTTCACTGCAGCAAGCGTCGGCAGCGCGGCTTCAATCAGGCCGAATTGACCGCGCGGGCGGCGGTTCAGAACAGCGCGCAGCGAAATCGTTTTCGCCTGTGCGAGGGAGTTCTCGTTCGCAAGCGCGAGACTGCGTCTCAGGTCGGGCTCACCAGCCATCAACGGCGCGAGAACTTGCGCGGAGCCTTTGGGGTAGCAAAACCGGAATTGGTGAAGGGACGCGAGGTTCTCCTGGTCGATGACGTTTACACCACTGGCTCGACTGTTTCCGAATGCTCGCGCGTGCTGCGCCGCGCTGGAGCAACGAAGGTATGGGTTGCGACAATCGCACGCACTTTGAAAATTTCTGAGCAGCACGCGCCGATCGCACCCGGACGAGAGTCTGCCGAAACGGTTTCGTTCGCGCGCGCTGTTGGTGGCTGATGCGCGTGAACTGCGGATCGGCATCTAAACAGTGTTAAGACGCGGAAGGCTTGAGACCAAGGGCAGGAAAGACAGGAAGCAGCGGTGAGGAGAAACGGTATGTCAGCCAGGAGCGAAGCCGGAGCAGGGCCAACAGACAGGCACGCCGCCGGCCTTTTTGCGGCGGCGGCCATGCATCGGGATAGCAACGGAAATTTGCTGCACAACCCCGTGCTCGTTCTGAATGCTTCTTACGAGCCGATCAACGTTTGCGCCGCACGCCGTGCCCTGGTTCTCGTGCTCAAGGGTGTTGCCATGACGGAAGAGGAAAACGGCCACTTCCTGCACGCCGCGCGGGTCGCGATGCGCCTTCCGTCGGTGATTAGGCTGCTCGAGTACCGGCGCATTCCGCATCAGAGCCGAGCTTTATCGCGCAAGAATATTCTGCTGCGCGATCGCAATACATGCCAGTATTGCGCGACCGTGCTGCCTTCGGGCGAACTGACACTGGATCACGTGATTCCCCGCTCCCGTGGAGGCTCCTCTACCTGGGAGAATCTCGTTGCCTGCTGCCACACCTGCAACCGCCGCAAAGGCAATCAGTTTCCCACCGAGGCGGGCATGAAGCTGATGCGCGAGCCGCGCGCCTTCAATCTCCACACGAGCCGGCACATTATGCGGCTGATGGGACGCTCGGACGACAAGTGGCGGAAGTATTTGTTTTACTGAGCTGTCAGCTACCAGCAACCGACTTTCACAAACCGGAGATCGCTACTGTGGCGGCGGCTGCGGATTTTGCGGAGTGTCGGGTTTTTGCTGATCCGGTTTCTGACCTGGTTTCTGGTCCTGCGGATTCGCTTTCTCCACTTCCTGACCGTTGTACAGGATCTTCACGCTCGATCCAAATCGCTTGTAATCCTCATACTTCACGACCTCGCGAATGTGGATGTCGTTCAGATTGAAGTGCAGCGTGTCGTCGGCACGGGTAAAAGTCGGAAACCAGTACTTGCCGTCGATCTGCTGGCGCCAGGTGGTGAACTTGGGATAGAGATGTTCCGTCCCTCTTTTTCCATGCGTTTCGGGGACGGCCTTGCCGTAGGTTTTTACTATCTGATAGTCGTGGTCGTCGACCCAGATGCGCCCCTGAAAGTAACGCTTCTTGCCGGCGAATTGCTTGGGAGCTACATCGAACACATAGCAGTGCAGTTCGTCTTCTGATTGCTGGCCGACATAAAGAATGTTGTATTCCGGAATTTCGTCCGTGGTGAGCACAAACGGCAGCTTATTGCGGAAGTCCTGAACGTCGCCCTCGTCGAGAGAAAGCCCGCCCTGCTCCAGGCTGGATTGCGGGGCAAAGACCACGTTTTCCATCCGCCGCCCTTTGTCGTCAAACAGCACGTCGAAGACTTCGTGGTATTCGCCGGTGGTCGTGCTGCCGTCGAGGGTCTTTACGCTGATGTCCTGGCGGTAGGTGTACTGATCGCGCGCCTCCTTGAACTCTTTTTCCTTGGCGGCGAAGCGCTTGATGATCTCTTCGGGAGTGATGCCTTTCGGCGGAGCGCTGTCGAGCGCGCCTTCCTGAGCGCAAACGGGAACGATGGCCGAGACCGACAGAAGAGCAAGGAGAACGAGACGAGACAGCCAGTTCATCTTCCTATTTTAGCGAATACACGCGAAGAGTTGGAAAAAGAAGGCGGCAAACCGCGGCAACCCTCCCCCGACCCCTCTCCGCTCAGTGAGGCCGAGGGTAGGGCGCTGCAGTTCTGCCGCGTACTTGGATGCCTTTTCGTTCGGATGGTTGCTGTGTTAGGTCCCGTATTCGAAATAGAAAAGGTGGTAAGGTTTTCTCCCGCGCTTGCTTAGGAGAAAGACCTGAACTCGTACTTTCGCCGAACAGACTAAGCTGCATCGCGACAGTCTCGAGTTTGCAATCATTGATTGCAGTGATATCATTGATTGCATGGCAAACATTACCATTCGCAAACTTCCCGAGAGTACGAAGCGGCGCCTGCGTTTGCGCGCCGCCCGCAATGGACGGTCGATGGAGCATGAAGCGCGCGAAATCCTCGATTTTGCCCTTCATCAGCCGGAATCCCAGCCGGAAAATCTGGCAGCGGCGATTCGCAAGATATTCGCGCCCTTCGGCGGGGTTGAGCTTCAGATTCCGAAGCGCGAGCCGATCCCTGAAGACAGAATTCGGAAGTTATTCCGGTGATTGTGCTGGACACCAACGTCTTGTCGGAAATCATGTCGGCGTCAACCCACCCTTCTGTCTATCAATGGGCGTCTGGGCAACCGAACGAACAGCTCTACACCACTACCATCAGCATGGCCGAGATTTTTCAGGGAATCGAACTGCTGCCTGCCGGGAAACGGCGCGCTGGATTGCTGGGCGCTGCGGAATCGATGTTCACCGCACTTTTCCAGGGACGCGTTCTCCCTTTTGACGAGGCGGCGGCACGCGCTTTTGCCCCAATCGCGATCGACCGGCGAAAGCATGGAAGGCCGATCAGTCTCTTCGACGCGCAGATCGCCGCTATCGCGAAAGCCCGGGACGCAGCCCTTGCAACTCGCGACACGAGCGATTTCGAAGGGTGCGGCTTGACTCTGATTAATCCCTGGCGGCTTTAATCGCTCGCGTTTTGCTACACTCATCGGTTTGCTTAGGAGACACCTCATGCGCCGTCCTTTTTTCGCCTTGCTTGCATTCTGTTTTCTCACTTTTGACTTCTCGTTCGCCCAGGCCAGGCATCCCTTCACCTTCGAAGATATGATGAAGCTGAAGCGCGTGGGCGAGCCGGAGGTTTCTCCAGACGGCAAGTGGGTGCTCTTCAGCGTGGTCGATGTTGACCTCGCAGCCAACACGAAGACCCCGCACATCTGGATCGTTCCACTGACTCGTGGAGTGGCGGGCGCCTCGTCCGCCCAGGCCGAACGGATCCTCATCCCCGATCAGGACGCCGACCGTCCGCGCTGGTCGCCGGACGGGAAGCGGTTCGCTTTTATTTCCACGAAAACGGATGGTTCCCAAGTCTGGATCGCGCACTTTGATAATGGCGCTGGCACCGTGACTGAGATCAATCGGCTGACTACCATCGCGACGGAAGCGGGCGGGGAGATCTGGTCGCCCGATGGTAAAAGCATTCTGTTTACATCGGATGTTTATCCGGAGTGCGATGGCAAGCCGGAAACCGAAATCGAATGCAACGCGAAGAAGGCGCGCGACGTGGCCGACTCCAAGGTAAAGGCATTGATTTTCGACCGCCTCTTATACCGCCATTGGAACGCCTACAAGAGCGGGACGCGGACACATCTTTTTGTAGTGGACACGGCGGGCGAATTCAGGCGGTCGGCGGAGGAACGTCCGATTAATTGGCCCCGCGATCTGACACCTGGCGATTACGACGCCCCGGTCTTCTCGCTCGGCGGGCAGGATGACTATGCGTTCTCTCCTGACGGGCAGGAAGTTTGCTACGCCTCGAATCATGACAAGAACCCTGCGGCTTCGACCAACAACGACTTGTGGATTGTTCCGGTTACGGGAGGGCCGGCGAAAAACATCACCGCCGACAATCCCGCCAGCGACTCGTCCCCGCTTTACTCTCCCGACGGCCGCTACATCGCCTACCGCGCCCAGCAGCGTCCGGGATACGAGAGCGACAGATTCCGCTTGATGCTCTACGACCGCAAGACGGGCGAGAAGAAGAATCTGACGGAGAACCTCGACCGTTGGGTAGGAGATTTTGCTTGGGGACCGCGCTCGTCCTCAATTTATTTCGTTGCTGAGAATGCGGGCGAGTCCTGGATATATCAAAAAATGCTGGATGGCTCAAACTGGAAAAAAACTCCTGGTTATCACGCCGACAGCGACATCCTCGAGTTGGCACGAGGGTTCAACGATGACTTGGCGGTATCGGCTCAGAGCGAAGCGCTGTTGTTCACAAGCATGTCTATTCAGCGCCCTACCGAGATTCACTGGCTAGGGATCGACTCGTGTTCTTATGCTCCCTCCATCTGTGAGACTACGGAGAAAGGTGTGTCCAATCGGATTGGGTCTTCACAATTTCCGTTGAGCAGCGACTCATCAGTTACTCTCACTCATGCGAACGACGCGGTTTTGTCGCAAGTCTCCATGTCCCCGCTCGAATCCTTCTGGTTCATCGGCGCTCACAACGATAAAGTCGAAGGTTTCCTCGTCAAGCCGCCGAACTTTGACGCCAGCAAGAAATATCCATTGAAGTTTATTGTCCACGGTGGTCCTGAGGTTCCGATGGGCGATGAGTGGAGCTATCGCTGGAACGCCGAACTCTTCGCGGCCAGCGGATACGTCGTCATCATGATCAACTTCCACGGTTCGCCGGGCTACGGGCAGAAGTTCATCGACGCCATCAACGGCGACTGGGGCGGCGCTCCGTTTGAAGATCTGATGAAGGGGCTCGACTACGCCGAGCAGGCTTACCCGTTCATTGATAAAGACCGCGAATGCGCGCTGGGTGCCAGCTACGGCGGATACGCCATCAACTGGATCCTCGGCCACACCGATCGCTTCAAGTGTCTTGTGTCGCACGACGGCATGTTCAACGCGGAATCGGCCTGGGGTGACACCGAAGAACTCTGGTTTAACAACTGGGAGTTCAAAGGCACTCCCTACGACAATCGCGAGTTGTATCGCAAATGGTCGCCGCATGAGTACGCGAAGAATTTCAGGACGCCGACGCTGGTGGTTCACAGCCAGAAAGATTACCGCCTCGATGTCTCGCAAGGATTTGATCTCTTCACTACGTTGCAAATGGAAGGCGTGCCGTCGGAGATGCTTTATTTTCCTGACGAAGGCCACTGGGTATTGAAGCCGCAGAATTCGCAGCTTTGGTATAAGACGGTGAATGACTGGGTCGATCGCTGGACCAGGAAGTGAGCCAGCGTTCTCATAAGGCTTGTCATCCCGGCCGGAGGAAAGAACCTGGTGTTTGCCGATACCGGCGGAAAGCGGGTTCCTCGCCTTCGTTTCGCGAAGACTCGGAATAACATCAGAAGGGAGGGAGTGGTACGGCTAAAACAAAATCATCAATGAGGAGCGGGAAAACGGGCCTGTCGGCCGACGCCGAACACCAACTCGACTCCTTCCTCGCGAAATACGGTCCCGAAGTTGAAGCCTTCGCCCGCCGCAGCCTCGCGAAGATGCGCAAACTCGTGCCCGGCGCTGTCGAGATGGTCTATGACAATTACAACTGGCTGGTGATCGGCTTCGGCCCCTCCGAGCGGCCGTCGGAGGCGATCTTTTCGATTGTTCTGCCGCCGGGGAAGGTGACGCTGTGTTTTCTGCAGGGTGCAAAACTACCCGATCCGGCCAAGCGTTTACGGGGGAGCGGGAACGTAGTCCGCAACATCCGGCTCTACGAATCCGGGAAGCGAGACACCAAAGTGCTCGACGATCCTGAGGTATTGGCTCTCATCAATGTCGCGCTCAACCGGGCGAAGGTGCCACTGCCAAGCGAGGGACGCCGGAAGCTGATCATCAGGGCGGTCTCGGCAAAACAGCGGCCTCGCCGGCGGCCAGATGCAAACGAATAAGCCGGAGCGAGATCGTGGTTCCTCAGGCGGTTGTCTTCCCTGCCTGTTCGCTGGAAGCCGGATTCAGAAACTGACGCACGGCATCCAGCAATCTTTCGGATCCCTTCTCCAACTCCAGGCTAGATTTCTCCAGGAACCCTGCCGCTCCATCTTCTTGCAGCCGCGCAGCGTTTTTCTGCGTCATCCCGGTAATTACGATTACGGGAATCGATCGAGTCAATGAATCTTTTTTCAGCGCCTTGAGCACATCGAGTCCACTCACCTTCGGCAGCAACATATCCAGCAAAATCAGATTCGGAAGAAGCTCCTGAGCCATGCGCAGCGCATCTTCGCCGTCGGCCGCGCTGCAGACTTCGTAGCCAGCCCGCGCCAGCGCCCGCTCGGTCGCCAGCCGCAGAAACTTGCTGTCTTCCACCAACAGAATCTTAGTCGTCATCCACCGATCTTCCTCAAAACGATCTGGCCAAGTTTGCGAACATGACTGACCCGCCAGCGCATTATTTTTCTATATCGGCGAAATTGAAATCTCTAGCAGAGCGGTCGTCGGAATTCTGAGAGTCATCTAAGGCTGATCATCCGGACTCGATTCGAACGAAGTTATCTCAGGATGGCTTCGGCTGCAAGCAGCTTGCTTTCTGGTCCCGCAGAGAAAAACAGCACCCTGAAAAATTCAGGGTGCTGTTAAAACGATGGTCTCTTGAATTATTGGCCTGGCGGTTTCTTCTCATCCGGTTTCGGAGGCTCTTTCTTGGGCGGAGTCGCAGCCGGCTTCGCCGGTGCCGGAGGATGCGCCGGAGACGCGGGCTTTGCGGAGGGCTCGGTACGGTTAGGCCCTGGCTTGTTGGGTTCAGCGGCAGGAGCATGCCTGGGTTCTGCTGGTCGACTTGGCTGAGCAGCCGGGGGTCGATTTGCCTGAGGCGCGGGCTTATTCGGCTGTGCCGCTGGCGGGTGCGCCGGCGCTTCTGCCGGCCGATTCGTCGCCGGACGGTTATCCGGTGGAGCGGCTGCCGGTCGATTCGGCTCTGGATGGTTGGCCGGAGCGGTCGGCGGGCGATTCTTGGGCTGTTTGGCGGGAGCCGGAGGCATAGGCTTCGCGGCGGCCGCGGGAGCAGGTTGTGCCGGCCGCACGGTAGGAGCGGGTTGCCCTGGCCGGGCTCCGGAAGTGGGTTGTCCGGGACGGGTCCCAATAGGCGGCCCTGACTTTACCGCCGCGTTGGCCGGAGGGTGGCCGGTGGTGGGAGTTGCGGCTTTCGCAGGAGGTGCAACCCTCACCGCCGGATGCGCGGCCGCAGGGGGACGCAAGCTGGCAAGCTCCTTGCGCGGAACTGGCTGGCCCGGGTGCGCCGCCAGCGCCTCCTGTTTTTTCGCAAACGGCACCGGAGGAGGCGGCGGAGTCTTCTTCGCCACGACCTGCCGGCTGGCTACCGCCGCAGGTGGTGCCGCCACATGGCCGGCAGTCGAAGCCTTTGAACCCATCACGGCCTCGCGGGTCGGCGCTACCGCAACGTGAGCTGCGACCGGGACGGCGGCGATCTGTTGTGGAGTCATTCTCACGGCAACTTTCGCGACGGGCTGTGCGCTGGCGAAGGCGTTTTGCGGAACCGCGGTAACGGCTCCGGGAACAGTTCTATTGGCGTAGGTGACGTTAGTGATGGTAGTCGTTTTATTGATTATCGTTGTGTTGTATACATTGGTGACGACCGTCGTATTGACAGTCGTATTGCTCACATTGATCTGCGTCATGTAGGTACGGCTCACGGGATACGTCGGCACGTAGACCTCACGCGGACCCAGCGGAAACCATCCAACGTTTCCACCAAACCCGGGCCCGCCGCCAACGAACACAACTAATGCAGGCGCATAAACCGGCGCAACTTCCGGAGGACCAGCGATCCACCCCCATCGTCCCCCGACGCTTACCCATCGGCCGTAGTGGAATGGCGCATAACCCCATGGCGAGTCATCGACCCACGTGTATCCCCACGGATCGATCCACGCCCAATGACCGGTGTGATAAGGCGCCCAACCTACATCGACGCGGTTGGGAAACCAGACATGTCCGTAAGCGCCATCGTCGCGCCAGTCGCCGTAGTCGTCGAGATCCTGAAACCCGACAACATCCGGAGAAAGATAATGCGCCGACGGCGAAATATCGTAGCGATGATCGCGCCCATCGGCCCAGGTATCAAAAGGATCTTCGTCACCGATCGATTCGACATCGGCCTCCAGGGATTGAGTTCCCATGAAAAAACCCACTTGCCCCGCATGCAACGAGTAGCTCTGCCCGTTGCCCGTGGCCTCGCCGTAACCGGAGCGAACGGTGACATCGGTGTCGCTGCCATCTTCGCTGACGTCGATGCGATAACTTCCCGGCTGCGTAATTACAAATGCCAGATTCGGGGTGTCGATTTCAAAATCGTCATCCCGCCCCAGCCGCCGGACCCGAACATTGATCGTTCCCGAACTCAATTGCACCTGAACAGTCTCGTCATCGAGGTCAAGAAACGAAATGCCGGTATTCTGCGACAGGCGTATCGCGGCTGAGCCCAGTTGCAGCTCAGCGCGGGAGTCTCTGTCGGTCCAAAGCTGATCGCCGGTAGTCATCGGACGATTGGGAACTGCTCCCACCCAATCCGTTTCTCCTGCCGGCTCAAAGGAAACCGAACCTTCCAGATAACCCAATCGAGCCACTCTGGTGGGCGGGTCGTCTCCATCGTCTTGAGCTACCGCGCGCGTTGGAAGAGTAATCGTCATGGACGCGAGCCCGAGCAGCGCGCCCCAGAAACACATTCCCTTCAATGTTTTGTTCATAAAGTGTTTTTTCTCGTTTCTTTTCGCGTTACCCCGAACGCGAATTCTGGTGACTGCTTTAGTGCCCCAATTTTTGTCGCCGTCTTCCTGACCTGCATGTCCGCCGCAAAGTGATCAGCGGGATTAGAAGCGGTGAACTGACCAGGTGGTTGGTGTTTGAAAGTGTAAAGCATCACCGACCATTGCAATGTCTTTTGAAGATTAGGAGCGTGAATGGTCGCCAGGCTTCTTGGGCGCCGGAAGCCGGTCATGCAAATGAGACTGCTGTCTCAGGATGAGACACTCTTTCGCGCGCAACCCACGGGCGATAAACACGAAGTTTGTAAATCATTGAAAACGCTATTCCCCGAGTGCTAATCCTTCCGTTCCGCACTGTGGTCCCGGTCGTGCATCTTCTCTGCGCATAACCGCGGATTCCGGCTTCCCACAGCTCTTCCTAACCGGGAAGAGGGGAAGCCCAACCGCACTTTTAAGTCTCGTTCTGCGCCGAACGACAGATTCCTGCGCACAACGGACCGGGTTGGGTAGGAGAAAAGGGGAGCATCGTTTGGCGCAACAAGGCACTGGCCCATCGCGTTCCGGGCAAAAGAGCAACGTTGCGGATTTGGCGCGCTTTTTCCCCGAAGCCACGCCCGTCCGCATCCCGGTGCAGTTCACGCGCAGCGGGAACACGAACGGCGATGCTGCGCCCGCCACTCCCTCGTTATCGGAAAGCACAGTGATCGAGTTTGGAACGCCACGCGAGGTCCTCTTCGCCTGCGCCACGCCTCTGGAGTTCGCCGACATTCTCCATCTCCGCAACTCCGATGGTTCTCTCGATGCAAAGGCATCGGTCGTCGCAGTTCAATACCATCCCGGCACCACGGCGGTTGCCGCGCGCTTTCTGAGCGCTGTGCCTAACTGGATCGTGAAACCATGACTCCGTCACAACCTGAAACGCCAACGCCCGATCACACTACCCTTTGGGCCGATGCACGGCGCCTTTATCCCATCTACGCCGAACTGGCCCGTGAGTTTGTCATTGACCTTCCCGCGTGCCCAGACCTTGAGTCCGCCGTCGATTCGCCTTCGGCCGAATCCGTCGAGCAAGCGCAGCAATGGTTTGCCGAGATGGACGAGCGAATCCAGGTGCACCAATTGCGTCAGTTTCTGCAGACCAGCACTCTGGTTAATCCGGAAGGCATCATTGCGCTGCTGAAACATCTTCTCGACAATACCGCGCACACCGACTCGATGCGCGACAAAATTGATTTCCTCCTGGTGCAGTATTTCAGCCAGGTTGCACCGACCGATCTGGATGACGATCATGCCGATCTGGCTGGGGTTGCGCAGGGATTGGAGCCTGTGCTCGGTACGGTTGACCTGAAACCTCCAGTGTGGCTGAAGGCCCTGGATCGTGTTCTCGACTCGGCGCGACGCTGCCGCTCGCTCGATGAGCTGTTGCATGGCGGCATATTGGAACAGGGACGGAAAGCCAAAGGCCAGGCCGGCGAACTGTTCTATCTCCCCGTGGCTCTTGTTGCCTTTACCCGCTTTGGCTACCTGATGCGGCGCGCTTTCTTCCGCCTCATGTTGGCCGACCTAAACAATATCTTGGAGGGTCTCACCCAACTCGAAGAAAAAGGGATCGAGACAATCGACTGCCGCCGGGCGCAATTTTCCGCCCAGGAGCCGGTGGTTCGGCTGCGCATGATTTGCCAGTCCTGGAAGGTGATGTTTCAGGCGGAATACTCCTCCGGCCAGCCGTTGCGAATGCTTGTGGACCTGCGAGCCTCAGTGGACGCAGCCCTCGGCCGGGATGCAGGCGGCACGGCTCAACCCAAAACCAAAAGCGCGCCAGCTGCGGCTGCTGCGGCGGCAGGTGCCGGGGCAGGTAGCAAGGTTTCTGTATTGCGACGCCAGGCGCCTGCGCCTAAAACCGAAAAGGCCCACGCCGAATCAATCGCCAAAGCCAAGAAGGCCGACCCTCCCGATTTCGAGATTTCGGGTGCGGCGGAATGGAATCCCGACGGCGATCCTCCCAAGGCTCAGTAAGAGCCGGCAATTTTTAAAAGATGCACGTCAATGAATGGCGAAGAGTTGAGCAGAAATTTCGTGGAGCGTAGCCAGGAAGCGCAAGTGGATCATTCGACCGTACTCATTATCTCCGACGACGCAGAATTCTCCCGAAGCGTCACGGCGCGCTGGCAAATGGAGCGCAACGTGCCCACCTTCACGTTGCTTAGCGGAGACATCTGGCCGCGCTCGGCCGAAAACTTTGCCGTGGCCATCGTTGGGCCGCTGCGCAGGGAGTTGCTCTCGGTCATTCTCGAGCCGCTACATTCTACCCAGCAACCCTTACTTTGCGTTTGTGAAGATGCTGCCACAGCGCAACTGGTGCGCGAGCGCTGGCCGCGAACCAATGTTGTACGAGGCGACGAGAATTGGCTCAATATTCTCGTGCTCTCGGCGGGCGAAGCCTTACTGCGCGCCCGCGCCGAGGCTCGCGCCCGCGCTGCGGAAGAGAAATGCGCCTTCCAGGAACGTCACGCCATGCTGGGCCGCTACATGCTCGACATGCGTCATGGCCTGAACAACGCGCTGACTTCGCTGCTTGGAAATTCCGATCTTCTGCTGGTGGAACCCGGTAGCCTTTCGGCGCAAGCTCGCGGACAGATCGAGACCATACGGAATATGACGTTGCGCATCCATGAGGTACTGCAGCGTTTTTCGTCGTTAGAGAAAGAAATGAATGTGGTTGCCCAACAAGTGGAGCGGGATTCTGGGAAGTACCGCGCCGCTGCGGCCAGCCACTGACACAGCCACGTAAACCGGAGAAGTCTAATGCACAAGCTAATGACGGCCAGCACGATTCTCGAACACGAACTCTCCGACTTGCGTCTGCTGGTGGAGCGGCAAACCGGCATCGTTCTCGATTGTCCAAATAGCGCGCTATCGGCGCACATCGCAGATTACATCGAGGCTAAAGAACTCGGATCGTCAGCGACACTGCTTGAGAGGATGCGCTCTTCAGACCAGGATTCTTCGTTCTTGGCTTCTTTCCTCGATGGCTTAGTCAATTCCAATACCGGCTTTTTCCGCCATCAGGGGGCACTGAATGCCCTTGCGAAGCAAGTAGTTCCCCAGCTTTGCGCCCGCAAGTCGATCGACGGCCCAAGCCCGTTGCGCATCTGGAGCGCCGGCTGCTCAACGGGTGAAGAGACCTATTCGATTGCCATGGCGGTTTGCGACGCTCTGAGCCAGGTGGGGACGACCCCTGCAAACATCGCCACGAATGCGAATGGTGGCAATGGGGCGGCCATCAAGAATGCTCGCAATGGAGGCATCGCAGATAGCGGCGTCACCGGGCCTGGCGCCAAGCCCGTACCAGCCTTCTCGCTCCACATCGTAGGCAGCGACCTGCTGCCCCGCAACATCGAGACCGCCGATCGCGGTGTGTATCCGCAGTCCGCGGTGGATGGCCTGCCTCCGGCGACGATTCGCAACTATTTTTCGAAAATTGCGGCGCCGTCGATCGCGACTTACAGCGATGAAATCGAGAAGACGCCGAAGAACGGAATATCAGGTGTAAGTGAGAGTTGCCACGCCGGCGCTCCTCATCTTCTGGTAAAACCTCGCCTGCGCAGCCTCGTGACTTTTAATTGCATGAACCTGGCGCGCCCCGGTTACATCGGCCGCTTCGATATCATCTTCTGCACCGATGTGATGCCCCATTTGTCCCGCGCTCAGCGTATTACGCTGCTCGAGCGCCTGCATCTTTATCTCGAACCCGGCGGATACCTTTTCGTCAGCCAGACTGAAAAGCTCGTCACTTCGAATCTGAATTTCCGCTCCGAAACCTTCGACGGGTATACGTTCCACCGCAAGCCCCTTGCGGCGAGCGCGGCATACGGAAGGTGAGGTTTGGCGGCTGAATTCGACGGTCGAGTTATAGACTGGTTTAGCCAGCCTGAGCGTAGCCCTTCGCCGCATGCTCAACGAGAACAAATTGGCAAACTTGATCGGGAGGGCAGTCGAAGGCGTTCCGCTTCGTACAGCAGAGTTCCTGACGATGGCAGGGTTTAACGCCAGATTTCCAATGGATAGACCGGATCTTACGCGAACAAAAACTCCTTCGTCCGCAACTCCTTGATCGTATCCCTCAACTTCGCCGCCTTCTCGAATTCAAACTGCTTCGCGGCTTCGCGCATATCGGATTCAAGTTTGGCGATGTAGGCATCGAGTTCTTCCTGCGACTTGAACTCCGGCATCCCTTCGGACTCGCTTGCAGTCAGGTCGGCGTAATCGGCAGCGACAATGCCGGCCAGTGTCATATCGAGCGGACGAACGATCGATTCGGGCGTGATTCCGTTGGCTTCGTTGTATGCGGTTTGAATGGCGCGCCGACGGAGGGTCTCATCCATGGCGTTCTTCATGGAGTCGGTCATGCGGTCAGCGTAGAGAATGGCGCGGCCGTTGAGATGGCGCGCGCAGCGGCCGATGGTCTGGATCAGCGATCCCTGCGAGCGCAGGAACCCTTCTTTATCCGCATCGAGAATCGCGACCAGAGAAACTTCAGGCAGATCGAGCCCCTCACGCAGAAGATTGATGCCGATCAACACATCGAACTCACCTTTGCGCAGATCGCGCAGAATCTTCACACGCTCCAGGGTTTCAATTTCCGAGTGCATGTAGCGGCATTTCACTCCGACTTCGGCGTAATACTCAGCGAGATCTTCGGACATGCGCTTGGTCAAAGTTGTGACCAGCACACGCTCGCCCTTCTGCACGCGCGCGCGGATTTCATGCAGCAGGTCGTCAATTTGTCCTTTGACCGGACGGACCTCGACTTCGGGATCGATCAATCCCGTCGGGCGAATGATCTGCTCGATTACCACGCCGGCAGATTTTGTCAGCTCGTATGGCCCGGGCGTGGCTGAAACGTAAACCAACTGATTGGTGCGATGGTCGAATTCCTCAAAGGTGAGCGGACGATTGTCGAGCGCGGAGGGCAGGCGAAATCCGTACTCGACCAGAACTTCTTTGCGCGAGCGGTCGCCGTGATACATGCCGCGCAGTTGGGGAATCGTCTGATGCGATTCGTCGACGAACATCAGCCAGTCGCGCGGGAAATAATCGAGCAGGGTCGGCGGAGGCTCGCCGGGCATGCGGCCGGTGAAGTGGCGCGAATAATTTTCGATGCCGTGGCAGTAGCCCATCACCTTAATCATTTCCAGATCGAACTTGACGCGCTGGTGAACGCGCTGCGCTTCGACCATGCGGCCTTGTCTCTCGAGTTCTACTTCCCACCACGCTAGTTCTTTCTTGATCGATTCGAGCGCGTTGGTGCGGGTTTCGTCTTTCATCACGTAATGCGTCTTGGGATAAATCGGCAGCCGCATGTACTTCTGCTTCACGGTGCCGAACAGGGGATCGATTTGCGAAAGCGATTCGACCTGATCTCCCCAGAGTTCGATGCGGTAGGCCATATCGTCGTACGTGGGGAAGACTTCGATGACATCGCCGCGCACGCGGAAGGTTCCGCGGCGGAACTCGCCGTTGGTGCGCTCGTAAAGGATGTCGACCAGTTTGTGCGTGATATCTTCGCGCGCGACCTTCTGGCCTTTTTCGAGGAACAGCATCATGCCGTAATACGCTTCTGGCGAGCCGAGGCCATAGATCGCGCTGACTGAAGCCACGATGAGCGCGTCGCGGCGCTCGAACAAAGAGCGCGTAGCCGAAAGGCGCAGCTTGTCGAGTTCGTCATTGATCGTCGCTTCTTTTTCGATGTAAAGATCGGCGGCGGGAACGTAAGCTTCGGGCTGGTAGTAGTCGTAATAAGAAACGAAATATTCGACGGCGTTGTGCGGAAAGAAATTCTTGAACTCGTGATAAAGCTGCGCGGCGAGAGTTTTGTTATGCGCCATCACGAGTGCAGGACGATTGACGGCCTCGATGACCTTTGCCATCGTGTAGGTCTTGCCCGATCCGGTGACGCCAAGCAGAACCTGATGCTGCTCGCGGTCGAAGACACCTCGGGTGAGCGATTCAATGGCGGAGGCCTGGTCGCCCTGCGGTTTGTAATTGGAAACGAGTTTGAAATCCATAACGGCAAGGCAGCTCTCATTTAGGACACTCAGCGTCCTCAATCATTTGTCGGGCTACCCTAGAGACAATTTGAGCGAGAGCGAATCTTTCTATTATAGCGGTTAGATAAACCAGCGCGGCGTGCCTGCAGAGAGAAAAATTACTTGTGAATCTCTATCGCGATGAGGTGAGGAGTATCAGATTTGTCCACCGATTCTACATACTCTATTTTCGCAGACCGATTCTCCAAGTCAATACAAGGCTTCAAGTCGCCGTTGATCTTTACGTCAAGAGCCGAGAACGCGACTTTGTGATAGTTATCGGCGCGGAGCGGTAATTTTGTTGCCCCGGCATCAATCGTCACATCCATAACCGATTCTGCACAGTGGACATTTGTCAAAACACCGACTATGAATCGATGAAGACCGTTGGGAACGAATGCGTTACGAGTCGCAAGTTGGGGCGCAGGCGTGGATGCGGATTTATCCACGCTCTCTGAAGTTCCAATCGCTACTTGCCCTTGCCCCCCGGTATGCTCTTGATAGTCAGCGTATTGCTCGGCTTGCCTCAACGCAGCCTCGGCAATCTGGCCATCGGCGGGAGACTTAGCCATTTTAGCCGCTGCTCGAAGAACCTCTACACCGTGCTGCCCCTGTCCCATTTCTATCAGAACATGGGCAATGTTAATCCGGTATCCGATATTTGCCGGATCAAGGGTCACCGCCGTCAGTGCCATCGTATGAGCTTCTTCAAGATTGCGATGACGCATCGCAAGAAACACCGCCAGCCGGTCAAACGTTGGCGCAAACTCCGGATTCAACTGAATGGCTTTTCGAAGACTGCTTTCAATTTGCGCATCGTCTGACCGACCCGGGCTATTCATCGAGATGGCGGCGAAGTAATAATGGGCAAGAAAACTCTTGGAGTCCAGTTGCACAGCTTCCGCATACCATTTCTTCGCTTCATCCTGATGGCCCTCCCGAAAAGCGATGAAGCCCTTGGTTTCGTGAGCGGAAACATTCTTGGGGTCGCTCTGCAGTACTGAATTCAGCAGCGCTTGTGCGTCGGCAGTTCGACTGTTGTAGGCGAGAAAATCCGCCCTCGCAGCATCGGCTTGTGTAGGGGGAAGGCTCTCCAGCTGGAAGGATGAATCGTCAACCCCAGTTTCAACAGGTGCTTTCAGGTAGCTGAAACTGCCTTGGCGGACATAACTTTCAAGCGCCGAAGATAGTTGTTTGAGATCGCCAAAAGCCTGTGTCGCCGCGGTTACAGGGTCCACATTCTTGGCAACCAATTCTCCATAGTTGGCGATACGGGAAGTTCTCTCCTTGAAATCCTTGGTCTGCAGGTAGTGCATCAACGCCCACGACTCGGCATAGAAAATCGAGCCCTTGTTTTCTTCATGATAATAGGGGGAATTTCTATCGACGGTGAACAGCGTTTGCAATGGAAGCAGCCTGATTTGCCGCAACAGAAGAATATTTTCCGTGCTCGGCTGGCCGAGAAAAACTTCTTTCTCACGAATCTCTGTGTTCTGGTAATACTCGGCGAGTCCTTCGTTCATCCATAACGGAATCCAGTCCTCCGATTTGCTCATGAGCAAGTGCGTATATTCGTGGTAAACGATGGAATAAGGATGGTCGCCCTCGGCATCAAGCCGCATCAGGACATAATTTTTGTCGGCGGCGCGCAGGAAAAGTCCGCCAAGTTTTAGCGATCCCTTCGTCAAATAAGCCTCGGGCTCCAGCACGCGAAAATCTTTTTCGTCCTTGATGGCCAGCACGATAATCGGTGCGCCGGGATCGACCTTCAGGTTCGGAAACGCAAGATGAAACAGGGAGCGCATGCGCTCGAATTGATCCGCAACCTTGCGGCCCTGTTTTTCATTGCCATTGGTTACAACAATGAAATGCGGGCTGGTGACCCGAATCCATGTATCCTGCTTCGCCCGGGATATTGTTGACAGAAAAAAGACGGCGAGGAGAATGGCGCAGAAAGACGAACGTGGGCGCATGGCGGGAGTACTTTGATACAAGAAACTCGATATGTCAACGGCAAATGACTCGGGCTATAACTCCGCCAGCACGCGATGCACCAGATAAATCGAGATCGATCCCTCGCCCACGGCGGAGGCGACGCGCTTTACATTTCCGGCACGCACATCGCCCACTGCGAAAACTCCGGGCAGACTGGTTTCGAGCATCAGGGGGGCGCGAGAGAGCGGCCACTTAAACCCGTGCAGCACCGGATCGAGATCGCGGCCTGTGAGAATGAAACCCTTGCTGTCGAGCGCAACGCAACCCTTCAGCCATTCGGTGCGCGGCGAAGCTCCTGCCATGATAAAAACGTGGCGAATATCACGAGTCGATTTCTCGCCATTGTTTTTGTCCTGCCAGGTTACGCGTTCAAGCTGCGTGTCGCCTTCGAGGCCGACGATTTCAGTGCAGTAATGTAGATCAATCGCCGGATTCTCCTCGATCCGCTGAATCAGATAGCGGGACATGCTATCGGACAATTGGCTCGACCGCACCAGCATGTGAACTTTGCCGACAGTCTGTGAAAGATACACGGCTGCCTGCCCCGCCGAATTGCCGCCCCCGACAACGATCACTTCGTCTTTTCCGCATAGCTGGGCTTCAATAAAAGTCGCTCCGTAATAAATGCCCTGGCCTTCAAACTTGCTCAGATTGCCGATCTGCGGCTTGTTGTAAGATGCGCCGCTGGCGATTACGACCGCGCGAGCGCGAATCGTCTGGCCGCAGTCGACGCTCAACTCGTACGGGCGGCGTTCGCAGTTCAGCCGGATCACATTGCTCGCAATCAGCATTTTGGCGCCGAACTTCTGCGCCTGCGCTGACGCACGGCCGGCGAGTTCCTGACCCGAAATTCCCATCGGAAAGCCGAGATAATTCTCGATCTTCGAACTTGATCCCGCCTGGCCTCCGGGCGATTCGGCCTCGATTACCAGAACGTCCAGACCCTCCGACGCAGCGTAAACCGCGGCGGCCAGACCGGAAGGCCCCGCGCCCACGATTACGACGTCTCGCACTTCCGACGCGGTAATGTTTGCATTGAGCCCGAGGCATCGCGCCAATTCCTGAATCGAGGGATTACGCAGCACGGTGCGGTTGTTACAAATGACGACGGGAATTTCCTGCATGCTGACGTGAAAATTGTCGAGCATCTCCTGAGCGCTGGCATCGGTATCGAGATCGACGTAGGTGTGGGGATGCCCATTGCGAGTGAGGAATTCGCGCAGCCGGAGGGTTTGCGCAGAATGCTGCGACCCGAGCAGAATCACGTTCCCAAATCCCTGATTGATGAGCGCAAGGCGGCGGAGGATGAAAGCCCGCATGAAAATTTCGCCGAGCTCCGCGTCTCTCGCCACGAGCGCGCGAAAATCCTCCCCCTTCATCTCGAGGAATTCGCCGTCGGAAGTCACGCGTCCCCGCGCCAGACTGAGCCGGCCGGAAATCATGGTCATTTCGCCGGTGAAGGCGCCGGCTTCATGTTTTACGATCATGCGTTCTCCGTACCGATCGGGCTGGACTATCTCCAGGCTTCCCGACAGGAGCACGAAAAACGGCACGTTGCTGTCGCCCGGCTCGAAAAGTATTTCGCCTGCTTTTACTTTGCGTATCCTGCTCAACGGGCGGACGCGGCTGATTTGCTCTTCTGTCAGTGTGGGGAATGCTTCATCGCGAACATCCGCAACGAACGGTGTCAGCTGAGTTGACATGCGTTTCTCCGGGCAGCGGGCAATGAGAAAGTCGAAACTAGTAGATGACGACGATCCCGCTCCGGGTTCACTGGCATGTTGCGGCGTTTGAAGTTATTTCGGCGCGGGATCGATCACACCCACAACTCTCGCCGTAGCGCGAAACTTCTTGTAATCGTTATAGGTCTGGTCGATGTTCTCATCGATTCCTTTGAGCAGCGCCACGCGGGCATTTACTTTCACGCTCAGATGGAGTGGAAGCCAAACCTCGTCGTTCACCCGGGTCTGTTCCAGCGAAAAGCGCGAACCCTTGTGAAAGCGTGCCAGAAATAATCCCCAGGAGATCGTGTCAAGGCACTCCACATCGACCTTGGCGAGCTGCAGATCGGCTTTGTCGATCCAAACGCGCCCATGGAATTTCGTCAGATATTTCGCGTCCTTCGCATGCGGAACGAATCCGTCGCGCGGTTCACCGTCGATTACCCAGGCCTCGCGCCCTCCAATGTTTTCTGTGCCTACCAGTGTGAAGTTGTATGCATCCGCGACGTCGCGGACAAATTCACGCCCCTCTTCGCGCTCTTTTTCTTCCTTTTCCATCCGCTTCTTTCGGTCGTTTTCCGACTCGTTCTTGCGCTTATCGATGATTTTCTGAACTTTCTCCTCCTCTTTTGCGGCTTCTTTCTCGGGGAGCGGCTGGTCGTCTTTCTCCGTCAAGCGCTCCACCTGTTCCCCGTAGATTTCCAGAATGTCGTAGGTCCGCTCCTTGGTGGATTTCGTGTTTCCCTTGCCATCGAGCTGTGTCTCCAATTCGTGTTCGACGTAGGTGTAGTTGTGCAGCAACTTATCGTTTTCCATATCTTTGTCGGCGACGACACGAAACAGTTGCTGCATCTGTTGTTGAGAGAGCTTGCCGTTCTGATCGGGAGTTAGGTCGGGATGTGCGGCCTCAGCTGGCGCGCTTGGCTGAACCGAAATCGAGTCGGGCCGTGCAGCTCCAGTGTCTTGTCCAAACGAAGGTAGCCCGAAGGAAAAACTCAAAAGCAGAAGCAGGCTCTCCATGATTCGCATTGCGGACCGTCCAGTTATCGAGTTCCGGGAAAAATATTTCATCGCAAGGGGAAACGCATACTCAGGTGTTTACGTACTGATGCGCGGTCTAGAATACAGGACTCAGGGCGAGTCATATCGCCGATTATGGCCGACTTTTCCGATCCTTGTAAGCTTTACCGAAACATTCGGCTTGAAAAAGACGCTCGTCAAGGCGATGCAAGCGTTTCGCCTGATCAGCCGAGATGAGTGAATAGTGTTTGATTTTAAACAGATGGTAAACAATAAACCAGACCGGCTTGTCGGTGACCATCCAGTTCTGCCCGTCGAAGCGTCTCAAATTTACCGGAACTGAGAACCGGCGCAGTGTGCGTTCACGGCGAAGATTGAAATAGCTATTGAAGTAACTGATCGCCAGCTCGCGCAGGGTACGGTGAATCGGTTCGCGCCAGCGGCAGCCGGCGTAATTGGACTTTGCAACCGCTCCCCAACAGCCCTTTTCACGAAAGATGGCGACCACATGGTCGGTATCGTGCTCAGCTTCAAAGTCGAGCAGCAGCGGGGGATATCCGTTGGCGCGCAACGCTGCCGCCGCAAAAATTGCGCCTTCCAGGCAATGTGCCGTCTTCTCCGCCAGTACCCGCCGCGGCGACCACGCGGTGTCGGCCAGATGGTAGGGAGCGTCATCGAGGAATTTCTGAATTCCATACGGGTCTTTCAAGCTGCGCAACTTGCGCAGCTCCGATGGCGTGAAACTACCCAGTGGGCCGCTCATTGTCGAATGAGTTTACATGAGCGCAGGCCGGAGATGAACGGCGTCCCACCGATCTGCCGTTACGCGAACACGCTTTCCAGTTCAGCAGGGGTATCGACCAGAATGTCTGGCGGCGCTTTTTTTAGCGTGTGCGGAGCGAAGCCGTAGCTGACTCCTACGGTCCACAAGCCAGCATTCATGCCGGTTTCGACATCCACGTGGGAATCGCCGACGATTGCGGCGTGCTCCGGCTGGACGCCAGCCTCCTCAAGCAGTCTTCGGGCGCCCTCGGGGCCAGGCTTCTTGGTCGCGAAGCTGTTGCCGCCGTAGGTTTGCGCAAAAAATTGTCCCAGCCCCAGGGCTTCGACGATGGCTCGCGACGGACCGACAGGTTTGTTCGAAAGGACTGCCATCTTGCGCGCAATACCGTAGGATCCGCGCTGTATCGTGGTAAGCGCCTGTTTGATACCGCCATACACGACCGTGTGATCGAGTTTGTGCTCGCGATAGTAAGAAAGAAAAAACTGAAGGCCTGTGCGCACCAACTCTTCGTCGGGTTCTTCTTGGCCAAGCGCTCGCTGAATCAGGATCGGCGCGCCGTCTCCGACGTAGCTCGCGATTACATCCGGGGGTAGCTCGGGACGTTTAATGTGACGCAACGCAGCATTCACCGAGTGCACCAGATCGAGGCGCGAGTCGATCAGCGTGCCATCCAGATCGAAGATCACCAGCTTGATCGTGTGTGGATCGAAGGCGCGGCGGGTCCGGATCATGCATGATCAGGATAAACGATGTGCGTTGCAATTCACGGACGAATGAGTCGGGCATTCACAACATAAAATTAGTTTTTGGCGTCTTGTCCATCTAAGCTGGAAGATACTTGCTCAACAAGCTTGGTGTTCTCGGTTAGGGCCTGCCGCAGGATCTCCGCTTGCTGCTTTGCGGTCACCCAATCCTGCTTCTCCACCGCCTCCGTTAGTCCAGGCAACTCCAAATGAGCATAGGTGAAGCGTGCGCCGTAGAGGATATGTTTGAACCATGGTCTACCGGGAATCCCATCGGGATTGAGCCAGTTGCGTTCGACCTGCATTTCGTCGCGATTCACCCTCGCTGCGCTCTTGGAATCGATCGCACCCGAAGCCAGAGCCCGATGCACAGAGTCATCCAGTTTCTTGCCTGCCGCTTCGAACTCGTCGATGGCGCCGAGTACTGGCTTGAGATCCAGTTGGCTCATGTCTTTGCCCGTGCTCAACTCGTTTATGAACTCGCGAATGTTGGCCGCATAGCTCGCAAAGTCGAAAGGCAGCAGATCGGCGTTGGCGAGGCGCAAACCCAGCACTCCCCACAGTTGCGACATCAAGGTGTGATAGCGATAGCCAGGATCGCCGAAACGATTCATCCAGAAAAAATCGTCGTAGGCGGAGTGGTAGACGCCGTAGGGGCCGTCGAATTGCAATCCGAGAACCGGCATGCCGATGAAATTCAGGAAGACTGTGTGATCCGATCCGCTGCCGATGCGGGTATCGGCTAAGTTAGAGTCGATCACTTCGCCCGGCAGATTTTTCTCTCGCCGCTCGCGCACAGACGACTCCTTCCACGCTTCATACAAGCTTTTTCCTGACGGATCTTTCAACGAATGCGCGGTCTCGACCAGCATCGGGGCGAGAGATGCCACGGCTTGGCCGTGAAAGTTGGGCCCTGAAGTGGAAGAGTCAACGTTGATGTAGGCGACCGCTTTTTTCTTCAGCTCATCGGCGAACTGCTCGCCCCATTCGGTGGAACCTGTGAGGCCAACTTCTTCGCCATCCCAACTGCAGACTACGATCGTGCGTCGTGGCCGCATGCCCGCCTTTACCATCTGTCCCAGCGCGCGCGTCAGCTCCATCATCGACGCTGTTCCACTGCTCGGGTCCACGCCGCCGAAGACCCAGGCATCGCGATGATTGCCGAGCACGACCCATTCGTCGGGTAATTCCGCGCCGCGAATCCGCCCCTCGACCACGTAGTAGGGTTGCGTGGAGTTGTCCATCTCGACCTTCACGTGCACCCGCACGCGATTTTCGCCGAGGTGATATTTGAAGGGCAATCCGCCTTGCCAATCCGCAGGAGCGAGTGGGCCATCCATGTTTGCGAGTAGCGGTTTCGCATCGTGCCAGGAGAGCGGCAGCGCCATGATCTTGGGAATCGAGACGGCTTCCTCGACCGGAATGCGCTTCGCGCCGGGAATCGACGCCCAACCCGGCGTAAGCGGATCGCCCGGAACCATGAAGTCGTAAGTGATCGCGCCGCGTTGAATGTGATACTCCGGACCCCAAGGGCCGTCGGGAACAACCTTACCTTTCTTATATCCATCTTCGGCGGGATCGCTGTAGATGAGAATTGCGGCTGCGCCTTCGCGCTGCGCGGTGAGAGCTTTGAATCCGCGATAGCTATAGGGGTTCGAATAGCGCACGAGCACGACTTTGCCTTTTACGTCGATGCCTTGCTTGCGAAGGAGTTCGTAATCTTCAGGATTGCCACTGTGCGCATAGACGAGGGGAGCAGTCACTTCTCCGGAGGCTGACATGCCGCTCCAGGCCGAGCTGATGCTCTTGTTCTTCGAATCCGGATCGCCTTTCACCGGCAACTCGCGCAGCCCGGCACGATAATGAATTGGCGCGACCATCTCCAGCGAAGTGAATTTGGGATTCGATCCGTAGACATCGTAGCGGCGGATTACGACCTCAAAACCTTCGGTGCGCCATTGGTCGGCAATATAGCGCGCGAGTTCATTGTTCCGGGCCGAACCTGCCACATGCGGCTCGGATGTGAAGATGTGATGCTGGCGGCGTTCTTCGTCAGGAGATGGAATCGCTTTGAATTTGCCCTCGATCTCGGCTTCGCGCGCCCCGTCCTTTGGAGTAAAACCCAGGATAGAGGCTTGGCTTTGGGCGATTGAAAACAGGGGTAACCCTACGCTTACCGCAGCAATAAATATGACGCGCACAATCGGTAATCTAAGCAGGGGAAAGCTCAAGCTCACGCATCTCCTCGCAGACGAATGCAACTCTCACTGCATCGCTCTCGGTTGAGCACTACTTTGCGTTATAGATTTCTGTCAACAAGTCCGGTTTGGATTCATCGCGCACCAGATGCGGATAGCGCTCTCCACCGTGATAGTCGAGCTTGTAAGTTTTGTAGTAGCCGGTGTTCTCGACCAGAAGCTCGAGCGGAGTGGTCCCAGCCTTGCCGGCCCTGAGCGCGTCGCGCAAGACGTCGGGGGAATATTGGCGGCCATTCACCGCGACTAGTTTCATCCCCGGTCCAATCCCGGCCAGCGCCGCAGGCATACCTTCAATCGTGTCAGCGATCGTTCCATCTTCTCGAAGCTGCAAACCAATGGAATAGGCCACGTCAATTGACTTGCCGTTGCCTTCACTGCCGCGGCCCATCTCCGATGGCGTTTCATCGTAGGCCAGTTTCCAGCCGCTGCCTTCAATTCCGCCGAGTGGCGCTCCCGGGCCGTGATTCGTGAGGCGTTCCGTCCAGAACCCGCGCCAATCATAGGGCACGATCTGATTCAAGGTGCTCACGACATCGTCGAACGTATAGGTCTTGACCATCGGCCCGGTATTGAGCGCGCCATGGAAAAGCTTGCAGAAGTCATCAATCGATTTCTTTCCCTTGCTCTGTTGGCGGATGATGGTATCGACCCACAGCCAGTTCAGAGTGTCCTCATCATAGAAATCGACTCCGCGGCGCCAAGATTCCCAGGCTTGCGGAGCGAAATAGAGCTGCGGCGCAGCATCGGCTGTGTCCTGCAGATTGCGCCACGTGCGGCCCGGAGTATGGTCGAGGGCGGCCGCGGTCATGGCTAGATCCTCGCGCGCTTGCTGCGGGGTAAGAAGCCCGCTGCGCGCAGTCAAAACTGTTCCGAGATAATTTGTCAAGCCTTCATAGACCCACAGCAAGTCATCCTGCATCGGCTGCTGATAATCAGGGGTGGTCAGGTCCGCCGGGCGCCGGTATTTTCCATTCCATGAATGCACGTACTCATGCGGCAAAAGGCTGGCGTCCATCTTGCGCTCAGTTTCATCGACCAGGCCGCGTTCGCCGACGCGGCTGTCGTCCGATTCGTGATGCTCCAGGCCGAAATGCGCGACATGGTCGCTCAGGCTGTAAAGAAAATGATAATCGCGATAATGATGCGCTCCGAAAAGCTTATTGGTTTGCTCAACCAGGCTCTTGTAGTGATCCCAGACTTCCTGAGGAGCGTCGAGCGCGGCAGCGCTGTCGGCGGCGATATCCATTTCGGTGAGAGGATCATCGGCCAGCTTCACTACTCTGAGAAATTCGCCGGTAATTACCGGTGAATCGACCAGAGTGTTCAGGGGCGCCGGTTTGAATGAGATTTGCGTTTCGCCGTTTTCCTCCTTCGTCGATGCGATCGGCAGTGCTGTCCCATATTTCCAGTCGGCGGGCAATTTCAAGCTTGCGAGGTAAGTAATCTCATCCGCCTTCCAACCTTTGGGATACAGCAAAAGTTGATTCCAACTGATAACCGCCATTTTGTCGGTGGCCGAAGAACCAGCGGAAAAGCCTCCTTCGAACATGGCAGGGGAAAGAAAATCGAGGTCTGCATCGACCTCGCTTTCTCCCGCAGGAACCTCGACGTGAATCGTAAAGCCATCGAGCAGATCGCGACGCCACTTCAGAATCTTTCCGCTGGCGAAAAACTTGAGTCCTGCGAGATCGATGACCGGGCCGTCGGGAGCGTGTTCTCCGGGAATCCACTTCGGGTAATAAAGGGTCAGTTCTCCTCCGGTGGCAGGAATCCTCAGCTTTGCGTGAAAAACCTTTCGCGGAGCGGAGGAGGCGTCTACAAAAATCGTGACGCTGGGCGCGTCAGCCGCCCAAACCGGAAGTATCAGAACGAACAAGGCACAAACCACTCCCAAGATTCTTGAGAGTTTCATTTTTAACGCTCCCATGGAATTGAAGATAAATCCAGCTTTACTCTCGACGCAGAACTCTAGACTATAACAGCGGAAAAGAGCGGCAGTACAGCGGCGCATCCGCACTGCTATCATCTCCTGCGTGTCACGCCGCGGAAAATTCATCACCTTTGAAGGCCTCGATGGGACAGGCAAGAGCACGCAATTGCGAAAATTGTCCGCGGCTTTGCGGCTTGCCGGGCACAGGGTCGTGGAAACCCGAGAACCCGGTGGAACTGGGACCGGAGAAAAAATTCGCCGCGTGTTGTTGGATTCAAGAACCGAGGCCCTCTCGCCGCTGGCGGAAATGGCGTTGATGTTCGCCTCGCGCGCCCAGCACATCGCCGAGGTAGTTCGGCCGGCGCTTGATCAAGGTCAGATTGTGCTGTGCGACCGCTTTACCGATTCCACCGAGGCGTATCAGGGTTATGGCCGCAAACTGGGCAGCGAGAACGTTTTGAAGCTGCACCGCATTCTTTGCGGTGACCTGCAGCCCGATCTGACGATCCTGCTCGACTCTGACCCTGCAAAGAGTCTGGGGCGCGCTCGCCGCCGCAACCAGCTTGCCTCAAGCCACGCCACTTCCGGGTCAAACAGAGCGAGCAAGAGCGATGGGGACGAGAATCGCTTCGAGCAGCAGAGTCGAAGCTTTTTCGCTCGCGTGCATCAGGGCTATGTGGCGATCGCAAAAAGGGCGCGCCAGAGGGTCGTGACCGTTGATGCGAGCGGAACACCGGCAGAGACGCACCGGAGGATCATGGAAGTGGTCGACCGAAAGCTCAAGTTGGCGGCATCGACTAATATAGGTGATTAAGACAGCGCATAGATGAGCTTCTCCGATTTTCACGGCAATGCGGAAACCGTTCAGCGCTTGCGCGATATGCTGGCGCGCGATCGGATGCCACATGCTGTAATCCTCGCCGGCCCACGCGGTTCGGGCAAGTACACGCTGGCCTTGATGCTGGCGCAGGCCCTGAACTGCCTCACCCCGCCTCAAACCGATGGCTTGCCTGACTTCTGTGGCCATTGTGCAAATTGCCGCCGCATCGCGGAATCTGCGGACCTTGAGGGGCGCTGTAGGGAAGCGGTCGAGGCCCGCGAAGCGCTGCGCGATACCGACAAGAAGGAAACGCGGCTTTTCATTCAGTCACATCCGGATGTGCTCGTCATTCCCCCTGACCCTCCTCAGATGATGATTAAGGTCGATCAGGTGCGCCGGGTCATTCAGACTATTTACTACCGTCCCGCCGAAGCCCGCGAACGAGTTTACATATTCACGGATTCGGCGTTCATGAAAGAAGCAGCGAATTCGTTGCTCAAAGTGCTGGAAGAGCCTCCGGAATTCGCTACCATCTTCCTGCTCACCGAGAATGCCGGAGAACTGCTTCCGACCATCCGCTCCAGGGCGATGGTCTTTGCCCTTGAGGCATTGCCGGTCGAAGAAGTCGATGGTTACCTCGCGAAACATCGGCCCGAGTGGAAACCGGCGGAGCGGGTCCTGGTTGCCCGCTTGTGTGAAGGGGCGCTTGGCCGAGCACGGAGTTTCGACCTTGAGACCTACATTTCCGCTCGAACGAACGCGCTAGCGATTCTCAGCTCTGCGCTGCTCGGCGGCGATCACTCCCAGCTTTTTAAGACGACCGAAACCTACCGCGCAGGAGCCGAAGGCCGGGAAAAGACCGAGCAGCTTTTGCGAACCCTCTATTCGCTGCTTCGCGACCTGCTGCTGATCGACTCGGGCTCTCCGGCACTTATTCACAATACGGACATCCAAAACCAGCTTACAAAACTGGCAGAGGGAGTTGGTTTCGACGGAATCGCCGAGCTGACGTATCGGCTGGGAGAGGTCGAACGCGGCATGCGGCGCAATCTTCTGCGGTCGTTATCGCTGGATGCCTTTGGCCTCTCTCTGGAAACACCGCCTGAATCGCGCGCAATGTAAATAACCAAGCATTTTCAATCACTTGCAGACATTACTCTGGTGGTTCTACGCCCTTCAGATAGATTGCTGCGAACCCATTGACCGCCTATAATTTATCTACTCTGGCTTAAAAATTCTCCGTCAGGTTCCGGGTGGCAAGGACCGAAGGCGAAGCCTGTCTCGCCTGTGAGGATAAAGCCCGGTTATGCGAAAGCGCCTGCAAATCGTCCTGATGGCCACGTTAGCCGCGACCTCTTTCTCTCTCGCCCCGAACTTATGCACCGCATTGGATGACGGCGCCTCGGCGCCGATCACCGCTACGGACGAGCACGGCCGCAAGATATATGTGAACGATGGCGCGCAGGCGAAGCGCGTGCAGCGCACGGAACCCGCAGCGCCAAGCCGCAAACTGATGTACTGGAGTTCGAAAGACAATCGTTGGAAACCTGTACCACCAGCCAATGCTGCGGCCATGCAGGCGGCGCGGTCGGCGGCAGCCGAAATAACTCAATACCTTGGGCGCGATTCCGCCCGGTCGGCCAACGCCAAGATCGTGGCCGCGAACGCTCCCGGAACACCGGCTAGTCCCGGCGACATCGACAGCGCCATCGAGCAAGCTGCGGCCCGGCACAACGTCGATCCGAATCTGGTGCGCGCCGTTATCAAAGTGGAATCGAACTTCAATCCCAACGCTGTATCGCGCAAGGGCGCGATGGGCCTGATGCAGCTAATGCCTTCGACTGCGCGGCAGTTAAGCGTGAACAATCCGTTCGATCCCGAACAGAACGTCGATGCCGGCGTGCGCCATCTGAAGCAACTTCTCGAGAGTTATGGCGGAGATATCAAGTTGACCCTGGCCGCCTACAACGCCGGCGCAGGCGCGGTGGCTCGGAGTTCAGGCGTGCCGCACTACGCCGAAACCCAGAATTATGTCCGGCGAATCACGAACCTGTATTACAGCGGGATCGGCTTTAATTCCGGCGCCGTGCGCGAACCTATTACGGTTCAACGGGATGCGCGCGGCGTGCTTTACATCAGCAACACTGAGTAATTTTGCGGCATCTGTTTATTAATCTCTCTGGCACCCAGGGCAATTGGTTCGATCACTGGTTCAACAAGTACTGGTTCAACAAGCTGGAACGAGGCACGGGCTGGTTTAATTTGAAAAGCTCATTGCGCCGCGGTCTGTGGTCAGCGTTGTTTGTCATGGTGGTCATCGGCGGAGTTTTGCCGTTGCCGGCGCACGCGCGTGCACGCCACTCGGAAGCCTGGGCCCGCGAACATTTTCTGGCTGCAGAACGCCTGCGCGAAGCTGTGAATGGCAAGCCTCTCGGGGAGCGCACGCGCCACGACTATCAGCGTGTACTGAACGCCTATCGCGCCGTCTACTATGGAGCACCCACCTCCACCAAAGCTGACCCCAGCGTAGTAGCCGTTGCCGAGACGCTGGTCGAGATGGGGCGCCATTTCGAAGACGACAAGATTCTTCACGGCGCTGTCGATCAGTACAAATTCCTGCGCCGCGAATACCCAGGCAGCAAATATCGTTTCGAGGCCCTGTTTACGATTGGCGAGATTTATCAGGACGACCTCAACGATCCTGAGGCGTCGCGGGCTGCCTTTCAGGAATTCCTGAAACGTTATCCGCATAATCGTCTCTCCGATGATGCGCGGCAGGCGATCGTCACCCAAAATCGGCAGACGCCGGCTGCAGGCTCAACTGGGAAACGAAGAATCGCGCAGCGGGCCGCTATAGAAAAAAAATCCACGGACAAGAAGACCGACGACGAAGAAACTGTTAGCGCAAAGAATCGCGAGTCAGAACGGCTGAGCAAGCCGCGAGAGCTACAGAAAAACCCAGAGAAAAGCGACGATGCGGGAAGCCAGGAGGAGTCAACCCGAAGGCCCGAACCTGGCAGTCCGCATTCGAGCCGTCCGGCCCGAGTAACCGGCATCCGGCACTGGTCAACCCCGGACTACACGCGGGTGGCAATCGATGTGGAGAGTGACGTCCAGTTTTCGTCTCAGCGCATCGCTACTCCGGCACGCATTTACTTCGATCTCTCCGATACGAGGCTGGCCTCGACGCTGGTCGGCAAAACCTTCGACGTGGACGATGGATTCCTGAAGAAAGTTCGCGTCGCCCAGTTTGCCCCGCGCCGCACACGGGTTGTGCTCGAACTCGATAGCTTTTCCGATTACGATGCCTTTCTCCTCTCGAATCCATCGCGCCTGATCATCGATATTCATGGCAAGAATTGGCACAAACACTTGAACGATATGGCACGCAGCTCGGGCCGGGAAGGCGCTGGTCCAGACGCCAAGACTAACTCTGGCGACGTTGCGAGCGCCAAAGATGAAGGCTCCGCCGTCGCTGCGAAGTCCCCCGCGTCCGCAAATGACGAACAAGAGGATTCCGGAGACGCACAATCGGCTAGCGCTGCCTCTTCGTCTCCGCGGGGATCTTCCGAGAGCGGCCCTTCGTCGGACGTCGCAGTAAAAAGGGTTGTAGATGCCCGGAACGAAGATGACACAACCACCCCACCCGCAGAGGCGAAACAAACTACTAAGGCCTTAAATAAAGCAATCTCAAAGAAAGAAAAGCATGAGGAAGCGGAATCCGATTCCGATTCCGACGAGTCGAAGTCGACCCTCGCAGAAAACAAATCCGGCATTCACGATCTGGGGGGATCGAATGCATTATCTCGGAAGCTGGCTGCGGCCAAGGCCCCGAGTTCAGATTTTGCCGCCCGCGAGGCGATGCCGACTGGGAGCGGCGACCGTTCTCTGATTCGAGCGCTGGGGCTGAAGATCGGCAAAATCGTCATCGATCCCGGCCACGGAGGCCACGATACCGGCACGATCGGCCCCAACGGCCTGGAGGAAAAAGATCTTGTGCTCGAAGTTGGCCGCCGTCTTGGAAGACTGCTTGAGACCCGGCTGGGCGCTGAGGTCGTTTACACGCGCAGGGACGACACGTTTATTCCGCTCGAAACTCGCACCGCCATCGCCAACCAGGCGCGTGCCGACCTGTTCGTATCCATCCACGCCAATTCGAGCCACGACAGCGCCGCGAGAGGAGTCGAAACGTATTACTTGAATTTCACCTCCTCCCGCGACGCCCTGGAAGTAGCGGCGCGGGAGAACGCCGTCTCTGAAACTTCTATTTACGAGTTGCAGGATCTGGTCAAGAAGATCGCGCTGAAGGAGAAGATCGAAGAATCGCGTGAGTTCGCGTGGGACGTCCAGCAATCTCTGCACAGCGGCCTCGCTGCTAAAGCTCCGGACATTCGCGATCGGGGAGTGAAGAAGGCTCCATTTATCGTGCTGATCGGGGCCAATATGCCGTCGATTCTGGCCGAGATATCGTTCGTGAGCAACCCAACCGACGAGCGCCATCTCTCGACCAGCGAATATCGCCAGCGAATCGCCGAATCGCTCTATCGGGGCGTTGCCAAGTATGTAAATGGATTGAGTGGCGTCAAAGTCGCCAGCAAGCTGGAAAAAACTGTAGGGCAAGCTGCGCAACGTTGAGCGCCGCCATTTAGGCCTATCCGAGTCTCGCAAAGTCGTTCCCTCCGGAAACTTTTTGCGCCCTGCTATGGTCTAATGAGAGAGGGGACTTCGTTTTGAGCCGTGCAATCAAGTCCGCCGCAAAGCTTGTGACAGTGTTAGCGATTTTGTGTCTGGCCGCCGCTACAGTTTTCGCCGCGAGCGCGGGCCCGACCGCCCCGCAACCGATTCTTCCCCAACAATTTGCCGGGTGGCAGCTACAGGGCAAGCCTCAGGTAAGCAAAGACGCCACTGCCGCCGATTCCGCGAATGCGGCGCTGCTCAAAGAATACGGCTTTACCGATTTTGAATCGGCCACTTATAAGAGCGACGACGGCCGCACCCTGACCTTGCGCGCCGCTCGGTTTGCCGACGCCAGCGGTGCCTTCGGCGCGTACAGCTTCTATCTGTCGCCCGGTATGGCGCGGGAAGAGATAGGCGACCAGGCAGCTTCTTTGGGCAAGCGAGTTCTGTTTTATCGCGGGCATGTTCTGGTCGAAGCCGTTTTCAGCCAGATGTCGGTCATGTCGGCCGCGGGTTTGCGTGAACTGGCTGGCGCGCTGCCGCGTCCGGCGGGGAATGCCGGCAATCTTCCTCCAATTCTCGCCTTCATGCCGCATCACGGCTATCAAGCTAACACCGAAAAGTATGCGGAGGGACCGCTCGGCTTGAATGCCATTGCTTCTCCCCTTCCAGCCGATCTAGTGGATTTCAACTCGAGCCCCGAAGTCGTCCTGGGAGATTACACGACTCCAAGTGGTTCAGCTACGTTGATGCTGATCGAATATCCCACGCCCGCATTGGCGGCGGAACATCTGCGCCGGATCGATGCCGTCCATAACGCCGCGGCCCCACAGCCCGGAGTTGGAGGTATAGAGAACGTTGGTCCTTTCTTCGATAAACGCACAGGACCGATTGTCGCAATCGCGGCCGGGCCGCTTTCGCAGAGTGACGCTCAGACTTTGCTCGGAGCGGTGAATTACGAGGCCAGCGTGACTTGGAACGAAAACACCTATTTCGACAAGAAGAACAATGTCGCCAATCTGCTCGTCAACATCATCCTGCTCTGCATCATCGTTGGAGCAATTTCTCTGGCTGCCGGGGTCGCATTCGGCGGAGTTCGAGTATTATTCCGGCGCTATTTTTCCAAGGTTGAGGACGACGAGCAGTTCATTTCGCTTGACCTTTCCGAGCCGGCTGTGACCCCTGGTCGCGGCGCGAGCAAGCCCTCCAAAAGCTCATAAGTATTTCAGAACCACAGGTTTGAAAGGCAGAGCGCGTATATTGTCTCAAAATGAAACACATTGACCCAGTGTTGATCGTGTTCCTAACATGCTGAAAATAAAGACATTTATTTACGAAAAAGTCCTTGACACTCCGGTTTTTCGGCTCATAAGATTTTGTCCAGAAAAGTTTTGGCGGAGTTCTTTGCCTCCGTTGGAACTATTCTCCCTTGAAAAGAAGAGGCTGCCCTGTTGCCGGGCGGCCTTTTCGTTTGTGGAATGATTTATTTGGTGACGGTTGCTGCCTTTACCAGTATTCCTTTCGGCGCCGCACTGGGGATTTACACGATGTGGGTCCTGCTCCCGCGCGAGTCGGAGCAAGAATACAAAGTGCTGGCTTGAGACGGCGCCACGGAGAGAGCGTTGCTCACGACCGCTGGTTCGCGGGCCAGCTTTCTTTAGCGGGGAATAGAACCTGCTTCCACACTGCAACGTTACCTTTTCACGCGCATCGTCTTTCTGATACTGTTTTGAATCCGTTGCGCCTGCGGTTGGATGCGATTGTGACGGCAGTCGCGGTCAGTCGCTGTCGCGGCTCCGTAGGATTGCCGTTCGAGTGTCGGCCTGTCTCAAGTTTCTGTTTTCCTGGGAAAGGATTACCGCGTGATTGTAGGAGTTCCGAAGGAAAGCTATCCCGGAGAGCGCCGGGTCGCGCTCGTTCCCGCTGTTATTCCGACCCTGGCTAAGGCCGGGCTGGAAGTTGTGATCGAGTCCTGCGCCGGAGCGCAAGCCGGCTATCCCGACCCGCTTTACGCCGAAAAGGGCGCAAAGATCTTTCCTGACCGCGCCTCGGTCTTCGGCACCGCGGACATTATTGCGCAGGTGCTTTGCTATGGCGCGAACGATATCACTGGCAAGGACGACATTCCCCTGCTTCGGCGCGATCAGATTCTGCTCGGGTTTCTTCGTCCGCTCGGTTCTGCCGAGTCGGTCCAGCAAATCGCCGCCGCAGGGGTCACAACGTTCGCTGTTGAACTGGTACCCCGCACCACGCGAGCACAGAGCATGGACGCGCTTTCATCCATGGCCACAATTTCCGGGTACAAAGCCGTGATCGAGGCTGCGGAAAAATCCATCCGGCTTTTTCCGATGATGACGACGGCAGCAGGCACTATCACTCCGGCGCGCGTGTTTATCATAGGCGTCGGCGTGGCTGGACTTCAGGCAATCTCAACCGCCCGGCGGCTCGGCGCCGTTGCGTCGGCCTACGACATGCGTCCCGCGGTTAAAGAACAGGTGCAGAGCCTGGGCGGGCGATTCGTCGAGCTTGCCATCGAAGCTCAAAATGCCCAGGACGCCCGTGGCTATGGCACGGCGCAGGACGAGAGTTTCTATGCACGCCAACGCGAATTGCTCAGTCGCGTGGTCGCCGACAGCGACGTTGTGATCACCACAGCAGTGATCCCGGGGAAAAAAGCACCCGTCCTGGTTACCGGCGAAATGGTAAAAGCGATGGGTCCGGGATCGGTGATCGTCGATCTTGCGGCGGAGCGCGGCGGCAACTGCGAACTCACACAGATGGGAAAAACGGTCGACGTGAACGCTGTTTCGATCATCGGCCCCGTAAATCTTGCGAGTACGGTGCCTCACCATGCCAGCCAGATGTATTCGCGTAATCTCACGTCGTTTCTGACCAACCTGGTGAAGGACGGCAAAGTCCGTCCGCCGGAGAGCGATGACATCATTCGCGAAACCCTACTGACGCGTGGGGGCGAAGTCGTGAATTCAAGAGTGCGGGAGAGCTTGGGTTTGCCGGCGCTAGTCGCGAGCAGCCAATGATTTGAGCGCGGCTGCCGAACATCGCAGATCCAGCAGCACAGAAAGTGGAGAGGAGCAGTCATGCCAGCGGATTTCATTTCCAATCTTTATGTATTCATCCTGGCGGGATTCGTCGGGTTTGAGTTGATCAAGCGGGTCTCGCCACTGCTGCATACACCGCTGATGTCGCTCACCAATGCACTCGATGCCATTGTGGTCGTGGCCGCCATCATCATCGCCGGGCGACACGAGACCCGGCTGACCACGGCGCTGGGTGCCATTGCTGTCGCTGCGTCTTTTAGCAACATGGTGGGCGGATTTTTGATCACCGACCGCATGCTGCGCATGTTCAAGTCCCCCAGGTCCAAACAACAATGAACCCATCGGATCTCCAGCAGTACCTTGATTTCGCCTACATTGTCGCGGTCGTACTCTTCATTCTTTCTCTGAAGTTTCTGAGTTCGCCCGCGACTTCGCGCTGGGGAGTCTTGGCGGGAGAGATCGGCGCTGCGCTGGCGGTCATCGTTACCCTCTTCAACCCCGAGGTGGTGGCCTACAAGTGGGTTCTCATCCCCTTGATCATCGGGGCGGGAGTCGGCGTTCCTCTGGGCATGGTTCATATGACGGCCGTGCCGCAACGAACCGCATTGAGCCACGCTTTCGGGGCGCTTTCGGCAGCGATCATAGGCATCGCCGAGTATTATGTGGGCACCGCGCCGGTCACGCGTTTTCAAATGGGCGAGATCGCGCTGGAAGTGATCATCGGCTCACTCACATTTACCGGCAGCGTGATCGCCGCGGGAAAGCTGCAGGAAATATTGCCGCAGCGGCCCATCGTCTATCGCGGACAGAATGTTGTCAGCCTGACCGTTCTTGCAGGAGCCCTCGGCCTGGCGGTCGCACTGGTTGTGAATCCGGCCGACACAATGCTGTTTCCGATCATGGTATTAGTCGCGCTGATATTCGGCGTGCTGCTGGTTACACCGATCGGCGGAGCAGACATGCCGACGGTTATTTCGCTGCTGAATTCCTACGCCGGCTTTTCTGCGGCATTGCTGGGGTTTGTTCTGAACAGCAAAGTGCTGGTGGTGGCGGGAGCGCTCGATGGTTCCTCAGGCTTCGTTCTCTCAGTGATCATGTGCAAGGCGATGAACCGGTCTTTTACCAACGTCATGTTTGGAGCGTTCGGGCAGGTTCAGGCATCGGTGGCCGCAAGCAAAGAAGATCGCGTGGTGCGCAGCGCGACACCGGAAGACGCCGCCTCGATCCTGGACGCTGCCAACAAAGTTGTCATCGTACCCGGCTACGGCATGGCGGTCGCACAGGCGCAGCACAAAGTTCGCGAACTCTACGACATTCTCACGAAGAAGGGAATCGATGTTCGTTTCGCCATCCATCCCGTCGCCGGGCGCATGCCCGGCCACATGAACGTGCTGCTCGCCGAAGCCGACATTCCCTACGATAGGCTCATTGAAATGGATGAAATCAACGGTGACTTCCCGCAAACCGATGTCGCTCTGGTCATCGGCGCCAACGACGTGACCAACCCAGCCGCGCGCACCGACAAATCCAGCCCCATCTTCGGCATGCCCATCCTCGATGTCGACAAAGCCCACACCGTCATGGTGATCAAGCGCAGCATGAGCCCCGGCTTCGCTGGTATCGACAATCCGCTCTACTACCTGAACAATACACTCATGCTCTTCGGCGACGCCAAGCAGTTCGTGACCTCGATCGTGAAGGAATTGAGCGGGGGGCACTGAAGAGGGCTGCCTTTGATATCACGATGGCACCATTTGTGATATCAAGATAGGTAGGAGAACCTACGGCCCAACTCCTCGTCCGCAATCTCGAAAATAGCGTCAAAGCTCGCCTGCAGCGCCGCGCCAAGCGCAACGGCCGCAGCATGGAAGCGGAAGTCCGCGACATTCTGCGCTCCGCTGCAGACGAAGGAACGGACGGACCTCAGAAAGGATTCGGAACTGCGATGTCGAAACTGTTTGCAAAGAGCGGCTGGGATGAACCTATTCCCGAATTGCGCGGCTATTCCGTCAAGCCTCTCACCTTCGACGAATGATCGTTCTCGACACCGATGTTCTCTCGGAGATCATGCAGTCGATTCCCAACGGGAACGTGATTCGCTGGCTCGATCGTCAGGACTGGCCGTCGCTGTGGACGAGCTCGGTGACGGTTTTTGAAGTTCGCACCGGCATTGAGAGCTGGCACATGGAAGGCGCAGGATCAATCTTTCCCGCTCATTCGAAGAGCTGCTAACTGGCATGAATCAGCAGATTCTTCCTTTTTGATACAGAGGCGGCCCAGCTGGCGAGTACTTTTGCTGCTTCCCGACAGAACCGAGGTCGCCCGCGCGAATTGCGCGACACGATGATCGCGGGGATTGTCCTTGCGCGGCGTGCAATCCTGGCAACTCGAAACGTTCGCGATTTCGACGACGTTCCCGCAAGCGTCGTCGATCCGTGGGCAGGTTAGAGAGTAGCGACATTGGCGTGATATCCTATTAGTTCCAGCTGCGTTTTACGGAAATTCCCCGCAGTCCCGACGAAGCTTCCCTGAAGAAGCCCCGGAAAACATAGAGAAAATAATCATGCTTTCAGTCAGCAACGTTTCCATGCGCTACGGCGCGAAAATTCTATTCGATGAAGTTTCGGTCGCATTTACACCCGGCAAGCGCTACGGCCTCACCGGGCCGAACGGATCCGGCAAGTCGACGTTCATGAACCTGCTCAGCGGCGAACTCGAGCCGCAAAAGGGTACGGTCGTCCGTCCACGCAAGCTGGGCGTCCTGAGCCAGGATCAGTTTGCTTTCGACACCCACACCGTGATCGACACCGTCATTATGGGCAACAAGCGCCTATGGGCGGCCATGCAGGAGCGCGACGCCATCTACGCGAAGCACGTCATGACCGACGAAGATGGCATGAAGCTCGGCGAACTCGAAGGCATCGTCGGCGAAGAAGATGGCTACACTGCGGAGAGTGACGCCGCCATTTTGCTGCAAGGCCTCGACATTCCCGACGATCTGCACTCGCGCAAAATGAGCGAGATCCAGGGCGGGCAGAAAGTCCGCATACTGCTAGCGCAGGCGCTGTTCGGCCATCCGCAGGCATTACTGCTCGACGAACCAACCAACAACCTTGATCTGGATTCCATTCACTGGCTTCAAGGGTTTCTGAATGCGTATGACGGCGTGGTCATCGCGATCTCTCACGATCGGCACTTCCTCAATAGCATCTGCACACATATCGCCGACATCGACTACGAAACCATCATCACCTATACCGGCACATACGACGAAATGATTTTGGCGAAAACGCAAGTCCGTTCGCAGATCGAATCGCAAAACGCGCAGCGGGAAAAGAAAATCGCACAGCTTAACGAATTTATAGCGCGGTTTGCCGCCGGCACGCGATCGAGCCAGGTGCAGTCGCGCCGCAAAGAAGTGGAGCGGCTGCAGGTCACCGAGCTGGCAAAGTCGAATATTCAGCGGCCTTACATCAAGTTCGAGCAGAAACGGCCTTCCGGCAAACACATTCTCGAAATCGAGCACCTCGGCAAGACTTACGGCGACAATAAAGTCATCCGCGACCTCACTGCCAGCATCACGCGCGGAGAAAAAATCGCCCTCATGGGTCGCAACGGAGCAGGAAAGACGACACTGGTAAACGCCCTACTGGCGAATTCTCCAACCACTCCCGAAGCCGAGTTGCGCAAGACCAGCGGCTACGACGGACGGTTTGTCGATTCCGGAAAAGTGATCTGGGGGCACGAAGCGTCAATTGGATATTTCGCCCAAGACCATCGCAGCCTGATTGAAGGCGGCATGACTGTGCTCGAATGGCTGCATCAATGGAACCCCGCAGCCGTCGGTGAAGAAATTCGCGGCTTGCTCGGGCAGATGCTCTTCCAGCGCGACGAAGCGACCAAATCCACCAGCGTGCTTTCTGGAGGCGAAGCCGCGCGCCTGCTCTTCTGCAAGCTCATGCTGCAAAAACCCAACGTGCTCGTGCTCGACGAACCCACCAACCACCTCGATCTCGAAGCCATCAACGCACTCAACATTTCTCTACAGCGCTATCAGGGAACGGTTTTCCTTGTCAGCCACGATCACGATCTCATCGATGAAGTTGCCACCCGCATCTGGCACTTCGAAAGCGACCACAGGATTACTGACTTCAAGGGAACTTACGAGGAATACCAGGCAGCCGTCGCGGTTTAGCGATGGCAGTCACAGGGTTCTAGTCCCTCGAGTTTGTCATCTCGATTGAAAATGAGGAGCCTGCTTTTTCTCGCCGCCGGTGCGCCTGCACCATTTCCGCTGCATGTAAATCAACCAGGTTCTCCACACATTTCCACAAGCGTTTGCTATTGCGTTTCCTTCCGCAACCCGCCGATAATGTCGGCGGGGACGTAATTTGCGCATTCCAGCCTGCGCTTATCAAGAGTAGAGAAGTGTACAGCCGAGCTGATTTACTTCGCATTCTGCACCTTTCGCCGCGCCAGCTCGCGAGCTGGGAGCGGGCCGGGCTGATCGTTGCCGCTACCACCTACTGTTTCTCTGACCTGCTCAAGATCAAGAAAGTGCGCGATCTTTGCGCCATGAAGGTGCGTCCGGCGGTGATTCGCGAGTCCCTCGAAGCCATGCAGCGGCAGGCCTCAGGAATGGGAAATCCGCTGGTCGATGCCGGAGCTTCCTCGACCAGCAAGCATCGCGTCGCCTTCCGGCATGAAGGCAGGCTCCTCGAGCCGATCGCCGGCCAGTTCGTCATGGATTTTTCTTCCCGCGAAAAGGTGGTCACGAGCACACCGATCCCCGAGCAAGACTCCACTCCACAAACAAACGAAGCGGCAGTGTGGTTTGCCCGCGGGGTCGCTCTGGAAGAAGACCCCGCAACTCAGACTGCGGCGATGGCCGCGTACCAGAAAGTCCTGGAGTGCGATCCGGCACACGCCGCCGCGCATATCAACCTGGGCACGCTCCATTACAACCGGCAGGATTTCACGCTAGCCGAAAAGCACTACCGTGCCGCGCTCGCATCCGATCCGCGCTATGCGCTTGCCTACTTCGACCTGGGCAATGTGCTCGACGAAACCGGGCGCGTGCAGGAAGCCATCGAGACTTACAAGACGGCGATTCAACTCGCCCCCACGTACGCTGACGCGCACTACAATCTCGCTCTCGCCTTCGAGAAAACCCGCGAGCCACGCAAGGCGCTGAAACACTGGCAGGCCTACATCAAGCTCGACACCACGGGACCGTGGTCCGTGCACGCCCGCAATCAGATTCAGCGGATTCTCCAGGCCGACTCGCTGAAACTGGTGCACTCACGCAAGAAATAGCGGGCGCATCTCACTGCTGCGCGGTCTCGCTCGTTTTCCCCGGACATTCCCGGTAAGCAGTCCAGTGGCTGAAATAGCACAAGCCGACAAGGATCGCGAGCGTCAAAACAAAACCCCGCAGAAATCCCCAGCGCCGAACCGGTGATCCTCCAATCGCCAGGTATGCATTGGGTTCAGGCAGGGCATCCGTCGAAGGAATTCCCACGATCCGGCAACGCAGGATCGCAACGCAGGTATCGCCGAAGATCAGCGGCCATTCCGCAATATCGGCTGATTCTGCGATCTCCAACATCTCCGGCGCGAAGCGCCTTCTGAATGGAGCGGGATAAAACAGCAGCAAGAGACGGTAGGCAGTTAAGAAGCAGCGCTGGAAATTCATGCACCTCTCCCATCCAACTTTCCCAATCGTGTTTGGGCGACATTCACCACTTGCCGCAAACGCCGAACTTCGAGCCGCAGTACTTGCTCTCCGTTGGTCGTCAGGTAATATTCGCGCCGCGCCTCGCCCCCTTTGAGTTTTCGTTCGGTTTCGCCGACCATGCCATTGGCCAGCAAGCGATCGAGGTTTGCGTAGAGAGTTCCGGGCCCAAGCTTGAAATCGCCACCGGATTGCCGCTTGACGGCCTGCATGATCCCGTACCCATGCAGATTAGACTCGGCGAGCGCCAGAAGGATATGTAGCGCGGCGGCGGAAATCGGCCGGTCCTTCGATTCGCGATTCTTGACTTCCATGTCGCATTCTGATATATCACAAATCGATATACCAAGACAAGTCTCCTTGCAGGCGGAGTCAATCCCAGGAGGAACCAAACATGAAGAGAGTTCCAGCACATTTTCAACTCGCCCTGTGGGCTCTGTTTCTGACTGCGGCGACGAACATTTGCGCGTGGGGACAAACACCGAATCAAACTCCGCGCCCCGTTCAATCCCGATCCGACGAGATTCTCGACCGGTGGAACTATATCGGCAACCAGCTCCTCGCGATGGCGAAGGATTTTCCCGAAGACAAGTACGACTTCAAGGTGCAAAAGGATGAGCGCACGTTCGCCGAAAATCTTCTCCACGCCGCTGCATTCGAATATGTGGTGACGCGCCGGGTTTCAGGAACAAGCATCGGTCCCAATTTTGGCGAGGGCGACAATCCCTCGCGAGGGATGTTTAAAACAAAAGCTGACGTGGTGAAATTCGTCCAACAAGCCGTAGCCGACGGAGCGAGCGTCATTCAACAGCAAGGTGACGCCGGGCTCGACAAGACTACGCAGTGGGGAAAGCGGTTCGTGCACAATTCCTACCTGTGGATGTTCGCGATTGAGCATAGCGGGGAGCACTACGGTCAGCTGGTTGTCTATTACCGCGCAAACAATATGGTTCCACCTGCCTCGCGCCAGTGATCGGGGGTTACGGTTTCTCAGTTAGCGGGAGAATACAAAATGCGAATTACAAACTTTCTTATCGTGTTCATGTGGCCGCTGGCTGTAATTCTTGTGCCTTACTCTGGCCGATTGATCGGCCAGACGGAGGTCCGTGCGGCGAAAACCGAGACGGCTACCCAAGCGCGCGACGGCCAGCATGATTTTGATTTCGAGCTGGGCAGCTGGAAAATTCACTTGAAGCGCAGGCTGCACCCGCTCACGGGATCCAATACCTGGGTCGAATTCGATGGCACTTCGGTCACCCGCAAGGTGTGGGATGGCCGCTCACAGATCGAGGAGTTCGAAACTGACGGCGCCGGCGGTCACATCGAGGGGCTAACTTTGCGCCTTTACAATCCACAAAGTCACCAGTGGAGTCTTTATTGGGCAAACAGCAAAGATGGCACGCTGGTTGTGCCGCAGGTCGGCCAATTTAAGAACGGCCAAGGCGAGTTTTACGCCCAGGACGCTCTGAATGGCAAAAGCATTTTTGTCCGCTTCATCTGGTCACAGACCGATTCAAACAAGCCCCATTTCGAACAGTCTTTCTCGGATGACGGCGGAAAGACCTGGGAAGTAAATTGGATCACGGACCAGACGCGGGTAGGCGGCGCTCCCGCCGGATCAGATTGATCTTGGACCAGTCCAACCGGCGAGGCTGATCGCACGCTACTTTGCTCGCTCCAGTTAGAATCGACTGGTGGGAGCAATGCACAACGGCGCGATCGACTCCTCCAACCTCGGCGACAACCCAGTAACTAAACCTGGGGCATCTGCGCCTTTTCGGGCGCGGCGCTTTCTTCGCGGCGGCCACGTGCAAACACTGGCGGCTTTTTTCTTGCCTCGCCGAATCGAGCTTCCACGGTCGGAGCGCAGGCTGATTGAAGTGGAACCCGGCATTCCAGTGCTGTGCCACTGTCATTGGCAGAAAAACAAGCGGACTCTCACGCTCATCGTTGTTCACGGACTGGAAGGTTCCAGTGAGTCGCAATACATGTTGGGCATTGCGCGCAATGGATTGGCTGCGGGGATGAATGTGATACGCATGAACCAGCGCAACTGCGGAGGCATGGATCACTGCGCGCCGACGCTTTATAACTCGAGCCGCTCCGCCGACGTGGCCGCCGTTGCACGGCACCTGCTCGATCACGATGGGATTTCGAGCTTTGTTCTCGGCGGGTTTTCCATGGGTGGAAACCTGGTTCTGAAACTTGCGGGAGAATGGGGAAGCGACGGTCCAGCGCAATTCCGTGGAGCAGTGGCGGTTTGTCCGGCGATCAACCTGGCAGCGGGAGCCGATGCGCTGCACCAGCCCGCGAATCGGGTTTACGAATACTATTTTTTACTGCAGTTATTTCGGAGGTTTCGCCGCAAGGCGAAGCTTTTTCCCGGCAGCTTCAATGCGTCCCGGCTACGCGGCGTTCGGACCCTGAGAGACTTCGACGATCGCGTGACGGCGCACTACTGCGGCTTTACAGGCTCTGACGATTACTACGACCGGGCCTCCGCCGCGCACGTCATTGATCGGATCACCAAGCCCGCCCTTATGATCCACGCCGTCAATGATCCGTTTATCCGCATACTGCCGGAGACGCGCGAGAAGATTCTGGCAAATCACAATATTACGTACATCGAGGCTGAGGACGGTGGACACTGCGCCTTCATCGGAGAGCGTGATGGCGATGCTGACTACGACGGCCGCTGGGCCGAACGCGAAGTGGTCGAGTTCGCAAAGCAGTTTCGATAAACCTTCAACTAAGCGTCTACCTGACGCTCTAATTCGTCGCGCGAGCCGGACTACGGAACCACGCCAGCATGTCCGCACCGCGGCCTTTCATCCGCGTGCGCAGGTAGGCGAGCAGAAGCATGGCGAGAAAGATGGTGACCAGTCCAGTAGATGCCAAGCGGATGCCGTCGCTGCGCTTCGGGAGGATCGATGCCCGTCCGTAGACGAACTCAAGATGCACCCAGTAAACGAGGAGCGAAGCTTGTCCTAGCTGAATGAGCGGACTGAATCCCCATTCAGCCGCGCCCCAGCGGCACCAGGCATAGGCCGCGGTGAGAATGACCAAGAGCATCCCTAGGCGGATCAAGAAGAAGTTCGGGCTCGTATGCCAGTAGTCGTAAACCGCATAGAGTTGACGCGGTCGGTGATCGAGCCAGCGCGATGCAAAAATGAGCACGACTCCCGTGGCGCCTGCCAGGAAGAAAATAGGCGATTCGCGTTTGTGTGCCCAATCGGCTCGCAAAACAAATCCAGCGGCGAGCCCGGCGAACGCGAAAGCGGCCCACGGGAAAATCGGGAAGAGCCACGCTTGTGGAGTTCCAAGATTGTGCACTCCGTTGATATATGACTCCAAAGGCCAGGGCAGCCAATCCGGACGCCATATAGTCCACAGCGGCGGAGTCAGAAGCGAAATCAGCAACGCGGTCGCCGCCGATGCGAGAATCAAAACCACCCCGGTTTTCGAGGGACGAAGCGAAAACACCAGCCAGCACAATAAACCCATCAGCATCATCGACAGGCCGATTGTATTGAGCACGTCGACCCGGAGCAGATCGCTCGGTGGCGCCCAGCCCCACGCGATGATGTATTCCTGCAACCGGAAAAGCAGACCGAAGGCAAAGATCTCCGTTCCCCGGCGAATGGTGGTACGAGCAATCTGCGATGCCGACAGTTGCTTCTGCCACAATTTATGGGTCACCAATGCGAATGAAACGCCGGCGAGAAAAAGAAACAACGGTGCAGGAAAGGTTCCTCCGAGTTGCGAGTACGTGAAGAACTCGCTTTGCCGCGCAGAGGGGCTAAGCCAGGAGTCGTAGCAATGCGTCTGAAACATCAGCACGCATGCCAGGCCACGCATCCAATCGATATAAGCCAGCCTGCGGGATGGAGCGGCGGATGCCACGCGACATCATACCGTACCGCAAGCTTATGATAAATTTGGCTGTCGTTCGCGGTGCAGCGGGCCGTCACGGGCGCGTAGCTCAATTGGATAGAGCACGGGATTTCTAATCCCGGGGTTGCAGGTTCGATCCCTGCCGCGCCTACCAGAAATATCGGTAGCCGGAAATCAGTTGCAGCAACTCATATTATTCCTCTCTCGCTCTTTGGCGTCGCGTTGCCATTCATCTCGCACCGGGATAAAATGGGTGGTACACATCTCTCCGCTTTTTTCCCATAAGTTTCTAGTTTTTGCCGCGGCAAGGCGTGTGCGACCCGGAGTTTGCTGACACACGCGGCGCTACTATGCGCGTGAATCCCTGCCAATGGAGTACGTGTGAAACGAGGCAAGACCGCGGTAATTGTCGGCGCGCAGTGGGGCGACGAGGGCAAAGGCAAAATTGTCGACGTTTTATCGGAGAGCTTTTCCGTTGTGGCTCGCTATGCCGGCGGCCACAATGCCGGCCACACGGTCATTATTCGTGGAAAGAAATTCGTGCTTCAGCTTGTGCCGTGTGGTGTGTTGCGGCCTGTGTGCCGCAGTGTCATCGGCAACGGCGTTGTGCTTGACCCCATCGCCTTCTTGAAGGAAGTGGCAGCGCTGCGCGAGGCCGGTGTAACCGTCGACGGTAATCTCTTCATATCGAATCGCGCGCAGGTCATTCTGCCCTACCATCGCATGATTGAACTGGCAGCGGAGAACGCGCCCGGACGCGTCAAAATCGGCACGACTTCGCGTGGTATCGGTCCCGCCTACGAAGACAAAATGGGACGCCGCGGCCTGCGGGTAGCCGACCTGCTTGATCTGCAATTATTGAAAAAGCATATCGAGAATGCGGTTCGCGAAAAGAACATGATCGCGCACGCGTTATTCAACACTGAGCCGCTCGATGCCGATAAAATGTATGCCGAATATGCCGTTGCTGCCGGGAAGATCGCCCCTTTCGTACGGGATACTGCCGTTTTGCTTAACCAGGCGCTCGCCGATGGCGAGTCGATCCTATTCGAAGGCGCGCAGGGAACAATGCTCGACATCGATCACGGAACCTATCCGTTTGTTACCTCCTCGAGCGCGACTTCGGGAGGTGCGGCGACCGGCACCGGTGTGGCGCCGAACGCGATCCAGTCGGTGATTGGCCTCACCAAGGCATACTGCACGCGCGTCGGCGAGGGCCCGTTTCCCAGCGAGGAAAAAGGCGAGGCTGGCCAGCAGTTACGCGTGCGTGGTAACGAATTTGGCGCCGTAACCGGACGGCCGCGCCGCACAGGTTGGCTCGACCTGCCGCTCTTGCGGTACGCCGTTATGATTAACGGGATTTCCTGGCTCGTTGTCACCAAGCTGGACGTGCTCGACGAATTGGCCGAAATTCCGGTTTGCGTACAGTACCGAATCGACGGCAAGACAACTGCAGAAGTTCCTGCGCAAGCCAGCGGCTACGAAAAAATCGAGTGCATCTACGAAAAGATGCCGGGCTGGCGAACCTCAACGCAGGGAATCACAAAATTCGACCAGCTACCGAAAACTGCCCGCGACTATCTGACTTTCGTCGAAAAGGAATCCGGCACGAGGATAGGCATGATATCGACTGGCCCTGACCGCGATCAGATTATTTTCTCACCTGATTTCGCCAGTGAGATGCAGACAACCGCCTCGCAAAAAGTTTAGAATCATCTCCCGATTCACAGGCAAGGCCCAGGAGCGAGCAAGATGGTGGTTCTGGCGGTTACGTGGATGGCCAAGGTTGGACGCGAAGCCGAGGTGACTGTGTTGTTCGCGAAGTTAACGGAAGAATCCCGCAAGGAAGCCGGCTGCCTGATGTATCAGGTTCACCGGCACAAAACCGAGCCGCGGCGGTTTTTCATCTACGAACAGTACAAAGACGATGCCGCGCTCGAAGCGCACCGCGCTGCGCCGCACTTTCTGCAGTTTGCACGCAAAGAGATGCCCAGAGTTGCGGACCGAACGGAAGGGAATCTGTTCGAGCCTCTAGGCTAGGTTGTGTGGATGGCTCCTCGCCCGCTGGGTTGCCACTCGCGGCCCTTCCTGGGTAAGTGTCGCTTCAATGACCTACTGCGCCAGCTCGTAACCCGCAAAGAAAAAACTTAGCTCGAACCTCGCAGTGTCTTCCGCATCTGAGCCGTGAATGGCATTGTGCTCAATGCTCGAAGCCCATTTCTTCCGGATGGTGCCATCCTCGGCGTTCGCCGGATTCGTGGCGCCCATCAGTTTGCGGAGGTCGGCAATCGCGTTTTCTTTCTCGAGAGCCAGCGTCACAATCGGCCCGCTCGACATAAAATCGGTGAGCGAGTTATAGAACGGCCGGCTGGCGTGCACGGCATAAAACTGCTCCGCCTGATGCTTGGAGATTTCCAGCATCTTCATAGCGAGGATGCGGAAACCGGTCTTTTCGAATTGTTCAATGATGTCGCCGACCGCGTTTTTCGCGACCGCGTCCGGTTTTACGATGGTAAGAGTGCGTTGCAGAGTTTTCATAATTGGTCGTTCGTTATTGTCCTTAGGAAGATTCAATGCTTGCCCTTATCGGCCCCGTTCATTTTGGTTATCAAGCTTCGACCACAACGAACATGACGCGCATCACGAGGAATACAGCGCTACACTTTCACTCCAATCGCCGCGACCAGCGTTTCTCCAATCGCGGCCGGAGATTTTGCGACGCGGATGCCGGCGGACTCCATTGCCTGGATTTTCTCCGCCGCCGTGCCTTTGCCTCCGGAAATAATCGCGCCCGCATGACCCATGCGCCGTCCGGGAGGCGCCGTCTGGCCGGCGATGAAGCCGACCACCGGCTTTTTCATATGGTTCTTCACAAATTGTGCGGCCGTTTCTTCCGCATCGCCACCGATTTCGCCGATCATGATCACGGCTTCGGTTTCAGGGTCGCGGTTGAAAAGATCGAGCGCGTCTACGAAATTTGTACCGATAATCGGATCACCGCCGATTCCAATCGCAGTCGATTGCCCGACGCCGCGCTGCGTGAGTTGATGCACGGCTTCGTAGGTTAGCGTGCCGGAGCGCGAGACAATGCCGATGGAGCCTTCTTTGTGAATCGAGGCAGGCATAATTCCGATCTTGCATTTGCCGGGCGAGATAATCCCGGGGCAGTTTGGACCGATCAATCGCGAACGCCGGTCCTGCAGGAATTCCCAAGCCTTCACCATGTCAAGCGTCGGAATGCCTTCGGTGATGCAGACGATGAGATCGAGTTCAGCGTCGGCGGCTTCCATGATCGCGTCGGACGCGAACGGCGGCGGAACGAAAATGATGGTGGTGTCGGCGCCGGTCTTCTCGACGGCTTCTTGCACCGTGTTGAAGATCGGCCAACCTTCGTGCGTAGTGCCGCCCTTGCCGGGTGTTACTCCGCCCACCACCTGAGTGCCGTACGCGGCACACGCTTTGGCGTGAAATGTGCCTTCTCGTCCGGTGAGGCCTTGCACGATCAAACGCGTTCGCTTGTTGACCAGGATCGCCATAAATATATGATTCCTTCAGTCGATCGTCATGACGACAGTCAGTGTGCCGCTGCGACTACCTTATCTGCCGCATCTTTCATGGTGTCGCAGACCACAAAGTTGAAACCAGAGTTCGTCAGGATCTTCTTGCCTTCGTCCACATTGGTGCCTTCCAGGCGCAACACGATTGGAAGCTGAATGTTAGTTTTCTTCGCCGCCTCTACCACGCCAGTAGCCAGCGTATCGACGCGCAGAATTCCACCGAAGATGTTGATGAGCACCGCTTTCACATTCTTGTCGCTCAGCAAAATTTCGAATGCATGGGCGACCTGCTCAGCATTGGCTCCTCCACCGACATCGAGGAAGTTCGCGGGCATACCGCCGGCGTACTTGATGATGTCCATGGTGGCCATCGCGAGGCCGGCGCCATTGACCATGCATCCCACGCTGCCGTCGAGTTTGATGTAATTTAGGTTGTACTTCGAAGCTTCCACCTCGAGAGGATCTTCTTCAGTGATGTCGCGCAGTTCGCGAATGTCGGGATGCCGGAATAATGCGTTGTCGTCGAAGGTCAACTTGGCATCGAGCGCGAACAGGCGTCCGTCAGTGGTAGTGATGAACGGATTGATTTCGAGCAGAGACGCATCCGTATCGAGGAATGCCTTGTACAGATTGGTGAGAAATTGCACGGCAGGATTGATCTGCTGCGGCTTCAGCCCAAGCGCAAAGGCCATCTTCCGAGCCTGAAACGCTTCCAGGCCCATGCCGGGATCGACGTACTGCTTCAGAATGGCGTCCGGATTCTCGGCGGCCACCTGCTCGATCTCCATGCCGCCCGCGGCTGAAGCCATAAATACTGGCTTGCCTTCCGCGCGGTCGACCAAAATTCCCAGATACAATTCTTTTTCAATCGGCAGCGTTTCTTCAATCAAGAGGCGGCGCACCGTGCGGCCCTCGGGGCCGGTCTGATGCGTGACCAACTTCATTCCCAGCATTTTGCCGGCAAGTTCTCCCGCCTCGGCGACCGACTTCGCGATCTTCACGCCCCCGCCTTTGCCGCGGCCGCCGGCGTGGATCTGTGCTTTAACCACCACCCCGGTCGCTCCGGAGCCGAACAACTCCTTGGCAATGCCTTCCGCCTCTTCGAGCGAGGTCGCCATCGCGCCGCGTGGTACGGTCACGCCGTACTTCTTGAGAATCGACTTGCCCTGATACTCATGGATTTTCATAATGATTTCATTTCCAGCTATTAATCGGCAGGAACACGCTTGCGGCTTAGAACTGCGGCAGCAAACCCTCAATTTTATAGAAGCCTGAAGGATTAGGGCAAACTGAACGCGTCATTTTCCATGGACAATACATCTAAAAAGACCTAAGCCATGTTCTACGGACACACCGAAACTCTTGAGCGAGGAAATCGCGGAGACGGGGATAAGAACGTGAAGCTGATCTCACTGAATGTAGCCCGGCCGCGGCTCCTAACGTACAAAGGCCTCACCATCAACACTGGCATTTTCAAGAAGCCGGCCGCTGGACGAGTGTCGCTCCGTTCGCTGAACCTTGAGGGCGACCGGCAGGCTGATCTCAGCGTTCACGGCGGTCTCTACAAGGCAGTCTACGCGTGCCCCTCCGAGCATTATGAATATTGGGAACAAGAGTTGGGAGTCGACCTTCCCTGGGGCGCCTTCGGCGAGAACTTTACGACGGAGGGTCTTAACGAAAGTGATATTCATATCGGTGACCGCTTCGAGGTCGGTTCTGCGATTCTCACGGTCCGCCAGCCGCGGATGCCGTGCTACAAGCTGGCGGCAAAGTTCCAGCGAGACGACATGATCGAGCGGTTTCTGCGCAGCGGCCGCAGCGGATTTTACTTCTCCGTCGAACGGGAGGGTGAAGTCGGCGCCGGAGATTCCATTAATCTGCTATCGCGCGAAGAGGAGGGAATTACGATTGCCGAGATGAACATTCTCTTCGCCCGCGACCGGTACAATCGCGATCTTCTGCGGAAGGCGATTGCGACGCCGGCATTGCCGGAAGCGTGGCGCGAGTATTTCCTGCCCAGATTGCAAGCTCCGCCAGTGAGCGTGTAGCGGCGGCGCGCGCTCCGAAAATACCTTATCCCTTACAATTCCGATGACATGATCCTCGACGTTCTTCATCGCATTTCTAATCACGGCCAAGCGCTGGCGCGCGCCGAGGCGCGTGAAGTGATGACGGAAGTGCTGGCCGGGAATTGCAGCGACGCACAGATTGCGGCTCTGCTGGTCGCGTTGCGCATGAAGCGTGAAACCGTGGAAGAGATCGTGGGATTCGCAGAAGCGATCCGGGAGGCTGCGACGCCTCTGCCTGTTTCTTTTGCCGGACCTGGAGCAAGCGATCTCAGCGCTCTCGACTTGAGCGGTACTGGCCGCGACGCGCTCTCGGAATCTTCGCCTGACGATAACAGCCTTGTCGATACCAGTGGCACCGGAGGCGATGCAGCCGGAACATTCAACATCTCAACCGCGACAGCTTTTGTCACCGCCGGAACCGGCGTACGCGTGGCGAAACACGGCAACCGGAGCATCAGTTCGAAGTGCGGCTCGGCGGATGTAATGGTCGCTCTCGGCGTAAACATCCAGCAATCACCCACGCGTGCCGCACAATGCCTGCGGCAAGTCGGAATCTGTTTTCTGTATGCTCCCGATTTGCATCCTTCGATGAAGCAAGTGCAGAAAGTGCGCCGCGAGCTGCGCATGCGAACCCTGTTCAATCTGCTCGGCCCGCTCACCAATCCTGCGCGTGCTTCGGGACAGGTTGTCGGCGTGTACGCCCTCGATATGGTGGAAAAGCTGGCGGAAGCTCTCAGCATGCTGGGTTTGCATCGGGCGCTCGTAGTGCACGGGCTGGATGGCCTCGATGAAATAACAATTACTGGCCCCACTCGAGTGGCCGAGGCTCGGGATGGAGCAGTGCGAACTTACGAAGTCGTTCCCGAAGAATTCGGCATTGAGCGGGCGACGCTCGAAGGCATATCGGGCGGCGACGCCGCGGCGAATGCGGCTATTATTCGGCACGTATTGAGTGGAGAAAAATCTGCGCGCCGCGACGTTGTCTTGCTGAACTCCGCTGCTGCACTCGTCGCGGGAGGCCGGGTTGACCGTCTGGCAGATGGTATCCCCTTGGCGATTCAGTCTATCGATTCTGGCGCCGCCGGCGCTAAACTGTCAGAGCTTGTAAGATTCACCACCACCGAAGGAATGTAGGAGCACGGCGGAAGCTCAAGCCCCGCAATAGCCAGTTGCGAGTTACCACATTCTGGTTCTGGCTTATTTCGCGATCCCGCTCGGATCAACCTTGAAGGTGTTGTTGTTAGTATCGCTCTCCGGCACACTGCCATCATTTACAACGATTTCATCCGGCGGTTTCAATGTCTCAATACGAATCACCGTGTTGCCTTTTCCGTGCACGAGCAGCCGTTTCGTGACCACCTCGCCACCTGACTTCAGTGTGATCGGAACCTCCGCGCCTGCTGCTCCTGAATTCTCTACTGTAATTGTGACCATGTAACCTTCCGGCAGCATCTTGCGCGTGTAGGCCGATTGCACTTTGAAATCCGGGAGGCCGCGGTCGCGATACACCCAGTCATCGAAGAACCATTCCAGATCGCGCTGTGTCTGCGCCTGGATCAGGCGTTGCATGTAAGAAGGCTCTTTGTCATGCTCAGGAAGGTATGAGGCGAGCGCCCTTTTCAATGCCTGATCGCCGACCATGTCCCGCAGCATCCACCACACACACATCGCTTTGCTGCGGTAGAGTTGCTCATCCGCGGTGTTGATTAACGAATAACTCGCTTCATCTTCAGAACGTGGAGCCGGCCGTTGCTTTTCGCCCGCAGCCTCGCCAAACGCAAACCGATGCGTTCCCATGTAATCGATCGCAGCTTGCCGTCCTTTTTGCTGTTCGAGATAAAGTGCCTGCGCGAAGTGAGCCAGACCCTCATTAATCCACGGCCGCGGCGAGGAGATTGCCGCGTGCGTCATTTGGTGAGCGGCAACCAGACCCGCGAGCTTCGAATCTCCGCCCCCAAGCGGAGTTAATAAAAGTGATCCGCTCTCAAACGGGGCAGAGTCTGCGTCGGGCAGATCGGCGGTTTCGGCTTTTGCCCGCGGCGCGCCGAACCAATCGGTGACCAGCGAAACTGCTTTTTCCGCAGCGTCGGCATAGTTCGCCGCGGAGGCGTCGTGTCCGGGCAGGAAATGAACCGTCATATCGGGGCGTGTGACGGATTCATAGTTCGCAATCACAAACGTTGGGACGACTGACCCGAGCGACCGATAGTTGCAATCCGCGAGGAATTGGCCATCGGCTTCATGAGCGACCGGACAGGATGATGCATTGACGAGAAGCTCGGGTCTTTCACGGTCGTTCGCTATCGTTACCGCGAACTTCAAGTGCATTATCGAGGAACTCTGTCGCTGCTTCCATCGGTTCAGCACCGAGAACAGGTCCGTGCCCTCGGCGAGACTCGCAGCGTCAGTGCTGATCGGATACCACGTCACATATCCAACGCCACGCACGGCCGTAAATTGCGCGCTGATCTGATCCCAATCGCTGCTGCGAGCGGCTGGTTCGGGAGTGTCCATGCGGGTGAAGCGGGTCGCATCCAGCGGGATCACCCCTTCGTAGGCGATTTCGAGATCGATCGTTCCTTTCGGGAGGACGGCACTTGGCAAGGTCGCCGCTGCTTCCGACAAAACTCCCGTGTGATCGATATCGGAGTTGTAGGGCTGCGAAACGAACGGCAGCGGCTTGCCAAGAGCGCCGATCGACAGCCAGTTCAGGGAAGAAGAAATTTGCAGCGCTGCTGTTTTCTGCGGGCTACTCGAGTCATTCCGCAGCGTGATTTTGCCCCGAACGCCGAGTCGCTGCTGTGCGGGATCGATGCGAACGGCGAGATCGTAACTAGTAAATGTGAACGCCTCGCGATCGAGAGAAAAACAATTCACCACAGAGGCACAGAGGAGACAGAGAAAACTTAAGACCCGGAAATGCAACTTCATTCCGCATTACCCGAAGCAGCCGGGTTCCGTTCTGCCGAATTCTGTTCTTTAGCGCGCCGCTGCCGCACAATTTCGTACATCACCACCGCGCCGGCGACGGAGACATTCAGCGAAGGCACTTTGCCGAGCATCGGAATCGAAACCAGGAAATCGCATTTCCTCTTCACCAAATCGTGCAACCCTTTGCCCTCGGCGCCCAGAACCAAGGCGCAATCCATGTTGTAATCGATGGCGTCGTAGGTTTTCTGTCCGCGCTCGTCGAGGCCGACCGTCCAGATATTGCGGTCTTTCAACTCTTCGACCGAACGGGCGATGTTCGTGACTTTGGCGATCGGCAGGTGCTCGCTGGCCCCGGCAGAGGTTTTCGTGACCGTGCCCGTGACGCCCGCTGCGCGCCGCTCTGGAATGACCACCCCGTCGGCGCCGGCAGCATCGGCTGTGCGCAAAATCGCACCAAGATTGTGCGGATCCTCCACGCCATCGAGCACGACGACAAACGAATAGCGTCCGCGCTTGGCGCCAACCACGTCGTCAAGATCGCTATATTGCTTTGCCGAAGTCACAGCCACCACGCCCTGATGGGCGGCGTTTCCGGCCATGCGGTCAAGTTCCACGCGGGTGAGAAAACGCACCGGCACGCCGAGCTTACGGCAGTCTTCGATCATGCGCTGCAGGCGGATGTCATTCCGCTCCTTCGCCATGCCGACCCACTGAAATGCCCGCCCGCGAGCCTTCAACGACTCGGAAACAGCATTGATGCCGTAGATATAGTTCATGAATATTCAGTGTACCGAAAGATGAAGTGTGGCGCGGGCGCCCGCGTTTTCTACTGCCGGCAAATGTTTAGAGCGTCAGGGCGCGCAGGATGTCGCTCGGTTCCGGCCTGTCGGTGTAGTCCTCGTTTGCGGAAGCGAACGTCACGGTCCCGTCTCGGTCGATGATGTAAGTCGCTGGAATCGGCAGCTCCCAACTGCCGTCTCCATTCACGAAAGGCAGATTTACAAAGCTGCGCTGACAGAGAGTTTTCTGTTCGTCCGGAACGCGATAGGTTAGTCGAAACAGGCGCGCCACGTTATTGGACGCATCGGAGAAAAGCGGGAAGCGGAGCTGGTGCTGATCGTGCATAAAAAATGACTGCTTCACTGTCTGCGGCGAGATTGCCCCAAGGGTTGCGCCAGCCTTCTCAATCTCACACACCATAAGATTCATCGCCTCCATCTGGCCAACACAAAACGGGCACCAGCGGCCGCGAATGAAACAGAGCACGAGCCGTCCTTTGGCGAGCAATTCAGAGGACGAAACATTCTTGCCGTCATGATCGGGAAGTTCGAACTCAGGAATCTTCGAGCCAACGGAAAGAACGTTCGCTGCGATGCATTGGCATTTTAGTTCTGCGACAGCCCGCTCGTGAATCGCTCGCGTCTCAGCCGGAACGTATTTCGCGATAGTTTCTTTACGCTCGGCGTAGATTTTTCGCAGAGGCCGCGCGTCAGCGGCGGCAATTGATTCATCGAGGGAGCGCCATTTCATGAAGGCCGTTCGGTCTCCAAATTACTAAGCAGTGCTTACATTCCCGGCAGCTTCATCCCCGCCATTCTTCGCGCGAAGCTGGGCTTGCCCATCTGCTTGAACATTTTTCTCATCTGCGCATACTGACGAAGCAGATTGTTCACTTCCTGTACGGTCGTGCCAGAACCGCGGGCGATGCGCTTTCGGCGGCTGCCGTTGATCACTTCGTGATGGTTGCGCTCGTGCATGGTCATCGAATTGATGATGGCCTCGACCCGGTTGACCTGCTTTTCGTCCACGCTATCAGCCGCTTTTTGCAGGCCGGAGAAAGGGCCGATCGAGGGCAGCATTCCGATCAGGTTCTTCATCGATCCCATTTTTTTCACTTGCCGCAACTGGTCGCGGAAATCTTCCAGCGAGAAGCCATCGCCGCTGAGGGCCTTATTGGCCATCTCCTGGGCCTTTTTCTTGTCGATCTGCGATTCTGCGCGCTCGATCAGCGAGAGGATATCGCCCATGCCGAGAATGCGAGAGACGATTCGATCGGGATGAAACGGCTCCAGCGCATCGTATTTCTCGCCCACGCCGATAAATTTAATCGGTTGCCCGGTGACCTGCCGGATGGAAAGCGCCGCGCCGCCGCGCGCATCGCCATCCATCTTGGTGAGCACCACGCCGGTGAGCGAAAGCTTTTTGTGAAACTCGTCGGCGGAGCGAACCGCATCCTGCCCGGTCATGGCGTCGGCGACGAACAGAATCTCTGACGGATTCAGCAGCTTTTTCAGCGACTGCATCTCGTTCATCAGTTCGTCGTCAATGTGCAGGCGGCCGGCGGTATCGACGATCAGCACGTCGCATCCGGAAACCACGGCCTCGCGCCGCGCCTCCTTGACGAGACGTTCAACCGTCGCGGTGTTGGCTTCCGCGACCTCGCCCTGATATATCTGCGCCTTCACCGCGTCAGCCACGACCTTCAGTTGTTCGCGGGCAGCCGGACGGTACACGTCCACCGAAACCAGCAGGGGACGATGTCCGCCGGCCTTGAACCAATTCGCCAGTTTGCCGGATGTGGTCGTCTTACCGGAGCCTTGCAACCCGGCCATGAGTACAACTGTCGGCGGTTGCGAGGCGAACTTCACGCGCGCTGTATCTTTGCCGAGCGTCTCTACCAACTCATCGCGGACGATCTTGATAACCTGCTCGCCCGGTGAAAGGGCGGTCATTACCTCTTGACCGACAGCCTTGGCCTGGATGCGGTCGATGAGATCTTTGACGACTTTGAAGTTGACGTCGGCTTCGAGCAAAGCGAGCCTGATCTCGCGCAGCGCCTCGGCAATGTTTTCTTCACTCAGCCGGGCCTGGCCGCGCAGGCTCTTGAAGGCTCGTTGCAGTTTTTCCTGAAGGTTCTCAAACATAGTGGAAGTATCTATCTTAGCAGTGAACGACGGGCCTGCCGCCGCTAGACCTTCGGCCTGACCATTTCGAACCTTTGAGTAGTCCTGGTGTATTGAATGCCGCCCATACGTCCAATCAGGTCCAACGAATTCCGATCCAGCCGTCCGTCTTTCAAATGCTCATCGTTGATGTGGATCGAGACGATCTGGCCGATTACGAGGCTGCCGCTCGTGGGAGCCGACGAGAAGTCGAGGATTTGATGAAGCCCGCACTCAAAACTGACCGGAGACTCGGCAACTCGGGGTGGTCGCACGATCTTCGACGGCTCCGGAGTAAGCCTCGCCAATTCGAATTCGTTGACCGACGAATCGTACTCACCACTCGTCAAGTTCATCGCCTCGCTGAGTTCGTAGGTAACGATGTTGACTACAAACTCCCTCGTCTCACGAATATTCCGCAACGTGTCCTTGACTTCGCCACCTCCAATCCGCGGCGTCTTCGGTTGCCGCATTCCGGGCGCAAACGCCAGCAATGGAGGATCTACGCAGACCACGTTGAAAAAGGAAAACGGCGCGAGATTCAGGGCGTTGGTTGCGCTGACGGTAGAGACCCATGCAATCGGCCGCGGCGCGACCGAATTGAGCAGGATGCCGTAAAGCTCGCTGTGGGGGATTTCTGAAGGACTGACGTTCATTCCATCGAGTATATCTTTCGGAGCGAACCTTAACTTGCCGCCATCAACTTCCTCCGGCGAACACTTTCTTTGCGGCTAGAACCGTGTTGCAGTGGATGGTCACCGTGTCATCCACATTGCGGGCATAACCACCGGCGTAAGTGACCATTATCGGAATGCCGCGCGTGCGAGCGACGCGAAACACAAGCTCATCGCGCCGCTTCAACCCATCGATCGTCAGTGAGAGGCCTCCGAGTTGATCTTCCTTGTAAGGGTCTGCTCCCGCAATGTAGCAGATCAATCCCGGCTCAAACTGCCGCAAGCCGGAGCTGAGCGCATTATCGAGCCAGGCCAGATAATCATCGTCTTCGATGCCATCGGGCAGGTCGACATCAATCGACGACGGAGGTTTCCAAAGCGGATAGTTGTTGTGCTGATGCAGCGAGATTGTGAACACATCGCCGGCGTGGGCTCCGCGGATTTTGCCGGGAAGTGCCGACCTTTGAGCCTCGGACATGTGAGATGAAGAATCGAGCGTCGAGGGTCCAGCAGAAGGCAAGAGCGCGCTGGCTGTGCGTGTGCCTGCGAAAATCGCCGCCGTGCCGTTTCCTTGGTGAACGTCGCAATCGACCGTCATTGCGGTGCGAATTTTGTCTTCGCGCTGCATGCGGCGGATCGCCACCGCCACATCGTGAATCATGCAGAATCCCTCGCCGTGGTCGGGGAAGGCGTGATGAAATCCGCCGCCGATGTTAATGCCCACGCTGTCCGATAATGCCCGGCGGGCCGCCAGAATTGATCCTCCCGCTGCACGCCAGAATGCGCTCACCAATTCGGGCGAGTACGGAATCTCCAGCTCCATTTCCTCGCGAGGCGAAAGCAGCCCCGTCTTCAATTTCTGGACATATTCCGGCGTGTGGACGAGCAGAATATCCTGATCGCTGGCCGGCGAAGGAACGATAAAGTCGTCGGCTTCCGCCACGCCCTCCGAGATCAACTGATCATGGATGCGGCGATATTTTTCGGCAGGGAACACGTGTTGGCCGATCGGCAGATAGTAATCGTCGCTATAGACGAGCTTGAAGGGAAGCATTCGGCAGGCCGTAGAGAGGTTCCGTCGATAGAACTCAGGGACTCCACATGATACGCGATGTACAAACCGCAATCGCTTCGGGGTCGTTTCATCTTAGGATAATCTGATTAGTAGTCTTCGAGGAGACACCGATGTATCACTACGATGCCAATACGGCGCTGGAAGAGTTGACCGAGGACGCGACCTTGCCGAATCCCGTTCACGTGCGGGACATGATGCTGCGCAGGAAACTGTCAGCTGATAAATCGCTTGAACTGAACCGGCTGTTTGTCGAATATCAAAAGTTTTTTGGGGAGACGCAAAGGCTCGGGAAAGAGATATTGAAGCAATTGGCCGACGTCCGCTAAGAGTTCGCGTGGGACCACCCTCAGCTGGGCGGACAACCCCAGTAGTGGCACCTCCGTCGGTTGAGCCACAAGTCGCCAGCGGTGACGCGGGCCCCGGTCCACTCCCGGGTCAGGGTGCTGCAATCGTTTACAATCTGAGTTCTACTTTCCATCGAGAGCTCACTCTATGCACCATTGGTCAGAACTTTTCATTCCTACGCTCCGCGAAGCCCCGGCGGACGCGGAGGTCGCCAGCCATAAGTTTTTGGTTCGCTCTGGGTATATCCGCCAATTGATGGCTGGAGCTTATTCCTATCTGTTTCTGGGCAACCGGTCGTTCAACAAGATCGTCGGCATTGTCCGCGAGGAAATGGACAAAATTGGGCAGGAGTTTCTCCTGCCGGCGATTCATCCCCGGGAGATTTGGGAGGTCAGTGGCCGCTGGTCGCTGATGGGGGATAACCTGTTTCGGCTGAAGGACCGCAAGGGCGCCGAACTGGCGCTGGGCATGACCGAGGAAGAGGTCATGACAGACATCGCGCGCAAAGAACTGCGCAGCTACAAGCAGTTGCCGCAGATCTGGTATCAGATCGCGCCGAAATTTCGTGACGAGTTGCGGCCGAGGTCCGGATTGCTGCGGGTGCGGCAATTCATGATGAAGGATTCCTACTCGTTCGATATCGATGCCGCCGGGCTCGATCTTTCTTATCGCAAGCATTACGACGCGTATTGCCGCATCTTCGATCGCTGCGGATTGAAATACATGGTCGTCGAGGCGGATTCGGGAGCCATGGGCGGAAAGGAATCGCACGAGTTCATGGTTCGCACCAATGCCGGCGAAGATTACATCGTCAGCTGCGATGGCTGTGATTACGCGGCGAACATGGAAAAAGCGACGTCGAAATTGGAAGCCGTCGAGGATTTGAAACCGGAGGGCGATGGCAGGCCGCTGGAGGTTCACACCCCCGGGCAGAAGACTATCGAAGATGTTGCAAAATTCCTGGGAGTCTCTCCGAAGAACAAGATCAAAACGCTGGCTTTAATAGCGGAGGAGAAAGACGGAAAGACCGGCAGGACGAATTCTCGTGGCGTTGTGGTGCTGATGCGCGGCGATCATCAACTGAACGAAGCCAAGCTGAACGGCGCGCTGGGCGCAGCCACGCGGCCGATGCAGGAGGCGGAGATTACGGCGCTCTTCAATTCACCGGCAGGATATCTGGGGCCGATGGGAATTGATTGGGCGAAGGGGCTCGACGATGATGCGAAGCCCTACCTTCTCGTCGATAAGGCACTTGAAGGCCGCACGAATCTGATTGCCGGAGCGAATAAGGAAAATTATCACCTGAAGAATCTCACTCCGGGCAAAGATTTTAACCCCACCTCGTACGTTGACCTGCGCAGTGTAACCGCCGGGGAACTGTGCTCGAATTGTGGCAAGCCACTGCGCATCGATACTGCAGTTGAGGTCGGGCACATCTTCAAGCTCGGCTACCGCTATTCACAGTCGATGGGTGCGCGCGTGCTCGACAAAAACGGCAAAGAAGTCATGCCAATCATGGGCTGTTACGGGATCGGAATCGAGCGCATTTTGACCGCGGCGGTCGAGCAGTCAAACGATGAGAATGGATTCTGGCTGCCCCCGTCGATTGCTCCGTTTGAGATTGTGGTTACTCCGACCAATGTGAAGGATGAAGGCGTTTTCCAGGCCGCAAACGACATTGCAGGCCGGCTTGTGGCCGCCGGATTTGACGTCATTCTCGACGACCGCGACGAGCGCCCAGGAGTGAAATTCAAAGATGCAGATTTAGTCGGTATCCCCTTTAGAATCACGGTCGGAAAGAAAGTTACCGAAGGCACTGTGGAAGTGGTTTTACGTTCGACTCGCGAGGTTCGCGATGTTAGCATCGCGTCAATAGTCGATCACTTTCAAGGAGTGTTGCGAGCCTCAGCCTGAGATTGCGCGGCGGGGGGGCGCGATTTCAGCTTTTATGGGAATAATTAAGGGAGCGTTGGGTTTTCTTGTGATCGCCGCCGTGGTCTTGGGACTGTTCGAAGTTGTCCCACCCATGATGACAAATTACAGCTTTCAGGACGATCTCAAGAGCGTCGCGATGATGGATGGGGCGAGCCCTCAAAAAACCGATGACGACATTAGGGGCGACGTGCTGCGAAAAGCCCACGAACACGAACTGCCGATTCAAGAAAAGCAGGTCACTGTGCAGAGGATCAACACGCCCGGCATGTCGGCGGTTTATGTGGCGGCGGACTATTCGGTAACGATCAACCTGCCAGGTTATTCCTTCGATTTGCATTTCACTCCGAGCAGCGGAAACAAAGGTTTCTAGCCCTCAGTCTCTCCGGTTGCAGCTCCAGAATCCGCAAGCCCCTCGTTCTTGCCCGCGGAGATGTGTGCCACCTCACAACGAACCCGCCGATTGGGACAGTGACATTCGTAACGTTGCCATAGAGTTACCTTGCTCCTAATATCGGCCGTAGGTGAGAGTTTTCTCACGAGCGCTGGAATTGGCGAGCGCTGCATACACGACCAGGAATTAATCGGAATCCAGGCAGGCCATAGCCGCGAGTAGATAGCGCGCGATCCGCATGCGGAGGCAGTTCATGAAGAAATGGGTGAGAGCAGTTCAGGTATTGCTGGCGGCTACCGCCGCATTGGGATTAACGAATTGCGGCAAGTACAACTGCAACAGCGATGATGGGTTTAGCTTCAGCGGCTCGACCTGCACAACGGGCTCGCCATCGAGCATATCCAGCAGCGGGAGCGGCAGCAGCGGCAGTAGCTCAGCTTCGGCCTTCGTGTTTGCAATCGACAGCGATGCCAGCAGCGGCACCAGCAATGGCGCGATTGCCGGCTACTCGATCGACGGCTCCAGTGCGACTTCCGGTCCGATTTCGGGGTTTACTGCGCCATCGGTGCCCGCAAACGACGGCGGAGTCGGCATGGTGATTGCGCAAAAGCAATTTCTCTACGCGGGCTTCGGAACCGCAGAACAGATTTATGGATGGACGATCGACTCCAGCAGTGGGGCTTTAACGGCGATCAGCGGCAGTCCGTACGCGGCCTCCTTCCTGAATGCCTTTGGAGGCCAGGCGGCCCAGGACGTAATGATTACGAATCCGGCGGGTAATCTGATATTCATTGCGCTTCCGTTGCGGGATGAGATTTACGCTTATTCGATTGGCTCGGGTGGAGCATTGACGCCGGTCGCTGGAACTCCTTTCGCAGTGCCCTTTGGGCCGATCAATCTGGCAATCGACGGAACGGGAAAATATTTGTACGCGGTTGATGGCAATTTCGCTACCCACACCGGAACGGAAATCGAAGCTTATTCAATCGGGAGCAGCGGTGCTCTCACGCCGGTTACCGGCAGTCCTTTTGTTTATCCGATGTGGCAGTTGGCAGGAGAACCCACGGGCAAGTTCCTGATCGGCACAAGCGGCAACAGCGCCGCGAGTGGATATAGTGGTGTGGATGACGATAACCTCTACGTCTTCAGCATCTCCAGCACTGGGGCAATTGCGCCCGTTTCGGGTTCACCGTTCAAGACGGTTTACTCTCCATTCAGCATCGCGGTATCGCAAAACTCAGGCGGCAACCTGATTTATTCTTTTAGTTTCAACGACAGCGCAACTGCATTTAATGCAGTCGAGGGATATCAGATTTCAAGCACGGGAACTCTCTCCGCAGACGCCGGCTCTCCGTTCACTGGTCTGGGAGTCGATGCAGGAGGCAGTTGGGGACAATTCGATCAGAGCGGGTCGTTGCTGATGAGCTATGCCGTGTATGTAAACGATACCAATGAAACGGTGACGCAGATTTCACCTTTGAGTGTGGCGGGCGGAGCGTTGACTCAAACGCTCAGCGCTCTGGACCTCACCACTCCAGGGTTTTGGGCAGTTACAGACACACAGTAACTTCGCTTATTGACCTTCTGGAGACCCGCATCGACTGCGGGTCTCTTTTTGTTTCTGCGGTGAGCGGTACAATGATAAGCAATACATCCTGAAAACACAGGCGGTCAAACCTTTTGTTGCGTTCCATCGTCTGAGCTTCGGGCGAGCATTTTCGCGGGCGGGCGAGTTTAATCTTGGCGATCAAAGTCAAAATCCCAAAAAGCGGCCAGAATAAGAAGGGCTGGCGGGGCCTCCCGCGCGATCCCGTGCTTCGTGCTGCGCTTATCGTTTTTCTCATCGCGGCGGTCGGCCTCGGCGGATCGTTCTGCTACTTTTACATCAAATACGACCGCATCATTACGCAGCGTTTTCGCACTCCGGTTTTTACCAACTCAGCCAAGATCTATGCCCAGCCGGAGATGGTGCGCGACGGCGAAAAGATGGAGGCGAAGGAAGTCGCCGCCGAACTGCGGCGGGCGGGCTATTCCGACGCAAAGCATACTGAAAAAGACGATCTATCCGCACTGGGCTCCTTTCGCCTGGTGCCCGATGGAATCGAGATCACTCCGGGTTCCGAGAGCTATCACAGCCCGGAAGAGGCGCGTATCACGATCGAAGACGGCCAAGTCAGGCAGATCTCGAGCAAAGGTAACCCGCTTTCTGCGTACGAACTGGAACCACAACTGGTAACGTCGTTGTTCGACGCCGAACAGCGGTCGAAGCGGCAGGTCATCAAGTACAACGACATTCCGAAGGTTATGGTCGATGCCGTGCTCGCAATCGAAGACCGGCGCTTCTTCGAGCATAGTGGAGTGAATTTCATCCGCATGTTTGAAGCGGGGTGGGTCGATCTCGTGCGGCAACGGCACGAACAGGGCGGATCGACACTCACCATGCAGCTCTCGCGGGGATTTTTTCTGACTCCGGAAAAAACCATCAAACGCAAGCTGACGGAGATGCTGATCGCCGAGGAGATGGAGCAGAAATTCTCGAAGCAGCAGATCTTCGAGTTCTATGCGAACTGGGTCAATCTGGGGCAGCGCGGGTCGTTCGCCATCAGCGGTTTCGGTGAGGCTTCACGCGCCTACTTCAATAAAGACTTGAAGGACATTACCCTGCCGGAAGCGGCGTTGCTGGCTGGGATTATTCAAGGGCCGAGCCGGTTGTCGCCGTACCGGCATCCCGAGCGCGCGCTGGAGCGCCGCAACCTGGTGCTGGATTCGATGGTCGATACCCACGCCATTACTCACGAACAGGCCGACAAAGCCAAGGCATCGCCGCTGAAGCTCGCGCCTCCCAATGTAGAGGCGAGCGATGCGCCGTATTTTGTGGATATGGTGCGCGATTCGCTGATCAACAAATTCAGCGAGCACGATTTGAATGACCAGTCGTACCGGATTTACACGACGCTTGATCCGGAATTGCAGCGGGCCGCTGCGCAGGCGGTGGAGGGCGGCATCAAGCTGGTCGACGAACAAGTCACGAAGCTGCGCACCAAGCGGACCAAGGTCGGCAAGAAATACGAGACCCAGGTGCTTCCCGGGCCGCAGGCGCAGGTCGCTCTGGTGGCGCTCGATCCGCATACGGGTGCGGTTCTGGCGCTGGTCGGAGGCCGCGATTACGGTTTCAGCCAGCTGAATCACGCACTCTCGAAGCGGCCGACCGGGTCGATTTTCAAGCCTTTTGTATACGCCACGGCAATGAATACAGCGATTGACGGATCGCCGAATGTCATCACCCCGGCTTCGACGGTGACCGACGCTCCGACCAGCTTTGCCTATGGAGATCAGATTTACGAACCGCGAAACTACAAAGAGGAATATCACGGCGACGTAACGCTGCGTTACGCGCTGGCGATGTCGCTGAACAACGCCACCGTGAAGGTCGCGGAGGAAGTCGGTTACGACAAAGTGGCCGACCTGGCGAAGCTTGCCGGAATTGTGTCGGTGAAAGCTACCCCCGCGATGGCGCTGGGGTCCTATGAGGCCACGCCAATCGATATGGCAGGAGCCTACACATCGTTTGCCAACAACGGGGAGCGTTTGTCACCGATTCTTGTAAACTCGGTCCGCAACGCGAAGGGCGACGTGGTGGCAAATTTCAAGACGGACGAGCGGCAGGTGCTCGATCCGCGCATCGCTTACGTCATGACCAACATGATGGAGAGTGTAATCAACAACGGTCTCGGCTACACGGCAGTTCGCTTGCGTGGCTTCACCCAGCCAGCGGCAGGGAAGACCGGCAGTTCGCATGATGGCTGGTTCGCTGGATATACCTCGAACCTGCTGTGCATCGTTTGGGTTGGGTATGACGATTACAGCGATCTGCGGCTGAGTGGCGCGCAAACGGCGGCGCCGATCTGGACCGAGTTCATGAAGAAAGCAGCGACGTTGCCGCAGTATTCCGACATGAAAGAGTTCAGCCAGCCTACTGGCGTAGTCGACGTTCAACTCGACAAAGCCACAAACCGGCTGGCGACTCCAGCGTGCCCCGATGATTACATGGCGGCTTTCATCGCAGGAACAGAGCCCCGCGATACCTGCGATCAGCAAGCGGGAGTCTCGGGATTCTTCTCGCGAATCTTCGGCGGAGGCAAACCCGCAACTCCGACGCTGGCCAACACCGGACAAGAAAAACAGGATCCGAATAAGAAAAAAGGACTGTTTGGCAAGATCGCGAATATCTTCAAGGACGATAAAACCTCGACTCCTCCGGCTAAACCCGCTGACAACGGCGCACCAGCGCCCCAGTGAGTGAAGCAAATCTGAGTGAGCGGCTCGTAAGGAGTCCGATGAAGCAGCATAGCTACGAAATTCAACTGCAATGGACCGGCAACGATGGCGAAGGAACGAAAACTTACAAGGGCTATCGCCGCGATCACACGATTCGAAGCGAGGGCAAGCCAGAGATTCCTGGATCCAGCGATCCGACCTTTCGAGGGGATCGATCCCGTTACAACCCCGAAGAGTTGCTGGTTGCGAGCCTTTCCGCCTGCCACATGCTCTGGTACCTGCATCTGTGCGCAGTGAATCACATCACGGTAATCGATTATCGCGATGCGGCGCTTGGGGTGATGCAGGAGAACGCCGATGGCTCGGGAGAGTTTGTGCGCGTGACGCTGAAGCCGATCGTGAAGGTAAGTGTAGGAGACAACCGGGCTCAAGCTCTCGCTCTGCATCATGAGGCGCATCATCTCTGCTATATCGCGAGATCAGTAAATTTCGAAGTGGAGGTGGCTCCCCAGATCGAAGAAGCAAGCGCAAGCGCCGCCGATTAGGGCAAACGGCGAATTCCAATTCGCAGAGCAACTACTGACCGGCGCGCGCAGGCGAGATCACAAGGCGACCCGCAACTTTTTTCCTCAGGTCGGGTTTTTCCTGCGCGTAAATAAGGTCGAGACCTTCGTTGGCATTGGAGGAAGCGTCCGCCAGCGCAGTGGCGAGAGCGCGGAATGATCGGCTAATTTCCAGCCCTTCCTGCAGAACCACAGGCGTCCCATTATCGATGCCGGGCGAGACTGCCTGAAACGCATTGGGAATCTTCCATAGCACCTTGCAGCGTGTGGAGTCTTCGATATCTTCGTCAGTCAGGCCGGGAATCTTCTTATACCGGTTGAGAACCATTCGCACCCGGTTGCGGCTTCCGCCTTCTTCCAGGAAGTCGTGAATGCGGCCCGCGCTCCACAATGAAACCACGTCCGTTTGCGCGACCATGAGTACCGCATTTGAAAGGTCAGAGAGCAAGCGCGTAGTCGGGTCGAGCCGGCTCGAAACGTCGATCACAACGTAGCGATAGTGATTCACCAGCAAATCGAACAGGCGGGCGAGTTCCGCAGGAGTGGGAATCGACTGATAAGGCTGCTGGGGGCCGGCCAGAAGATGCAATCCGTCTTTTGCCGTGGTCATCAGTCCGTCGAGAAGTGATGTGTCAAGGCGGTGCAGATTTTCGAGTGCGTCGGGAACTCCGAAGCTGGGCCGAAGGTTCAGATGCAGCTGAACGTGGCCTACCGGGGCAAAGTCAACGATCACAACCTCGCCATGAGCCTGCTGCAACGCCAGTGCGGTATTCACGGCTGCCGTGGTTGCGCCTGCGCCTCCTTTAGCGCTGAGGAAGGTGAAGATACGAGCTTTACCGGCACCGCCGCGAGCGCGGGTGCGGTTGGAGCTGAATCGCGTGAGCGCTTCAAGCAGGGCATCGGAACCGGCAGCGTGATCGAGGAATTCTCCAGCTCCGGCGCGCATGGCAGCCACTATGGTGGCGGGCTGCTGCATGCTCCCATTGGCAAAAATCGCCAACTGCAAGGTATTGGCCTGAATCAGCTCAATCGCTTTTACGGCCCGCTGCGGATTCTCCGCGGCAATATCTACGAGCACGACTTCCGCACGCTGATCCTGAATCTGGCGCAGGATGGGATCGGCAGGACCGGTCGGGAAGCCCATTGTGCTGAAAACTACGCGCGCCAGCCGGGTGGTTTCCAGGCGGCTCTGCAGTTCAGACAAACGATCGCGATCTTCGGTCAGCAGGGCTACTGGGATCCCAGGCATGTCGCGGTTCTCGTCGATTCCTCTCGCTGTCTGCATGTTAGATAGGGACGCTGCCCGTGGCCAAGTGACCTAAGTAACGGTTGGAACGCCAATGGCCGTACCGGTTAAGCGGAAAGGCAGGCTGCGATCTGCCAGGACGAGACTTTCTGAAGAACAGGCGCACAGCAGGAACACCCCAACCCAATCCGCACGAGTGAGATGCATTTTAAGCGATGGGCGCGGGTTTGAAAAGAGCGGGACCGTAGTTCTGAGATAAAAATTGCCGCCTGTCACAAGAGAGTTCGGCGATCATCGACAGATGGCGGCGTAGGCCTGGGCTACGCCCAGGAGGTCAGGTGGCAGGTTCTCGCGGACTTGCCGTTATAGAAATGGTTGGCCGATCGGTCTCGGTAGTTCCATGCAGAGCCGAAATGCGGCGGAAATCGGCTGAGCCGTCTTGGTTCTCGGAAAGGTAATCGTAGCCGCTCAGACAAACCGCGACTCCGATTTTAGTTTCTGCGGGCAGTTCGCGGGTTCCGGCCTCTGCTGGTTTTTCCACGCGCAGGACGCGACCCTTGCAGCGGACGCGCATGGATTCCCCTAAAGTGATTTCGGATGGCATTTTCAGCGTCAATTCGATCTCCGACGCCGGGGAGATCGCCATGTCAGTGAAGAAAAATGCGCCGCGGGAACTGACGTCCTGGGTGAAGCCGACTCCTTCCAGCCCGGTGGAAACATCGCGCAGCGAAAGTGGAAGATTAAAGGCAAAGCGTTGTCCAATACGGCGTTCAACACCAACGGGAGGAGTCGTCATCGTAGGTCGCTCAAGGGAATCGCCGGAAAGAAACAAAAGCAACTGTAGCTCAATCTGTCCGTCGTGGGAAGTCAAATATTGCAAACTGCCGCAAAATCGGATGCGAAACGGGACATCTGGGGCGAGTCATCTTATGCGGTCGATGAAAAAACAGGAAAGCGAGATTTCGTCGACAGTTTTGCACCAGGAATACAGCAGTTTAAAGTTAAAGTAATCGAGAGAGCGACCAGCATCATCCAAACAATTTACCGTGCCCGAATCGAAAACTCCCATCCAAATTGAGGCGGCGGCCCGCGAAGAAGCGCCTGAACGCATGTCGCGATGGCAGGTGGCGGCGCGCGCCTTGCGCCACCGGAACTTTCAGCTTTTCTTCAGTGGGCAACTCATCTCTCTGATTGGCACGTGGATGCAGAGCGTAGCCCAGTCGTGGCTGGTTTACCGGCTGACCGGGTCGGCTTTGCTGCTGGGGTCAGTGGGATTTGCCAGCCAGATTCCGGTGTTTCTGTTCGCGCCTCTCGGCGGAATTGCCGCCGACCGCTTTAACCGCCAGCGCATCGTGGTTGCCACGCAGACGGCAGCGATGTTGCTGGCGTTCGTTCTGGCCGCGCTGACGCTAACAAACAAAGTTCAAGTCTGGCATGTTTTTCTTTTGGCCAGTCTGCTCGGCATTGTGAATGCCTTCGACATTCCGGGGCGGCAATCGTTTCTCGTGGATATGGTGGGCAAGGAAGATTTGATGAATGCCATCGCGTTGAACTCGTCGATGTTCAACGGGGCACGCGTAATCGGTCCTGCGATTGCGGGAATTCTGGTGGCGAAAATCGGCGAGGGCTGGTGTTTCTTCGCAAACGCCGTGAGCTATATCGCCGTAATTATCGGCTTGCTGCTAATGCGTGTAAGCAGCCCTGTGCGCGCTATCGGCGCGTCTCCCTTCGAGCACATGATGGAAGGCTTTCGCTTCGTCAACCAGACCGCGCCGATTCGTGCCTTGCTGTTGTTGCTCGGGTTGGTGAGCCTGGTAGGAATGCCTTATGTAGTCTTGATGCCAATCTTTGCCGATCAGATTTTGCACGGCGGCGCGCGAGGGCTGGGAATCTTGATGGGAGCAACCGGGGTCGGCGCTTTGCTCGGCGCGCTCACTCTCGCATTCCGCGAAGGCGTAAAGGGTTTGGGCCGCTGGGTGGCATGGTGCTGCGCCGGATTCGGAGTTAGCTTGACCGTATTCTCCCTGTCGCATAATTTCTGGCTGTCGGTGATCCTGCTGTTGCCGGTCGGGTACACGATGATGCTGCAGATGGCTTGCTCGAACACCCTCATTCAGGTCATGGTGCCGGACGCTCTCCGCGGACGGGTAATGGCGGTGTATTCGATGATGTTCATGGGGATGGCTCCGATCGGAGCGCTGCTCGGGGGCGCGATCGCCGAGCGACTAGGTGCACCGGTCACCGTGGCAATCGGTGGAGTCGCCTCGGTTTTTGGTGCAGTGTGGTTTAGGTTCCAGTTGCCGAAGATTCGCGTGGAAGCGCGGCGTTTGATCGTGGCTCAGGCTGCGGCTGGCGGCGAACCTGCGGAGATGACCTCACAGACGGTGGAAGGCGACGCTTGAGCTTTGGTTTTGATTTATTCACGTCTCCAGCCTTCCAGCACTGACCGAATTATCTGATCGAAAATTCCGATCGTCCGCATTCGCGCTTCTCGTCCCCGCGCAGGCGCTCTTAATTTCTTGAATATCGGGAGAAATACGTGATATATCGGGTCCACACATTAGAAGTGCGGGTCCGCGTGTCATTTCGCTGTCAAGCGAAGCTGGCAACGATGATCGTGCAATCGGAGGACAAGATGAGTTCACTTCGAAAGATGGTGGTGGCATCAAGTCTTTTCGTCGCTGTGTTCACGGGAGCTTTGTTCGCTCAGGGAGGTGCGACAGGCGCGATCGGCGGCATCGTACAAGACGCATCAGGTGCGGTCATCGCGGGCGCCAGGGTCGCCGTGAAAAGTGAGGCTACCGGCGAGATTCTGCGGCAGGTGACGGCCGATTCTTCTGGGCAGTTTGTCGCGACTCTCTTACCCGTAGGTTCGTATTCCGTGGAAGTCACCGCGCCCGGATTTCCGGCTACGACGTTTCCCGGAGTAATCGTACGCATCACCGAAACAACGCGCATGACCGCCCTGCTCAAGGTGAACACCGTGAAGCAGGTCATCGAAGTGGAATCGCAGGTGGAGCAGGTAAATACCACGGATGCCACGACAGGGCAATCGCTGGGTGCGCAGACCATCACCGACCTGCCCTTGGCAACGCGAAACTTTCAGCAGTTGCTGACGCTCTCGGCGGGAGCTTCCTCCGATTTGAACGGCGCGGCGCAACTCGGCCGAGGCCAGGTTTACATGCACGTGAACGGCGGCCGGGAAGACAACAACAATTATTTGATCGACGGCATCACAGTCGCCGACTACGCCTTCGGCGAATTGACTTATACACCCCTGCCGAGTCCGGATTCGATTCAGGAGTTCAAGGTCAGCACCAGCCTCTATGATGCCACGCAGGGCCGCAACGGCGGCGGCAACATCAACGCCACGCTTAAAAGCGGCACCAACAAATTCCACGGCGATCTCTGGGAGTACTTCCGCAACACCTCGCTAGACGCAAACGATTATTTCCTGGGCAAAGTCGTTGTGAAGCAGAACATTTTCGGCGGCGACATTGGCGGACCGATCGGTCCTGGGGCGAAGCTGGGATTCTTCTACTTCAATCTTCAGGGAACGCGGCAGCGCAGCGGCGATTCTCCAGGAACATTTATCAATACCAGCATTCCATACGTTTCCGCCGCGGATCGTTCCTCGGCAGCAGCATTAGGCGCAGCTTGCGGCGTTTCCACCATCGATCCGGTCGCTTTCAATCTGATGAATGTGAAGAGCAACCAGTTCGGCGCGGGCGCGGGAGGCTACTTGTTCCCGCTGCTCGCGAACGTTCCATCATCTACGCCGTGCGGGACGATGGAGCCGTTCCTCATCACCGACCCCGGCAAATTCACAGACAATCAGTTCACGGCGAATTGGGACCGCGAATTTCGCGGCGGCAAAGACCGCATCTCCGAACGATTTTTCTGGTCGAACTCGGACACCTTTGAGCCCTTCGGCGCAGATTCTTACGGCATTCAAACCGGTGGCCAGCCGGGCGTGAACAATCTGAATTTCCCGCTGGATATTCCTTTGCACAGCCGCTTCGGCAGCGCCACGGAAACGCACGTGTTCAATAACTCGCTGATCAACGAGTTCCGCTTCGGAGTGAACATAATCAGCGACAAATTAAACAACCAGCCTCCAGTAACCAACGCGCAGGTTGGAATCAATCTGCCCACGGCCGTAGGGGTGAACGGCCAATCCGGCGACCCAAACATTTACCGCTTTCAGTTCGATACGTTCGCCTTCGGGGCTTATCCCACGCAATTGCAGTCCGCGCTTTCGGACAACTACACATGGCTCGATACGGTGAGCTGGACGCACGGAGCGCATCAACTGCGTTTTGGCGGAGAAGCGGACCGCGTAGCAATGCGCCGCGACCTGCCCATCGCCGACAACGGACTGATCTTCTTTGTCTCGGGCGCGACCGCATTCGGCTCGGATTTTCAGAGCTTTTTGGCGGGCGCTCCGCTGCTCGGTGAAGGCGGCGGTGGCCTCGGCAATCACGACTATCGCATCCCCAGCTACGCCTGGTTCGCGCAGGATGATTACCGTGCAGGCAAGAATCTTTCTTTGAACCTCGGTCTCAGAAACGAGTTCGTCGGCGCGCCTTACGATACGCTTTGCCACACAGGCAATACCGACCCGACACTGGCCATTACTACCGGCCAGCCTTATGTTTATCCGAAGTGCGTTAGCAAATTCGGACTGTCTGGAGTCACCGGAACCCTGAATTCGGCTGGACTCGATAACGAATACGCAACGGTGTGGGAGCCGCGCGTGGGTTTCGCCTATGACGTAGCGGGACGGCACACCACGTCGATTCGCGGCGGCTACGGCATTTACAGCGTGCGCGAAGATTTGGGAGCGGTCGACAACCTCGCCATCGTTCCTCCGACCTACCCGTTCCTTGTGGGCTTCCTTCCGGGCGCGGACAGCCTCGCCAATCTCTTCGCCCACAGCGCCGCGTTTCCGAATGGCGTTCCCGCGCTCGGCGCGAATCCCACCCAGACTTATGCCCCGACTGCCGCAATCCTGCAAAGCGTTGGCACTCCATGCACCCTGGGTAATCTTGCCCCGGCGGTGGGGACAGCCTGCGGCGGAACTTTTAGCGGCAACGTAAATGGTTTGATTCAGCTCGCCGTGCCGCTGCACTGGGTGGTCGGCACGACCCAGCAGTGGAACTTCACCATTCAACAAGAACTGGGGCGCGATTGGTTCATGGAACTCGGCTATATCGGCACCAAGGGTTCCCGGCTGCGCTCGACCTACGATCCCGATCAGGCCACGTTAGCCACGCCGCAGACTCCAGTCGTCGTTCCGGGACAAGGTTGCGCCAACCTGCAGGCTCAAGGCCTTTCGTGCACAATCACGGACACGACTGTCGAAAATGCCTCGCTGCGCGCGCCTTATATCGGCATCGCTCCCGGAGACCTCGAAGACTTCGCTCCCAACTCTGATTCGCACTACAGCGCGCTGCAGGCCACCTTGGCGCATCGTTTCGGTAAAGGACTCTATTACCAGAGCGCCTACACCTGGGCAAAGTCGATTGACGACGTATCGACTGCGTCCGTGGCGTTTCTTACGCGCGTCAACAATCAGAATGACGCGGCAGCCTCGCGCGGCTTATCTGATTTCGACCGCCGGCAGCGCTTCGTGACGAGCGCTGTATATCAGCTTCCATTCTTCGAACACTCCAGCGGCTTCACCCGAGGAGCGTTGGGTGGATGGGAAGCCAGCGGCGTCATCACTTTGCAATCAGGAGCGCCGTTTACGGTTTACGATCCAGCCGGAGGAACTGCCTACGCGCTGGCCAGCACGCCATCGTCAACAGCTACGTTTACTCCCGGATTCGGTTGCGCCAACGCTCCCAGCCACGGCAACCCGGAATCGCGTCTCGCGAATTGGGTGAACGCGGCAGCTTATACGCCTGATCCGCTAGCCCCGAACCTTTCCAATGGCTCTCCAAGTGACGCCACGGTTTACGGCAACACGCCGCGTAACTGCATCATCGGACCGCCGCAGAAAAACGTCGACTTCACGGTCGATAAGGCATTCCGGCTTGCCGAGCGCCAGAGCCTGCGATTCCGCGCCGACTTCTTTAACCTTTTTAATCATCCGTCGTTCGCAATTCCGGCGTTGGCAGCCGTCTCGTCGGCTGGCGGGTCGGCGCCGATCACATCAACGGTCGGGACGCCGCGGCTGATTCAGTTCTCGTTGAAGTATTCGTTTTAGCCAGAGAATAGTTCGCTCGTGCTATCGAAAGGCATCCGGTGGCAAACCCGTGATCCGGATGCCGCCGTGGCCCTTATGCCGGATATTCAATCCGATGAGTAGGGCGGTGATCTGCTCAAGGACGCGGGCGTTTTCTAACTTGCCACCGTCAATCGCGCGAACGCCCGGAATCCTCGCCGCGAGCGCGCGAGCGGTGCGTCCAGCATTGTCATCGTCGCTGCAGACGATGACGTCGCAGTCGAGCGCTTCGTCGCCGTTCAGCATCTCCGCCGACAAATTGTGAAATGCCGCAGCCACGCTTACACCCTTTGGCACAAGTTCGGCAGCCTGCTGCGCGGCCGAACCCTGCCAGACGCCCAGCGTGCGTGAGGCGCGTCCACCGACCGAGGCAGCCAGAGCGACGGTTGCGTCGATCAAAACGCTGCCTGGGCGAATCGAGGGTTTGACTTGCTTGAGAAGCGCGGCTTGCCCTTCGAACGGCACGGTAAGAACTAATATCTCTGCCGCGGCGCACGCAGCCGAATTTTCCATTCCAGAGATCTGCGCCTGATCGCCAGCTTTTTTCTTGATATTGCCAGCCGCTTCTTGCGCGCGCCGTGCCTCGCGCGAGCCGATGATGATCGTTTCTCCGGCGCGCGCCCAGCGTAGGGCGAGGCCCATGCCTGCGGGACCAGTTCCTCCAAGAATCGCAATGGGATGCGAATCAGTCGCGGTCATATCTTGGGTTCGAAAATGACGAGGTCGATGGTTCTTGCATTACGCAAATTGAGGTTCGAAGATTTCCACCGCAGTAAACTCTTCCAGCAAAAGCTTCAGCTTAATGCAGCTGTAAATTGTATTGCGCTCGGCGGGGACACGTCCGCAATCTAGAATCAGCGACTGAAAATCTTCGGGGCTGGTGTATTGACCGGCTGTAGCTCCGGCTTCGCGCGAGATGTTTTCTTCCATTAATGTGCCGCCGTAATCGTTGGCCCCGGCGTGCAGGCAAAGCTGTGCCAAATGTTTATTCAGCTTTACCCACGAGACCTGAATATTGTTGATCGATCCGGCAAGCAAGAGTCTGGCCAGCGCGTGAACTTTCAAGTGTTCGGCGAGAGTCGGTCCACTGCGAGCAAGCCCTTGCTGAAAAAGCAACGTCTTCTGATGTACGAAGCCGAGCGGCACGAACTCGGTAAAGCCGCCGGTTTCGTCTTGAATATCGCGCAGCGACAGCATCTGACGAACCCAGTGCTCGGGAGTCTCCGTATGTCCATACATCATCGTTGAAGTTGTGCGGATGCCGCAGCGGTGAGCGGTGCGAATGACCTCGATCCATTGCGCGGTCGAAAGCTTGTTGCGGGAAAGAATCTGGCGCACTTCATCGTCGAGAATTTCCGCAGCAGTGCCCGGGAGGGTATCCAGTCCGTTGTCGCGCAGCATTGCGAGGTAGTCGGCGAGCGCCATTCCCGTAAGTTCGACACCGTAGACAATCTCCATCGGCGAGAAGGCATGAATGTGCATCCGGGGAGTGGCCTGCTTTATCGCCCGCAGCACGTCACGATAATAGAAAGGAGGCAAGCCGTGTGGCAGCCCGCCCTGTATGCAAACCTCGGTAGCGCCGAGATTCCATGCCTCGAGCGCTTTTTGCGCAACCTGTTCCGGTTGGAAGAAATACGTATCGGCTTCGCGAGGGCCGCGGCTGAACGCGCAAAACTTGCAGCCCACGAAACAGATGTTGGTGAAATTGATATTGCGGTTTACGACATAAGTAACGATGTTGCCGCAGAGTTCAGCGCGCAGAAGATTCGCGGCGGCCAGCAACCCGACGAGATCGTCTCCTTCCGAATATGCCAATGCATAGGCGTCTGCCCGCGAAATCGAATTCCCGTTTTGCGAATCGAGGATCGTTTCTAAGGACGACCGGATGTCACGCGTGACCTGCGGTGCGATGTCAAACCAATCAAGCGTTGGGAAGTTCTCGAGTTCCGGGATTGAAAGTTGGCGGGGCACAGTTCTCAGATGGCACTAACCACTCCAAATTACTCCTACACCTTGCCTTTTGGCGAGGGCTCAACGGAACAGATCGCTCGCCGCCGGGCGCAAAAGTTCGCGGACGCGGCCGGTCGCGGGTGCATAGGCGAATCCGCGAATGATGCACGCTGGCGTGCGCGTCAGCTTGCCGCATACCAGTCCCGCCGCAGCGGCCAGTTCGTCGGCGATAGCCTCAACGCTCGCATGAAGCTCGTATCCGTGCGGATCGCGGAGTCCACGGTCGTCGCGTACCGGCTTCATGCCTGCGATGCCGATGCAGAAATCGACTAAGCCCTCGCGCCAAGGACGGCCGAATGTATCAGTGACCAGGACCGGAATCGAGAGAGCCGTACGCCTTTTGAGTTCACGATGAAGTTTGCGCGCGGAGCTGTCGGGGTCAGCGGGAAGTAATAGTGCGTGACGCCCGCCGTCGACATTCGACACATCGACACCGCTGTTCGCGCAGATAAATCCGTGATGGGTCTCGGTTATGAGCACACCATTTTTCCGGCGAATCACGGCGCGGCTCTCGCGCAGCGCAAGTTCAATCAGGCGGGCGTCGAGCTTGTATTTGCTTGCCCACTGGTGGGCTTTGGCTGAGGGCTGGATCGTCGCGAGATCGACGATGCGGCCTTCCGCCTTGGAAACGATTTTGTGCTTTACCACCAAAATGTCGCCGGATTCCAGCACAATGTTCTGCAGCCTCAGGGCTTGCAGCAATTTGCCCGTAAGAGAATCGCCGCGGTTGATTTCGCCAGAAAGTGGAATGGGAATGAGCCTTATTCCGGCTGGACGGGTCGTGGCCGCTTGTTCATCACCAAGCCGCGAGGAAGTGGTGATGTTTTTGGCCGCCGCCCGGCGCGGTTTTCTCACCGCCACTCCTCTTCGGTTGGGAGAGTTTGCTTATCCATTGTCCACCCCCGGATGAGGCTCTGCGAATGGGTTTCCCCCGGTTGCGCGAGCAATTCGTGAAGCTCATAGGGATTGTCGACATCGAGCGCGATACCGGGAAGCTGCAAAATCTCGCACGGTTTTCCTGTCGCCCTAGCCGCGGCGAGGTGAGGCATGAAGCTGTCGTTCCCGAACTTTAGCGGGAACAAATTTGCTGGTCGTCGGAAGGCTGCATTGGTGCCACGTCCATCAGCGGCGGGCGCGAGCACGCTGCCGACTGCCGGTGCGTGAGCCATGATTTCGTCCAACTCACTTGCTCGAATCAGTGGGATGTCGGCGGGGATCACCAGCGAGAATTCAATTCCGCGTTCAACGCAAATGCGAGTCGCCATCTCGATTGCTCCGGTCTCGCCGGGGTTGGCCGGATCGGGAATGATTTCAAAGTCGTACTGCTTCGCAAGGTCGATAGCGAACGGGTCACTGGTCACGAGAGCGCAAACCGGCCGGCGATCCCATCTTGCAACTTCCGCTACAACGTCGTGCAACATCGTCTGTGCAAGTTCGGTGCGAGCCGGTTGACCGAGAACCGCGGCGAGGCGCTGCTTGGCGCTCGATAGATTCTTAACGGGAATCAGAATCACGGCTTCTCTGAGGTACGGGCGGCTGCTTCTTCCGAACCGGGCTTGCTCGAGGAAGGTTCGCGCGACGACAAAATGTTCGTGGTAAGGGAAAGCACTGTACGCGCGAGTTCTGCACGATCGCTGGCGGAACGCATGATTGTCTGACAGCACTGCACGCGCAAGCCGTTGTTGCGAAGAGTTTCGGCGTCGCGGGCGTCGCGAGCATCGCAGACAAGCAAATCGAGAAAATCTTCGTACGCCTTCGCCACACCTGCGATCGAGCATGGCAACCCCTGCGCGGCCATGAGAATTCCTGCCGGCCCTGCGACAGGAGCATTGCCGACGATCGGACTCACGGCTGCAACCTTACCCCTGGCTCCGCGCAGGGATTCGCGAATTCCCGGCACGGATAGAATCGGCCCAATGCTTGTAATGGGATTGCTGGGAGCAATGAGCACCGCATCGGCGGAAACAAGGGCCTCGATCACTCCCGGCGCGGGCTCGGCATCGGAAGCTCCAGCAAAACGCACCGAGTTCACCGGATCCTGATACCAGCGTTGCACGAAATATTCTTCGAAGCTCAGTTCGCCGGAGGGAGTATCGACGCGGGTCTCGACACGCGAATCGCTCATCGGCAGGATGCGAGCCTTAACACTCAGCTTTTCACAAATAATCGAGGTGGCTTCCGAAAGCGTTTTGCCTTCCGCCAGCAGACGAGAACGCAGCAGATGCACGGCGAGATCACGATCGCCGGTATGAAACCAGGTTGGCTCCCCGAGTTGTCCCATGGCTTGCAGGCAGAGAAATGTGTCCCCTTTCACGCCCCAGCCGCGCTCGCGGCTAAGCAGGCCGGAAAGCGCGTAGGTAATGGAATCGATGTCCGGCGAAACGTACAGACCCCACCAAAGAAGATCGTCGCCCGTGTTCACGACAATGGTGATCTCTTCCGCTGGCATCACCTGCCGCAGGCCATCGACAAATTTTGCGCCGCCGGTGCCGCCGGTGAGCACGCAAATCATGCGGCCCTCCCGCGGGTCTCAGCGGCAAGGCCCTGAGCATCGCTGGCGGCTTGCAATTTTTCTTTCAGAAACGGAGAACAATTCGCGAGCGCAGGCAAAAATTCCGGATACACCGGTAATCGCTGGCGCAACTGGAGTCCCTTGCTCTCAGTGCGCAGACGTAACTGCTCAAGATGTGGCCAGGGCTTTTCTGGATTGATGTAGTCCGGGGTCAGCGGCGAAATTCCTCCCCAATCATTGATGCCGGCGTCCAACAATTCCTCATAATAGGGCGCATTCAGGTTGGGAGGCGCTTGAATATTGATCCGTGGCATTAGCAAACGAGCTACCGCCACGGTGCGCAACATCTCGCCTTGGCTGGGTTCGGGAACGCGAGCCATGGGGATAGCGGGCTTGGCGCGAAAGTTCTGAACGATGACCTCCTGAATGTGACCGTAACTCTCATGCAGCGCGCGAATTGCAAGTAAGCTGTCGACGCGGTCTTCCCAACTTTCGCCGACGCCGATCAGAATCCCGGTGGTAAATGGAATACGCTGCTTTCCTGCTTCTTGAATGACGCGCAGCCGCTTCGACGGGAGTTTATCCGGAGCGCTATCGTGAGCTGCGCCGGGGGCGAGCAGCGCCGCATTTGTGCTTTCCAGCATGAGGCCTATGCTCGGCGAGACTGCCGACAATCGCGATATCCACTCTGCGCTCAGCAGACCTGCGTTCGGATGCGGAAGCAAACGTGTCTCGCGGAGCACGAGTCCGCACATGGCTTCAAGATAATGCAACGTCGATTTGTAGCCTAAATGCCGGAGAGTCTCGCGCATCTCGGGGAAGAGCACTTCGGGTTTGTCGCCGAGGCTGAAGAGAGCTTCCGTACATCCCAGCTTTTCGCCTGCGCGTGCGACCGCCAAAACTTCATCCGGGGTCATCGTACCAGCGCCCGGATCTCCGGGATCGCGGCGAAAGGTGCAATACCCGCAGTAGTCGCGGCACAGGTTGGTCAGTGGCAGGAACACCTTGCGGGAGTAAGTGATGACACCAGGCTTAAAGCTTTCTTTCACATTATGAGCAGCGGCAAGCAGCGCCGGAAGATCATTGTCGCTGCAACAAATCAGCCGCAAGGCGAGCTCGCGCGAGATCGGCAAGTTGAGCGGAAGATCGGCTAGATCATGGGCATAGACAGAGCCATCTTCCAAAGCCGCCGGGCTGCTGACAATGGACATCACGGTTTCTCGCTTCCCCGAAGGTCGAGACGTATCGAATCATATATCAGATGCGCTATTCTGAAGCGCGGCGCAGTAAGGCGTTGCCGCAGCAATGATATGTCAACTGATCGCAAGACTCTCGAACCGGCTGAATTTCGTAAAGCGATGGGGTGCTTCGCGACCGGGGTGACGATCGTGACCGTCGACCTTGATGGCGAAGTTCATGGCATGACCGCCAATGCTTTCGCCTCGGTCTCGCTAGACCCGTTGCTCGTGTTGGTTTGCGTCGACCGGAGCGCCCGGACGCATGCTCACCTGCACACCAAGAAGCGGTTTGGAGTCAATGTCCTCTCAACTGAGCAGCGAGCGATTTCCGAATATTACGCCCAACCTCTTTACTCCCACGAGCGCGCGGAACAGGAGGCCAGTGCGCGCTTTGAGCGTACGCCGCACGGCACGCCGATTCTCCAGGGAGGGCTGGCCTACCTCGAATGCAAATTGAAGTCGACCCAGGATGCCGGCGACCATACCATCTTCATTGCCGAGGTCGAGGATGTGGTCGTCCGGGAGGGGCAGCCGCTGTTATTTTTCCAAGGCAAGTATCGCAAGATCGCCGCCGACGCTTTAGGTCAGGAAAAGCCCGGGATCATTTAGAGGTTTGACCCCGGGCCATTGGTACTCGCAGACGTTTCAATGATCTTCAGGGGAAGTTGCTGTGGGAGGCAAGTTTGGATATCACGCAACATGTGTGACGGATGTCACAGGAAAGCTCGGGGAGACAGTTTCTCGTTGTGGAAATCCTTCCAGAGGATGAATACCGCGAGGTTTGGAGAGCATCCAATGAAAGCGGATTGGCAAAGATATTTCCGATAGGGAGCGCACATGGTAGAGAAGTTGGCAAAGAGCGAAGCTGAGTGGAAACAACAACTTACGCCAGAACAGTATCACGTAGCGAGAGAATCAGGGACGGAGCGCGCATTCACGGGCAAATACTGGAACACGCACGATGATGGAACCTACCACTGCATATGCTGTGGAGAGCCGTTGTTCGATTCGTCGACAAAATTTGATTCCGGCACGGGCTGGCCTAGTTTCTACAGACCCACAGAAGGTGGCAAAGTCGAGGAACATAAAGATGCGAGCTATGGCATGGTGCGCACCGAGGCGCGCTGCGCAAAGTGCGGAGCTCATCTTGGGCACGTCTTTGAAGACGGTCCGCAACCTACCGGGCTCCGTTATTGCATGAATTCCGCCTCGTTGGATTTGAAGCCGAAAGATGCAAATGAGAAAAAGTGATACGAGGTTTGCCGGCTAATTGCTGAAAAAATTAGGGCACGCGATAGGCGTGCCCTGTTCAAGGCTCTGTCAGGAATAAAAACTTATGCGCTGGCGATCGCTGCCATCGCTTTTGGGGCGTCGGCAGCCGAAGGCTTCGGCGTTTCGGCCGATTTCTGCTGAGTCTGAGCTGGCTTGTTCTGCTGCTTGTGGTCGCCGCTGCGTACCTCAATGCCGCCCTTGAGCACTGCGCCGTCTTCCACGCTGATACGGACGGTCGTGACATCGCCTGCGACGGAGCCCTCGCTGCGGATATCGACCCGGTCGGTACAGTCGATGTTGCCCTGCACTTTCCCCATTACAACAACTTCCCGGGCGGTAATATTGGCCTGAACCGATCCGTTACGCCCAATAGTCACGCGATGCTCGGGCAAGCTGATCTTGCCTTCAATGCGTCCGTCGATGTAGAGCGCTTCCGAAGCGGTTAGCTCCCCCTTGATGACCAGGGTGCGGCCAATCGTAGCCTGCTCGATAGGGGCACCTACGGTCTTGGTTTGATTGTTGGGGTTGGAATTCGGGGTTGGCGTGTTGGATTTTCCGTTGTACGTATATTCCGAGGGTTGCAGCATTGCGACCTTCCTTGATTCCGCGCGGCACGGTCGGCTGCCGCTTGTGCGGTGGGTCTGAAAGTTTGGCCCGCCGGTTGGTTCGTGTCCCTTAGGCCAATCTGACTATCGCACAGGCGTAAGTATTCTTTGAGATTACGGAAGATAGTGTACGGTTGCGGGGGCGAAGAAGGCTTTAGTTCGTTTCCTGTAGTGACTCGGCCAACTCTTCCCACTCTTTCACCATGGCCGCGTGCGCGGACTTCTGCCGTTCGAGTTCCTGAACCTGGCGTTGGCTCTCCTCGGCGCTGATAAAGTCCTGCATGGCAGTTTCGCACTGTGCGATCGCGGACTCCGCGCGGTTGATTTCCGCCTCCAGCGTTTGGACGCGCTCCTCGATTTGTTTGCGTTTGATGGGATTGAGGCGCTTTGCCTTCGGAGTGGCAGCCTCTGAACCTGAATCGTGGTTGCCGTTGGCAGGTGACTGAGCGACAAGCTCGGCAGCTTCGGCCTTCAATTCCTGGCGAATACTCTCTTCCTGTTTTTCGCTACCACCTTGTTTGCGCCACAAATAGTCTTCGTAGTTCCCAGGATAGACTTCGACCTTGCCGTTGCCGATCTCGAAAACCCGCGTCGCCAGCTTGTCGATGAAGTAACGGTCATGCGAGACGAAGACCACGGTACCCATATATTTAGAAAGCGCCTCGAGCAATACATCTTTCGCTCGCAGGTCGAGGTGATTTGTAGGTTCATCGAGCAACAGGAAATTTGACGGATGCAGCAGGAGGCGCAACAGTGCATAGCGTCCGCGCTCCCCGCCGGAAAGCACTCCGATTTTCTTAAAGACGTCGTCTTCAGAAAAAAGAAAACATCCCAGCAAGCTCCGTAATTCGGTTTGTGTGGATCCGGGCGATGCTCCGCCGAGATCCGCGACGATGCTCGCGTCGGGATCGAGTTCTTTGTATTGATCCTGGGCGAAGTAATCTGATTCGACATTGTGGCCGAGCTTGAACTCGCCGTCAGTGGGTTTCTCTTCCCCCGCCAGCAATTTGATCAAGGTAGATTTTCCCGCTCCGTTGATGCCAACCAGCGCGATGCGGTCACCACGCTCGATGAGAAAGCTTACGTTGCGAAATACCTCTTTCTCGGCGCTCCCGCGAGAACCGTTTTCTGATGCCTTTGCCGGATAAATCTTCGCGACTTTCTCGAATTCGGCAACAATCCGGCCGCTCGGCTTGGGTTGCGGAAACGAAAAGTGGATAGCTTTTTCTTCCGGAGGAATCTCGATGCGTTCGATCTTTTCCAGTTCTTTGATCCGGCTCTGCACCTGCTTGGCCTTCGTTGCCTGATAACGAAAGCGGTTGATAAAGACTTCAAGTTGCTCAATGCGGTCGCGCTGATTCTTATAGGCAGCCTGCAACTGCTCGTTGCGCTGCGTCTTTTGTGAAAGAAACTTGTCGTAGTTGCCTGTGTAAAACCAGAAGCGCTTGTTCCATATCTCCGCGATCTTGTTGACCGTTACATCCAGAAAATACCGATCGTGCGAAATCAGCACAAACGCATGCGGATAGTCATGCAGATATTCTTCCAGCCAGTTGCGCGCTTCGAGGTCAAGATGGTTGGTAGGTTCATCAAGGAGCAGCAGATTCGGTTTTTGCAGCAACAGCTTGGCCAGCGCCAGCCGCATCTGCCAGCCACCGGAGAATTCATCCGTCTGCCGCTCCCAATCCTCTTTGCGAAAACCCAGGCCCATCAAAACTCTGCCAACTTCGGCTTCGATCGAGTAACCGTCGCGAGTGCGAAACTCGTGCTCCAGGCTGTGATAGCGGTCGGCGACCGTAGCATATTCGGCGCTGGTGTGGTCGAGTTCGGCGAAGCGGAGCATCAGCGCTTCCATCTCCTGCTCCATGGCGCGCAAGTCGTCAAAGACCGACATGCACTCCGCAAAGACACTTCGCCCGGAGAGCGAAAGCCCATCCTGCGGCAGATATCCAGCCGTCGTTCCTTTGGCGAGGGTGAGCGCCCCGTAATCGAGGGTGTCGAGTCCGGCAAGAACCTTCATCAAGGTGGACTTGCCGGTACCGTTCGCTCCCACCAGGCCGACGCGGTCGCGGGAGGTGATCAGCCAGTCCGTATTTTCGAAGAGAAGTTTGTGGCCGAAGCGTTTGCCGGCGCCAGAAAGCTGGATCATGGGCTGATTTATCGTCTCACAGCAGGGAGCGGCGAGTACAGAGTGACCGGGCGGGGAGTTCGAGCAGAGGAGTTAAGAATGCGCGGCAGCGCGACTAACGCGATTTTCTAAATCTCCTCCCAGCATCTCTCCATGAAATTGAACCCTCTCAAGCGCCCGGTCGATCACGGCTTGCAATTCGTGGGCATATTTCACTTCGCGACCCTTGGCGAGCCGCTGCCGGGCTTCTTCTGCGCTGAACCAGGTCGGCCGTCGCAAAGGCTCATCCGGCTGGCGCTGCCGGTGAATTTCCATCAGAAAAGCCTTAACCACATATTCCTGCACGCCACCAGGCTGCCAGAAGACGCCTTTTGAATGAAGGTAGAGGTGAAAGTGACGGGGTTCGATCGTTCCTAGTGCTCCCGCTTCTTCGGCGGCTTCCTGTTCGGCGGATTGACTGTGTGACAAGCGAGGCTCCGGTGAGCCCTTTGGAAACGTCCATTTGTTGCCGCCGTTTGTGGTGACGAGTAGAAACTCGACAACCGTTCCGCGTCTGCGAAAGCACACCGCCGCCACTTGCAGCGGAAGAGATTTCGAAACCCGCGCCGAACCCATGCCGGCCTCCTGTGGCTATGTTAGTAGCAGGATGTTGCATTTATGTTAACGTGCAACAAAAATTGGGCACTTGCCGGTTACGAAAGTTAGACCCGTTCCGAATCGGAAGCATATTGGAATGACACGTTCAAGTCAGCTTTTGCCGCAGATCTCGCGATGCGCGGATCTTTAGAGAAGTACTCGATCCCCAGGCTAGCGAAGACGCTCTTCCACGGAACCCCGTAAATTGATTTAGTATTTTGTAGTGGGGAAAACGCCGTGAAAGCCGCCCTACTCAAGGCGCCGAAACAGCCGCTTCGAATCGAAGACGTTCCAAAACCACATCCAAGCGCCGGTCAAGTTCTGCTCCGCATGCGCGCCTGCGGAGTCTGCCGCACAGATCTTCACATCGCCGACGGAGAATTACCGGTTCGAAAGCAGCCACTCATTCCTGGGCATCAGATCGTTGGGACCATCGAAGAGGGTGAGACCGATGACCTGCCTGGTGGCACGCGCGTCGGAGTTTCCTGGATCGGCGGTATCGACGGCACTTGCCCATACTGCAGACGCGGCTGGGAGAATCTCTGCGACTCACCAACCTTCACTGGATACACCGTCGATGGCGGCTACGCCGAGTATGCGGTCGCGCGTCAGGATTTTGTTTTTCCGCTCCCGTCAGAACTCGACGACTTGCATGCCGCGCCTTTACTCTGTGCGGGCATTATCGGGTTTCGCAGCCTGCGAGTAGCCGGAGTCGAGCGTGGCGACAAGGTAGGGCTTTTCGGCTTCGGCTCTTCCGCCCACTTAGCGATTGCAGTTCTTCATTCCTGGGGTTGCGAGGTCTATGTTTCAACACGCGGTGCTTCGCATCGCAAGCTGGCCGAATCTTTGGGCGCGAAGTGGGTGGGCACAGAAGCTGACAAGCCTCCGGCAGAACTCGATCGCGCAGTTACATTTGCACCGAGCGGAGACGTAGTCATTGCCGCGCTCTCGAGCTTGCGCAAGGGAGGGGTCGTATCCATCAACGCCATTCATCTCGACCGCATGCCTGAGTTCGATTACGACCACCTGCTATGGGGCGAGCGTCAAATTCGCAGTGTGGCCAATATGACCCGACAAGACGCGCGCGACTTCTTGAAAATCGCTGCTGAGATTCGTCTGCAGCCGAAAGTAACCGTGTTTTCCCTGGATCAGGCAAACAACGCGCTGGCGGCGGTTAAGAAGGACGCTATAGACGGAGCAGCCGTACTCGTGCCATGAACATGCGACTGGGTTGCGTCCGTTCCGAGAAACTAGGTAACAGAACTGACAATGGAATTGGTCGGGGCGATAGGATTTGAACCTACGACCCCCTGCGCCCAAGGCAGGTGCGCTACCAGGCTGCGCTACGCCCCGACTCTGCATCTGATCTGATGATCAGACTATAGTGAATTAACGGCTGGCCTGATTATAAACGAGTGAACGCGCTATAATTTCTGCGAATATGTCGAGTGTGCGGTATGCGCTGGTCGCCTACATCAAGGGCCCAATAGGAGATTTCGTCGACGGCCTGCGCCGGGAACTGCATCCCGGCTTGCCTAATCTGGCGGCACACCTTACGTTGCTCCCTCCTCGCTCCTTGCAGGGAACCGAAGGCAATGCCCTGCAGATGCTGGCGGAAATTTGTGCGGGAGTCGAGCCATTCGAGGTGTCGCTTGGCGACATGAAATCGTTCGTTCCCACTACTCCCACGATTTATATCGGCGTTATGCATGGGGCTTCCCGGCTTGAAGAAGTGCACGCCCAATTGAACCGAAAGGCTTTCGCATTCGCCGAAGAGTGGCCTTACGTTCCCCACCTCACCATCGCCAAAATGACCACCGAACAGGCTGCCGAGAGTGCTCTTCGCGTTGCGCAGAGTCGCTGGCAGCAATATTCAGGAAGCCGCCGCATCCTGCTCGACCGGCTGACCTTTGTTCGGGAAGACGCGCCCAATTGCTGGATCGACTTGGCTCCGGTGCTCCTCGGCGGCACTCTCGTTTCGCGTTAGTTGCGCGGAATGTCCCGATCATTTCCCGCCTCGAAACGCTCTCCCATAAACAATCCTGCAAATACCGAGGAATAACGAATCGCTTCTATCGCCAGGTAACGTGCCTTCATGTTACCCGGCATTACGTTACGCAGGTCAGCTTGCAATGGCCCCAAGTACATATCCCTACCGTGCGTTGCGGAGGCTGCGCCTGCCCTGTAAACAAAGGACAAGGGAAGTTGATCGAATTTCCGCGCCAATCGCCGCTTCGGGCGCGGGGTTCAGCTAGAGAGGACAAAGAATGCAGATCGGAGTCTACGGTTCGGGTTATCTCGGAACGGTGATTTCGGCTTGTTTGGCTGATTTTGGCACTCCGGTTTCCTGTTGCCATCCGGACCGCAGCCGCATGGTCGAAATGGCTCAGGGAAATATTCCTTTCTTTGAGAAGAACCTGAAGGAAGTAATTCGGCGAAATGTTCGCGCCGGCCGCCTCGCCTACTCCACCGATATTGAGTCGTTTGCGCGCAAGACCCAAGTCATTTTTCTGGCCGAAGATGGAGCCGACAATCTGGCCGATGTCGCCATGCGCATTGCACGAATCGCGTCCAAGCCGCCGATCCTGATCGTCGTTACGCCGGTTGCAGTTGGTACCGCCAACGCTCTCGAAAAATCTTTCAAGGATGCCGGAGTGCAAGCGACGATCGTCTCGCAGCCGATGTTCTTTACCGACGGATGTGCGGTCGAAGATTTCAATTGGCCTGACCGGCTGATCCTCGGCGCAACGTCCACCGAAGCCGTGCAGGTTTTGAAACAGATTTTTCATCCACTCGTGATGCGCGGCGTCCCGGTAATCGTAACCAACCAGGCGACTGCGGAACTTGTGCGTGAAGCAGCGACCGCATTCGTCGCGACGAAAATTTCTTTCATCAACGAAGTCGCGGCATTGTGCGAACGTGTGAGCGCCGACGCAGTCAGCCTTGCGCTGGCGCTTGGCCTCGATAAGAAAATCGCTCCACGCTGCCTGCAGCCGGGAGCCGGCATGGGCGGCGTCTTTGCGGAATCGGATATGGATTCGCTCGCCAATCTTGCCCAGAAAAACGGCCTTCCTCTTAAAGTTCTCAGCGCGGCTCGCGATGTGAATCACACTCTGGCCGATCGTCTTGTCGATAAGATCGCGATGGCATTGAACTCGGTCGAGAACAAAGATGTCGGTATTCTTGGGCTCGCTTTCAAGCCGAACACGAATTCAGTCGCAGGATCGTCGGCAATCCGCCTGGCCGAATCGTTGGTAGCGAAAGGCGCGCGCGTTCGCGCTTATGATCCGGTTGCGCTCACCGAAGCTAAGACGCGCCTGAACGGCTCGGTCCGCTATTGCGACTCGGCCTATGCGGCCGCCGAAGGCATGGACGCATTGGTCGTGGGCACGGGCTGGCCCGAGTTCCGGGCGCTCGATTTCGACCGCATCAAACATCTGCTCAAGAAACCCATCATCGTCGATACGAAAAACCTGCTCGACTCCGTGCGCCTGCGGGCAATGGGTTTTGAATATGTTGGAGTGGGGCGGGGATAGTCTTTTCTCTTGACCCTCCCCCTGTTTACCAAAATCCCTGGAATCTTCCGCTTTCTCTGAGCGAGTTGCGACGCTGCAGACGAACAGCAGGTTCCTCGCGCGACTTCGCTCTTTCGGAACGACAAAAAGCAAAAAGAAAAATCTGTTCGCGCCTATTGATTCAGGCGGTTGTATTTTTTCAACACCTCGCGGAGCTTGTCGTGGGGGAGCGCGATGGCTTGGTGGTTATCAATGCCCTTCATGGTCTCGGCGGCGACCATTGCGTTGATTACGGCTTCTTCGGTGGCCTGGACCGTGGCGAGGAAGATCGGGTCAAGCGAATCGTTGGGGAGCATTTTCAAGTCGTGAACGCCCTTGCTGCTGACTGCTCCAGGGTTGGCAGTGGAGAAGGCTAGAAAGATGTCTCCGGAGCCGTCGCCGGAGTAGCTGCCGTCGCGACCCAAGCCCAGTGCGACTCGGCGGGCTATGCGCTTCAATTGCGTAGGGATTAATGGGGCGTCCGTGGCTACTATTACGATGATGGACCCGGTGTCCTTATCGGTGCGCGGTACTTCGGATTGCTGGACGTCCCGCCTGCTCTGAGCTTGCCAAAGGGGCGACCGTCCCCACATGGGCTGTGACGGACTATCGATTTCAGGAGCCAAATCCGCAGTGTCTTCGTACGCGGGATGCTCGGGGATTTCCTTGCCGACGGGAACTCCTGCGATGCGGAGTTGATCGCGGCGTCCGTAGTTGCATTGCACGAGCACGCCGACGGTATAGCCGCCGGCTTTGGCATCGAGCACGCGGGATGCGCTGCCGATACCGCCTTTGAATTCGTTGCAGATCATGCCGGTGCCGCCGCCGACGTTGCCCTCTTCGACTGCGCCGGAGTGGGCTATGTCGAGCGCGTGCCAGGCGTCTTCGGGGTGGACGTGGAATCCATTGATGTCGTTGAGCCAGCCGTCCCAGGTTTCGGCGACTACGGGCAGCGACCAGAAATAGCCCTCCATGTCGGGCGAGCCATGCTTGACCTTCCAGGCGATTACGGCGTCGCGCACTACTCCGACGCTGTGCGTGTTGGTGATCATCACGGGTCCATCGAGGAAGCCGGAATCTTCGACCCAGGTGGTCCCGGTCATCTCTCCGTTACCGTTGAGGGTGAACCATGCGGCGAAGACGGCGTCGCTATTGGATTTGCCGCGGGGAAGAATGGCGGTGACTCCGGTGCGGACCGGACCTTTGCCAACGACGAGTTTGCCTTCGCCGGAAATTAGCGTTGTATGGCCGACTTCGACTCCGTGGACGTCAGTGATGGCGTTGTTGGGGCCGGGTGTGCCATCGAAGGGAACGCCTACAGCGCGGGCTCGGGGTTTGGATTGGGCGGAGAGCAGCGTGGCGGCGAGCACGATCGCCGTTAACGCGATCGGCATCCGGCTTCCGGCATTCGGCTCCTGGCGTTTCGAAGGGCACGAGGTGGAAGTTGGGAGAATGATTTCAGGCATTTGCACTCCGGGTGAACCGAAAAGTATATATCCGCCGGAGATCTCCTGAGGAGAATCAGCCAACATTTGCGCTGGCCGGATGCGACAACAGCACAGGCTCAACCGGCATCGGATTGACGGGTAATAAATAAATCGGGGAGTACAATCGCAATGAGAACAATGTTCCGCAGGAGAAAAATGGACGCGTGGAAAAAGGCGGTAGTGGCGGGATCGATTGGGGCCGCGACGGTTTTATTTATGAAAAAGAGGTACGCGGCGGGAGTGCTATCGACGGGAATCGGATTAGCCGTACTGGCGGCGGAGTATCCGGAGAAATTTGAGAAAGTGCGCCGCTCGCTGCCGGACTATTTTGACCGCGGCATGCGGGTAATGGAATTTGCCGAGCGCGCCGGACGGCGCATCGCGGAGCATGGGCCGCTGGACTGGGGCGAGCTGGGAGTTTAAGAGCCGGAACCCGATTATTCGATTCCGAGTTGCTTGCGGGCGTCCGGGCTCAGGCGTTCCGGTGTCCAGGCGGGCGTCCAGACGATATTCACGTTGGCGGTGCGGATGCCGGGCAACTGCTCGAGGCGCGATTTGACTTGTGCGCTGATGTTGACGTGCTCGGGGCAACCTTGCGCTGTCAGCGTCATGTCCACGGTGACATCTTGTTTTTCGGGATCCGCAGCTTGACCATCACTCGCGGATGAGAAGTTTACGCCGTAGATCAGGCCGAGGTCGACGATATTAACCGGAATCTCGGGATCGTAGCAGCTTCGCAGTGCGCTCATTACATCTTGTTCAGTTACTGTCGGCATTCGATTTCCTTCCTCCAAGTGTATCGTAGGACGGCTTGTGTTGCTGGCTCGTAGTTCTTAAATCACAAAAGGATACAGAGGTTTCGCGGGGAGGCCATCGCTTCTATGATGAGTGAACAGTCGAAGAAGAGAATTCAACTTGCTTTGGTGCTGGCGTTGATCGTCGCGGCCGGACGCGCAGGATACATTCTTTACCAGCGGCATGAGGATTATCTTGCGGCGCAGAAGCAGCTACAAGCAAAGAATGCTGGTTACTCGAACGCCGATTATTACGTCACCCCAAAGAAACTTTATCCGTTCGATCTGAAGTCGGCGCAGCAGTTGACGCAGCAGCCGGTCTGGGTGAAGGAAGGTTACCGGTACACGTATTACCGGTATGTTCCGGTGGTGAAGACAGTCGATTTTAAGAATGAGTCGGGGCTCCTGGGGCCGATTGAACGGGTGGAAATAAAAGATGTGATCGCAGTCTCCGCGCCCGGTGGTCGAAAACAGGTGGTGGCTCTTTTCGATAAAGATGGGCATATCTTCGCGGTGCCGGTTGGGTTTGAGAATGATGGGCAGTACAAGATTTATTCGGATGAGATGTTTTACGTGGAGGATCCGCACGAGCTTTACAAGCATTGGCCGGCAGATGTGTGGCAGGCGATCGCACAGCATGAAGTGAAGCCAGGAATGAACGAACTGCAGACGTCTTTTGCCGTTGGGATGGGAGTTCCGGATGCCGGGGCTTCGTCGCAGGATAAGACCGTGCGATACCCGAATGGAGGGAAGCCGGTGGTGGTGACTTATAGCGGCGGGAATGCCGCGGAGATTAAGGCGGGGACGTAGGAAGTCAAAATCCTCACGCGACCTCCTGCTGACCAAACTCGCTGGCGGAGCGCTCATAGTAGCCACGGGTGCCAAGAGCTCCTTTCCCGTCTGGAGTGCTACGACGTTGGTGATCTGCTTTAGAAATTAGAGACCTCTTAGTATTCAGATGCAGATCTCTCGCCATCCCCCTTTCCGGCAGAAATCTCCGCGTTTGTTGCTGTGAGCAACAACGAATCACGTACAGGAGAACACAATTATGGCTGCAGGTGCTGCCCCCGCCCCCGAAAAGGGGCTGGAAGGTAAGAAGGAAACCGCTGAAACGCCACAGAAGCCTGCGACGTTAAAGCAACGGATAATAGACCGGCTGCACGAGATTTTTGCCGGGCGCGATGAATACGCCGGCTGGAGGCAGTAGAGTTAAAGCGAGTTCGCGAAGCCCCGGCTTCGCAGATTCAAGACGGCGCTGGCAATTTTGTCCAGCGGCATGACGACATCCACGACACCGCGGGCGATGGCCTCTTTCGGCATGCCGAAGACTACGCAGCTGGCTTCGTCCTGCGCGATGGTGATGGCGCCCGCCTCTTTCATCTCGCCGAGTCCTTCGGCTCCATCGTTGCCCATGCCAGTCATAATTACGCCGACAGCTTTTGCGCCAACCGAAATTGCGACCGACCGAAACAGCACATCGACGCTGGGACGGTGCCGCGAAACCAATGGGCCGTCCAGTACCTGAATTACAAAATCGCTTCCGCTGCGATTGACGAGCATATGGCGATTGCCGGGCGCGATGAGAGCAATCCCGTTGCGAAGCTGATCGCCATTCTTAGCTTCGGCGATTTCGACAACGCACTCCTTATTCAAGCGCTCTGCAAATGCCCGGGTGAAGACTTCGGGCATGTGCTGGACAATCACGACTGGCGGGCAATCGGCAGGAAGCGCTACGAGGAAGACGCGTAGCGCCTCGGTTCCGCCGGTGGAGGCACCGATGGCTATTACATTTCCTGGAGCTGAGGTCGCGGCGTTGCTCTTACGCGGCAGAACTGCATCGGCGGTCAGGTGCGGGGCCGCGATCATGCGCGGGCGAAGTTGAGCCTGGGATGCGCTCCAAACAGCATCGAGAAGCATTACCGCCGATTCGTGCAGGAACTCACGCACGGCAACCTTCGGCTTCGTAATGACCTCGATTGCGCCTTCTTCCAGTGCCCGAAGACCGAGTTCCGTGCCGCGGGCCGCAAGGCCAGAGCAGACGACGACGGGAATCGGCATCTCGGCCATGATTTTGCGGATGAAGGTTAAGCCGTCCATGCGCGGCATTTCGAGATCGGTAATGACGACGTCGGGACGCTCCTTCTGCATCTTTCCCCAGGCAATGATTGGGTCAGCTGCTGTTTTAACCTCGATGCGGCGATCGGTTGACAGAATCGCCTGCATCACCTGACGGACCATGGCGGAATCGTCGACAACCAGAACCTGGAGTGGACCTTCGTTTAACGGCACGGGATTGAATCATCCTCCAGAAAAGTGGGAGTTACAGAACCGCGAATTGGGCAAAATTTCGACATGCTCAACGGCTTTCTCTGTTGCTTCTTGTCTTGAGATAGATAGTTGGCTCGAGACTTCGCAGTTCATTCGAGATGCTGCTTAGATTTTCCGCGTGGCCTACGAAGAGCAAGCCATCAGGCATGAGATGGCGCAGCAGATTCGTGACCACGGTCTGCTTGGAGGCCGCGTCGAAATAGATGAGTACGTTCCGGCAAAAAATAATGTCGAAGGGGGCTTCGCTCAAGCTTTCATCGATCAGGTTGAATCTTCGAAATTCGACCATCCGCTGAATTTCGATCTTTACTTTCATCTCGCCCTTGCGCTCGCCGTTTCCGCGAAGCATGAAGCCGTGAAGAAGATCTGCGGGTATCTCGCTCGCCCGGGTGAGGGGATAGATTGCTTTGCGTGCCTTTTCGAGAGCACGGTTGGAAATGTCGGTCGCGAGAATTTGTACATCCCATCCGTTTTCGGCGGGTAAATGAGCGGCAACTAGCATGGCCAGCGTGTAGGGTTCTTCTCCCGAAGAACACCCCGCACTCCAAATTCGCAGCCGCTTGGGCGCACCCTCGTCGGCCTCAGCGTGGCAGCGGGGAAAAATCCTTTGCACAAGGAATTCGAATTGCCGGGCCTCGCGAAAGAAGCGGGTCTCGTTGGTGGTAATGGCGTCGATCATGCGGGCGCGTTCTTCGTGCTGGTCCGGTTGAGAGACGCATTCATAATAGGTTTTGAGCGACGAGATCCCTAGGTCCCGCAGTCGCCGAAATAGACGCCCGCAAAGCAACGCAGTTTTTGCGTCGCTGAGCCAGATGCCGGTCTCGGAGTAGATCAGCTTTTGAAATTTGCGGAAAAGGATGGGGTTGACCGAGAGATGGGGCGGTTGCTCAAGGAAGAGATCACTATCGGTCGAGCCGATGGGATCTTTGCCCGGCGCTGTGCCCACGGACACGCTTAGGCTCCGGCTTCGAAGTGCGAATCTTTGCCTGGGGCTTTGGTGCTGGTGTTCGCGGATGAGCCTGCGGCCGTTTCCTCAGGAAGGGATTCGGTGACGGTCAGAATTTCTTCGGCGGAGAGAACTTTGTCGATATCGAGAATCAGACAGAATTTCTTCCCCAGCGCTCCCATCCCCAAAAGGTATTCCGTTTTTACGCGAGTGCCGAAGGGCGGAGTTGGTTCGATGTCGTCGGCGGAAAAATCGATGACCTGGCTTACCGCGTCGGCGAGGACTCCCATGGTCAAGCTTTCACCCTGAAACAGAACATCTGTGATGATGACGCAGGAGAATTTTGCGATGCGGCTCGGAGGCAAACCGAATTTCACCGCGAGATCGACGACGGGAATCACTTTGCCACGCAGGTTCGTTACACCGCTGATCCAAGGTGGCGTGTTAGGTACAGTGGTCACGGTTTCGTACTCGATGATCTCGCGCACCTTAACGATGCTGATTGCGTACTCCTCACTCGCGGTGAAAAACGTGAGGTATTGCGTTTTGTTGACAGGGAGTTGAGTCTTCCCCGGATTGGTAGCTCCCATAAATGTCAGTCCTCAAATCTCGAACGGCGGTGCGGGCTTTTCAGAATTGTCGCTCTCAGACGATTCTTGTCACCTAGTAGTCGTGATTAGAAGGGAGAGAAGTTTGCCTCTTCCTCATGTTTTCCACCGGTTTGCCTCGAACTGCGCGCCGCAAAGTTGGTCTTGAAGGCCGGATTCAGCGGCATGAGCACGCGTTTCTCGCCGTTGTGGTTACGGGCGTATTGTTCTCCGGCGACTCGGAAGAACGTCATCAATTGTTGCAACTGCTCAGACTGAGCTGCCAATTCTTCCGCCGTACTGGAGAGTTCTTCCGCTGACGAGGCATTGCGCTGCGTGACGGTATCGACCTGCGCCATGGCTTTGTTGATCTGGGTGACGCCACCGGATTGTTCGGTCGACGCGGCGGCGACATCCTGCACTAACTCAGCCGTCTTTTTAATTGACGGTACGAGATCGGTGAGCAGTTGGCCGGAGCGCTCTGCAACCTTGACGCTGTTTGCGGCGAGCCCGCCGATTTCTTGCGCGGCGAGTTGACTGCGCTCGGCTAACTTGCGAACCTCGACCGCTACCACGGCAAAACCTCTCCCCTGATCGCCTGCGCGAGCCGCTTCGATGGCGGCATTGAGCGCGAGCAAGTTGGTCTGGTAGGCAATCTCTTCGATCACCGAGGTTTTGGCGGCGATCTGCTTCATCGCTTCCACGGTCTCTTTGACTGCATTGCCGCTTTCTTCGGCTGCCGCTGCACCTCTCGCGGCGGTTTGCTCAACCTGGCGGCTGTTATCGGCATTCTGGGTGATCGATGCATTCATCTGCTCTAGGCTGGAACTCATCTCTTCCACCGATGCTGCCTGTTCGCTGGTTCCTTGCGAGAGGCTCTGCGAGGAAGCTGAGACTTGCTGTGCGGCGGAGGCTACTGCCGTCGAGCCTTCGCGCACGTCCCGGATGATGCCGGAAAGCTTGTTGCTCATGTCGTGCATGGCCTGCAGCAGTTGGCCGGTTTCAGAGCGGTTGGTCACGGCGATCTCTTTGGTCAGGTCGCCCGCGGCGATTCGCTCGGCATGTTGGACTGCCTGACGAATGGGATCAGTAATGCCCCTGGTAATGCTGTAGGCAACCAGCGGCGAGGTCAATAGAACGAGGACCAGGAACATCCATGAAATCCTGCGGCCCATGGCGAAAGCATCCTGATTTTCTTTCATGCTTTGCTGCATGGCAGTGGTTTGGAGGTCGATAAATTTCTGCCACATCGCGCGATAGGAATCGAGCGCGGGGATGACGTCATCCGCGAGCGCATCCATAGCCTGGTCGCGTTTTTTATCGGCAAGCAACTTCTTCGCCTTCTCACGGGCAGAAATATAGGCCTGGCGGTGTTGAGTGACCACGTCGAATGTCTCGCGCTCCTGCTGGGAGCTGAGATTTTTTTCGATTTCCGCGATCTGAGAGCTGATCCGGCGGCTGATTCCTTCATTTTCCTCGTTCAGCTTCTTTTCCTTCTCTGGATCGGTAGTCTCGAACAACTGAAGCGTGATCCGCGAGTTGGTGATCGAGTTTTCGATGGTCTGGTGTGTCAACTCAACCACGTTGTAGCGTTTCTGCAGCGTGGCGGACATGTTGGAATTAAGACGGTCGAGCCAGTTCAGGCCGAACGCGCCAACTGCGATCACGAACAACAGAATGGCACCGAAAACGATACCGAGCCGGGTGCCGATTTTTTGATCTTGCCACGTTTTCATTGCTTTCCTCTCAAATTTCCTTGTTTCTAAGCTTGTGCCGGCGAAGGTTGTACCGACGAGTGCATGACGCCGCGCAGAAGGCTGGGAACGTCGATGATCAGGCCCACGCGGCCATCCCCAAGAACGGTTGAACCGGCGATGCCGTGTACCGAGCGAAACGCCTTTCCCAGCGGCTTGATCACGGTTTGCATGCCGCCCAGTAATTCGTCAACTGCGATTCCTGCGTAGAAGTCGTTGATTTTGACGACCACGACATTCTCCTTGCGCGGAACTTCTCCGGCCACGCTAAAGGCATGCCGCAAGCGCACGTAAGGCAGAGGTTCGCCACGAAGGCTGAGAACGCCGCTGGCATCGGTGTTTCTCTGTGTCGCGGGCAACTCGGTGCATTCGGTGACGTGCTCGATCGGCACGATAAAAACTTCGCTGCCCACTCTCACCGAGAATCCCTCAATAATAGCGAGCGTCAGTGGGAGTCGAATGGTGATGGTGCTGCCTTTGCCAGCGGCGCTGGCGATATCGACAGTGCCGCGCAGCGTATCGATATTGCGGCGGACGACATCGAGACCGACACCCCGGCCCGAAAGATCGGTGACCGATTCTGCCGTGGAAAATCCAGCCCGGAATACCAGGCTGTAGATTTCCTGATCGCGGAAGTCGTCTTTCGCGGAGATCAATCCGACCAGGCGCGCTTTTTCGAGAATTTTCGTTTTGTCAAAACCGGCTCCATCGTCTTGCAGCGTAACGACGATATTGCCAGCGCTGTGCGCGGCTGCCAGTTTGATCAGCCCACAAGGGTTCTTGCCCTTACTTTCGCGGGCCTCGGGTTTTTCCAGGCCGTGATCGACGGCGTTGCGGAGAAGATGCAAGAGTGGATCTTTGAGTTGCTCGAGGACGGTCGTGTCGACTTCGACATCTCCGCCAATGACTTCTAGTCGGGCGAGCTTTCCGTGGCTGCGCGCCAAATCCCGCACTGAACGCACAAACTGGCGGAATAAGGGCCCGACTGGAACCATGCGTATGCTCATAACCTCGCTTTGCAGGTCCATGTAGAGGCGCTCCGCTTCGCGATGCATTTCGAGAATGGCACGGCCTTGATCGCCGCTGAGGTTTTCGATCATTTGGCGGAGCCGGCCCTGCGCAATAACGATTTCACCCGTCAGGTTGAGCATGTGATCGAGCTTGTCGACATCGGCGCGCAGAGTGCGATGGTTGGCATTGGACAGTGCGTCGATTTTTGTTCCTGAGATGGATTCCTCGCGGGTACCGTTGGCCCGGACAACACGTTTGGAGCGCTTCTCGACTTCGCGAGCAATTTCTTTTCTCAGGTTCTGTTGCTGGGATGTCAGTTCAACCGGCCCGGTCTGGGCCGCGGAGACCATAGCGCGAAGCTCATCTACGGCTTTCAACAACAGCGAAATCAACTCCGCAGTGGGCAGGAGTTGCTGCTCGCGAAAGACATCCAGAAGATCCTCGACGACGTGGGCGAAGCCGGACAGTTCCGTCAGTTGAAGCGAGGTTGCATTGCCCTTGATGCTGTGGGCCACGCGAAAGATGGTATGCAGAAGCTCGGGTTCGGAGGGGTTGGATTCCATCTGCACCAACGCCTGCTCCATGACATCCAGGCCCTCCTCGGATTCGGCAAGGAATGAAGCAAGGATTGCATCACGATCGAAGTCGGAGAATTCCATCGTTCCCCCCTTCGCTACCGAGTTGATAGTGCAACTCCCGCATATTCACTGAACCTGCTCAAAGCTCTTAATGGTTGTGACTCCCTCTGCCAGCTGAAAGACGAGTCTGCGTCCGTGTTTTCCAGAGACATCTCTTTCCACGACCGGAATTCCCGAGGTGCGGAGAAAACGTTCAGCGAGATCGACGTTTCTGGTTCCCAGAGATTGCGAAAGATCGACGGAAAAGGCGCTCGATCCGCCAAAAATCTTAGCCTGCAAATTTTTGACCTCACATCCCAGCGCCAATACTTGTTTCAAGAGTTCCGCATTAGCAACATTGCCGTAACGCAGGCGGTTGGGGCCGTCAGTCGGCCCTTCCGGCAGGAGGTAATGGTTCATCCCACCGGCGCGCATGTGGCGATCCCAAAGGCAGACCGCTGCGCAGGAACCGAGAATGGTTGAGATAGTGATGGGATCGCGACTGGCGAAAACCTGCCCCGGATAAAGGAAATGCCGGCTCTCGCTGGACTCTGCCGGGGTGAAATCCTTCATGAACTCGTTGGGCAGGACCGCGGGATTGAACTTGGGGGCATTTCCGCTCATGGTTTCATTCCTGGCCGCGCGGGCGTTGATGCTTGATGCGCATTGAGGCCGAACAGAGGATTGGCCGCCTCTTCGGAAAGAAGCTTGAAGAGTTCCATGTCGTGGGTGTCGAAGGCGATCTTCTGTGGAAGCAAGCGCAGGATGGCGAGAATCCCAATGGTTTGATTTGCCACGCGAATGGGAACGAAGGCTTTTGCCATGCCGCTGGAACGATCGCAATCGGTTACATCGATGTGACAATCGCCTTGCAGCACGCGCTCTAGGCCAGCCGCACCGATCGCGTGCGACAAGTCGTAGTGGTCGAGGTCGGCCCCGAAGGACCAGCACACGGTGAAAGCATCGCCGCCAGCATCGACTTCGAAAAGACCGATCTCTTCACAGCCGAGCAGGTTGGCGACAATCTCACGCAGACCCTCAATCGCGTCTTCTTTATCCTTGCTTTCAGCGAGTCTTTTGCGAGCCGCCGACAAGCGCAGATCGTTCATGGGATCGGCCATGGGGGCCCGTTTCGGCGCGGACGCATGATTTCCGTTAAAGTTCATGAAAAGTCGATTGCCCTATGACAGACCATTTCTATCGCTGCAGGGAGCCGAACCGGGTTCGGGTTGCGCTACTCACCCAGATAGCTCTGTAGCAGCGCGACTAATTCGGAGCCATTCACCGGTTTAGTGATGTAGTCATTGCATCCGCTCTGGAAGCCGGCCTCCATGTAGGATTCTTCGCCGCGCGTGGTGACTAAAACGATGGGGATCTCGCGGGTGTTCGGTCCCTGGCGGAGTTTCTTGCAGGCCTCAAAACCGTTCATCCGCGGCATGACCACATCCATCAGGATGAGATCGGGGCGCTCCTGCTGGGCTTTTTCGACGGCTTCCTGCCCGTCGCTCGCGGTGACGCACTGGTAAGGCGTGCGTGTTTCCAGAATCTGGCGCTCCATCATCAGAGCGGTTCTGGAGTCGTCAACCACAAGAATTTTCTTGGACATCGTTCTCCTCAGTTCAGGGCTGCTAAGGTTTACGAAATCAACGGCAGGAACCAGCGTGCAGTCAGTGCCCTGTCATTAAGAATCTTTAACATAGGCGGTTACCGCCAACTAGTTACGCTAGTAATTGACGAGATGGAATATCGATCGGCGCAGAAGCTGATGGTAGTTACATCGCGGTTCGAGGCGGGATTGGTTACCAAGGTTTTTCGAAGGTGACAGCCATCACAATGTGGCGTTCGACACGGTGACGGGCGCTAGAGGACAAATCATCACGAAGACGTGTGGCAGGGCAAATCACTTGACGTATTTTGGCCCTGAAGGCGTGTTCCATGGATCGTAGTGAAGAGCGAATTGAATTCTGTCTTTGATAGTTGGATGGTCATACGACCAAAAAACCAAGAACCTGCTTGGCGCTGGATAGTCGTAGCTTTTCTCGCCGAGCCTTTGAAATGCCGATGCGGCGACTTCAGCGCTGTTCGGAATCATGCCGTGGATGACTTCCAACCCGTAGATATCGGCTTGATGCTCGAGATGTCGGCTGAAGGCGCTGGCAAATGGCTGAGAAACCAGGGAGAGCAGAGTTAAGGTCAGTAAGAAAACCGGAAGTGCGGCAAGATCGTCGATGCCGCGAAGCCGCCAGCCCTCGCCCCATCGCGCCATCATCGCAACCACGATTGTTCTTCCCACCCAAAATCCCGCGAAAGCCAGCGCGGCGAAGAACGCCAATCCTTTGTAGATGTGATTCAAAACATAGTGACCCATCTCGTGCCCGAAGACGAAGATGGTTTCGGAGATGGTCATGTCGCGCGCAGCGTTGTCCCAGACGACCACGCGTTTGGTCGCGCCGATTCCGGTGACATAAGCGTTGTAAGTTGTCACTTTCTCGCTGGCTTTCATTTCAAACATCCGGTCCGCCGGTATTTGAAGTCCGCCGCGTGCGGTGACTTGCTGTAGCGCCGTAACGAGCTGGGGCTCCGTTTTTTCGAGCGGGACGAAAGTGTTGAACATGGGATCGAGAATCACTGGGGCTATAAAGATGATGAGCACGATGAAAGGCAGCGTGAGCAACCAGAAGTAGAACCACCATCGTCGCGGGCTCTTGCGGATGACCCAGAAGAGTCCAAAAATAGCGAGAATAGTGACGACGAGCGATAGGGTCTGGCCTTTGAGCCAATCGCCCACCCATGAACCCCAATCTTGCACAGATAGCCCGTATTGCCGTGAGATGTGGTGGGTATAAACATCCATCGGCAGCAGGATGACAGCAATCAAAAGCATCAGCAGCGGCACGAAGATCAAAGTTTGCGCAAATCGCTTCTCGCTGGCGCGCTCCGCTAGATCGCGAAAGAATGGTGCTACCCGAAGTTGAAGCAACGCCCAGAGCATGGCGATGCCGAAAACTACGCCGAACAGATACAACACGGTACTGGTTTCGTAGAGCGCTTTGGCTTTGGCGAGTTTGTCGCGGGGAAGCGTGTAGTCGGTCACTTTCAGTTCGTGCGGCTGTGTTTGGCTCTGCGCCGGTTGCTGCTCGGGGGACGCGGTCTGTGCCGGCGCACTTGCCATTGACGATAAGATGGTCGCGCCAAGAATCAACCACATCAGGCTTGCTTTCAACGCCGTTCTCCGTTTGGTTTGGTTTCTGGGATTGATGATAAGTTGTTCGAGACTCATAATCCAATGGCCGAGCGAGATACTGTTACATGATGGACCGGTATAGTATGAACATTTCTTTTCGGATTGGAGTGGCGGTGCTCGTACTTACAGCTTCGATGAGCGCGCGCGATCGTTCAAACGCGCGCTCCATGGTGATTACTCCGTACGGGATCGTGGCGACGAGCCACGTGCAGGCGTCGGTTGCGGGGGCGCAAATTCTGGCGCAAGGAGGTTCGGCGGTAGACGCGGCGATCGCTGCCAACGCGGTTCTCGGCGTCACCGAGCCCATGATGAACGGCATGGGCGGCGATCTGTTCGCAATTTACTGGGAAGCGAAAACAGGCAAGCTTTATGGCTTGAACGCCAGCGGATGGGCGCCGCAAGGGCTGACGATCGAGCACCTAAAAGCGAAGAAAGACGTTGAGATGCCGGTCGAAGGCATCGACTCCGTGACCGTGCCGGGAGCTGTGGCGGGATGGAACGCCCTGCACCATCGCTTCGGGCGGCTGGCATGGAACGATCTTTTTCAGTCGGCGATTTCTTACGCGGAGGAAGGTTATCCGGTTCCGGAGGTCATCGCCTCTTATTGGAAGGATTCTGCCGATTGGCTGAAGGACGACCCCGAAGCGCAGCAAGTTTATCTGCCGGGTGGCAAATCGCCGGAAGTTGGGCAGATGTTTCAGAATCGGGATCTGGCGAAGGCTTTGCGGTTGATTGCCGAGCAAGGGGCCGATGTGTTTTACAAGGGCCAGATAGCGCAAGCCGTTATCGCCACTTCGCAGGTTTTTAAAGGGACAATGGCTCCGGCCGATCTGAGTGATTTCTCTCCCGAGTGGGTTGAGCCGATTTCAACTACTTACCGCGACTGGACGATTTACGAACTCCCCCCAAATGGGCAAGGCATGGCTGCGCTCGAGATGCTGAACATTATGGGGGCGGCCCCACCATCGCCCGATGGCCCGCTCAGCGTTGCCGAGCTGCACAAGAAGATTGAAGCGATGAAGCTGGCCTATGCCGATTTGGGCCGCTACAACGGTGATCCGCGATTTGCCATGGTTCCGGTGAAGGGGATCCTGTCGAAGGAATATGCGCGTGAGCGAGCAAAGCTAATCGATCCGGCGAAGGCGAATTGCGACGTCGCGGCTGGTGTGCCTCCGTTTAGCGATACGACATATCTCTCGGTGGTCGATCGCGACGGCAACATCGTTTCCTTGATTCAGAGTAACTACGAAGCGTTCGGCGCGGGCATCGTGGTGCGCGGCATGGGATTCGCGCTCCAGGACCGGGGCGCCCTGTTTTCTCTTGACCCGGCGTCACCGAATGCGCTTGCTCCCCGCAAGCGCCCGTTTCATACGATCATTCCCGCCTTTATGGAGCGCGGGGACGAGCACATCGGCTTCGGAATCATGGGCGGTGCGAACCAACCCTTGGCCCATGCGCAGTTCGTTTCGAATGTCGTTGACTACGGGATGAACATTCAGGAAGCGATGGAAACCGCGCGATTCACCGTGAGTCCGCAGCGGGGGTGCAATATTGTGATCGAATCGCGCGTGCCGGCGGAGGTGCGGCAAAAGCTCACGGCAATGGGGCATCAACTTGATGTGCGCCGCGAATATACAACCGCCATGGGCCGCGGGCAGGCGGTTTTGCACAATACGAAGACCAAAGTGAATTACGGGGCTTCTGATGCGCGCGCCGACGGCGCGGCTGTGCCCGAACCGCCGCCGATAAGAGAAAAGTGAGCTGACTGCAACTTAATTGACGCCATCGGTTTGCTGACGGTGGCCAGTCAGACGCACTGTCAATCGGGGGCTGTCGTTCCGAATCGCCGCCAAGCGGCAGCTAGGAACCTGCTGTTTGCCTGTATTGGAAAGAGTCCACGGCAGGCGTGCCTACTGATTCGTCGCCTGCTCTCTTACCCGCTTTTCAATCCGTTCTTCTAATTGCCCAAAGAACTTCCGAACATCGGCGAACGTTGTCGCCGGATCATTGTTGTAATCCATAAGGCGATGATGGTAGTTCTTCGTGGGAGCAAGTGCATCGATCACAAATCGCGCTTCCTGCATGGCCGCGCCACGATGTTCGAAGTTCCCGTTAACTTCCTGAGTCGCATCTTCTAACGCGCAATACAAACTGAAAGCTTTCGCGTTTGGTGCGCACTTTCGCGTGTCGGCTCGATCCCACTTATTTTCGCTGTCGAGGATTTCTCGAGCTCGCTGCACGATGCGCAAATCGGCATCGGTAACGGGCGGTCTGGCATCGGGATCGTCGTCTCCGCTTTTTGCGATTTGTCCGCCCTTGAATTGCGCGAACAGGCGTTCCGCATTCTTGTGATAAATCTTTTCCAGTACTCCATCGGGAAGATCGAGTCCCGAAATCTTCCAGCGGCCCTGCCCGGGATATCCCCAATAATCGAAATATTCGTCCGAGGTTTCGAGCCAGCGGAAGTGATTGCGATACATGGCTTCGTCCATGCCGTTATCGGTGCCGAACATGATGCGGTCCTGATATTTGATAAAGAACTCGCGGGTGCGGCGCGGTTGGCGTCCGAGTTCGGCCTCGCGGGCGCCGAATTCGACCATTACGTTCGGCAAAGTATCCAGCAAATGGGAAACGTAGTCGAGGTTCTCGGGCCAGTTTGCCATATGCAGCGCAACGAAGGTTGTGTGCGGATGTCTGGCAAACATGCGGTCACGCGCCGCGAGGAGAGCTTCTTTCGTGGGGAACTGCGGGCCGTAAAAACTCCAGCCGGGATGTTCGATCAGCTCTTCATAACGTTCGTTCGTGTTGTCGATAGGATGAAAAAACGCTTCGGGGTCCGACGTATGAATGGAAACCGGAATTCCCAACCGCCCGCATTCTTCCCAGATGGGATCCAGGCGTGGATCGTCGACGGCGATCAGCTTGCCCGACTTGTCGCGATCGGTCAAACCCAGATCTTTTAATTGTTTCAAGCCACGCGCGCCGCGAGCGACCGAATCGTCGAGCTGTGCGACCATTTCCTGGCTGAAATTCGGGTCGCCGATCTTGCTGAAATCGATTTGCTCGAAGACGATGAAGCGGCCCGGATACGGCTTAACCATCTCGTCGATTACGTGTTGCAGCTTCTCGCCCCACATGCCGGTCAGGATAACCACGGTTTTCACGTTGGTATGGTCCATGATTTCGATGACGCGCTGCGGCGGTAGATGGTCTTCGATTCGCATAGCGTCATTGGTGTGATTGTGGACGTCGATCACGTAAAACTTGGCGCGGTCGATGTTGTGTTGCGACGCGTGAAGCATCGACTTCGGGTGGAAATCTTTCAGCAGAAGAGTTTTCTTCTGGTCGGCATCGGCTGCGGATTTGTAACCGATGTTTTCCTGCGATTGTGTGGGAGCCGGCGTATTCTGGCCGAAACCCGAAGTTATAAGAAGGATGGTAAGCACGATGGTCGAGAGCAGATTTCGCTTTGTGGACATAATTTTCGTGGGCGTCATTTTCGCGGACATCACTTTCGCCAACATATGTTTTGTGTACCAGGACAGCAACTTGGAATGTTGCCGCATCATGCCCTCAGCAAATTGCGGGCTATGAACAATACATTGGCCGGACGTTCCCCGAGCCGGCGCATGAAATAGGGATACCACTCGGTGCCGAACGGAATATAAATGCGTAAACGCCAGCCGCTTTTCACCAGGTTTTGCTGCAGATCGCGGCGGATTCCGTAGAGCATCTGAAACTCAAACGAGTCAGGAGAAATCCTTTCCTGCCTCGCGAAAGCCTCGATTTGCCGAATGATGTTTTCGTCGTGCGTGGCGAGGCCGTGATAAATGCCGCTCTTCAGCAAGGTTTTCGTAAGCTTGAGATAATTATCGTCTACGTCCGATTTTGCGGCGAAGGCGATGTCGGCGGCCTCTTTGTACGCACCTTTGCAAAGCCGGATGCGGATGCCATCGGCGAGTAGTTTTTCGACATCGTTCTCCGAGCGTTTCAGATAAGCCTGAATCACGGTCCCGACGGAACTGCCATATCCAGGCTTCCGGTGTAGCTCGTGAACGAAATCCAAGGTGCGCTGCGTGTACGGCGAGCCTTCCATGTCCACGCGGACAAAACCTGGCGGGTTCATCGACGCGGCTTTCGCAACCAGGCTGGCGACGAGTTCGCGCGCCAGATTCTCATCAACGTCGAGTCCCATATGAGTCAGTTTGAGGCTGATGTTGGCATTGAGCTTTTCAGTAACGATGGCGTCGAGAATCTGGTGATAGAGCCGGGCGCTGTGGCGTGCTTCGTCGGGATTGGTGACATTCTCGCCCAGATTGTCGATGCTGACGCTCATCCCGGCGCGGTTGATGGATTGGGTCGCGCGGACGGCATCTACGATTTCTGTACCGGCTACGAACCGGCCGGAAACGCGGTGCCCGATGGAAGATTGCTCGGCAAAATGTCGCAAGGATTTGTTTTCAGAAAGGCGAACGAAGAAGGTTCTCAGCATTTGCCACCTGAAAGGTTATGAGGAAACGGAAATTAATGAGTAAGTCATAAAGGACACAGAATGTTGTATCACAAAGAAAGGTCTCGCAGATTGATCTGCGACATGCGCACGAGAGCGGCTAATATGGGCGAGAAAAACGAAGGTGGCTTAGGGCGTAAATTTTAATTCCACAACCTGGTGAGTTTCATGGGACGCTGGTTCCCATTTCCACTCGTGCAGCGCGGCCTCTGCCGATTGAACCAGGATGGGATGTCCACCCTTGACTTCAATGGATTTCACCTTGCCGCTGGAATCGACCAAAACGTCAATCCGCACGCTGCCCTGGATTTTCATGGCGCGGGCGAGAGCGGGATATTGCGGAACCACTTTATTCACGATTCTGCGGTTTGCTTCTGCTGCGTCTTGACCCAGAATGCACTGCGGCGCAGAGAGCGCAGGGGACAGGATGGCCAAAGCGATAAGTGCAGACCTGGTGCGCATAGGGGTTAATCTTCTACGCGAGGATAAGGAAGACTTAGACGGCGTTAAAGATTACCCAGGTAATGCGCACGTAAATCCTGTAAAGGGCACGCTTTCCAGGGCCCGCACCGCATGCCGCCCCTAGCCGGCCTGCTCTTCCAGAAATTTCTCGACCTCAATGGCAGCCATACAGCCGGTTCCGGCCGCAGTGATCGCTTGCCGGTAGCGGCGGTCCTGCACGTCGCCACAGGCGTATACGCCATGAACGCGAGTCATTACGTAGTTATGAGTTTTGATATATCCGTCGGCATCGGTGTCGAGATGCCCGGCAAACATTTTCGCGTTGGGGTCGTGGCCGATACCCAGGAACAGCGCACTCGTCGGGAAGTCGGACACTACTCCGGTTTTGACATTACGCAGCTTAAGGCCCGTAACTTCGTTGTGTGCGGTGTCGTAGACATCCTCGACAACCGTATCGGTAAGAAAATGAATCTTGGGGTTCTTCTTTGCCCGTTCGAGCATGATCTTCGAGGCGCGAAAGTTTTGGCTGCGATGAATGAGCGTAACCTTTGTCGCGAAGCGAGTCAGGAAGATCGCCTCTTCCATGGCCGAGTCTCCGCCCCCGATGACGACGATTTCTTTGCCCGAGAAAAAAAATCCGTCGCAGGTCGCGCACGAAGAAACGCCATGGCCAATGAGCTTTTGCTCGTTGGGCAATCCGAGCCAGCGTGCCGACGCGCCGCTGGCGATGATGAGCGCTTGTGTGTGCACCTGGTGCTTGCCGAGATGAAGCAGGAACGGACGCTGGCTGAAATCCACGCTGGTGAGGTGCGCCATGCGATATTCCGCCCCGAACCGTTCGGCCTGTTTGCGCATGTTATCGATCAATTGCGGCCCCATGATGCCTTCGGGAAAACCGGGAAAGTTCTCGACCAGCGTGGTGAGAGACAACTGGCCGCCGGGTTCGTGGCCCTCGACGACGAGAGGTTTCAGGTTGGCGCGCGCAGTGTAAAGCGCGGCAGTGTGCCCGGCGCAGCCGGATCCGATGATGACGACGTTGCGCGTTTCGCTCATAAGAATTTGGTAATTAGCCGTTAGATTATCCGAGCCGATTTTCGATGCAAACTGCAATTCTTAGGCAAATAGAAGACGACGAACTTGAAGCTGCTGAACTCTACAGATCATTTCGTTTCTTGATCTTTTGCCGATTTCGGCTTTATTAGCTTTTGCTCGCCGTTCGGGATTTGCGCCAACTCCGCGGAAACCGTGTGCCGCACTCCAAGCAGCTTGCGATAGTTGGCCAATATCTCTGAGGCGCTGCGGAAGAGTGGCTCATAGGCACTCTGATCGGGTGCCGGTCCATTCTCGGCGACTGAACATCGCGCTAGGGCGATCGACGATTTTCCGAAGCGCTCAAGGCGGATGCGGTTTGCCGGTGTATTCGCGCCGATCATGTTCTCGGCGCTGCCGATCGCAGAGGCGCTGTCTTCCATGGAAACCTGAATCAGATCCTTCGGATCGCGGACGTGCAAAACGAGTGTCTCCACCATATTTTGTCCGTCGTTGCTAAACGAATATTGCACGCTCGAAAACGTCGCCTGCACCGCGAACTCGTGCCTAATGCGCACGTAGCTTGCAACCGAAGACTCATCTGACATTTTCGCATTCTGCGCCGGCTGCAGAAAATTGGGTGGAGTGTCGAGAGTCGATCGTCCATGAGAAATCTCAAAGTCCTCTGCAAATAGGGGCTGCTTCGGAATCCGCGCCAGAGCAGCGGCAATTTCTTTTTGCTCGGCGACAGAGGGCGTGCACACGTTGAGTACGTTTACTTTTACTTGCGGCTGAGTTGGGGATGTATCAGCCGGCTGCTGACATAAGGCGGGCAGCGCCAGCACGGCTCCGGTCAGGAACAAGATTAGTTTTTGGGGCACGGCTGAATTCTAAATGATGAATGCGAAATCGCTAAAGTCGGCAAAAGTTCAAACATTTCCGCTGGCGACCACAAGGCGATTAGAATTCATTCATGGCGAATTTAACCTTGGTTTACGGTATGCGGCTGCTGCCTTCGGAGGACGTGGCCGAAGTGGGCGAGGCTCCGGTAAAGCTCACCAACGGTCATGAGGCGCACGTGACGATGCACGTGCTCGAAGGCAGTAAGGAAGAAATTGAGAAGCAGTTGCGGACGAGCCTGGAAGCTTTTTTCGACCTTTATCCCGAGATTTAGGCGCTTGAAGTGGAGGGCTTTCGGCGAAGAACTGTGGATCGCCGTATCCGTGGAACCACTCGTGTAAGGGTGTACTTCGCAAATTCATGAAGCAGTCCTACTACAAGTTGCGCGAGTGGCTGTTGACGGATGGTTGGTGGCCGCAAGGCTGGGTCGCGCGTGGCGCTTATTACTCGCTCGGCCTTGCGATCTTGCTCTGGCTGCTGAAGTTGGTGCTGAAGTTTTTTTCCTCGGAGTGGGGAGACAGCCTTGGCGGCTGGATCAGATTTCTGCTTTTCGATGCTGCGCTGCTGTTTTGCATTGTCACCTTTCGCGGGCTCAGGCGAAAAGTTCTTTGGCGGCTGCGCAACCGGTTGATCGTCACTTACGTGTTCATCGGTGTGATCCCGGTCGTCCTGCTACTTGTAATGGCTGCGATTACGATTTATCTTTTCGCCGGCCAGTTTGCCAGTTTCGTTGTTACTTCAGAAATTAACTCGCAACTCCGCAGCATGCAGGCCGTGAATGCCGCATTCGGAAGCGAACTCGCGGCGCGCCTGGAAAAAAGCGAAGCGCCCACGGCCGATTCGCTGGCGGGATTGCGCAAGCGTGACCACGCATGGAGCCGGCGAAGAGTCTGCGCCTGGTACGACGCAAAACCGTTACCAATAAGCGGGGCCGAGATCGAGGCAGTGCGTTTTCCTGGGTTCCTGAGCAAGGAAGAAAATCCCTATAGCAAAGCGGGACGCGAAGGCCAGCCGTTCAAGCAAATTGTCCGCGACGATGACGGACTCTACATACGTGTCGCATCTTTGTTCGATTTAGGTAGCGGCAAGCTGATGGTGGTTACCAGCGAACCGCTCGACAGGCCGCTCATTGAAAAGATTGCCGCCAGCCTGGGCGAGATTACGCTTTACACGGCCGGGAGCAGTACTCAGGATCATAAAGGCGTCACTCCCAGCCAGGCCTTACCGCAAGCGGCGCAGACCGAAGCAGGCGTATCTGCCAATTCCGGTAACAGCCGTTCCACCACTGTTCCCCGGGAGAGCAAGCCCAAGAAAGATACATTTGACGCGCAGGCACTGCGGGCGACTTTTTCAGTTGGCGCACTTCCCCAAGCCGCAGGAATCACGGATCGTGAGATCACATTCGGTACTCCGCTGCAGGTAGTCGATTGGACAACTGGCGATACTTCTCGTGCGGGCGCAATGGTCATGGTGCGAACCCGGCCCTCGATTTTGTATGGACATTTGTTTGCGGCTCTGGGCGACATCGCTACCGGGGTCGAATATATTCTGCTCGCGGTTCTGATTTTCTTCGGCCTCATTGAACTGATCGCTCTGATTACGGGTACACGGATGACTCGCACCGTGACCAGCGCGGTGGCGCAGCTTTATGATGCCACCGGCCACGTGAATCGCGGGGACTTCAGCCATCGCATCCCCGTCAGGTCGGCCGACCAGTTGGCGCAGCTCGCGCTCTCGTTCAACTCGATGACCGAGTCGATCGAAAAGCTGATCGAGGAGCAAAAGGAAAAACAACGGCTGGAGGGCGAGCTTGCCATTGCGCAGGAAGTGCAGGCGCAGCTGTTTCCGCGGCAGGTTTCAGAGCTGGAATCGCTCGAAGTGCACGGCTTCTGCCGTCCGGCGCGGACGGTGAGCGGAGACTATTATGATTTTCTTACCGCGAGTTCGCACAAGCTCATTCTCGCCGTCGGCGACATCAGCGGCAAAGGGATTTCGGCGGCGCTGCTGATGGCTACGATTCACTCGGCGGTGCGCGCCTATAGCGTTGAAAGTTTGCCGCAAATGCGAGAGCCGGTAGCAGTCGGCGCGGTTTCAGGCGCGGGACGAATCATGGCAACCTGGCCGGAAGGGATCGAGGTTTCCCCCGGAGCGCTGCTTGGATTGTTGAATCATCAGCTCTACGAGAGCACTCCGCCGGAAAAATATGCGACGTTATTTCTCGGAATTTACGATGGCCGTTCGCACCGCTTGACCTACAGCAACGGAGGACACCTGCCGCCGATCCTCATTGGCGAAGACGGCCGAGTGCGAAAACTGGAGGCCGGTGGCACCGTCATCGGGCTTTTCGACAATATGACCTACGATGAGGATTCCGTCGAAATGCATCCCGGCGAAGTTTTTCTGGCCTATAGCGACGGGGTTACCGAACCGGAGAACGAATTCGGTGAATTCGGCGAAGAACGTTTGATCGACCTAGTGAGTGAGAACCGGCGATTGCCGCTTGTGCAAATCAGTCAGACGGTTACGGCAGCGGTCGACGACTGGATTGGCGAGCATGAGCAGCCGGATGACATTACGCTGGTGCTGGCCAGAGCGCGATAAAGATTGTGCAACTGCGAAATTTGGTAATCGGGCAATTTAGAGAACCTCGCCGTCCACGCTGTTGGAACGGGCTATTTGCCGAACGTTCCTTCTTTTCTTGGCAGCAGTGACACGCGGTTGGTGGCAGCCATGTCTTGCGCCACCCCCCCCATTACGACGGGGCCATAGGGCGTGATCAACACTCCGCGCGCGTCGCCTCGTGGGTCGTAGGTGTTGTCGCTCAACTTATTCCACTTCTGGCCGCGGGCATCGAATTCAAAAGTGAATGTCGAAACTTCCGCCGGCTTGCCGTCGTATGCGACACCTTTGTAATCGTGAGGCGTCGAAGTGCCGCCGGAAAAGTAAATTCTCTTGTAGCGATCGGAGCCACCGCTGGCGATTCCAAAACGCGCCGGACCGGGATGCGGCGGAAGTTTGCTCCATTCAATTTTGGCGGGATTCTTGCGGTCAACCTTTCCGAGCCAGCATTCGTCCGATGCTACGTAGCGCGGCCCGCCTACTGGTCCGACTTTGGCACCATCGATCACGACGATGTCGTCCTCGGAAACTCCGCCGGCTTGCCCGAACGCTGGAGTTCCGGGAAACGGCGTTGCCTGACTCCATGTATCTTTTATCGCGTCGTAAACCTGCACATTATTGACCGGGCCATTCGCCGAGCGGCCGCCGATTAAATATATGAAACGATCGTGTATCACCCCGCTGACTGCGCTATCGACCGCAACCGGCAGATCTTTGCCGCGAGACCACTCGCGAATGCTCGCTTCGTACACGTTTACGTCTGGAACGGGGCGCTCCGCGCCGTCGCTATCGAGCATGAACCCGCCCATGAGCACGATTTCGCGCGCTTTCGCAGCAGCCGCTGCGGCATTCACGCGTCCGACCACTCCGGGCACGGGATGCCCTTCAAACCATTTGCCGCTGCTCAAGTGCAGGACATAAACCTTACTGGTGACTTCACTCCACGTTTCATGTGGGCCGATGCCCATCATGGAAAACAAGTCCAGGCCCTCGCGAAGGCTGGCAACGGCATTGCCCGAAACCGGTGCGGGCATGGGTGCAAGCGCACGTTCTTCCTCTGAGGAACCGAGCATCCCGGAGGCGGAAAAAATCACGACAGCAAGAAGCAGGAGGTTTTTCATTGGTGAGATAGTAACGTAATCGAGGACAATTCTGGCGAGACAGTCATTTCTTGAAGCTGAAAAGAACACTCGAAACGGTCGTTCAGAACCAGGTTTTGCGGCGATACTCACGATAACTTTCGCCGAAAGCGGTTTCGAGGATTCGCGCTTCTTGATGTGCGCGGACAATCTGCATGATGACGACGGCAATAACCAACAGCCACAGGCGAGGGCGGTGCAGGAGCAGTACCACTCCCGAGATTAAGAGCGCCCCGAACACGTAGATGGGATTGCGGATTTTCGAATAAAGGCCGCGTGTAACTAATTGTCGCGCCTCAGGTTTAATCGCAAACGATCGGCCCAATTGAAAGCGCGCGGTCGCTATTCCTGTAATGCCGATTAATGTCAACGCTGCGCCCGCATAGCGCTGCATATCCCATTCGCCGGCGCGAAAGAAAATGATCCAGAGGAACACGGCGGCAGCCAGGATTTGAGCCATTGCTACCACGTAGAAAGACTGTTTCTGCACGTTTTTTTGCGCCGCCCCTTGTTTGAGCTGCGAATGATTCTATTCGATCAGCCTCTGACGCACGGCATGAATGAAGTCAGTGTACGCGGGCTGAACGCCCTCGGCGCGCGTCTGGACGGCTATCTGGCCGCGATGGTAGGAAGAGTGAAAAGGCACATGGGTCAAAATATCTTGCACGGTGCTCATCCACGGCTCACCCTTGGTGTTTTTGTAGGTGATTTGAGCTGCGAGCCGCTCAGGAGAAAGCCGCGCGAAATATTCCTTCCAAAGAATAGCCATGTCATCGATCTGCAGGCTGCATTGCGCGAGTGTTAAATCGGGCCACACCGGCAGACTCTGCGGCTGTTGCCTAATTCTTTCGAGCCAGAGGCGCTCGGCGGAAAGAATGTGGGATAACAATTGCAAGGGCCGATTGCTCAAGTTCGCGTTGCCGCTAATCGCGTCGAATACTTCGCGATTTGCCCATGAATCGTATACGAATTGACGGCGGAGATATTCAAGTGTTTCCATACTCAGGGAGCGATTACCCCACTTTAATCGGCACGTCTCTCGTGCGCAACGGCGTTTAATGCTGCGTTCACATTTCTTATGTAGAGTGCCGAAAGCAGCACCATTGAGATATTCTGAACGAAGCCTCCCAAGGGGCAGCGCATCGCTGACATGCCTCGCAAAGCTGTGACATCGCGAATCGCACCGCAACAAGTAGCGGCGATCGACCGTGCAGAGATGGCGTTACCGATTCCGAAGCTGGAAGCCGCAAAAAAATCCTCCCGCAAGCCGACCCAGTCTCTCGACGAACTTGCGCGCACTGCACTCAAAGCGTTTCTCATCGCGCGGGACGCAGTTTTCAACATTAGGGATCTGCTTACGCACTCCTCGCGCATGGCTTTTCTTGCCATCAAAGAATGCGAGCAGGAATTGGATATTATCGAGCGCTACATCGATGATCGGTTGCCCGCAGCGATCACGCGGGTGAACGAAGCGCGGGCGCGGCAACTCCTCACCAGCCTGAAATGCACCACCGATCTGGAGCGCATCGGCGATCTGATGATGAGCGTGGCCATGCGTGTGCAATCGCGCACCGAAAAAATGTCCGCCTTCGACGTGCGCCAGCTGGTGGAAATGTCGGCAATCCTACGGGAGATGCTCGACCTGGTGTACCGCGGGTTCCTCGAACTCGATCTCGAGGCCGCCCGCAAGGTTCTGCAAATGGACAAAGACATCGACCGTGTCTGTCATGGGCTTTTTCAGAAGCATCTGACCGAGCACACCTCTCAGAACTTCGATGTGCTCCTGATGGCGCAGGCAATCGAGCGTGCGGGCGACCACACAACCAATCTCGCCGAGGACCTTTACAGCCTGATCGAAGGCCGCAGCCTGCGGCACCCTCCGAAGAAAAGGGCAGCTACATAGACGTAACCTCGCCGCCTTCACTGAATTCCGGTAACCCTCCGGCAGAACCGCCTCCAGGCGGCTCGCTAACGTTGTGAATTAAGCTCCGTCTTTAGTATGTTGATTGGCGGGCGGAAGTGTGTCGCCGTGTTCCGCCACGCGTATCTGAACGATGCCATTGGTTTTATCCAGGACATTTCCTAAGATCACCTTCCGGAAAAGGGGCCAAATGTATATTTCTCGAACCATTCTGAGTTTTCTTCTGTTCGCGCTGCCGTTGGGCCTGTTTGGACAAAGTGCCGGCACTAACGCAACCACAACCCCATCAACGTCGTCTCCGGAGCAGACTGCGCTGCCGAAGCTCGAACACTTCGATCCCAATCTGGTCGATAAATCTTTGAATGCCTGCGACGACTTCTACAAGTATTCTTGCAGCAAATGGGTCGCTGCCAATCCGATTCCAGCCGATCAGGTTTACTGGACCAGCGGCAGCAATCTCGAACTATGGAACGAAAACATTGAGCGCGAGACGATGGAAGCCGCCAGTAAAGGCGATGCGAGCCGCAGCGCGGTCGATCAGAAGATCGGCGACTACTGGGTTGCATGCATGGACGTGAATGGCATCGAAGCGGCCGGCCTGAAGCCGCTGCAGCCTCAACTGGATCGCATCGCCGCGCTAACATCCAAGAAAGATCTCGCTCTCGAAATCGCCTACCTTCATCGCTCGTTTCCGGGAGCGTGGGAGCAGTCTGACAATCAGACGAACTCACCATTCTTCGGTTTCACCGGGCAGCAGGATTACAACAATGCCTCCATGGTAGTAGCGCAGCTCGATCAGGGTGGGCTCAGTCTTCCGAACCGCGATTATTACATCAAAATGGACGATCACTCGGTTGACACCCTTAATAAATATCGCGTGCACGTGCAAAGAATGTTTTCGTTGGCGGGCGAAGCTGAGGGGCAAGCGGTGAACGATGCGGAGACTGTCGTTAAGCTGGAAACCGAGATGGCGAAGGCGCAGATGGATAACGTCAAGCGGCGCGATCCGAAGAACATCAACAACAAAATGAGTTTGGCGCAGGTTCGAGAACTCGTCCCGGCGATTGACTGGACTGCTTACTTGAAGGCGGTGAATGCGCCCGCCAGCGACCATTTCGTCGTCACCTCTCCGGAGTTTTTCCGCGCGGAAAATAAGCTGATCGAAGAGCATTCGCTCGACCAGTGGAAGACCTACATGCGCTGGCAGGTGATTCACCGGGCCGCGCCGCTTATGACTGCGGCGATGGTCGATGAAAATTTCGACTTCTTTTCCCACACGCTTGCCGGCCAGGAACAGAATCAGCCGCGCTGGCGCCGTTGCGTGCACAGCGCCGACCGGGATTTGGGCGAGGCCCTTGGACAGGCTTATGTCGATCGCGCTTTTCCGCCCGCGAGCAAGGCGCGCACGCTGGAAATGGTGCACGACATCGAGCATGCCATGCAGAACGATATCCAGAGCGTGAGTTGGATGACTGCGGCTACGAAAGAGCAGGCTATGGTCAAGCTGAAGGGAATCGAGGACAAGATCGGCTATCCCTCGCACTGGCGCGATTACTCCAGCGTAAAAATCACACGCGACAATTATTTAGGCAATGTGGAAGATGCTTCGACGTTCGAATTCGAACGCTGGGTGGCAAAGATTGGAAAGCCGGTGGACCGCGGCGAGTGGACGATGACTCCGCCGACGATCAATGCCTATTACGATCCGCAGCTCAATACCATTAATTTTCCCGGAGGCATTCTGCAGCCGCCATTTTTCGAGAAGGACATGGATGATGCCGTGAATTTTGGCGCGATCGGCATGGTCATCGGCCACGAACTCACCCACGGCTTCGACGATCAAGGACGCAAATTCGACGCTCACGGCAACCTGCGCGATTGGTGGACCGCCGAAGACGCCAAAGAGTACGACCAGCGCGGCAAATGCATCTCCGACGAATACACGCAAGATGTACCCGACGCAGGAGCGGGGGTGAAGCAGAACGGTCTGCTCACGCAAGGCGAAGACACGGCTGACAACGGCGGGCTGCATCTCGCCCTGAGTGCCCTCGAAGATCAGCTGAAAAAAGACGGAAAGTCACTGGACGATAAAACTCCCGACGGTTGGACCTATCGCCAGCAATTTTTTCTCTCTTACGCCTTCTCATGGTGCTCAAACATACGCCCGGAAGTGGCGCGCCTGATCGTCACTACGAACCCGCATTCGCTGCCGATTTTCCGCATCGACAACGTCGTCTCGAATATGTCCGAATTCGCCGAGGCTTTTGGTTGCAAGGCGGGACAAAAGATGGTGCGGGCGAACGCGTGCAGAGTTTGGTAAATGGCCGTATCGAACGAAGGACGATTGAGTTTTTACGCGAGGTTCCCCCACCCGGCATGAAGTATTCCGAGTGGGGGATCTCGTCGATGATTAGCTAATCATTCTTCTCAACGGTTGATGTCGTCCTTTGACTGTAACCGCTTTACATATTTCTCCAGGTTTGCCTTATTGTTGTCCGGTGCGGTGGTCAGGGCAGTCTGGATTTCCTTCACCGCTTTATCGAAATCTCCCTGCCCGCTATACACGCGGGCCAGCCCAACGTGCGAAGTCCAGTAATCGGGAAACTTCTTCGCATTCGAGCGGAAGATCGCGAAGGCCTCTTCCTGCTTCTTCTCTCCCTGCAATTGCCGCGCGTAGAAATAGAGCTGCAGCGCGCTGCCCTTTTCCAGTGCCGTATTCCGTGCCATTGCCGCGTCGTCTTTGCGGCCCATAGCATCCAGAATCTTCGATTTGCTCAGCAGGTTGTCAAAGCGCTCTTCGGCCTGGATCGACTGATCTTCGTCTTTCAGGGCTTCATCCAGATTGATCTTGTTGGCGAGAAAATATCCGGCGGCGTCGTCCCACCCTTCCCAGTAATACTGGTTCAGTCCGTGGATCTGCCGGCGAATGCTGGCGGTCACAATGTCGTTTACATTGACGGCAACTTTGAAAGGCACAGCGACTTTATCCCAACTCATCGTCACGACAGTTGAGTCAGCTTTGACGTCGTCGAAATCGTAAACCAGTGCATTGTGCGCATCTGCAGTTTGCGGCTTCACGGTGACGCGCAGCGCATCGTCGTCTTTCTTGTAGCTGAAGCTGCCCCAATCTTTGTAATCTTTCGAGAAGATCACGGTCCACTGATTCTCGCCAGGAATCATATGCAGGCCATAAGTGCCCTTATCGAGCGGTTGGCCTTCGATCGTTACGGGGTCGGTGAAAGTGATGGTCGTATTTTCATTGGCGCCAGCGCGCCAGACTTCGCCGTAAGGAACAACCTTGCCCCAGATCTGCCGGCCATTGGCCAGGGGCCGATGATAGTTAATGGTGATATCGGTGACGCCGATGCGCTGCACGACGACGGCGTGCTGGCTCGCGCGCGGCAAGTCGAGCATCAGGGTTTCGCCGGTAGCGGTCTGGGCCTGGCAAAGGCTGGCGAACATAAAGAGACCGCATAACAAAACAAGCAAACGACTTCTGTGCATGGAGTACTCCTTTTTGTCGTGGGAATCGCCAGCAAATCAGCCGCAAATCTTGAGACTTTGTGTGGAGCACCCGGCCTGACCGCTGTGCTGATGGTGTTAGACGCGCAAAAGATGCCGGGGTAAGCAGAGGAGGGAGACAAGCAGACCGGTACTTGACTCTACGTGCCTAATGTGCCAGAATTCTTTAGGCGAATAAAAAGCGAAAACGCCTCCGGCTTCATTCCGGTGTTCCCTGAAATTCTTGAGGATTTTATGTCTTCCGCAGTGCTTTCCACTTCGGCGGCCCAGGGCCGCTTTTTTGTTTTTGATGCTGAGGCACTGGAAGTCTGGCCGGATGAAGTCTGTCCGGATAGGGAAGCGAGTCAAACGCGCCTAACCGCCAAAGCGCTTGCAGGGCCAGCTTCCAGGCAAGTGAGCAGCGAAGATCTTTCACAGCGAAAAGAACGCTGGCTCGGGATGACAACTCCCGCCTCGCGACTGGCAGTGCGTCCTGCGCCGGAGATGGTCTCCAGCGGCATTGCGGAAATCGATGCGCTGGCCGGAGGCCTGCCGCGCGGTTGCCTGACCGAAATCTTCGGTCCGGCCTCGTCTGGGCGTACCACTTTATTATTAGCCGCTCTGACCGCCGCCACCCGTCGCGGAGAAGTTTGCGCGGTCGTCGACGCCAGCGACGCTTTCGATCCGCTATCTGCTGTCGCGGCAGGGATCGATTTAGACCGATTGCTCTGGGTGCGCTGCCGGGAGGAATTACCACAGAGTCACCCTTCGGCTTCGCTCAAAGCGTGCACTGAGAAAAAAAAGTCAGATAAGCAAACTTTTAAGTTTGAGCAAAGTGAATCACGCTCTGCCGAATACCGTCTCGAACAACTTCTCCGCGCCACCGACTTGCTGCTCGAAAGCGGAGGCTTCGGCCTCATCGCTCTTGACTTAAGCGATCTGCCGCCACAAGCCGCGCGCCGCATTCCGCTGACCACATGGTTCCGTTTCCGTCGTGCCGTCGAACCCACGCCGACAGTGTTGCTCGCCTTCGAACGGCAGTCAATCGCTGGAAGCTGCTCGTCGTTATTAATAAAACTGGGGTCAACAAAACTGGGTGCGGCAGGGAATCGAACCAAAGAAATGAAAGCCGCTCAAGTTCCCGAGCTGGCTCACGCGCGCTTGCTGACAACGCTGGAGATCACCGCGGAAATGGTGCGATCACGATTGGAACGGAAACCTGCAGGTTCTGTTTCGGCGACGTTCGCCAGCAAAACTGCCTGGGCAGGATGAAGAAATTGAGTCATTGAGCGATTGAATTCCAAATGAGTCGATGACCCAATGACTCAGTCGCCCAAAATGACTGAATGCAATCATGCCTTTCGCCTGCATCTTCGTGCGGAATTTTCCCGTGGCCGCGATCTTTCGTGCCGAACCGGAGTTGCGTGCCCAAGCCGTAGCTATTTTCGAAGGCAAGCCGCCGCTGGAAAAAATTTATGCGGTGAATAAAAAAGCTGGAAGTCTGGGAATTGCACCTGGTATGACCAAAGCGCAGGCCGAACTCTGTTCAGGATTGGCTCTGCGTCCGCGTTCTTCATTGCAGGAATCGGCGGCGCATGCGGCGCTGCTCGATTGTGCACAATCTTTTTCACCTTGTGTGGAAGATGCCGCCGTCGGCACTGCAATTCTCGATTTAACTGGCATGGAAGCTCTCTTCGGCCCGCTGCCTGAGATTGCTTGTGCCATTTTCCAGCACGCGGCTGAATTGGGTTTAGATGCGAATGTCGCCGTGTCTTCGAATGCCGATGCTGCCGTGCTTGCGGCCCGAGGATTTTCCGGAGTAACCGTGATTCCTGCCGGTAAAGAAGCTGAGCATCTTGGCTCGCTGCCAATTGAAGTGTTGTTTGCCGAACGCTGTGAAAATAAAAATAACGATGAAGATAAAAAAGAAGCAGCGCTGCTTGAAACTCTCAGCCGCTGGGGAGTGCGTGATCTGCGCGCTCTGGCTGCGTTGCCTGAAATTGCATTGAGCGAGCGGCTCGGGCGGCAGGGCGTGTGCTTGCAGCAACTGGCGCGGGGCAAGGCATCTCGCACACTGGTTCCGGTGGAAGCTCCGCTGGTGTTTGAAGAGGCCGTCGAACTGGAATACCCCATCGTGCTGCTGGAGCCGCTGGCTTTTCTGTTGAATCGCCTGCTTGAACAGATCTGTGCGCGCCTGGCCACGCGTGCTCTGGCAACGCAGGAGTTGCGGCTTACTCTGGAACTTGAAAACATTCCCTCTCTCGGTCGTCGTCCAGAAATTAATCAACAATTTCAGCGCACGCTTCGGCTTCCGCTTCCCATGCTCGATACCAAACTTTTTCTAAAACTGCTGCAGCTGGATTTGAACGCACATCCTCCGGGAGCGCCGATTAAGAAGATTCATTTGGCGGCTGAACCTGTGCGGCAGCGGTCCGCGCAGGGCGGCCTGTTTCTGCCTCCGTCGCCGGAGCCGGAAAAGCTGGAACTCACGCTGGTGCGCATTGCCGGCCTGGTCGGCGAATCCCGCGTCGGCTCGCTGGAATTGATGGATACACATCGTGCAGAAAGTTTTCGAGTGCGGCGATTCATGCCGGGAGCGCAAGCCGAGCACTTACGAAAGGCGAACGATCCAGCAGGGGCAGAGAAACCCTCCATCACCGCGCTTCGAATGTTTCGTCCGCCGCTGCACGCCGCCGTGACTTTGGAAAACGGTGATCCCGCGCGCGTGGCATGCGCAAAGAATAAAGAAGTGCAGGGAAGCGTGCTCTGGAAGGCCGGTCCCTGGCGCAGTTCCGGCGACTGGTGGGAGCGCGAAGCCTGGGCACGCGACGAGTGGGATATCGCGTTGCAAAACGAAAGCGATGTAGCGCTTTATCGTCTGGTACACGACCTGCTGAATGGAATTTGGTTTGTTGAAGGAGCTTATGACTGAAGGAAATTGAGTTGAGTGATTGATAACTGTTTTGGAAAGGTTGTCCAATTTCTCAATTACTAATGTACGTTGAGCTTCACTCCCGCTCCGCTTTCAGCTTCCTCGAAGGTTCTTCCTTGCCCGAGGACATGGCAGCGATGTGCGCGAAATTCAAAATGCCGGCCATGGCCCTGCTCGATACCGACGGCGTCTATGGCGCGCCGCGCTTCCACATGGCGGCGAATAAAATCGGCATCAAAGCACACATCGGCGCGGAGATTTCTTGTCAGTTGTTTGATTCTGTCATCCTGAGCGGAGCTGGTGCTTCACGAAGTGAAGCACCAGCGGAGTCGAAGGATCTCTATAACCAGCAAGTGGTGCCTGGCGTAAGGACTCCCCGCTACGCTCGGAATGACAACATAAATGGGAACGACAAACCATTTCGTCTTCCCCTCCTTGCTTCCTCCCGCATCGGTTACCAGAACCTCTGCCGCCTGATCACTAAGATGAAGCTGCGCGCAAAAAAGGGCGAAGGTGTAGTACGCAAAGAAGAACTGGAAGAGCACGCATCGGGCCTGATCTGCCTGACCGGAGGCACGGACGGCGTGCTCGCCGCTGCCTTGCAACAAGGCGGTATGGAAGCCGCCCACAGGCAAACCGAGCGGCTATTAGGAATGTTCGGACGCAACAATATCTACATCGAACTGCAACGCCACTTTCATCGCGAGGAAGAATCCCATAACCGTGCCGCCATCGACATCGCTCGATCGCTCAATCTTCCCCTGCTCGCAACCAATGGAGTCAGCTACGCCACCGCAAAAGATCGAGAACTCTGCGACGCCTTCACCGCTATTCGCCATCATCGCACGCTGGCGACCGCCGGCCGCCTGCTCTCCCGCAACTCCGAGCGTCATTTGAAATCTCCGCAAGAGATGAGGCAACTCTTCGCCGACATTCCGGAAGCGATCCACAGCACGCTCGAACTTTCTTCGCGCCTCGAATTCACACTGAACGATCTGGGCTACGAATTTCCCCGCTATCCTGTGTCGGAAGGCGAGACCATGAACTCCTTCCTGCGCGACCGCGCCTGGGTAGGCTTTCGCGAACGCTACGGCCGGAAATCACTGGACATGCAAACCCGCGCCCGCCGCCAGATTGAAAAAGAGCTGGCACTCATCGAAAAACTGAAACTCGCCGGATACTTTCTTATCGTCTGGGATCTGATCCGTTTCTGTCGCGAGCAAAACATTCTGGTCCAAGGCCGCGGATCGGCAGCCAACAGCGCAGTCTGCTACTCGCTCGGTATCACTGCGGTCGACGCCGTTGGCATGGAGCTTCTCTTCGAACGCTTTCTTTCCGAGGAGCGCGGCGAGTGGCCTGACATCGATCTCGATCTGCCCAGCGGCAACGAGCGCGAAAAAGTAATTCAGTATCTTTACAAAAAATACGGCGAGCGCGGCGCCGCCATGACGGCCAATGTCATCACCTATCGCAATCGCATGGCCGCGCGCGAAATGGGCAAAGCTCTCGGCTTCGATCCCGAAACTCTCGCGAAAATTTCGGCTGCGGTTGCTACCTGGGAATTCCGCGACGAAAACGACGCGCTCGACCGCCGCTTTCGCGATGCCGGCCTCGATCTCAATCATCCCCGGCTGCGCAAATATTACGAACTATGCCTCGCCGTGCAGGACATGCCGCGCCATCTCGGCCAGCATTCCGGAGGCATGGTCATCTGCCAGGGACAACTCGACTCCGTTGTTCCGCTTGAGCCTGCATCCATGCCCGGCCGCGTCGTCGTGCAATGGGATAAAGAAGATTGTGCCGACATGGGCATCATCAAAGTCGATCTCCTCGGCCTTGGCATGATGGCCGTGCTCAAAGACTCGCTTGAACTCATTCACGGGCATTATTACGAAGAGGTGGATCTGGCGCAGCTTCCGCAAGACGATCCAGAAGTTTATTCCACATTACAGAAAGCCGACACTATCGGAATGTTTCAGGTGGAAAGCCGCGCGCAAATGGCGTGCCTGCCGCGCCTGCAACCCAAACGTTTCTATGACGTCGTCGTGCAAGTCGCGATCATTCGTCCCGGGCCGATCGTCGGGCAAATGGTCAATCCTTTTTTGCAGCGGCGCCAGGGACGCGAAGAGGTCACCTATCCGCATCCTTCGCTGGAGCCAGTGCTTTCGCGCACGCTGGGCGTGCCACTGTTTCAGGAGCAACTGCTGCGCATCGCCATGATCGCCGCCAACGTTACCGGAGGCGAAGCCGAAGACCTGCGCCGCGCCATGGGTTTCAAGCGGTCGCAGGCGCGCATGAAAGAAATCGAGGCCAGACTGCGCGCTGGCATGACGCAGAATGGAATTTCCCAAAAAGCACAGGAAGAAATTATTCTTTCCATTACTTCATTTGCGCTCTACGGATTTCCCGAATCCCACGCCGCCAGCTTCGCGCTCATCGCCTACGCCAGCGCTTATTTGAAGTGCCATTACCTGGCCGCGTTCACTGCCGCGCTGCTCAACAACCAGCCCATGGGATTTTATTCTCCGGCAACCATCACCAAAGACGCACAACGCCACGGATTAAGAATTCTGCCGGTAGATATGACGCAATCGGAATGGCTGTGCACGCTGGAAAACCGTTCACCACGGAGACACAGAGACACAGAAAACAACCTCAGTAAAAATGACATTGTGATCGCACTTCGTCTCGGCCTGCGCTCTGTGCGTGGCCTGCGGGAAGAGGCCGCGCAGGCTCTCATCGGCGAGCGCATCCGTGCTTCTTTTACTTCCATTCACGATCTCACCCGCCGTGTTCCTGAATTGCGCAAAGACGAACTCACGGCACTCGCTGAAATCGGCGCGCTGAACTCAATCGGAAACTCACCACAAAAACTTCACCGCCGCGATGCGCTCTGGCAGGTCGAGCGCGCTGTGCGCGCTTCCGGGCCGCTGCTGGAAAATCTGCCCGAATCGGATTCGCCCTCGCCGCTTCTCCCGATGAATCACGAAGAGCGCCTCGTCGCCGACTTTCGCGGCACCGGCCTCACAGTGGGCCCACATCCTATGGCTTACCGCCGCGAGTGGCTCAAGGCTATGGGCATTCGCCGTGCCAGCGAACTGCGCGATATTCCTAACGGCCGACGGCTTCGCATTGGAGGCTGCGTCATCACCCGCCAGCGTCCCGGCACCGCCAAAGGATTTGTTTTTCTCAGCCTGGAAGATGAAACCGGAGTGGCCAACGCCATTGTCACGCCCGATCTTTTTCACCAGAACCGGCTGTTGCTGACCTCGGAACGATTTCTGGCAATCGAAGGCATTCTGCAGAATCAGGACAATGTGATCTCAGTGAAAGCGGAACGCGTGTTGCCGCTGTTCGTCACGAAGGCGGAAACCAGTTGGCACGATTTTCACTGACTGTGAGGGGAATAGCTAAAGCTGCGGCCTTTCAGAGCAGTCGAGGGACTGATATGCCTCTATTCCGGCGGACGATTCTCCTGGGGAGCCAGCGGCAGCCTGGAAGCGCCACGCATGATGTCGCGCTCTTCAGGAGAGAACATGCCTTTGAAGCGCGGAGAGTCGATGATACGATCGCGCTGATCCGGCGGCATGGCGCTTAAATCACGCACGGCGGTCCTGACCATGCGCTGTCTTTCTGGCGGAAGCTGCCGCATGCGGCCGAATAAGTCGCGGGCATCGGCTTTCTGGCTGGGAGTGAGGTGCTCCCAGGTTTCCATGCGGTTGAGCACGCGCTGCTGCTGTTGCGGAGGCAAACTCGAGAAATGTTCCAGCCGCTGCCGCAACATCTGCTGGCGCTCCGGAGGCAGCCGGCGAAATCCAGGATCGTTTTGCAGCGCCCGGTCGCGCTCGGCGGGAGACATTCCCTGATAGCGGCGCAGCCAATCGCCGGCATGCCCCTGATGAGGCTGCGGCACTTGACGCTGAGCCACTTGCCTTTGCAGCGGATGGTAACTATTGCGCTGGGCCAGACAGGGGGAAAGGCAAGCCACAACTGTCGCCAGCCACAACGCGACCGTTGACCTCTTCGCCTTCATAAATTTTTCCAACCGCATCCCCCTCGCTCTTTACCGCACCCTCGCGCCAGCCCGTATTCATCAACTGCGACTCCTACGGATTCGCGGTTACATCCTGCTGCACTTGCAGATCGTCGAGCAACTCGAAATCGGAATACAGATCATGATTTTTATCCAGCGATTGCAAGTCGCTCACCGCAGTGCCCGGTTCTGCCGGCACAGCTGTGTCGTTATCCGCGACGATATTATCGGCCGGACGGTAGTGGCTGCCCCCATTCAAGAACAGTCCGACGCCAACTGCCATCAGCACAGTCAATGCCGCGGCCAGCACGGGACGCCGGAACCACGCCATAAACCCCGATTGCGGCTTGGCCATCTCTTCGCGCAGCCGAGCTTGCAAGCGAACGTCGAAATACGGCGAAGGCTCCGGAGCCTGCCATTCGCCGAGCAACGCCATTGTCTGGCGAAACTCTTCCAATTTGCCTGCACATGCCTGGCAGCTTTCCAGATGCCCCTTCGTCTCCGGCGATCCTTGGATAAGCCCGGAGGCCAAATCCGGCATCAATTCTCGAATCTCTTCACACTTCATAACTGTTCCCCTGAATTTCCTCGCCACTGCCAACCGCTTCGGCAAAACCAATCTGTCGATCTCGAATGTCGACTCTAAATGAACTGTTTTAGCTGTTCCCGCAAACTTTCATAAGCGCGAAACAACAACGATTTTGTCGCCGATTCGCTCAGCTTCAAGACATCGGCGATCTGCTTGTAATCCATTTGCTGATACTTATGCATCATCACTGCCAGCCTCTGCCGCTCGGGCAGCGCTTCGACTTTACTGCGAATCGCAGCCAGCCGTTCCCGGCGAACCATCGCTTCCTCGGCCGTCATCGAGGCGTCCGGCACATCCATGGTCGTGCCGGTTTCTTCATCTGGCTCATCGAGGCTAACCGTCACTTCCGGACGCTCTTTGCGCGTATCGCGCGCGTGATTCACTGCGAGATTTGTGGCGATACGATAGAGCCACGTAGTGAACTTGGCGCTGGCTTCATAAGTCTGCCGCGAGCGATAGACGCGAAGAAAAACTTCCTGCGCCAGATCTTCTGCCGCCGCCGCGTTATGCGCCATGCGGTACATGAAACTCACCAGCGGACGCCGATACTTCTGCACCAGGAAATCGAATGCGGCTTCGTCGCCGTCCTTGACGCGAAGCATTACCTCGGCGTCCGTGTAAGCTTCTGCGCCAGCCGCGACCGGCTGGAACGAGCTTGGACGCGGCCCCAACGAACCCATCAGCACGCTTCCATCGATGGCGGCAGTGCTCACATTAGGTTGAACCCCGAGGCTATCGGAAAGTTGCTCCTTTTCCAACCGTGGGGAACCGGCAGAAGTCCCGGATGCTGAGGCAGATACAGCACTTCGCCGCGGGCTGGTTTCGTTCGCCATTGAGGTTACTTTGGGCATGCAGGTCTGGGCGACCCGAACTCGCCTGAGCCCCCGCAGCCGATAGGCTAACATGCCCGCTTTTCAAGTCCAAGCGCTGGGTGATTAAGCCTTCTCTGTTTTGCGATGACAGCTATCTCCGTGAGGAGATTGGAGTTATAAAGGCAGTCTTGAGGAAACTGAAAGGCTGGTCTTCGGAGGCATCTCGTTCAGCCGTAGCCAGGATACTCTTCCTTCGCCAATTCAAAAGATGAATTTGAGCCCTAACTGGACCTGCCGTGGGGCGAAGGCGGCGTTCGGCTTCAAGAAGTTCTGGGTCGGCTGCTGGTAATAGGCCGGATAGGCAGTATTGAGGACGTAAGCCGTGTACTGGGTGAAGGTCGTGGCTTCGGCAGTGAGGCCGTCACTGGTGATGGTAACGCGCGGATTCAGCCGGTTGAAAAGATTGAAAGAGTCGATGGTCAACTCTACCCGATTGCCATGCCCGACGCGGATTTTGCGGACCAGTCGCATATCGGTCGAGGAGTAATCTGGCCCGGTGAAGGCGTTGCGGCTGTATCCGGGCAGACGGTCGTTGTCGTAATTGCCGTCCTGATTGGGATCGCCTCCAACCGTGGCATTGACGGGACGTCCGCTGCCCGCTGTGACGATGCTCGAAAGTTTCCAGTCGTTGAAGATATGGCCAAGAAACTGGTGCTCGCGATGAAACGGGCGAGGCTCAATGGAAAATGCAGCGACGAACCGGCTGCGCTGGTCCGTGACGCTGGGACCGCGCTCCGCTCCAGGATTGTAAGAATTCTGAACGGTGGCCGGTTCGCCGGCGACGAGAGCGTCCTGTCCATCGTCGATCGCGTGGGCGTAGGTGTAAGAAAGCCGCAAATAGGTGCCGCGCGACATACGGCGGTTAATCGACAGCGTTCCACCGTTGTAGTAGCTGGAGGCGGCGCTTTGGAATTCGTCGATCGATCCGAGTTGTGAGATAAGACGGCCGAGCGGATTGATGCAGGGCGGAAACGCGCAGGTGAGCGATTGGGTGAATTGCCAGGTGGCGAAGGAATCGACGGTATAGTATCCGCCTTGGAAGATCGAGCCGGTGGAATCGAAGATTGGATAGGTCAGGGCGACCGGCTGAGGAAGATTTACGTCGAGTGCCCGAATGAGATGTTCGCCATGAACATAAAGGTAGGAGAGGGCGATGGTGGTGTGGCTGGCGATTTCGCGTTCGATGGTGAGGCTGCCTTGCTGCACCCTCGGGGTCACAAAGTTGGGCGCGAAGGCAGAGACGTCGTTGGTGACGCCCTGAGTGAATCCAGTGGGAAGGTTGCATGCGGGGCCAGTCAGCGAGCAGGTGACAAGCGGATTGGGATATGTCGGGAAAACCAGATGATCGTAATAGTTTGCTGTGTCGAGAAACACCTGGGCATCGGTAATGCCGTTCTCCGTAGCGACGGCTGAGTTGTAGATTTGCGGAATGCGGACGTAGAAGATTCCATATCCTCCCCGCAGGACGAGCGGATGAACCTTGCCGAGGGCGTAGGCGAATCCGGCGCGCGGTGCGAAGTTTCGAGGATTGTAGGGAACCTTGCCCGAGGGTGGAAACAGCGGATTGGAAATGAGTCCGGCAGTGGTAAAAGTCTGGAGGTCCCAGCGAACGCCGAGAGTAAGCGCGAGATGGTCAGTAGCGCGAATCGTGTCTTGCGCGAAGGCGGCGTAGTCGTTGCTGTTGGGATGGGAAGCGGCAGGCCCGAAATTCTGTAGATAATATCTCGGGACGGCGTGGGCGTACGCGCGGAGCGGCGTGAGCGGAAGTCCCGCTTCCATGGGTTCGAAGGTAAATGGATTCACCTTGATGGGGTCGAAAATGTATTCCCCACTCTGCTGGCTGGGAAAGAAATCGTAGATCCAGGTGAGAAGCGTATCGCCGCCAAACTTGATGGAGTGGCGGCTGGTATCAAAGCTCAGAGTTTCAGCGAGTTGGGCGCGATGCTCGCGGGTGGCGCGGGGGAGTTGGTCGGAGCGGCCAATACCGTCGATGATGTTAGTGATTTTGATGAGCGTGTCGCTGGTGTTCGTGTAGGACTGGCGGAGGTCGCGGGAGAATTGCGCACGCAGATGGCTGATGAAACGTGGAGTGATTCCTGAAGTAAGCGTTGCTGCGCCGGTATCGGTGGAAACCGTTTCTTCCCCGTTGTCCGAGATGGAATCGTAGGTGAGCGGGCTGGCGGGATCGAGGAAAACGTTGTTCGATCCCCAATAGCGCGAAGAGTTGACGCGCAGGGCAAGCTGGTTGCGCGGAGAAAGATTGATATCGAGTTTCGCGTAAGAGGCATTGCCGATCTGCGCAGCGGGGAAGGCTCCCGCATAAGAGTCGAGCTGGTTAGCGGCGGAAAAGACGAGCGCTTGATCGGTCGCTTCGTAGTCGCCGGGAGCGTAAGGCTCGGTGGTGGGTTGAGGAGCAATCTGCATCGTATTGTTGAGAAATTCGACTACATCGGGGACGTGGAAGTAGTGGGCATCGAATCCTGCGAAAAAGAAAATTTTGTTTTTCTTGAGCGGGCCACCGAGCGTGCCTCCGCCCTGCTGCTGGCGGCTGTGCGGCTTGAAGGATAGAAAAGCGTCGGCCGCACCGAAGCTGCTGTCGCGGATGTAGTAGAGTCCCGTGCCGTGCCAGTGATTAGAGCCGGATTTGGTGACCACGTTGATGACGGCGCCCCCGGCGCGGCCGTTTTCCGCTCCGTAAGAATTCGAAGAGACGCGGAATTCCTGCACGACTTCGGTCGAAACTTGATAGGGAGCGCGGTAGAGGCCGCGAGCCTGCGCGAAAAAGGCGTTGTTGAAGTCGCCGCCATCGACGAGGAAGCTATTTTGAAATCCACGAGTTCCGCCGAAGGAAAGATCGCCATTGGTGGCCGAAGTAAGACTGCGCGGATCTTGCGTGACGCCGGGCGAGAGCAGCATGAGGTCGGAGAAGCGGCGCCCGTTAAGCGGAAGATCTGCGATGCCGCGCTCGTCGACCAGGGTTGAAACGGGGGTGGGCTGTGTCTCGACGAGTTGAGGCGCGCCGGAAACGGTTACGTTTTCCTGGGCCCCGGCAATCGAAAGATGGAAATCGAGTTCTGCGGCTGTGCCGATTTCGACGCGCAACGTCGGCGTGACCTGCGGTGACATTTTATTGGCGACGGCGCGGGCGGTGTAGTCGCCGGGCGGCAGCAGATCAAGGGAGTAGCGGCCCTCGCTGTCGGATGTATTTGAATAGCGCGCCCCCGTCGCGGAGTTCACTGCGACGATAGTGGCCTGCGTTATGCGGCCTCCGGAGGGATCGAATACGGAGCCGCGGATGGCTCCGGTGGCTGCATCCTGTGCCGCGCCCGGATGGCATGTTAGTAAGAGGACTAGAGCTAAGAGAAGCGAAGCACGCATAGGAGTCCCACCTGGTTGGGATGAGGCTCGGAGATTTATTCGCCTCCCAGTGCGGCAACCGGAGTGGGAAACCCGATTCTTTTTAGCATGAGAAAGGCGGATTCGGTTGTGACGAGCGAACTTCTTTTCGGGGCCAGTTCCGGAGTGGGAAACTCCAGAGCAGACCAAAAAACCGGCAGGACTGGTTGATCCTGCCGGATGTCACCGCCTCGTTTATATCGGCCTACGTCTAGTTGATCGTCACTGTCACGGGCCGCTCTCGGATTGCAATCCGCGTTACATTTCGGAGGTTAGCGAGGATGGAAAAAGCGGGTGTCACAGCGCTGTCGTGACTTTGTAAAAAGTTATACGCGCAGCTTAGGTATTGGCGGAAGCAGGCTTAGCGGTGACGTCAACAATTGGATTATCCCTTGACTTCCCGGCGGCTGTTGTTCATGGTGGGGAGATCCCTCGGCCCGCTGGCAAAAAATCGCGAGCCTTCGAGACGCCGCCGCAAAAAACGCGAATGCGCAGTTTGAAGGGCTAGTTCATCTCCTCAGGCCTCCGCCAGGCCGCCAGACCCATCGCTCCGTTCGCCAAAAGTCCAAGCGTGGCTGGTTGGGGAGCAGGTTGAACAGGAGCCATTGAGGCAGCGGCCTCCTTTGAACCCACGGCTCCAGCTCTAATGGAAGCTCCTGGAGTGCTTTCGTATGCGTATCCGGCCAAAACCGGGCCGGTGTGGGCCAATTCCACCAAGGCCCAGCCGTAATATGTGTTGCTTCCGACAACGAATTTGAGGCCAAGGTATCCGCCGGGATTTCCCAAGCCGAACCAAGGGCAATCTTGCGGCCCCGGATCGGCACTGGTACCGACATTTTCGAACATGATGGCCTCGTTGGCCTCAAACTTCTTGCCGCCGCCGATCGTGTGGCCGCCGTGCAATAAAGCTGCGCACTGCGCCCCGTTAAAGGTTTGCGACGACCCTACCTCGTTTCCATTCTGAGCGGGCGCGGCATAGAAAGATCTGAACGAGCACCCCAACTTACTATGAAGGCTTTCCTTTCTCGCATGCTCGCAGGTTCCCGAGAGGTTTGCGATCGTGAAGTCAACGACGCCGTCATGATTGAGGTCGATTTGCACCGGAGGGCCATTCACGGTAATAGGTATGTTCGCCGGCGTGTAAACGATCTTCGCCTCGGCTGGCTGTGCCAGACCCAACATTCCAACCCCTGCGGCGGTCGCGGCGGTCACGTACCCTAGAAGGCGTTTGTCGGTGTCTG
>CAZGXY010000024.1:0-18553 GCA_964530145.1 uncultured Acidobacteriaceae bacterium | reverse complement strand
AAATTCTACAAACCCCGTGGACGCGCGCTGTATGATATAGCCGATCTGGATGAGTTCATCCGATCTGGCATCCGTGTTTCCTCTGTGCGCGCAAGCAAGGAGGAACGGAATGTCTATCTACCAGCGGGGTGATGTCTGGTACTACCTCTTCTACACCAATGGAAGGCGGCACCGCGGCAGCACCAAAACCAAGAATCAAAAACAAGCCGAGCGCGTCGAGGCTAGAAAACGGGTTGCGGCAGAGGAAGGCGAGTCGTTGCGGCCCAAACGGGTACCTCTGGTGCGCGAGTTCGCCAAGCAATTCATTGAGTGGCTCGACAAAACGACGCTTGCCGAGAACACGAAGGCTGATTACAGAAATGGTCGGCGTTTGATCCTGAAGACCTCGCTGTCCGGGATGCGCATGGATCAAATCACGGCCGATGACGTTGAGACCACAACATTTCACGAATCGCCGCACAGTAGGAACTGTGCCATCCGGACACTTCGCCGCATGCTGGGCAAAGCCCGTGATTGGAAGGGCCTTCGTGAAGTGCCAAGGATCAAGACGGTCCAAGTCTTCCCCCGAGACCGCATGGTCACGGTCGAAGACGAGAAACGACTCTTGGCAGCCTGCAAACGACCCTTGAAAGACGTCCTGACCATCATGCTGGACTCTGGATTGAGAAACGGCGAAGTGATCAGAATGCGTTGGGAAACGATGAACTGGGAAAACGCATTCTATTTCAACCTCCGCGGCAAGACGCGTAAAGCTCGTCGGCCCGTGCCGCTGAGCGAGCGCGTGATCACACTTCTCAGGACAATTCAGCTTGAGCAGTCGGACCCACGAGAAGGTTGGGTGTTTCCTTCGAAGAGGTCTCGCGCAGGCCACATCGGGCTGAGCGGACTCGAGCACGCGTTCAGAAATTTGGCTCGCAAGCTCGAAATTCCGGATGCTCTGAAACTGTATTGCGCACGGCACACGTTCGGTACCGTCGCGATGGCAGAGACGAAAAATCCGGGACTGGTGAAGGAAGTCATGGGGCATGAGAGTCTCACGACGACGATGGGTTATCTGCATCCGGAAACGGCTCAGATCAAAATCGTCATCGATCGGCTGAATCAGCAGAAGTACGTGATGCAAAAATCAGTTGCACAGCCACAAAAACAGCCACAGTTGCAAGTAAGTAAACAGAACGAATGGATGGCAAGTTCTTGAAAAGAGTGGTGAGCGCGGTAGGAATCGAACCTACAACCTACTGATTAAGAGTCAGTTGCTCTGCCAATTGAGCTACGCGCCCTGATGGAAAAATAATCTGAAGAGCAATCAGCGATTGTAACATTCACGGGAGTGATCGGTCTGCCTCCACGTTGCTCAAAGACTGAGCATTCTCAGACGGGCGTTGTTCGCGACTGAATACTGTTTTGAAACTCAAAGCAACCGCATCCGGCAAAAGAAGCCAGCAAGAAAAAGAGGACCGGGAAAAACCCGGCCCTCCTCGCATTAATGACTTTGCATTCAAACTACGCTGCCGCCCTAGCCTCATCGCGTAAGTTCTTAACCTTGTCATGAGCAGCCTGCACGCTGGCCGCCTGCCGGCGAACCACCTGTGCAATACTTTCCGGCAAATCGGAGGTCATCGCCTTCTGGTAGGCCTCTTTTGCGCGATCCTCGCCCGCCTCCACCGATTCCAGAATCGCCTTATCGCCTGCGCCCATGCTGACCTTGGTATCGATCCAGGCGCGGTGCAGCGCCGCGGAAACCGATCCCGAATCCTTCTTGTCCGACTTGCCCAGCCGGATTCGTTCTTCCTGCAGCTCCCCGGCAAACCTGGCGCGCTCCAGGCTCTGCTCGTCAAAGAAAGTCTTCAGGTCGCTCCGCTTAACGTGAGATGCCGCATCCTGATAGCCCTTCTGCCCGTCTTTGCAAGTCTCAATAAGGTCTTCAATCACACTCATAGGATTATTTTCATTCATAAATTACCTCCGGGCTTTTGGATGCCGTCTCGAGGCCGGGGTTTGGCGGGATTCGCCGCGCAACTAGGAAGAAAACTCATCCTGCTCTAGAATCGACGCGAGGAGACCCGTGACCAAACGCAAATCGAAGGGCGCGTACATGATTTCATCCGTCGCAGAAATGTATGGGATTCACCCACAAACGCTGCGGCTGTACGAACGCGAAGGCCTGCTCAAGCCCTCACGCACCGAAGGCAACACGCGCCTCTATACCGATGAAGACCTTCAAAGATTGGAATTCATTCTCTCGCTCGCCCGCGACCTCGGCGTGAACATCAGCGGTATGGCCATCATCCTGCAAATGCGCGAGCGCATGGAAGAAATGCAGCGCCAGATTCAGGAGTTCGTGCAATACATTCAGGAAGAAGTGCTGACCCGTGCCCACGCCGCCGCCGATCCCGCCAAAGGAGCGATCGTGCCGGTCCGCAGATCGATGCTGGCGCAAACTCCGCCAATCAAAAAGCGCTGACACCGTCACCCCGCAACCCGCGCCCATGTCTCAAATGATCGATCTTCGATCGCTCAATGACCCGACCGCGCAATCACTCAATGTCTATACCAGTTCCGTTCCCCACAAATCATGCAGATGCACAATTCCCACCAGCTTGCCCGATCCGTCGACCACCATCAGAGAAGTAATCTTCTTCTCTTCCATCAAAGCCAGCGCGGACGCCGCGAACTCTCCAGGAGCGATCGTCTTTGGATTCCGCGTCATCGCCTCCGCCGCCGTTAAATCGAGCACGTCTTTGCCGCGCTTTTCAAGCAACCGCCGCAAGTCTCCATCGCTGATCACCCCGGCTAATTTTTTGCCTTTCATCACCGCGGTCACTCCCAGCTTCTTCCGTGACATTTCATAAATCACATCCGGCATCTTCGTTCCCAGAGCCACACACGGCAGCGCTCCACCGGAATGCATCAGCGACTCCACCCGCGCCAGCCGCTTCCCCAACTTTCCTCCCGGATGCAAATTCGCAAAATCCTCTTCCTTGAATCCGCGCCTCTCGCTGAGCGCGACCGCCAGAGCATCGCCTAGCGCCAGCATGGTAGTAGTCGAAGCCGTCGGCGCCAATCCTAAAGAGCAAGCCTCCTTGTCAACCGAACAATCAAGCGCCACATCCGCCGCGGTGGCTAATGTAGAAATGGCTGCCCCACTCTTAGCGGTTTTCGAAGGGTGGGAATATCTGCCGTGTGTGCCATTCCTCGCGCGCCGTTTGCGCGACGAGATGGGTGTCCCATAAATCCCGTCCCCGGTCATCGCAATCAAAGGCACGCGCAGCCGTTTGATCGTTGCCAGCAAGGCCAGAATTTCCTCAGTTTCCCCTGAGGCCGATAAAGCCATCAGCACATCGCCGCGTACAATCATTCCCAAATCGCCGTGCAGCGCCTCTACCGGATGCAAATATAGAGCCGGTGTTCCCGTCGAACTCAGCGTCGCCGCAATCTTGCGAGCAATCAACCCGCTCTTGCCCATTCCAGTGACCACAACGCGCCCCGCACACCCAAACATCAACTCGACAGCCCGCACAAACGCGGCGCCCATAGGGCCGGCAATACGGTCAGCCAGCGCCCGCAATGCCTCCGCCTCAATGCGCACCACGTTTTCGCCAATATTTTTCATTCGAATGAACCTGCGAACAGAGGATGTTAGCACGGGCCCAACGACGGAAATGCGAGTGAACCAAGGGATCTGGACGGTGCGATGAAGCCGCCCAATGGCGAGCAGCCCGTACCCAGTGTTCCTCCGTGTCCCTCCGTGATTACTTCTTAGGCCGCTGTACCAGGGCCATCCGTGAAAAGATCGTCCGAAAGAAAAGCGGTAATAAGAAAGTGTTCCCGACGAGCCAAAGTTCCAGCCTTCCAGGCATCCGCGACTCGCTCGACCGATTCATTCGCCATGCCGCGCAACAAATCTCCGATAGACATGCCATCCTTCCACACCGATCGATAAATCGCCCGCGCCCCGGAACTCCCGCACTGGTTCGTCAGATCGAGCATGAACCCCACCGCCCGCTCCGAATTCAACTGCGGCGCATACCGCCGGATCATCGCCAGCGAAGATCGGAAGTCGCTCAACGCCGTCTGCACCTGTACCTTTTGAAACGGAATCCACAGCGCCGCCGCACGGAAACGCCCTACCCACGGCTCATTCGCCAGATCAAAATCCGAATTCATCGTGCGCCCCGTGGCGTGATCCACGCCGCCATCCATCCGCTTCGTATGCGCGATGAGCCCCGCTGCCAGATTCGCATCGCCGCCGCCCAGGATTCGAACAAAGTCCGCCGCGCTCGCGGCGAAGAAAGCATTCAGAATTTCCGCGAGACGTCCCGGCTTCTGAGCCCACTGAATCAGCCCAAATGACAACCCGGCTTTGTCGGTATTTAGATTCAAAGCCCCGAACTTCCCCGCCCCCTCCATCTGAGCCACGACGCTAAGAATCTTCGCCAACCCGTCGTATTCGAAATCGAGTGCAAGGGTGAGATAGCCACGCGAAATAATCGCCGCCGGCGCGGGCGTTTTCACCAGGCTCTGAAATACCTTCGAATCGATCTGACTTCCTGCCGGCAGCCCCACGCGCGCCCGAAAGCTGTTGACTCCCGCAGCCGTCACCCCGCCGAACAAACCGTAATCGGCGGAAAGCAGACTTGGCAGTCCCTTCTCGCCTTGCCCAGTAAGCAGACTTTGAACGACCTGCACCGCTTCCCTGTCAGGATCACCGGCGCCAATGCCTGCCGCCGCAGCAACTCCCGCCATCAAGTCGTCGATCCGGGAAATCCCGCAGAGCGCCACAACAGCACCTCAACTCCACGCCCGCCACGCCACTCAACCCCGATCAGAAATGATCTTCCAGGCGAATCGTTGCCTGCCCCGGCTTCTGCCCAAGAATCGCCAATCCCTTCGCTTGGATTATCCGGTCCCACGGCCCGGCCTGCCAGTTGTCCCGCGTCTTCACCAGATTTCTCCACGGAGGCAGCGACACCATCAACCGAACCGCCGTCGCATGCAAATAAGGCTCATACATCGATCGCAGCTTGATCAGCTTTTGCCGTGCCTCTTCCGTATCCCGCAAACGCAATCCCGCATCCGCCAAAGACTGGCGCAACGCTTTAAAATCCTCATCCGGCAAGCGATCTGGCCAGAGCGGATCGTAGGTCGCATACACCACCTGCGCCAAATCCACAGCCGCGTGGCGCGCCATCGCGAACGTCAATCGCGCCTGCCCGGGATGAATCCCCTCAATCCCCACAATCACCAGCGACGTCACATCCAGCATCGTCATCAGCGCGCCTTGCCACGACTGGTTGCTATGCTGCGAGCGAAAGAAACTCAGCACCGGATACGAAAGCTGGCTCTCCAGCAACTCCGCCGCCCAACGCTCCCAGTCACGCAGCACTTCGTCCAGCACAGTTTGTTCAACCCCTGGGGTCTCCGTCTCTCCCGCCAGCCGCACAAGCAACTCCACCGCCGTCGGCGGCGAACCCGCACGCGCATCCAGCATCGATATCTGAATCTCCCGCCGCGAAAAGGCTCCGTATATCACCGGCAAATAGCCGATCACTACCCCGAGAAAGGCAAATCCCATCCCTGCCTCAAGAACCGATAATGCCCGGGCCCACGACGAGGTCGGCACAATATCGCCATAGCCTAGCGTGAAAAAGGTCTCGCCGCTGTGGTAAAGGATCCGTCCATACGTCAGCGGCTCGTTTCCCAGCTGCTCGTGACCGCCCACTCCATGTTGCAGCAGCGCGAAGCCAAAGATCAGTCCCGCCGCCCAGAAGCCCATCAGCAGGATGAGCGAAAGCGGCCCGAAGTATCCCAGAAAACTTTGCTGCCGCGACGGCTTGCGTATGTGCGCCGCAATTCGCTTCCACGGAACCCACGTCTGCCGGTAAAACCACGCCGTCAGCCTGAAGTGCCGCGTCACCCGCCTCGGCAGCACCACCGTCTCAAATGCATCCAGCAGCACCGCGCCAATAATGACGCAGCCCAAAACAATCGAAGGAATGGAGACGTGAGAACTCATGCCAGTTCGTTAGCTTGCATGGATGCGGTAGGAAGGGTAACAGATTCCGAAAACGCCGTCCGCTGGTCGGCGAGGCCCAATTCCGGAAGCTAAAAACTGGATGCCGAAGCCTACTGCGGCTTCGGCTGCGCCGGCGCAGTCTGCGTAGTGCTCGGAGTAGTAGGGGCAGCCGGCTTCTTCGCCGGAGCCTTCTTTTTTGCAACCGGCTTCTTCTCCGGCTGAGTATCGTCCACAACAATCTTCTTCGGAGGCTCCGCCGGAACCGCCGCCTGCGCTGTCTTTAGATCCGTTCGCAGACGCACAATCTCCTGCTCCTTCGAAGCAGCCAGATTCTCCAGCCGCTCGGCCAACTGCTTCCGCGCGCTTTCAAAGCCACTCAGATCGTTCGAGACCGTCTGAAAATCATCCTTCGAACCGAACGCTCCAGTCGATTCCACCACGCCGCCCATCACCGAATACAGCGCATCCAGATTCCGGTAAAGCTTGAAAGTGGCCGGCAAATCCTCCGGCGCCCGGCGCAGGTTCTGAATCATCTCCGGCAGCGCACTCTGCAGATTGCGTTCAATCGAATCCACGTCCGCCAGCGACTGCTTCTTGGTTGAGCCGTCGGTCTTCCAACGCTCGATCCGCAACTTCGTAAGGTCTTCCTGCGCCGCCTTCGACTGCGCCTCAAGCTGCGCCAATAATCCGTTGAGCTGCGTCACCGACGCATAAGAAACCGCGCCCTGCGAAGGCGCCGCCGCGGAAGCCACCGTTGTTCCTTGTGTTGAATTTTGTGGCGGCTGAGCCATCGCAGAACTCTGCGCCAACAGGATCGCAACCGGCAATGCCAGCACTGTAAGACTGAAGAAAAAGATGAGTTTGGGTTTCATTTCAAGTGCGAGAAGTGGCTTGTTCGCGTGCAAGAAACAAAGAATATCGACAAAGGCAGGATACTACAAGCGGAGGCACGAATCTAAACAGCCTTCGCAAAACTCAACGTAAAGCGATTCCGGCTCATACTTGCGCAGGTGCGAGCGTTTCTCCTGGAACGCCGTCCCGCGGTTCCCCGCCCGGCGCCAGCTGTATAACGTTGCGCATCGTCTCCGAAGCACCGTAATTCACCGTAGAAATCTGCGGGCACCTTCGGCAAGCCGCTCCGCCCTCCTGCCGGAACCACCTGCACTCTCCGCGAATCGGGCAATGCGGAAGCTGCTCGACCACTGCCGGCAATATCTTCACGATCCGCGTCGCTAGCCCGCAGTTCCTGCCATCGAAGTGCGGACACCGGTTCGTCTGGCACGGCGCCGCCAGCCGAAACACCTCCGTGGGAGAAAACGGAGCCGCCCACCGCATCACCTCGGTCGTCACCGGAATCAACTGCTCAAGATAACTGACCGCGGCCCCGTTCTCGCTTTGCTGAACCACTCCGAGCACGCGCGCCCCCTTCACCTCCGGCTGTGAGCTTGGACAAAGCAACGTATCGCGCGTGCCGGCAGCGGCTGCCTTCAGCATTTTCCTTCTCCCTTCGACAATCCAGCATTCCAGATCCCACACAGCCATGACACTGTGCAGTGCCAATTCGTCATTCCGTGATCAAAGCATCGCCGGGTACAAATCCCACGGCAACCTTGCCGCCCGCAAACTGAATTGCAGGCTCAAACTTCCCATCCACTCCCAGCGCCGCGATCTGCCGATCGCTCGCCAGGCCATTCACAAATGTCTGATTGAACTCCGCGAGGTTCCCCAACTCAGCCTCCGGCCAGGGAGCCGGCGGCAGTCCGCAAATCCACGGATAGCGGAAATAAATCGGCAAAGTAACCACCCCGCCAGAGTCGTCAAGCGACTCAATCCGCACCGCGGGATGTTTCTTCTTCGCAGCTTCCAGCGCAGTCTTTACAGCGGCATGCAGATGGCGAATCGATACGGTCTTCGCGGAACGTGCCATGGAGAATCTCCTTCCTCGAATAGTGAGCCGGGCCGGATAAACGTTTCACTCGGACGATCCTTCCTTATTGCTGCCGTCGTTCACGTAATAGAAAAAGGTTTGATCGAGGCTGGCGATTCCACTTCCGCAGTAAGATAATCGAAGGAAAAGATAGTCAAAACACGATAATCGGAAGAACGATAATCAGAGGAACGATAATCAGAAGAACGGCTATTAGAGAAGCGATAGTCCCGAAACAGCCGATTTCAATATGTCCCGTCCAAGCCCGTTTCCACGCCGTCTCCTGCTGCGCCTGCTCCTGCCGGCGGTCTCGCTAATCCTCATCCCGAATTCACCAGCGCAGGATCTTTCGAAGCGCCTGATCCTCAAAGACGGCAACTACCAGCTGGTCACGAAATATGAAGTCCACGGCGACCGCGTTCGCTTCATGAGCGCCGAGCGCGACGAGTGGGAAGAAATTCCCTCCGCTCTCGTAGACTGGCCGGCCACCGAAAAATTCGCGAAAGGTCGCTCCACTTCGGCCATTCCCGAAGCCGCCGCCATCGACAAAGAAACCGAAGCCGACCGCGAAGCCGAACTCGATCACCTTCCCGAAGTCGCTCCCGGACTGCGCCTTCCCGACGATTCGGGCGTCTACCTGCTCGATAATTTTCAAGGCCAGCCGCAGATCGTCGAACTTCAGCAGACCGAAGGCGACGTCAATCAGAACTCCCGCGCCAATATTCTCCGCCAGGCGCTCGGCCCCGCCGCCGGCGCAAAGCAAACCGTCGAACTCGAAGGCGAACACGCCGCCATTCACGCGCATGTCGCCGTGCCTTCGATCTATCTCAACGTCGCCGATGAATCCCCCGAGGCACCGCCCGGCGAAACCGCATCCGCCAAAATGCAGAAGCCCAGTCTCGACGCTCCCCGCGCCGAGCAACCCCAGCAGCCCGAGCAGGCCGCTGTTCCCTTCGACCGCTTTCGCATCGTGCAGCTCAAAGCAAAAAACGGCAAACGCATCGTTGGAGATATGAAGCGCAACGTGGCCGGCAAAGTGACGCAAGACGAAACCGTAATGAAGACCACCGTCGACCGCATCAAAGGCGGCTGGCTCAAAATCACCCCAATCGCCGATCTTGCCCCCGGCGAATACGCCGTAACAGAAACCAAAGGCAACGAAGGCATGAATCTCTACGTGTGGGATTTCAACGTCGATCCAAAAGCGCCGGCCAATCCAAATCCCTACAAGCCAGAAGCGAAAGAAGCGGCGAAGCCCGCCGGCACTTCGAAGTAATCGCAGGTACGTCTCGAACGGCAAAGAAGACGATGGTGCTCATCCCAGTCGCGTAATTTGAGACTAGAGTGTGCCCTGAGCCTGCCCGGAATGCGCCGGGGAAAAGTCACTGGATTTTCCGAAGGAAGTCCCGGCCGTCCAGCATGGCTCTCACCGTCGCCGTAAACACATCCCGCGCTTGCGACGCCTCCTCGGGAAGAATCGACTTGGCAATCAGCAACATCGCTGTTCCATGAGCCAGCATCCACAATGCCGCCAGCAATGGTTCGATATTGTCCCCCGGATCGCTGAACCTTTCTCGCAGCTTTCGCCTCATCGCATCCCGTGCCGGCCGGCCGGCAGACCGCGCCCGGCCACGGGAACGCGGCGAATAATGCAATTCATAATCGCGCTGGTAGAACAATTCGTACTCCCAGGGATGTCGCAGGGCGTAATCGAGATACCGGTCGCAAGCCTCTTCCGGGGATGCCGCTTGCTCCAGTTCGGCGGCAATCTCAAGCCGTACGCGCAACAGCAATCCCCGCAAAATGTCATCCCGATCGCGGAACCGCCGGTAAACCGCCGGCGTATTTGTTCCCGCCGCCCGGGCGACGGCGCGCATCGTGAGCGCCTGCTCTCCGCCCTTCTTCCATAATTTCTGCGCGGCATTCAGGATTTTCTCTTCCAAATCGGGGTCGGCTCGGCGCGGCACCTTTTCCTCCGGAAAGTAATCCTCAATTGTTATGTATACACAGTAAACGTATCCGTGTACAGAAAATGCTTGCCCCCGGGCGCAATTCTGTTATTATGTTAACGTCGTACACATAACGCTGTCTACGTAATAGAAGCCGACCCGGGGAATGCCAATCTTAGGAGTGAAGTCGATGTTTTCGTGGGATAAGCCGGACGATCGGGTTGCGATCGCCCAAATGAATTCGGAGTTGCAGCATGCCCAACTCGAGCTGCTCAGCGCCTCCTGCGCCACCCATCAGTTGCGCCTGCGGTTTTCCAGCGAAGATCTCGCGCGCTTCGGCCGCCGCGATATACTGCGCAAATCCCTCCAGGCCGCCGCTTCGCTGAACGAATATTACTCGTCCCTCGAAAAGAAACTTCCGCAAACCGAGGCTGCGGCCGAATCTTCCGGCCTTTCCGAGAGTCAAATTGCGGAAGCCGTGGAACGGATTTCCTCCTACCTGCGCGAGCGGCGCGAACATTTCATCCGCTCCGCGGTACCTCTCGCGGGCCGCCAAAAAGCGGCGATGTGGCCGTATTTTTCCTCTGCTCTGCTCGATCGTGTGCGCATCGTCGAACTTGACGGTGAGCGTGTTCCCAATCCGCCCTTCTACGACGAAGCACGCGCTCTGGGCTTCGTCAATCTGCCCGAGTGGACCCACATGCACTCGTTAACTTTTCTCGACGTCGTAGTCTTCAACGAAAAACTCACCGGCCGCGCTCTATTTCACGGCCTCGTGCACGCTGTCCAGTTCGAAGTCATGGGGCTCGAGCGTTATACCGAACTTTTCGTCCGCAGCTTCCTCAAAACCCGGCTGCATTTCTCCGTGCCGCTTGAAGCGCACACCTTTTCTCTGGAATCGAAGTTCGCCGCCGATCCCATCGAGCGCTTCTCCGTCGAAGAGCGCGTGCGCCTCTGGGTCCGGCAAGGCCGCTACTAGCTTCCCGTCTTTGCAGATTCCGGAGGAAATGATTCTCCGGATACGCGGACCCTCCCCCGCGGGTCTCCGGGCGCCCTGAAACGCTCGGAGACTTTCAGATTGTTCCCCGCGCGCCAGAGGCACCGCGCTTGAGCCGTCCCTGGGCGCGAATAATTTGAGATTCCCCGAAACATTGCTTCAAGCACCTTGTAAACGAAAGCAGGGCGGCTTTCGCCGCCCTGCCTCACTAAAAAGGTGACCCCTTACCTACGTACCCTCGCTCCACCCAGCCAAATACTCCTCCTGCTCGGGTGTGAGCCGGTCGATCTTGATCCCCATCGACTCCAGCTTCAACTTGGCCACGCGCTTATCGAGTTCGTCAGGAACTTTATACACGCGCTTCTCCAGCGTTTTGAAGTTCTTCACCATGAACTCCACCGAGAGCGCCTGGTCGGCAAAGCTCATGTCCATCACCGACGCGGGATGCCCCTCCGCCGACGCCAGATTAATCAGCCGGCCTTCGCCCAGCAGGTTGATCTTGCGCCCATCCTTCATTGAATATTCGTCGACGAAGGTTCGGGTAGTCCGCTTCGACGAAGCCATTTTTTCCAGCGCCGGAATATCGATCTCCACATTGAAGTGCCCGGAGTTCGAAATGATTGCCCCATCTTTCATCAGGTCAAAATGCTCTTTCGTAAGCACGCTCTTGTTGCCTGTAACCGTGCAGAAAACGTCGCCAATCTTCGCCGCCTCCTGCATCGACATCACGCGGAAGCCATCCATCACCGCCTCCAGCGCCTTCGTCGGATCGATTTCTGTCACGATCACTTCCGCCCCAGCCCCGCGCGCCCGGCTAGCCAGTCCGCGGCCGCACCAGCCGTAACCAGCCACCACAAACTTCGATCCGGCGAGCAGGAAATTCGTCGCCCGGATAATGCCGTCAATCGTCGACTGTCCAGTGCCGTAGCGATTGTCAAAAAGATGCTTGGTATCGGCGTCATTCACGGCGATGATGGGAAACTTCAGCACGCCTTCCTTTGCCATCGCGCGCAGCCGGATCACGCCCGTGGTCGTCTCTTCCGTTCCGCCAATCACGCCTTCGAGAGCGTCCGTGCGCTTGGTGTGCAGGATGGTCACGAGGTCCGCGCCATCATCCATCGTCACGTGCGGCTTGTGATCGATCGCCGCCATAATGTGCTGGTAATAAGTGTCGTTGTCTTCGCCCTTGATCGCGAAAACGCTAATCCCCTGATCGCGCACCAGGCTGGCCGAAACATCGTCCTGCGTCGAGAGCGGATTCGACGCGCATAACACCACATCCGCGCCGCCGTCGCGCAGGCAAATCGCCAGATTCGCCGTCTCGGCCGTGACGTGCAGGCAGGCCGAAATTCGAATGCCCTTCAACGGCTGATTCTTAATAAACTCTTTCCGAATAATCTGGAGCACCTTCATCGACTGGTTCGCCCACTCGATGCGCTTCTTGCCCAGTTCGGCCAGTTCCATATTCTTTACATCGCAATTGACTGCTGCTGTCGACATACGCCTCCTCCGGCGCCCTTCAAGCTTAGAATTTTCTGTTGTTTGCGAAGATTAGTCGGATACAAGTGCCCTGCTAGAATACACGATTCCGGTCGGAGATCGAACCCCCCAAAATACTCTTAGGGGAGTGGGACTTTCGGCTCGTTGCCAGGGCCGAAATGCGGGACAGACGGTACATTCATCAGAATCCGGTGCGGAGGAAGTTGGTGCTGGAACCGCACCAATGGAACTGGAGCAGCGCTCGCGACTATTTTAACGGGAGAGAAGGGCACCGTGCTGGTGAACGAAAAGTTGTATGTCGAGATGCGAGTACGGCCCGTCGCTTGAAGCAGCAGCGAGGCCCCCCCGAAAAGCGCGGCGGGTAGGGCGTCCTCAGTTAGAACCGCGCCCCTAAGAGTGGGCCAGCCGGCCCACGGGACGAGGAAGTTACCTTATACGTGGCTAGTATACATAGACTGCCACATCGTCCGATGGCGCCCCGACAAACAGTCCCTGGCTTCCCCAAAAAACAGATTGCCCAAAGCCATCGGCTTGGGCGGCGCCTGCTTCGGTGAGCTTCGCGTTTTGCGTTGCGTTCTGCCAACCGTTTTCGGGCTGCACGAAAACATACGCCGCGCCGGGAGCACCTCCTGCATATGTAGCACCTACAGCGATCTTGGAATCGAACGCGGAAACCGAGATTCCGAACCACTCGAGCAGAACGCCGTCGGAGGGTGTCAGTTCGGCCGTCTGGGTCATGTTCATCCAGCCTTGCTGGGGCTCCACGTACACATAGGCGGCACCGAAGTCCGAGTTGGAGCCAATCGCGCCAACGCAAATCGTGTTCCCGCTTATCGCTATTGACGATCCAAGAAGAGAAGAAGAGGTAGACGTCAACTGTGCAGTCTGCGTGCTGTGCGACCATCCACTCGGGGGCTTGACGAACACATATGCGGAATTTCCCTGCTGGGCGCCGATTGCGAGAGTGTCGTCCTCCAGCGCGACGGACCAGCCAAACTCCCCACCGTCCAAGGAAACTAACTTAGCAGTGAACTGAGAGGTAGTGGCCCAGCCAGTCGCTGGCTCAACAAAAATATATGCAGCTCCCTCGCTTGCCCCTGTGGCGAGCGGGGCGCCGGCCACAATGGTCCTGCCAGATATAGCCACAGAGTTGCCGAGGTAGGCGATCGGCTGGGCATCAGAGGCGGTCAGCTCGGCGGTTTCTGTCATATTAGTCCAGCCGGTCGCGGGTTTGACAAAGACGTATGCCGCGCCTTGCTGGTAAACCTCGCCCGTATGTTCGCGAGCGCCAACGACTATGGCCTCTCCATCAATTGCAACAGAGAGACCGAATAGGTCACTCGTTTCGGCATCGGATTGCGTCAACTCAGCGACCTGCACCCAGCCGCCCTGCCTGCGAGTGAACACGTAGGCCGCATTTCCCACCCCTCCGCTGATCGCCGGAGCCCCTACGACGAGGGTTTCACCGCTGACAGCAACGGAATACCCAAAACTCTCGTTCGGGGGAGCGCCTGAGGGCGTCAGCTTTTCTGGCGTCTCGCACAGGGCGGCTGGCGGAAGGCAGAACGCGAGGACAATAGGAAGCAACAGAAATGTTCCTCTGCGCGCAAAGGCCTTCATCGTACCCTCCTCCTCAAGTTCAAAAAACTGGCCCATCATACTCCGCATATCCGCCGCACACCAGTGTGAAAGAATTTTCAACCGACCCGTGTTCTGGCCAGCTGGCCCACCCTTGCAGGCACAATTCGAAAGCTGAGGATGCCCCACCCGCCGCGCGTTTCGGCGGGTGGGCTGCGATGCTGCCTTCACCGTGCTGGGCCTCAATCCCTGGGTATCCTCGTTCGGGGAAAAGCAATTGTGCCCGGCATCTTACAAACCCAGAGACCGCCCCATCCAAGCTCGGCCCAGGCGGAGTTTTGTTCATCGCGGACTGCCTCCAACCACCACGCCGTCCCGAACCGCCCTCTGTATGTCTACTTTAGTGGACGCTCCTAAAGTAGACTTTACGCCCCGGCTACACCGTGCAAAACTCAAATAGGTTCCAAAAAGTGCGCGGCCCTCCGATGGCCGCGCCTTTTTGTCACCCACGGCAACCGGAAATGAGGCAGGTGAAATGAAGGAAAATCGTACCCTGAAAAATTGCTCAAAGAATGGCAGCATCAAAAACGATCTCACACAAGCAAAAACCAAGCGAGATCCGTTGGGAGGAATGAAGATCAAGAACGGCAAGAAGCGCGGCGAGTGGGCCGAGTTGGTCTTCGCCACCCGCGCCATCGAACGCCGCCTCTCTCTCGCCCGCCCCTGGGGAGAGTCTTCAGGCTACGACTTCATCGTCGATCAGGGCTCCAGAATCGTCCGCGTCCAGGTCAAGTCCACCATTTTCCCTGAAGGCAACGGATATTCCTGCACTCTGAAAGACAGCCGCGGGCCCTACAAAAAGAACTCCTTCGACTTCGTCGCCGCCTACATCATCCCCGAAGACATCTGGTACATCCTCCCGGAGAAAAAAGTCCGCGGCATGTGGAGCGTGGGACTCCACCCCGAACTCGAGGTCTCAAAATACGGCGAGTACGAAGAAGCCTGGCATCTGCTAAGCGGAGAACGCCCAACAACCGTCGACAGCCTCGAAGCCTGCGCCGAAAATCGGGAAGAATTCACACCGCGCTGAACAGAATTTTCACCCAAAAGACGTAGGCGATTCCCAAAAGCAATTGGGGCAGCTAAAAAGCCGCCCCATTTCTGCCATCTTAAAGTTTTGCCCGGTGAAACTCCGTGAAATCCGTGCTAAAGACTTTGACCTTATTTCCGCGCCATCGCCGGCACGCCCACTCCCGCAGCGCTGGCCAGAGCCGCAGCCTTATCAGTCGCTTCCCAGGTGAAGTCCGGATCGTTGCGTCCAAAATGCCCGTAAGCCGCCGTCTTCTTATAAATCGGCCGCCGCAAATTCAGCGAATCGATAATTCCCCGCGGCGTCAGCTTGAAGTTCTTCCGAATCAAATCCGGAATGATGGTGGGATCGACTTTCTCCGTCCCAAAAGTATCCACGCGAACGCTCACTGGATCGGCCACGCCAATGGCATATGCCAGCTGCACTTCGCAGCGCTCCGCCAGCTTGGCTGCCACAATATTCTTAGCGATATAGCGAGCCATATAAGCCGCCGAGCGATCGACCTTCGTCGGGTCCTTGCCGCTAAAAGCTCCCCCGCCATGCCGACCCATACCGCCATATGTGTCGACAATAATCTTGCGCCCGGTAAGCCCGGTATCGCCCATGGGCCCGCCAATCACAAACCGTCCCGTTGGATTGATGTGATAATGCGTATCCTCATCCAGCAAATGAGCCGGAATCACTGCCTGAATCACATGCTTCAAAATCCCCGCCCGCAACTCCTCATTGCTGACCGTCTCGGCATGCTGCGTAGAAATGACGACAGCATCCACCCGCAGCACCTTGCCCTTCGCATCATACTCAACCGTAACCTGAGACTTCCCATCCGGACGAAGGTAGGGCAGCGTCCCGTTCTTTCTCACCTGCGAGAGCCGCATCGTGAGCTTGTGCGCCAGCGAAATAGGAGTAGGCATCAACTCCTCATTCTCATCACAAGCATACCCAAACATCATTCCTTGGTCGCCGGCGCCGCCGGTGTCTACGCCCATGGCGATGTCGCCGGACTGCTTGTTGATGCTGGAGATTACGGCGCAGGTGTTGCAGTCGAAGCCGTGGAGGGCGTTGTCGTAGCCGATCGATTGCACGGTGCCGCGGACGACCTGCTGGAAGTCGACATAAGCTTTGGTGGTGATTTCTCCGGCGATAACTACCAGGCCGGTGGCGGTTAGGGTTTCGCAGGCTACACGGCTGTGGGGGTCTTCGGCGAGGCAGGCGTCGAGAATGGCATCGGAAATCTGGTCGGCGATCTTATCGGGATGGCCTTCGGTGACGGACTCGGAGGTGAATAGAATGCGGTTTTTTGCTGCCAAGATTTGCTCTCCTTAGGAACTGCTTTGGGCTTGATCTTTATTTTTGGTCTTTAATCTTTACCTGCGACGGTGGGGATACGGGACGCGGTCGCGATGATTGCCTGAAACTGTGATTCAAAATCATACTATGCGGTTTTGGGGCAATCAAGGAGATTTGCCGGGAACATAACCTCCGAAAAGCCTAGCAGAGGGGTCGTGGCGCGGCAACGGTTTTTGGCTTAAGTGCTGTGGGGTGAATTCGATGGCGGAATTGAGGTGGTAGACGGGTAGTGGCGATGACGTATGCCGGGGACGAGCGAGGCCAAGCGTGGCGACTGGGCGCTCGTATTTGCTTTGCGGACACCGAGGGCGAGGTCCGCGGCGCCCAGCTTCCCAACAGGGGGGAGATGGGGAGGTTGATGCGTGATGGCGAATACAAGAACAAAGCTGGACCTGGCCCACCCTGCCTAAATCCGAACATTTTTCGGCCACAGCCGAATATGTGTTGACTGCCAGTGGTTCAGGTAGGAGAATGCTGCGCAGTTATTTGGTTGTCGCTGTTTTTCTCCCTCGTCTCAAGCGCCAGCCACGGGCCCGTTCGACTCTTCCCACACAAATAATGAAGTATGGAGGATCTATGAAAAGGGACAAACAGTTTCAACCTCTCTGTCTCCCACGCCGCTTGCCCTCGCACAATCAAGGAAAATTTATGGCGAACCGCAGTTGGAAGGTGTTTTCCGCAAGACCCCTTTTATGCTCTTTGACGGTGGCATTCGCATGCAGCGCTCTGATTTGTGGGGCTGCGCAAACAGGACGCGCGTCCCGTACCGGAAAAAATGCAGCCGACAATTTTGCACCCAACGACAAGAGCCTGACCACCATTTTTGCGTACGCTAACTTCAGCGACCTGACGGGGCTTACTCTCAACGGAAACGCAGAGCAAGCGGGTCTTAGTTTGTTAGTGGGCCCGCCGTTATTCAACCAAGTAGGTTCGGTGTTTTACAACAATCGGGTCAACGTGGGGCAAGGATTCAAGAGCGTATTCACTTTGCAGATCGTACCTTCTGCCACATCGTCTACGACTGCCGACGGCATGTCGTTCATAATCCAGAACAGCAGTTTGAATGCGCTGGGGACGCAAACCGGGCAACCCGGCTACTACGGCATTCCCGACAGCATTGCAGTCGAGTTCGACACCTTCTACAACCCGCAAATCTCCGACCCGAACAACAACCACATCGGTATCCAGAGCTGCGGAACGCTGCCGAATACCTACGACCATGCTTCGAGCTGCGATCTGGGCCTTCAGCCGGATCTGCCGGTCACGCTGGCCGATGGCCTGACCCATCAGGTAATGGTTAGCTACATTCCGGATGCGTCGGGAGCGGGTCCCTTTACCGTGGTCGTTGACAAAACGGTCGTGCTAACGAGGATGTTGAACCTGAGCAGGCTGCTGGCGCTCAACGGCAACGACGCCTGGGTTGGATTCACCGCTGGATCGGGAGGTGACTGGGAGTCCGGAACGGTCAGGAATTGGACCTTTGCCAGCGTCGGAACAGCCGCAGCTAAGTGAATTCGTAACGCCGGAAGAAGTCGTGCCCACTTTTGGGTCGCGATTCGGGCGTCGCCTTCGCTCTTCAGAATCCCGTGCGGAGAAAGTTGGTGCGGGAACCGCACCAACGGAACTGGAGCAGCGCCCGCGACTATTTAACGGGAGAGAAGCGCACCGTATTGGTGAACGAAAAGTTGTATGGCGAGATGCAAGTACGGCCAGTCGCTTGAAGCAGCAGCGAGGCCTACCCGCCGAAAGGCGCGGCGGGTGGGGCATCCTAAGTCAGAAATCGTGCCCGTGAGGGTGGGCCAGCCGGCCCGAGGGCGAGGTCCGTGCCCGGCTTCCCAACAGAGGGAAGATGGGAAGGTTCATGCGTGATGGCGAATACGAAAAACAAAGCTGGGCCAGCCCCCACAGACCTCAAACCCTCAAGTTGATACGTCGGTGGTTCCCACCCTTGCAAAGGACGCAAGGATGGGCACCCTGATTCGTGGTGGCGCTCGCATCCAAGAATTCGAAGGCTGGGCCACCCGCCGTGATGGCGAATACGAAAAACAAAGCTGGGCCAGCCCCCCTTGTCCACCGGAGGTTCATGTGAAAATTATCTTGACGCTTACATTGTTATCGCTGTCCTTGGCCGCTGCTGCGCAGAGCT
>CAZGXY010000023.1:0-43523 GCA_964530145.1 uncultured Acidobacteriaceae bacterium | reverse complement strand
TGTGCGGGCGAATGACGATCGCTGGCAGGGATGACAGGATCGGCTGTGATCGACCGGGTGAGTTGCCGGACATGCCAGACAAGGGTTCTCAAGTCACACGAAGCGCAAGGGGGAATCTAGCTTCTACCCTTAACTAACTGGTTATCAGGCTTTTATAGCGCTGCCATCCGTGATATAACCTGCCCTGAGCACGATTTGTGGTCGATCCGCAAGCCAGGAGCGCATTTTCATGAGATCCGCGCCATTCGCAGAAGCCGAAGGGTCGAATCACGAAAGAGGAGGCACTGTGTCCGAAGCACGGACCGGAAAAAGATTTCCGCTGCATTTGCCGATCAAGCTTCATAACGAAGGCGCGAGCGGTGACGCCAAAGGAACTACTGGAAACCTGAGCGCGGCGGGGGTTTACATTCGCGCCGACGCGTCGATGGAGATTGGCTCGCCGGTGGAATTCGAGATCACGCTGCCGCCGGACGTTACAGGCGGACAAGAGAATGTGGTGATTCAGTGCAAAGGCCGCGTGGTGCGCAGCGATCCGAGTGGCAACTCGCCGGATGGCAAAGGCGTGGCGTGCGTAATCGATTCGTATGAGTTCGTCAGAAACTCGTAATTAGAACTTGGTTGAAAACGCTGTGTCAGGGACCCTAACTTTGGAGCGGGGATAACATGCTCAAGCTGATTCTGGCCGATAACCAGGCAATTTTTCGGGCGGGCATCGCCAAGGTGCTGGCGGTGGAAGACGAGATGCGCATTGTGGCGCAGGCGCAAACACCGGAGCAGATGTTTATGGCTCTGGATAAATTCCGCGCCGCGGTGCTGGTGGTAGCAGCAGGCTTTCATAACGATTTTGCGGCGATCGTGCTGGCGGCGAACCGCGCCAAGACTCGCGTGGTGGTGCTCGCCGATACGGGCGAGAGCGCGCAGCGGCATATGGGCAATGGCGCGCACGGCGTGGTCTACCGCAACGTGACCAGCGCGGCGCTGGTCGATTGTGTGCGCAAAGTCGCGCGAGGGGAAACCTGGGTGCAGGACGTCGCGGTGCCCAGCGAACTCACCGAAAACGATATGGTCGGATTGCGCGTGCGTGACCGGCTCACGGCAAAAGAGCTTCGCATCGTCGCGCTCATCGTGCAGGGATACAAGAATAAAGAAATTGCCACACAGCTCGGCACAACTGAGCAGGTGATCAAGAATTATCTGCGAAATGTTTATGACAAGATCGGGGTTTCGGACCGGCTCGAGCTGGCGCTGTTCACCATCCATCACCGGATTCTGAACGAGGCCGCGGCCGCCACAACCGCAGCTCCGCCGCAGGCTCCGGCGGGGGTTATGCCGTAGATTTTTCCGCTCGCTACCTGAGATCGAAAGTCTCTTGACGAGGCCGCCTTCCCAAGCGGCCTTTCGTTTTCTTGTGCGAGATCGGCCTGTTGGCTTCGCTAGCGGGCAACTCCCTTCCAGGCTTTCGACACCAATACTCCGTCTGTGGGAAGGAGTTTTTCTGGCCCCCGCTCTCCGATTTCTCCTACCACCACCTCTTAATTCTTCCAATTGGAGATTGCGATGCAAAATCGAGAAATAAAAGTGGTGATGTGCGCGTGCGCCATGGCTGCGTGCTGTGTAACGCTGCTTGCGAATCCGGCATCGGCCGCCACCGAAAAAATACTCTACGTTTTCGGAGGAGCCAGTAGAGGCGCCGAGCCGGCCGGACCTCTGACCGCAGACGCGGCGGGAAACCTTTATGGCACAACCAACATCGGCGGTACTTACGGTCACGGTGTAGTTTTCAAGCTGACGCCGGCGTCGGGCGCGTGGCGGGAAACGGTTCTCTACAACTTTGCCGGAGGGTTTCACAACGGAGCATTTCCGCAGAACAGGCTGGCGATTGACTCGGCTGGAAACATTTTCGGCGCGACTGTCGGCGGAGGCAATGACTGGAGCAATCCCGCCATACACGGATGGGGCGTCATTTACGAACTATCGCCTTCCGGCACGGGCTACACGGAAACGGTGCTTCATCTTTTTGCCGCGAATCAAAGGACAACCGCCGGAATCCTGCTCGATAAAAGCGGAAATCTCTACGGTGAGACCGGAGGCGGAGAACCATCATCGGAAGGCACGATCTATGAAATGCGCCCCTCTTCGACGGGATGGGCTTACCGAACGATCTACAACTTTGCCGGAGGCGCGGGAGGCAATGTGCCGATCGGAGATCTGACCTTCGGAGCGGACGGAAATCTTTACGGCACAACCGCAAACGGCGGCGACGGGTGCCCGGCGGGATGCGGCGTGATTTTCCAATTGGTTCACGGTGCGAATAATACGTGGACGGAAAAAGTGATCTATGCATTTCAGGACGGGGCGGATGGAGGTTATCCGCAGGAAGGGCCGTTGGTATTTGATTCGGCGGGGAACATCTACGGAGCCGTCGGGTTCGGAGGAGATTTTTCGTGTGAAAGTCCCAACGGTTGCGGCGTGGTATATGAACTCTCACCTTCATCGAGTGGGAGCTGGACTTACACGGTCTTGCATACGTTTACCGGAAGCCCGAATGATGGAGGCGACGCTGCCGCCGGCGTGACCTTCGACAATACCGGCAATCTCTGGGGCACCACAGCAGTTGGGGGCGCTGACGGGTTCGGCACGCTTTACGAGCTGACCCCAGCCTCCGGCGGCAACTGGCCGGAGACTGTCGTGTATTCGTTTACCAACGGCGACGATGGCGGATATCCCAGCGTTCCACTGTTGCTGATCGGCTCCAACATTTACGGCACGACAGGCTCGGGAGGCGCGAACGGGCAGGGCGTGGCTTATGAGTTTCCCGGAGCCGCAAAATAGTTCCCGCACGTTGTTGTGGGCGCCTGCATGGGCGCCCTTTTTCTTTGCACAATGTTTTGCCCCCGCATCTTCGATGGCGCGAGCCGCATCTACTTCGCATGGAATTTCGCACGCTGGGACGCTCTGGGTTGAAAGTGCCTGTGCTCAGTTTTGGCACAGGAACATTTGGCGGTGGCAACGAATTTTTTCGTGCGTGGGGCTCGACCGATGTTCAGGAGGCTACGCGCCTGGTCGATGTTTGCCTGGAGGCGGGCGTCAATTTGTTCGACACGGCCGACGTTTACTCCGACGGCGTTTCCGAGACAATCCTCGGCAAAGCTATTGCCGGCCGCCGCAACGAGGTTTTGATCTCGACCAAGGCGACCTTCCGAATGGGAGTGGGCGCACCCGGGCCGAACGATCTTGGATCGTCGCGCTATCATCTGATTCGCGCCATCGAAGGCAGCTTGCGCCGCCTGGGCACGGACTACATCGACATTTATCACCTGCACGGATTCGACGCGTTGACTCCGGTGGAAGAAGTTTTGAGCACGCTCAATCAGTTGGTGGTAAGCGGTAAAGTCCGTTACATTGCTTGCTCGAATTTTTCCGGATGGCATTTGATGAAGTCGCTCGCCGCCGCCGATAAATATGGCTGGGCACGATATGTTGGACATCAGGTTTATTACTCGCTCATTGGCCGCGAGTACGAATGGGAACTGATGCCGCTGGCGCTGGATCAGGGAGTCGGCGCCCTGGTGTGGAGCCCGCTGGGGTGGGGCCGCTTGACCGGCAAAATTCGCCGCGGAAAGCCCTTGCCCGCCCAGAGTCGGCTGCACAAGACAGCAGATTTGGGCCCGCAGATGCCGGACGAATACCTATATAAGGCAGTGGATGCGCTGGATGCGATCGCCAAGGAGACCGGGAAAAGTGTCACGCAGGTCGCGCTAAATTGGCTGTTGCAGAGGCCGTCGATCTCGACGGTCATCTTCGGCGCACGCAATGAAGAACAGTTGCGGCAGAATTTAGGTGCAGCCGGCTGGAATTTAACTGACGAGCAGGTTGCCGCGCTGGATGCAGCCAGCGACGTAACGCCGATTTATCCATACTGGCATCAGCGGCAGTTTGCAGAGAGGAATCCGCCGCCGGTTCCGCTTGCCCAGAAATCCGCCTGACGAGCCTAAAAATGAGGCACGGCGGAGACCGTGCCTCACTCGTTTTAGCGTCCTGCGCGTACTAGCTTATCTTCTCGCCCACCGACTTCGCCTGCGTAAACAGATACAAGTAATCCGGGCCACCGGATTTCGAATCCGTTCCCGACATATTGAAGCCGCCGAAAGGATGCGCTCCGACCATCGCTCCCGTGCACTTGCGGTTAATGTAGAGATTGCCGACCTGGAAGTCGCGAATGGCGCGATCGATCTTATCTTGTGACTTGGTATAGACAGCGCCGGTGAGGCCGAACTCGGTGTCGTTGGCGATTTCGAGCGCTTGATCGAAGCCGCGGGCTTTGATGACCGCGAGCACAGGACCGAAGATTTCTTCCTGCTCGAGTTTCGAACCGGCGGGAATATCGGCGATCACGGTCGGACGAATGTAATAACCATCTCCGGCTTCTGCCGCGCGCTCGCCGCCGGTGATAATGCGTCCATCTTTCCTCCCTTGCTCAATGTAGCCGAGAATCGTCTTCATCGAACCTTCATTGATCACCGCGCCCATATTGGTGTTTTCGGCAGGATCGCCGACGGTAATTTTTTCGACGCGAGCCTTAAGCTGCTCGAGAAATTTGTCGTAGATTCGCTCATCCACGATAGCGCGGGAACAGGCCGAGCACTTCTGTCCCTGGAAGCCGAAGGCCGCCTGGGCGACGCCTTCGACGGCGGAATCGATATCGGAATCAGCATCGACGATGATCGCGTCTTTGCCGCCCATTTCCAGGATGGTGCGCTTGATCCAGATCTGGCCGGGGGCCTGCGTCGCAGCGGTTTTGTTGATGTGCAGGCCAACCTCGCGCGAGCCGGTGAATGCGATGTAGCGCGTCTTAGGGTGCGCGACGATGGCGTCGCCGAAGCTTGCGCCGGATCCGGGGCAGAAGTTGACCACGCCCTCGGGAACGCCCGCTTCTTCCAGCAGTTCCACAAATTTCGCCGCAATGGTGGGCGAATCGCTGGAAGGCTTGAGAATGACTGTGTTGCCGCTGACGATGGAAGCGACCACCAGACCGGCCATGATGGCGCAGGGAAAATTCCACGGCGGAATCACGGCTCCGACGCCCAGCGGAAGGTAGGTCAGCGAATCGCGTTCGCCGGGAAGCTGCACCGGCGCTTCGGCCTTCGCCAGCCGTAGAGCTTCGCGCGCGTAGAATTCACAAAAGTCGATGGTCTCGGAAATATCCGCGTCCGCTTCGCCCCAGTTTTTGCTCACCTCAAAAACCAGCCAGGCCATGAAGTCCATCTTGCGCTGGCGCAGCAGGTCGGCGGTGCGGAACAGTAATCCGGCGCGCTCTTCCACCGAAGTATATTTCCACGATGCGAACGCCTTCAGCGCGGCCTGCATCGCGGGCTCGACATGCTCCTTGCCGGCTTTCTGGTGAATGCCAACGACTTGCGAGGGGCGCGAAGGATTCAGCGACTTGATCTTGTCAGCCGTCTTGACGCGCTGCCCGCCGATGATCAGATCGTATTCGCGGCCGAGCTGTCCGCGAACGCGCTCGATGGCGGCGCGCATCTTGCGCGCGTTTTCTTCGTGGCGGAAGTCAAAAAATGGCTCGTTGATAAACGGGCCTTGATGGATGGTTGCCCGCGGCCGAATGGGGGTTTCCAGAACTGCCATGGTTGCACCTCAGAAATTAAGTCTGAATTAAGTAATCTCGATCACAACGGAAGCTCAATTCTACACCGGGCGAGAGAAAGCCTTCCAAGGCGATTGGATGGTCGTGGTCGGCGCTTCGATTCGAACGCAGGTGCAATTAAGTTCGTCGTTAAGGGCAGATCAGCTCCGACGTCGCAGTGATTTGTGCGGTTGACGCATTCATTTGCGACAAGGGCACGGACGGCTTTAACGGAGCGACCGCCCAAATCTTATAGGGCACTCCGCTGGTCGCTCCCGGAATGCACTGCGCCAAACCGGTGCTGCTGATCGATGGCCAGGAACTGGGAACCGGCGGGTAAGTCCAGGGCTGGGTTGTCCACCATAGGACACTCACCGGCATCGATTGGGTCGAGCCGGTCAGCGTGCCGCTGGCCTGGTACTGAACCGATCCGCTGCCGGACGCTGGCGAGACTGTCAGAGATTGCAGTCGTGGGGAAGTGCTGCCACAGGATAACAGTAGAAATAAACCCGGCAAGATCACGCTGCAAGAGAAAGCTCTGAGCATAAGAGATCCCGCAAGGGTGTCGAATGACAACCATTCGGCTGCTTGTCTTCGCGGATATCAACCCAGCGCCGGCTAGAAAGTTTTGGCCCAGCCTTGTTTCACAAGCTACGCTAACACGGCTGGCCCTGTGTGGAGCGGGAGCCCCTCTATGCGGCTGAAGTGGTAGACTCGAAGGTTTTCATGCGGAGAGCTTATGAGCATTCAACGGGTGGGTGTGATCGGCGCGGGGACGATGGGCAACGGCATCGCCCATGTATTCGCGCGCAGCGGGTATTCGGTTATTTTGTGCGATGTAGAGCAGCGCTTTCTCGATCGCGGCATTGAAACCATCGGCAAGAATCTCGACCGGGAAGTCGCGAAAAACAAGATCACGACTGCCGATAAGGCCTCCGCACTCGAGAAAATCACACCCGTCACGGATCGCGGCCGGGTGGGCGATTGCGATTTTGTGGTGGAAGCGGCGACCGAGAAGTTTGAGATCAAAGCGGAGATCTTCCGCGATCTCGACCGGTTGACGAAGCCCGAAGTGATTCTGGCCTCGAACACTTCCTCCATCTCCATTACGAAAATCGCGGCGCTGACCAGGCGCCCCGAGAAAGTCATCGGCATGCACTTTTTCAATCCCGTGCCGGTGATGAAACTGGTTGAGGTAATTCGCGGCCTGGCAACTTCGCCGGAAACCTTCACCACGGTTCACGATCTTTCGGTGAAGCTAGAAAAAACTCCGGTCGAAGTCAACGATGCGCCGGGATTTGTTTCGAACCGCGTGCTGATGCCGCTGATCAACGAAGCTGTCTATGCAGTGATGGAAGGCGTTGCCACTCCGGAGGCGATTGACGAAGTGTTCAAGCTGGGCATGGCGCATCCCATGGGGCCGCTGACGCTGGCTGATTTCATCGGGCTCGATGTTTGCCGGGACATCATGCGGGTGATGCATGAAGGGCTGGGAGATCCCAAATACCGGCCGTGTCCGCTGCTGCTGAAGATGGTGGATGCGGGATGGCTGGGGCGGAAAAGCGGGCGGGGATTTTATAAGTATTGAGCCTTTGATTGCGGGTGGCGGAAGATGTTTCTCCTTTGAGATTACCCTTGAGTCAAGAAGCTGCTCACGGCACGAAAGACGCGATCTATTATCTGCTGGCTGCTCTTTCAGGGATTGCAACCGGATTCGCCGATGTTGCGGTGAACGATTTGCTCTTTACCGCACTGCTGGTTCTTCTAGCCTGCATGCTGCTCGGCATGATGCGTCCCCGCTGGCCGTGGAGATGGGTAGTGGCGATGGTTGCGTTGATTCCACTGACCGAACTTACCGCGTTTCTGGTGACGTCCGTGAGGCCGACTCGGGGACAGGTGTATGGATCGTTTCTGACCGCTTTGCCGGGAATCGCGGGTGCTTACGGAGGGTCCGTAGTGCGGCGCGCCATCGACAATCTGCGGCAGGGGAAGTGAGAATCGGCTATCGGCTTCCGCCTTCGGTTTCAGTAAAGATCATCCCAATCGCGGAAGCCGGACGCTGGAATTCCGGAACGGCGGTTCCTATGGTATTGGATAGCCAGAAAGATACTTCCTAATCCACAGGCTGCTCACGTATGCTCGCGTGCATGTGTGTGACGGTCTCAATGCTGGCGAGCGGCAGCCGGGGGAATTGTGCGCTGGTGGCCAGCGCGCGAACCAGGATCCTGCTCGATGCGGGGATTTCCTGCCGTGAGACTTTCAAGCGGCTCAAGTCGATCGGTGAGGATCCGCATGCGCTCTCGGCAATTTTGATTACGCACGAGCACTCCGATCACATTTATGGGTTGGCCACGCTGGCGAAAAAGCTGCGCATCCCGGTGTTCATGACCGGGGCGACGCATGCGGCGTGGAGGCGAGCCCTGCGAGTAGTGAACGGCGCGCGCCCGCAGATCGAAAGGCTGGAGCGCTTCGAATCCGGGCATCGCTTCCAGATCGGCGATATTGAGGTTAAACCGTTCACGATTCCGCACGATGCGATCGATCCCGTTGGCTTCACCTTTCGCGTGGAGGGGACGAAAATCAGCCTGGCGACCGATCTAGGCTACCTGCCGGTAAATGTGCGCGATCACCTGCGCGGCTCCGATATTTTGATTATGGAATCCAACCACGACGTGGAAATGTTGCGCGGCGGCCCATATCCCTGGTCGGTGAAGCAGCGCGTAGCCAGCAACGTGGGGCACCTTTCGAACAAGAAACTCGCGGATTTCTTTACCGGGGATTATGATAATAATGCAGCGTTTGTGGTGCTGGCGCATCTCTCTGAGCAGAACAATCACCCAGAGATAGCAAGGAGAGAGGCGGAGGTAGCCCTGGCGGAACGGGGCGGGTTGTTCCAGAACCGGGTGCTGGTGGCGACGCAGTCGGAAGTTTTGCCATCGATCCGGTTGTAAGTGCCCCTCGCAGTTTCTTTATGAGTCAGCAGTGCATCGATCCGATCGTTGGGAAGATTCTTGCGGGCTGGCGATACGACATTTCCAGCCTGGCACCGGAGATGCGCGGCGACTATGAAAACCATCTTGCAGCCTGCGAACGTTGCCGCGGCCGGCAGCAAATTCACCGTTTCATTGATGTAGGCCTGATTGCGCTGGCATCGGTCTCCGGCGGAGTTTTCCTGCTGGCCTTTGGCGTGATCCGGCATTTTGGTCCGCGGCATGCCTTCTGGCTGGAGATCGCGGCGCTGGCCGGCTTCGCTTTGTCAGCACTGATTTGGCTGGTGGTGGCGGTGGCCACGCCCGCTCCTGTCACCGTACTTGATGCCGCGAAGCAAGGCGCGCGCCTGGTGCATGACCGGCTGCCGCCGGAAATTCGCGAGCGCCTGCCGGAAGAGTTACGGGTGAAGATTACGGGAACCTAGCGATGAGAGCCGCATCCCATACCGTGGCGATTCTGCTGCTTTGCGTGTTCCTTGCGGCGAACGCCGGGGCAACTTGCTTCCTTCCAGCAGCGCGTTCCAACATTTCTCTTTGTCATCACTCGGCGCGGCATAAAGGCAGTCCTGAACCGGTGAGCTACAAGTGCTGCACGAGTGGGCGTCTTCCCGCCGTGCCGACTGGAATCTTTTCGCCACCCTCGCCTTTTCTCATTCAGCATATGGCAAGCAATCTTCCGATCGCCAGGGCGCGTCACGATTCCGATTTGTTCGCTGGGGTCCTGTCTTCTTCCAGTCCGCCAGGCATTCTGCCCCTGAGAATCTGATTCCCTCCCACTCGCCTTTTGAGAGCGTGCGCGACTCGCACGTTCGCTGCTACTTTTTTTCTTCCCCAGGGGGAGGTTTTCGGTGCTATCCGATATCTTTGGCAGGCTGGCGATGTGTGCGCTGGCGACTGCGGGATTTGCCTGCGCGGCTTCCGCGCAAAGTGATTCCATGCAGGGGATGCCAATGGACCAGAAGCCGCCGCTGCAAGTGCCGGCTCTACGCTTAGGCTCGGGAACGGCGTGGGAGCCGGCCTCCGCTCCCGAGCATGAGTGGATGCTGATGCGCGGCGGCTGGGATTTCATGGCGCATGGCGTGATCTTTATCGACTACAACCAGCAAGGCGGGCCGCGCGGCGAGGGCAAAGCCGAGTCGGTGAACTGGGCGATGTCGATGGAGCAGCACCGGCTGGGCCGAGGCACGATCTTATTCCGGCAGATGTTTTCCGCGGAAGCGCTGACCTCGCCGCATCCCGGCTTCCCCGAGCTTTTCCAGACCGGCGAAACCTACCATGGCGAACCGCTGGTCGATCACCAGCACCCACACAACGTCTTCGCGGAACTCGACATGCTTTATACGCTGCCGATTTCTGAAAAAATCTCGTGGGAGTTTTACGGTGGACCCTCGGCCGAGCCGGCGCTTGGTCCGGTCATGTATTTGCATCGCACGTCCGCGGAGGAACTGCCAATGGCGCCGTTGAGCCACCATTTGCAGGATTCGACTCATACCAGCTTCGGCGTGGTCACCAGCGGATTCACGATCGACTGGGTCAAGATTGAAGCGTCCGTATTCAACGGACGCGAACCGAATGAAGAACGCTGGAGCATTCAGCCGGCGCCGCTCGATTCTTACTCGGGGCGGGCGAGCATCGCACCAGCCCGGGACTGGACTGCGCAATACAGCATTGGGCGACTCGAAAAACCGGAAGCGCTTGAGCCCGGCAGCCAGTGGCGGCAGACCGCTTCGTTCGAGTACGACCGGCCCATGACCCACGGCAATTGGGCGACTTCGCTCATATGGGGGCGCGTGCACAGGCTCTCTGACGGAGTCAATTTGAATGGATACACCTTTGAATCGACGCTAAATTTTCTGCGGCGCGACTATGGGTTTACGCGGCTGGAACTGGTGGATAAGGACGAATTATTTCCGGGAGCACCCGTGCATCCCGCTTATCGCATCGGAGCGTATACCTTCGGCGGTGAGCGCGATTTGGTACAGAACCGGAAGTGGCAGCTCGGGCTGGGGGCCGATCTGACGATTTACTCAAAGCCGGCAGTGCTGGATACGGCTTACGGGAATTTTCCGGTGTCTTTCCAGATTTTTGTGCGCATGCGGCCCGGACTGCACTCCGGGAATCGCGTTGATACGACACAATAGCCGGATATGGCTTCGACTACGTATCCTGATAATGCGCGGCGGCCTGGCCTATTACCTAAGATTATTCCGCCGCGAAAAAATTCGTCTCGCTGCCGGTGCAGTGCAGGAGAATAGGCGTAATGCAAGGTGCTCTCCGGACGTTACGTACAGTACAGTGGGCTATGCTGGGCAGCATTCTTCTCTATGCTGTCACTGGCGAACTATTGGGTTCGAGCGCTCGCGCGGCAAATCCATCGCTGAGCTACGTCTTCACTACCGTGGGAGTGGCCATTGTGGGCGTGATCTTTGTAGTGAGGCGCACGTTGGTGTTGCGCTCGGCGGAAAGTCTGGCCTCGCATCCGGATGACTCGCTGACGCTGAATCACTGGAAAAGCGGCTACATCGCCACTTACGCTCTGTGCGAGGCGCTCGCGTTGTTTGGCCTGGTGCTGCGCTTCACCGGCTGTACTTTTCAGCAAAGCCTGCCGTTCTATATTGGTGGGTTCGTGCTCCTCTTCTTCTTCGGCCCGCGGCAGCCGGTCAACGCATAATCTTGCCGCTCTCACTTCCCCGGTCATGATGCTCCAGTTATGATCTCGTTTGAGGTCTTTTCATGTCCATTAATGGCCCGGAAGACTTAGCCGGCATGCGGGAAGCTGGAGCGATCGTCGCGCTCATGCTGAAGGCGATGAAAGCTGCGGTGCGCCCCGGAATTACGACTGCCGAACTGGATAACATCGGCGCGAACGTGATGCAGCAGCATGGGGCGCGGTCGGCTCCGGCGATGGTGTACAAGTTTCCCGGGGTGAACTGCATCAGCGTGAATGACGAAGCGGTGCATGGCATTCCGGGGAAGCGCGCGCTTCAATCCGGAGATTTGGTGAAGCTCGACGTCACCATCGAGAAGAACGGATTTATGGCGGATGCTGCCGTGACGGCTCCGGTGGGAGAAGTTTCAGACGAGCGGAAAAGTCTGCTCGAATGCGCCGAACGGGCTTTTGCCAAGGCGATGCTGGTGGCGCGGGCGGGCTTTCGCGTTTGGGAAATTGGACAAGCCATCGAGCGCGAAGTGCGCCGCAGCGGCTTCTCGGTGATACGGGAATTGAGCGGGCACGGCATCGGTCGAACCATTCACGAGCCGCCCACCGTACCGAATTTCGCCGACCCTGACGCCCGTGAGACGCTGACGGAAGGACTGGTGATTACGGTCGAGCCGATCATTGCCGCAGGAGCGGGCAAATCGTACGTTGCTAAGGATAAATGGACGATCGTCACCGCAGATCACAGCGCGTCGGCGCATTATGAACACACAATTGTGATTACGAAGGGTGCGCCAGTGCTGCTGACCGCGTAGATCCGATTCAAGGGCATTTGCGGCTCGTGAAGGCCCCGATTACTGGATCACATGAAATGGAACGTTGCTCTGCAACGTACGTCCGCTCTCAGTTACAGTGATATAGCCGGAAGTTGCTCCAGCGGGAACCCGAGCAATGAGAAATGTGCGAGTACTGGTGACGCCGTTTGCCGGGGCTCCGTTGAATGAGACGCTCTCCACGCCCGCTGGGAACGAACCTAAGATCCCAATACTCGCACCGACCTTGCCTGCGGATTCGACCGGCTTCACGAAATCCCCAAGGTCTACCGAAAGCTTAAAAACGGTGCCGTCGTCGCTTCCAGTCGTGCCTCCGCCCGAGTTGGTGAGCCCGTAAAAAGCGCCACTCGTGCCCTGAACCACGCCGGCATATAAAGCGGCGCCATCGGGACAGTGAGGATATCCGTCAGAGCAGAAACTATAAAGAGTAGTGAGATCGCCCTTGGATGTGATACGGAAAATCGAGCCGGCAGTGTAAGCGCCGCCCGCTTCGGTTGCACCGTAGAAATTCCGATCGGTACCGAGCGATAACCCAGCATAGGGCAACTGGCCATCATCGCAATTCGACTGCGAGCAAAAGCTGTAGAGCAAACTCTCGGAGCCAGACGCGGTGATGCGAAAGATGGACCCGGCTCCTTCCGATCCGCCCTCTAATCCAGTACCGTAAAATGCACCATCGTTTCCGATGGCAAGGGGCGCATGAGGAGCAGCGGCGTCTCCGGTATAGCCGCCGAAGCTATAGAACTCGCTATAGGAGCCATTGGAAGCGAACTCAAATACCGTACCGCAGCCCAAAACACAAGATGCGAGGTAGGCGCCGCCGTTGGTGGTTGTACCGTAGAATTTGCCATTTGCGGCTTGGAGAAGTCCTGCACTCGGGCCGGAGCCATCAACAGGATATCCTGCAAAGGTGTGCAGCGTGGTTAGAACACCTGCTGGAGTTAGCTTGAAAATTGAGCCACAGCCACCGTCGCAATACTGTGCGTCGCCGGTCCCTCCCGAAAACGTGGTCCCGTAGAAATTGCCGTCTGTGCCTTGAATAAGGCCGCCGATCGGAAAGCTGCCATCCGTGCAGTTGCTTTGTTGGCAGAAGCTGTAGAGCGTGGTCAGCTGGCCCGCCGGAGTAACTTTGAAGACCGTTCCGCCGTGTTCATCGGAGGCGCCGCCTTGCGTAGTTGTGCCGTAGAAATTGCCGTCGCTGCCGAGAACCAAGCCAGAGTCGGGAGTATTGCCATCCGGGCAGTACTCTTCGTCGCAAAAGCTGTATAGCGTCGTCAGCACTCCAGCAGGAGTAATCTTAAAAATCGTGCCGCATCCGTAGGGCGCGCAGTTCGTTCCGCCGTAGGACGTTGTGCCGTAGAAGTTGCCATCCCGGCCTTGGACAAGAGGGGCAGTGTATGGTCCCGAACCGTTGCTGCCCACGAAATCAGCCAAACTAGTGAATGTCTGGCCCGCACATGCAGCCACCATCACGGCGAGGAGGACAGGGATAAAAATGGCGCGGAGAAGAACCCTCAGGCTCATGGTAAACCTCAAAGTTGCGAGAACCGCTATCGATTATGAGGGGAGGGCGAACCACCAGGCACGTGACTGCCAGGGCCTCGAAATTATGACCTCGCCGGCGAGGTTAGTCAACCGAAATTGGGCTAATGCGCCGCGATCTGGAGTCACAAGTCACGGAGGTATCCAGGGTATGCGGTCCATTTACGCCTTGATGTGGCAGCTCGCCAGCCCGCGCTTCTCCAAATACTGTTGGTGGTAATCCTCGGCGGGAAAGAAGGTCTCCGCGGGCACAATCTGCGTCACGATTGGCTTTGAATAGCGGTGTGCCTTCTCTAAAGATTCTTTTGAAGCCTGGGCTTCTTTCTCTTGTTCCGGGCTGTGGAAGAAGACTGCGGAGCGATATTGCGTTCCCCAATCGGGGCCCTGGCGGTTGAGTTGCGTGGGGTCGTGATTCTCCCAGAACACCTTCAGCAGGTCGGCGTATTTGATCTTCGAGGGATCAAATTCGACTTCCACAGCTTCGGCGTGCCCGGTGCGGTCCGTGCAAACATCTTTGTACGTAGGATTATCGGTTTTGCCGCCGATGTAGCCGACTCGCGTCGATGTGACACCCGGTAACTGCCGGAAGGTGGCTTCTACTCCCCAGAAACATCCTGCTGCAAATGTCGCCTTCTCCATTGATTGATCGCTCCTCTGTCTATCGCTGTTCGGACCGCTTCTTGATTCTCGCTTGCCTGCTCTCGCCTACTCGCCCTGAATCCGACTGGCCAACCCTGCGAGGCCGTGTACGACTCTATTAGATGACGGATTTCCTGGAAAGTCACGCGCCCCGCTGGTGGTCCATATGGGCAATTGACGCTTCCGGAGGACTCAGGATAGAGTTTCGGGCAAGTTGTTTTCGTTATTTTCCCCAGGGAGATGTGAGTGGGTGTCAGGACCGGCCGCGGTAGAACTGTGCAGAAACTTGCGCTCTGCCTCGTCCTAGCTTTGGCAGCCGCGCATGCGGCCTCGGCGGTTTCTGGATTCGCCCCCCAGCGGCGCGTCGGGTTTGGCCCCGGTGATCAATGGGAACCGGCAATTGCCGCGGACGGCCGTGGACACATCTACATTCTTTTTCCGCAGTATGGCCCGGTAAATAGTTGCCCAAACTGCACGGCGCCTACAATCCAATTAATGGTCAGCGATGACAACGGGGCGACTTGGCATGCGCCGCATCCCCTGCTGATTTCCGGCACCGGGCAGTTCGATCCGCAGATTGTGGTCGATCCGGTCGACAAACAAACTCTCTACGCCTCGTGGCTGCAGAACGATAAGCGCGACGTGATGGTGGCGCGGTCCCAGGACGCTGGACATACCTGGTATTTCTCCGTGGCGGAGCGATCGCGCGACGATGCGGATAAGCCGGTGCTGTCCGTGCGCGGCCCCGATGTTTATGTGGGATTCAATCACGAGGAACATTTTGTAGTGGCGGCTTCGCACGATTACGGACAAACATTTTCCTCGGCGGAAGTGAATCCGAATGCGCGTCCGGGCTGGTCGCTGGCGGGGGGAGCCACCGTCGATCCCAGCGGCGCAGTCTATTTCTCATGGACGGCTTATGCCAAGCAGGAACTGAGCGCGCGCCCGGTGAGCATTTATGTGAGCCGCTCAACCGATGCTGGAAAAACCTGGAATACGTCTCTGCTCGATGTTTCGAGCGCCCCACCGGACTGCTCCGCCCAGGGCTGTGAGCCGGAGTATCTGGGCGCACAGATTGCGCTCGCTTCTGACGCCGCGGGTACGGTGTATGCCTTGTGGAACGCCGGAGCAGTTCACGGCGGCCCGGAGCGCATCTATTTTTCTTCCTCAACGACTGCGGGGGCGAGTTGGTCGGCCAAAGCCGATATTTCCCCGGCTGGCGCCGAGGTCGAGCATTGTTTTCCTGCGATTGCTGCGGGGGCTGCGGGCGACGTCCGCATCGGGTGGATGGACATGCGGCAGGCTACTTTGTGGAACGTTTTCGAACGCAGTTCGATCAACGGCGGAGCGACGTGGTCGGGTGAGTCACAGCTCTCGGGTCCGGCGCGGGGTTACGATTACATTTTGCCCAATGGCTTCAAGTTTCCTTTCGGCGATTACTTCTCCATCACCATCGACAATCTGGAAAACACGCATGTGGCATGGGGCGAAGGGCGGAATTACAAGTCTCCGGGATCGATCTGGTATACGCACGGGCGCTAGTTTCTTCAGCGGCTGTTAGGCAGAACTATTCGACAATCAATCCGCCAATCAGGTCAGCCAGCCGCGTAACTTCGTGATCAGCGCACCAGTTCCTGAGTTCATCGACGATCTTCTCGGTCGCGCACGGATCCCAATAACTCGCGGTGCCGATCTGCACGGCGGTCGCTCCGGCCAACATGAATTCCACTACGTCAGCAGCAGTTGAAATCCCCCCCATGCCGATCACGGGGATGCTGACCGCGTGTGCGGCATCGTAAACCATGCGCAAGGCGATCGGCTTAATAGCTGGACCGGAAAGGCCGGCGGTAATGTTCGCGATGCGTGGTTTACGAGTTTCGGGATCGATTGCCATGGCCACGAATGTGTTGATGAGTGAGATCGCGTCGGCTCCGGCCTCCTGCGCGACGTGCGCCATTTGGCCGATGCTGGTTACGTTGGGCGACAGTTTCACGATCAGCGGGCGCCGCGCGACTCGCTTCGCCGTGGTCACCACTTCATCAAGAGAGCGGGGGTCGCTGCCGAATTGCAAACCACCATGCGCCGTGTTTGGACAAGACACATTCAACTCATAGGCCGCAATCCCTTCGCCGTCGTTGAGAATTTCGATCGTGCGCTCGTAGTCTTCGCGGGCGTAGCCGAAGACGTTGGCGATGACGACGATGTTTTTGATCTGCTGGAGCCGGGGCAGCCTCTCTTGCAGAAACGCGGCCGCGCCGATGTTTTGCAGGCCGATGGCGTTGAGCATTCCAGCGGCGGTCTCCCACAGCCGCGGGGGCGGATTGCCGATCATCGGTTCGCGGGAGAGGCCTTTCACCACGAATCCGCCGATCTTGTCGAGATGCACGACGTCTTCGAATTCGACGCCGTATCCGAAGGTACCGCTGGCGGCGATGATGGGATTTTGCAGTTCGATGCCGGCGAAGCTCACAGTGAGATCGGGAGCGTTCGTGTTGCCTGCGGGGGGAGTGGGCATCGCGGTTTAGTGTACCGCGAGCGGAGCGGGTGTCCAAGTTAGGTGTTCGAGATCCGGGTGCAATCTAGTTCTTAAGTCAGCCACATGATGTAGCCGCGTGCAAATCCCTGCCGCTTTCCGATAAAGTAGTTGTTCCCATGCTAGATTTGAATTTTGTTCGCGAAAATCTGCCGCAGGTCGAGGAGATGCTGCGCCAGCGCGGCGCTGATCCAGCTGCCGTGCTCAAGGATTTCCGGGACGTTGACACGCAGCGCCGGCTGGCAATCACCGAAGCCGAGACGATGAAGGCTCGCCGCAATAAGGCTTCGGAAGAGATCGCGAAGCTGAAGAAGAGCGGACAGGACGCAACCGCTGCCATGGCAGAAACCAAGGAGTTGCGCGAGCAGATTCAATCGCTGGAGAAAACCGCATCCGATCTTGATTCGCGGCTGCGCGACATTCTGGCCGGCATTCCTAATATGCCGCATGAGAGCGTGCCGGTTGGGCATAGCGCGGAAGAGAATGTGGAAGTTCGCCGCTGGGGCGCGCCACCGAAATTCGAGTTCACGCCCAAGCCGCACTGGGATTTGGGAGCAGAACTTGGCGTTTTGGATCTCGAACGCGCCGTGAAGCTGACTGGCGCGCGCTTCGCCGTCTACTGGGACCTGGGTGCGAAGCTCGAGCGTGCTCTCGCGAACTTCATGCTCGACCTCCATACGCGCGAGCATGGATACACCGAGGTTTTGCCGCCTTTCCTGGTCAACTCGGAATCCATGTACGGAACCGGACAGTTGCCGAAGTTTGCCGCCGATTCGTTTCGTGTGCCGCACGGAGACAGAGATCTCTGGCTGATTCCCACCGCCGAAGTTCCGGTTACGAATCTTTATCGCGATGAAGTTCTCGATGCTGCGCGCCTGCCGATTTCGTTGACTGCATATACCCCTTGTTTTCGCAGCGAGGCGGGATCGTACGGCAAGGACGTTCGCGGGATCATCCGGCAACATCAGTTTCAAAAAGTCGAACTCGTAAAGTTCACACGCCCGGAGCAGTCGTATGAGGAACACGAGAAACTCACACGAAACGCTGAGACCGTGCTGCAGAAACTCGGCTTGCACTATCGCGTCGTAACGCTGTGCACGGGAGACATGGGCGCTTCCCCGGCGAAAACTCACGACATTGAAGTCTGGCTTCCCGGGCAGCAATTGTTCCGGGAGATTTCTTCCTGCTCGAATTTTGAGGCGTATCAGGCGCGGCGGGCGAACATTCGCTACCGGCCTGAGGGGAAAAACAAGACCGAGTTCGTCCACACGCTCAACGGCAGCGCACTCGCGGTCGGCCGGACGTGGGTGGCAATCGTCGAAAATTATCAGCAGGCAGATGGCAGCGTTATGATCCCCGAAGTCTTGCGGCCTTACATCGGCGCCGACCGCATCACGCCCAAGAAATTTTAAATATCGTTGTCAAGAAAGGAAGCGGCCACTAGACTTGCACAGTGTGGAGATCAGCAACGCCGCAACCGGTTCGCCTTGCCTGCCGATGAACGGCCCCTGGCGCACAATTCGCAGCTACATTCTTTGGCAGCACGAGCGCGGCACGCTGCACTACGACATTATGGTCACGCTCATTCTGATCTTCATTTTCTTTTCGCCACGCGTGATCAACTTCAATGACAAACCTGGCCCGCTCAACCAGCATCCTACCGGCGTGGTTGTGAGTTCGGATGGGGCCGGGAGCCTCGTTTACCAGATTGAGGCTTCGGCGATTGCAGGTGGGGATGAATCGGCAATTCGCGGTGAACTACTGCATATCATCGAACCGATCTCGGGAGAGGTTTCGATCGTGAAATACGAACCGGTTTCCGACGGCAAAGGCCGAGTGGAGGAGTACCGGGTCTGGGTGAAACGAAAATAGTGAGACGAACATTCGTGCTCTCGATCGGCGTCGTATGGCTCATCGTGCTGCACTCATTCGCCCAGACTGACGCTGCGAAGCTCGACAATGTTCTCAAGAAGATGGACGCCGCCGCTGCGATCTTTCAAAGCGCACAGGCAAATTTTGTATGGAACCAATACCAGAAAGTCGTAGATGAGACCGACACGCAAAGCGGTACGGTTTACTATAGGCGTAATGGAATTAGTATTGAAATGATGGCGGAAATCAAACAGCCGGATCGGAAGTATGTGCTTTACAAAGACGGCAAGCTGCAGGTCTATCAGCCGAAGATCGACCAGGTGATGGAGTATTCGGCAGGCGGCAACCGTCCGGAGATTGACAGTTTCCTGGTCCTGGGCTTCGGCGGAAGCGGAGAGGATTTGAAGAAATCATTCGACGTCAGCTATGAGGGCGAAGATACAATCGATAACATCGCAACCGCGAAATTGCAGTTGATCCCCAAGAGCGAAAAGATTCGCAATAACTTTACGAAAATTACTTTGTGGATCGACCTCGCCAGGGGCATTTCGGTGCAGCAGCAATTCATGCAAACGCAGGGAGATTACCGGCTGGCGAAGTACTCCGACATTCGGATACCGGGAAAGTTCGGCAACGACGTGTTTCAACTGAAAACCACGAAGAAAACGACGTTCGTCTCGCCTCGGGGTTAAGTAGTTGAATTCACAGCACAAGAATGTGTGCAGAAAATAGCGACCGGGCGCTATACTGACCAAGAGTTTTCATTCGAGTTCATAATGGCAAAAGTCTTCACCATCCCGGTCCCGCCCAAGCTAGGTCGTTCCACGAAAAGAGAGCGATCTTCCGATCCCCGCTACGTCGATGGTCAGCGCCTGCTGGTTGAGGCCATGCGATATTTGGCTCAGACCGACCCGATTTCGAACCGGCCAGCGATTGAACTCATCTCCGAGCACGTGCGGACGCGGTTTCGCATGAGCGATTCGCCGCTGGCGTAAGAAATTTCTGTCTCAGAAAAGGAAAAAGGAACGGGCTCAGACCGTTCCTTTTTCCTTTGCCAACTACCACTAAAACGCGAATCGTAGCGAGTACTGCATGACGCGAGGAGTGGTCAACTCCGAGTTGAAAATTCCGAAGCCAGTAAGGCTGACCAGTGTCTGGCCAATCAAGGATCCCGCCGCGTCGAAGCGCACGGAATTGGTTATATTGAATGCCTCCCAGGCGAACCGGATGGACTTCTGTTCGCCAACATCCCAGGTTTTCGAGAGGCCGGCATCCACTCCAAAATAGCCGGGGCCACGGAAGTTATTGCGCTGCCCGGCTTCGCCGGCGTAAGTGGGCCGGAAGGTGCTGGCGCCTCCGGCAGTCGTGTCGGGTGAGCAGGAACAACTGATGGTTTGCTCAGGATTTTGGAAAACCGTAGGCGTTCCGTTGGGTTCGATAAATACGCCAGTTTTCGGACGTGGCCCTGTCAGGAACGCAGAACCTTCCAGTTCGAAATCGGTCGACCATCCATTGCCGGCCTCCACCGAGAATGGGAATCCGCTGGTCCAGCGGTAGAGCCCGTTCAGTCCCCATCCTCCGAAAATGCCATTCACAAAGCCGTGGGCACCACTTCCCCAATGACGACCGCGGCCGTAAGGAAGATCCCATACCCAATTCGCGTTGAACTGATGTGTGGTGTCGAAGTCCGAAGGTGCGCGCCACAGGTTGGGAGAGAACGCGTTGATTACCTGGCTGTTATAGGCCAATCCGTTGGATTCGAAACCGTTGACACGCTCAGCGTTCGATCCTACGTCGATCGATTTGGAATAGACATAGTTGATATCGAACTGCAGGCCGGCGGCCATGGCATGTCGCAATGAGACTTGCAGACCGTTGTAGTTGCTATTGCCTCTGGACTGCCAGCCGTAGAGCGAGGAAAACTGCGGCTGGTAGAACGAAAACGGCGTTCCTGCAGGTCCAACAAAGTCGCCAAGGTTATTGGAGCCGGTTCCGACACAGGCGGGGAAGCAAAAGGCGTCCAGGTCTTCCAGCGAGAGGGTTTCGTTCCCCAGATTTGCATAGTACAGGTCGTAGATATTCTGCGTGGCAGTGGGATTGGCTGGAATCCCAGGGGCGGCGAGGGACTCTCCTGCCGGGCCAGCCGCCTGCGGAAACAAGTCCTCCCAATAGGGGCTTTTCGCGATGGCACTCTCCGAGACTCCGGCATAAGCAGCCTTGTCGAGTGCATCGGCTGCATGGAAATAATCGATGCCGCTCTTCTTATCAACCAGGTCGAGAGGCTGAGAGAGGTCGATTTCCTGAAGCAAATGGTGCGCAAATCGCCCCGTGTAGGTAGTCTCGACGACGAAGTTGTGAGGCAATTCACGCGTAAAGGAAAAATCGATCACGTGCGAATACGGAGTTTTGAGGTTGTCGTCGATTCCCCAGGCGATAGCCAAGCCGTAGGTATTGGGGTCGACCGATGGGGTGTAAGGAAAGCCATGCGGACTGGGAACGCCGGGGCTCGGAGGAAGATTGGCTGCTCCCAAAAGGCCGGTATAGCGCGGCGTCGTATCCACGCCAAGGACTCCGGCAGGATTGCTGATGGTGGTGGACAATCCCCATGAACCCTGGCGATCGAACGTATTCACCACGCCCTCGCCGAAGTGGTCGTAATACATGCCGTATCCGGCGCGGATTGAACTCTTTCCCTTATCGCCGAGGATCGTGTGCCAGAAGCCGCTGTCGGCATGGGGGGCGTAAGCAATCGCGAAGCGAGGAGCGACATCGTGATAATTCCAGTTCCAATACGGCTTTTGTCCGTTGGCCTGGCCGGAAAGGCCGAAGCTGAGCAACGGTTGGACCACCGCTCCCTGATACATGTTGGTGATCCGATTTTCAAACCATTGGTGCATATCAACGGTCGGTGAAACCTCGTTGCCGTCGGCTTCGTATGGAGGCTGCAAGAGCGAGTAGCGCAGGCCGTAGGTGATGGTCAGATTGGGAGTCGCGTTCCACTTGTCTTGCAGATACATCTCGCCTTCAAAGTTGTGGAAGTGTCGGGGAACGAGATCGCCGTTGGGGATCAAATTGGCGTTCTTGTCCTGATTTGTAACCGTGTATACCTGACTCATCAGGCCGGCCAACTGCACGGCTGCAAAATCGTAGGAGCCTCCGAAGGAAGTGTCAACGAGTGGAAAGGTACACGGCGGTATGGCGCAGCCACTGGGGCTGTAGCCTCGAAGCCCCGGGTCGAGGCTGACTCCTTCATTGGAAATAAACGACGGGCTCATCCAATACAGGTTGGCGTAGCCGGAGGATAAGTTCTGCGCATTCGACTGCCGATTGTTATGAATCAGACGCCAGTTGGTACCGAACTGAATCGTATGGGTGTGTTTCGTCCAGGACACATCATCGATGAAGTTATGTACGGGAACATTCGTAAGAATCGTAGGCGTGTCAGTAGGGCTGAGTGCCTGAGTATCGTCGAGTCCGCGGATGGTGTTGTAATCCTGGCTGTTCAAACCGCCCTGTCCCAGTCCCTGGCGGATAAAGGCATAGCGGAAATTGTTAATCAAGTTATTGCGGATAATGTACGTATAGCCGCCGGCAATTCCCTTGCTGTTATTGGTAACGATGTCATCCGCAGGGAGGCCGGGAAATTGGGGCGGCTTGGCTTCGTGATCGTTCTGCAGATTGCCGCGGACGAAGAGGGACTGATTCCCGTCAGCGGTAATTTTGTAATCCAGTTTGATGATGTAGGTGTTGAGCCTCGTCGGGTCATTGCCGGGGAACGTATAGCCTGCGGAGTTGAGGCCATCCCCGCTGCCATTCACTGCGTTGCCGCAGGCGGTGCAATTGGGAAGGGGATAGTGCATGTATAAAGCGTTGGGATTGGCGCCGCCGATATCGGCAAGCAGGGGGTTCGCCCCTGCACCCAACGGGCAAGTTGATGGAGATTGGCTGGCGCACCCCGTTCCGGGAGGATTGTCCAGCGAGGCAAATTGTGCCGGCGTCAGCGTCGCGACATAGTCCGGACTAAATCCGGCTACGTTTTGTACGTTCACCCCCAGAGCGTTTGGCGCTCCGAGAACGCAGTTCGGATCGGACGAGGGATTGCACAAATATTTGATCATTCCCTCTCGCAGGCTGGCGGTGGGCACAATCCTCGTGACCTGTTGCTGTTCGGCAGTACGCTGGCCTTCGTAAGCGGCAAAGAAAAACAGACGATCTTTCTTGATCGGTCCACCGACCGTGCCGCCGAACGTATTGCGAAGAATGTGTTGCGGAATATTGGGTTGTCCGGCGTCCAACTCCGACTGCTTGTTGAACCAGTCATTGGCTACATCGAAAGTTGGCCGGTTGTATTCGTAGATCGACCCGTGGATGGAGTTGGTTCCACTCTTGGTAACCAGATTCATCTGCGCGCCGGACGAGCGGCCGGAAGCGGCGTCATAGTTGCTGGTAGTGACGCGGAACTCCTGCAACGAATCGAGCGTGGGCCGCATTGCGCCTCTGAAGGCGTAGCCCTCGAGTTGATCGTTATCGTCCAGACCGTCGAGTGTGAGATTGCTTTGGTCGCTGCGTGCTCCGTTGACGGCACCGCCGCGGCTGTCATTGTCCTGTTGGCTCGGAATCACTCCTTGATTCGCCAGCGAGCCGATGAAGACAACGCCGGGCTGAAGACTGAGAATCGCTGCGGGGTCGCGTCCTTCTGACGGCAAATCGATCAACTGCCGGGAATCGAAGTTGTTGCCTAGGGTGGCATCGGTGGTGTTCACCATGGGAGCTTCACTGGTTACTTCAACCGTCACCGAACCGCCCGCCACCTGCAGGCTGACGTTCAGCGTGGCCGGACTGCTTACCTGCAAAACTACGTTGTCACGTTTTATCTTGGCGAAGCCGGCGGCGGCAACCGAAAGCACGTAATTAGCGGGAGGAACTTCAAGAAACTGATAGGCGCCTTGGCCGTCCGTCTTGGTGGTCCGGAGAAATCCCGTGGCACCGTTGCTCAAGGTCACATCCGCGCCGGGAACCATCAAGCCTTTGGAGTCAGAGACGGCTCCGCGCAACGATGTCGTCGCGGATTGGGCATCTGCAGGAGGGATTAAGAAATTCAGCGTGAGAAAAAGCACAGAAGCCACGGCAATTACAACGCTAATTACACGTGAGCGGCGACGCATAGGCGAAGTCCTCCACCCCGTCGGGGTCTGCTTGCGAATATTTTCCCAGAAAACAAAACGACGGCGAGGTCCGTTGGGACCTGTTGGGGCGCTATTGTGCAACTAGCGGACCACAACATTCAAGCTGAATCTTGTTTATGTTCAGCATATTTGGCGGTCATAATACGATTTAATACGCGATTGCACATGCCGTTTACCGTATTTGGAAGGCTGTTTATGCGGGTTTTCGATGGTTGCGATTCGCTTTATTCATGAACAGCGCGGCGGCTGCGACTATGACCGCGGGATAGCATTCCAGCGTGTAGCGGGGCTCAGGATTCTCGAGCGTCCCAAGGAACAGTGACCGCAGTAGAACGAACAGCAGCAAGAGGCCCATCCCGAGAGCGCCGCGTGAACGAAAAAATCCTGCGATCGCTGCCCCTACATACAGCAGGTTGATCAGGCCGAAAGCGATACCGACGACCAGCCACATTCGCTCGTCGTTGAACTCCCACCAGCGGGGGTCAGGGGGCAACAGCTCGGTTCGCGGCCGCAGCCACATATCTGCGATTCGCAGGGCTGGAAGCCAAACATAGTAGCGTAACGGTTCGCGGCGAATGCGCTCGGCAGCGAGGGTCGCGAAACGCGCATCGAGTTCCGGATTCAAATCGTGATCCTGGTTGTAATCTGCGAAGAGTTGCTCTGTCTCCTGTCTTTCTTGCAACGAGTCGAAGGCTCGCCGCGGCAACTTCTTCGTATCGATGTTGTCTCCGGGCACATTCCAATAAATCTCCTCGACCGATGCGTAGTCTACGATCCACGTCTTCGTCCAGCGGTTGAATCCTGCGGCTGACGGCTCATCCGCATCGTTGGCATACCGCGGCGCCAGCGGCTGGAAGCGGTGAAAAGCGTGCAGATTGCGCAGTGTCCAGGGAGCGAGCGGCAGCAGCGCTCCGATGAGAACGAGAATGCCGGCGGCAAGAACTGCGGGCAGAATGTGTCGAGAGTCAGAAGAAGAGTGTGCGTCTATTCTCGTGGGGAGGCGCGGCAGCAAAGCTCTGAGCAGGTACAGGCCGACCGCGGCCAAGAGGATGCCGCCATCGGGTCGTAAGAGAATGCTTGCGGAGATTGACAGGCCGCAGGCGAGCCACTCTGGGGCGAGCGCCTTCCGCTCCGAGTCCAGCGAATCACGCAGCGTGCCAAATCCAAACACCGCGAAATTCAGCGCCAGCGCAGTGAAGAAAATTTCCAATGTTTCGGTGAGAGCCGCAGCCGCATAATTTGCCAGGAACGGACAAAGTCCGGCGAGCAAGAATGCAGCCTTGGCTGCGCGTTCGGAAAGGATTCGGCGAGCGAGATCGACGATGATGAAACAGGTTCCCAAATCGAACAGAACCTGGATCAGTAAAACGGCGCGGAAATTACTTAAGCCAAAGATCGCAAATATCCCGGCCAGAAACGCCGGGTAGCCGGGCAGGCGCGACAAAGTCGGCATGATCTGGCCAGAGTTGGTAATGCCGTAAATGCCGTGTTGCAGCCAGTTCGCGGCGATATCGGCGTAGAGGCGGGAGTCGTCGACCACCGCGGGAGAGCTGAAGACGAAGAAGACCCGCAGCCCGAGGGCTGCCACCGTTGCCGCAAGAAAGAACCGAACGTTCTTTCGAATCAGTTCGAGCACGCTGAGAATATACGCGTTTCAACTCGCCCTCAGCGCGGTAAAATGCATCTAAATGCTAAGGATTGCTGCCTCAACCCTGTTCTCATCGCTGTACATGGCCGGCTTTTGCGCAGTTCTACCTAAATTGACCGTGTGCCGTGCCCGGCATACGGTGAACGATTAGCCCCGCATGGCTGAACCCGTCTTTTACGATCCACGACGCGCCCGCTGGAAGCGCTTGCGGCGCTTGGTAGACGCGCTGGTCTTGTTCGTCTCGGCGCTGCTCGTGTTCTTCGTGTATACCACGCTTCGCGACGAGCGCCTGCCTGAGCTGTTTTTCTCACCGCAGAAACGTGTATTTCGCGCGCTTAAGGAAAACGAGAAAGAAAAATTCCGCGAGCATCTCAAAAAGATTGCGATCCGTTCGCACCGTAAATCGAAGCTGGCCGCGTCAGAAGTTACGTTGAACCGGGAAGAGGGCATTCGTGCGGCATTCTATGTTCCCTGGGACGCCGCCAGCTTCTCTTCTTTGCGCGATTTCTCCCGGCAAATCGATCTGCTCTACCCCGATTGGTTGCACGTGCTCACCGCCGACGGCCGCCTGCAGGGCGTGGACGATCAAACCAACAAATTCTTCGACGTCGTACAGGACAATCATGTCCGGCAGGTCGATGACCGCGTCATGCCATTCCTCAAGTCCGACGATCCGGCCATGGAAGTCTTCCCCATGGTCAACAACTTCGACGGAACCGACTGGGTGCGGGGCGTGACGGATTTCCTAAACAATCCGGAAGCCCGTGCTTCGTTTCGCAAACAGGTGGTGGCGTTCCTTTCCTCGGACCGCTTCGGCGGACTCATGATCGACTTCGAAGCGTTCCCGAAAGAAGGGCAGCCGGGCTATGTTGCGCTGCTCAACGAACTCTCGCAGGATCTCCATTCGCGCGGACTGAAACTTTACGTCAGTGTGCCTCCGCACAACGAAGAATTCGACTACGCGGCGATCGCTGCGCCTGCCGACGGTGTGGTCCTGATGAACTACGACGAACACTTCCCTGGTGGAAAATCCGGTCCGGTCGCCTCGCAGGATTGGTTTGTCGACAATCTGAAATTTGCAGTGAATGCGATTCCCCGCGAGAAAATAATTTGTGCAATCGCCAATTATGGCTATGACTGGGTGCAGAAGCCAAAAAAGAAGGAACTACCGCCTGACGCGAAAGATCACAGTGTTTCGGCGCAGGAAGCGTGGCTCGCAGCGCGCGATTCCGACGAAGACGTAACTTTCGACGACGACGCCCTCAATCCTCACTTCAGTTATCTCGACGAGCGGAGCTACCGGCACGATGTATGGTTTCTGGACGCCGTCACGGCGCTGAACCACATGCGCGCCGCGCAAACGCTCGGCATTCAGACATTCGCTCTGTGGCGACTTGGGGGAGAAGACCGTTCGCTGTGGCGCGTCTGGGACGTTCCCGGAGATCCGACGTCGGTCGACAAGCTACGCAATGTACCGCCGGGACAGGATGTGGACATGGAGGGTCAAGGCGAGATTCTGCGAATCGAAGACCGTCCGACTCCTGGCGTGCGCGATCTCACTGTCGACCCAGCCAGCAAGCTCATCACCGATGAAAACTTCGATAACCTGCCGGAGCCTTATCGCGTCGGCCGCTATGGGTATAGTCCGAACAAAATTGCGCTCACGTTTGACGATGGGCCCGATCCGGAGTGGACGCCAAAGATTCTCGATGTGCTCAAGCGCGAGCACGCGCAGGCGACATTTTTTCTCATCGGCATTCAAGGCGACAAATTTTCTGGCCTCGTGAGGCGCATTTACGCCGAAGGCCACACGATCGGTAACCATACGTTCACCCATCCCGACGTCAGCAACATTTCCTCGCGCTACATGAAGCTGGAGTTGAACCTCACCGAGCGGCTTTTTGCCAGCCTGGTTGGAGTGCGCGTCACGCTGCTGCGCCCGCCGTATGCTATTGACGAGGAACCGGACACTGCCGACCAGGTGCGTCCGCTGGAGTTCGCGCAAGACATGGGCTACATCACGGTCGGCAATCGGATCGATCCCAACGATTGGAGCGACAAAGTGCCGGTGGGAAACGGCACGACCCGACGGCATACGGCTGAGGAGATTTCTTCTTTCGTGCTGGCTCATCTGCCTCCCTGCAAGGCCGAGGACTTGCGCTGCGGCAATATCGTGCTTCTGCACGACGGTGGCGGAAATCGCTCGGAGACGGTGCGCGCGCTGCCGATGATTATCGGGGGCATTCGCTCTCGCGGCTATGAAATCGCACCGGTTTACGATTTGATCGGCAAGACTCGCGCCGATGTCATGGCTCCATTGCCAACGGGGCAGCGATGGGCGGCGCGCTTTGACCGGCTGGGCTTTTGGCTGTTCGACGCAGGCGTGCTCGGCATCACATGGATCTTTTTCGTCGGCGATTTGCTGATGACCGGGCGCCTCGTGTTCATCGGCGCGGCCGCGGTTTACGACCGGCTGCAGGAAAAGATTTTCGGCAAACCGGCCGAAGTGGCTTCGTATCGACCGAAGGTAGCGGTTCTTATTCCAGCCTACAACGAAGAGAAGGTGATCGAGCGAACGGTGCGGGCGGCGTTGAATTCGAGCTATCCGAATCTGCGGGTGATTGTGATTGACGACGGCTCTCGCGATCGGACTCTGGAGGTTGCACGCTCTGCCTTCGCTGAGGAAGAAGCGGCGGGACAAGTTCTAATCCTGACGAAGGAAAATGCGGGCAAGGCGGCAGCACTGAATTACGGTATCGAACACATTGAGGATGCCGAGCTTTTTGTTGGCATCGACGCCGATACCATTATCGCGGGCGACGCGATCGCACGCCTGGTGCCGCATTTCGTCAATCCGAAGGTCGGAGCGATCGCGGGGAACGCGAAGGTTGGGAACCGCGTCAACTTGTGGACGCGCTGGCAGGCGCTCGAATACATCACCAGCCAGAATTTCGAGCGGCGTGCACTGGATGTGCTGGGCGCAGTCAGCGTGGTTCCGGGCGCGATTGGGGCATGGCGCGTTTCCGCCGTGCGCGAAGTTGGCGGCTACCAGCTTGACACAGTTGCCGAAGACGCCGATCTGACGATGGCCCTGCTGCGCCGCGGATACCGCGTGGAATATGAAGACATGGCGCTCGCCTACACCGAAGCTCCCACCAACGCGAATGGCTTGATGCGTCAGCGTTTCCGCTGGTCGTTCGGGATTCTGCAGGCCGTGTACAAGCACAGCGGAGTGTTCGCGCGCAAAGGAGCCTTAGGGTTCGTTGCTCTGCCGAACATAGTGATCTTCCAGATCCTGCTGCCCCTGGTTTCTCCGTTGATCGACATCATGTTCGCCGTCGGGGCAATCTGGTACTTCATTCAGAAGCACTACCACCCGGATTCGACTGACCCGGCGAGCTTCCATAAACTGCTGGCATTCTTTTTTGCATTTCTGGTGATCGATTTTCTCGCGTCGGCCCTGGCCTTCGCCCTGGAGCGGCGGCGCCCCGATGACAAGGAAGATGTGTGGCTGCTTAGCCAGGTATGGTTGCAACGCTTCGCTTATCGCCAGTTATTTTCGGTAGTGCTATTCAAGACGTTGAAGCGGGCGCTCGAGGGCCGCAGATTTGCGTGGGATAAGTTGGAGCGCACTGCCGCTGTGAAGTATGTTCCGTCGGAGACGAGGGATTCGGTGAATGTGCCGTAGGGATAAGCTCTTCGGATCCCCTGTCGTTTTACCGCCAGCTCCTGTCTTAGATTAGGTGCTGACCTCTCTCCGCGACAACCCGGTAAAAAGTGCGACGGCCGCTCGGATGACGTAGCGAGCCAGCAGAATAATGACGATCAGAAAGCAAAGCACAATTCCTCCGGCCGCGTAGGGATGGCGAGTGGCCAGCCACGTTAGGCCGATAGCTAAAGCGTCTTCGGCGAGGCTCAGTGAAATATTTGAGAAAGGTTCCGGCGAGGGGGTTACGGCGACTCGCACGGCACTCTTGCCGCTATGGGCGGCCAGCGCGACGACCGCTGCCAGCGCGGCAGCCAGCAATTGTTCACCCGGGGTGAGTTGGCGCGTAGCTCCGTAGGCGAGCAGTGCCGCCACGGGAATGCGTACGAATGTGTGCAGCGCGCTCCAGATTAGGTCGAAGGCCGGAATTTTGTCGGCGAAGAATTCGATCGTAAATAAAACTGCACAAGCCGTGACGATGGGCCACGTCTTCAGCAGAAGTAAAGCAGAGGGAAGTGGAACATTGCCAAAGCGCGCGAGCAAACCAAGGACGATGACCGTGGCATAAACGTTGAGTCCGGCGGCAAACGATATGGCCGCGACTATTGCGAAAATTTCGGGCAGCGGAATCCTGAAAACATCCAGCATGCAGTTTCCGGAAGATGAATTTTGCGCCGGACGGCGGGGGTTGTCGGCTGTTTGTGTTCGCCCGCGCAGGCCTCTACGGCCGATATTCGACTAAGATCGATGCTCGGCCACGTCGATCCGCGCGTCAGCCTTCTGGATTGCGCTGAGAGCACGTTCTACGTCAACGTTGATGTCACCGCTGGTGAGCCGCTGTTCGGCGCGTTCTTTGGCCTTTCGCGCTCGCTCGACATCGATCTCGGATGGCGCCTCGGCCATCTCCGCAAGGATCGTTACTTTCTCCGGCAGAACCTCGGCAAAACCCCACGCAACCGCAAGCCGGTGTTCGTCCCCGCCCGAGTGATACTTCACCTCGCCGACGGCCAGTTCGGTGATCAGCGGCGCGTGGCCGGGAAGTACGCCCAGATAACCGTTCTTGCCGGGAATCTGAACTTCCTCGGCCGACGTGTCCACCACCCTCTTCTCCGGCGTAACGATCTCGAGTTTGAAAGTATCTGCCATAAGGTCGGGCTCCGGCTATTGGCTTCCGGAGGCCGGACGCCGGGTAGCGGGCGCCGTCTTTATGCTGCCGCCTTCATCTTCTCCGCCGCCTCGAGCACTTCGTCGATGGGGCCCTTCATGTAAAACGCCTGCTCGGGGATGTCGTCGTACTTACCTTCCACGATCGCCTTGAAGCCCTTCACGGTATCGGCAATCTTCACATACCGTCCCGCGGCTCCGGTGAACTGCTCGGCCACGTGGAACGGTTGCGAAAGGAACCGTTGAATCTTTCGTGCGCGCGCGACGGTCAGTTTTTGATCTTCACTCAACTCGTCGATGCCGAGAATGGCGATGATGTCCTGAAGATCTTTGTAGGTCTGGAGCGTCTTCTTCACCGACTGGGCAACATCGTAATGCTCCTGGCCAACGATGCGCGGATCAAGGATCCGCGACGTCGATGCCAACGGATCGACTGCCGGATAAATTCCGATCTCGGTCAGCGCACGGGAGAGCACTGTGGTCGCATCGAGGTGAGCGAAAGTTGTTGCCGGCGCGGGATCGGTGAGATCGTCTGCGGGAACGTAAATCGCCTGCACCGATGTGACTGAACCTTTCTTCGTCGACGTGATGCGTTCCTGCAATTCACCCATCTCGGTCGCAAGATTAGGCTGGTAGCCGACGGCGCTGGGCATGCGGCCGAGCAGCGCCGACACTTCCGATCCGGCTTGCGTGAAGCGGAAAATGTTGTCAATGAAGAGCAGCGTGTCCGCACCTTCAGCATCGCGGAAATATTCGGCGACCGTCAGCCCGGTAAGCGCGACGCGCAGGCGGGCGCCGGGCGGCTCCGTCATTTGGCCGTAAATCAGTGCGGCTTTCGAATGCGCTGGATCGCCTGGTTTGATGACTCCGGATTCCGTCATCTCCAGCCACAGATCGTTGCCTTCGCGCGTTCGTTCACCGACGCCCGCGAACACCGAGAATCCGCCGTGATTCTTGGCGACGTTGTTGATCAATTCCATGATGACGACGGTCTTGCCCACGCCTGCGCCGCCGAACAATCCGATTTTGCCGCCTTTCAAAAATGGCTGAATGAGATCGATGACCTTGACGCCGGTTTCGAACATTTCGGCGGTCGTGGCTTGCTCATCGAAAGCCGGGGCCGGGCGATGAATGGGCAATCTCTCTTTGTATTGAATGGGACCAAGTTGATCAACAGGCTCGCCGATCACGTTCATCACGCGGCCTAAGGTGCCGCGGCCCACCGGCACCGAGATCGGGCCGCCGGTATCGATGGCCTTCATGCCGCGCACCATGCCTTCGGTAGCTTCCATGGCGATGCAGCGCACGCGGCCTTCGCCGAGATGCTGCTGCACCTCGAGAATTACGTTGATGGGATTAGGCACGTTGAAGCCATCGCTGACGACGCGCACTGCCTCATAAATTGGCGGCAATTGGCCTTCCTCAAATTGCACGTCTACCGCCGGTCCCGCGATTTGAACGACATGTCCTGTATTTTCTGGCATAAATTTAGCTTCTAGCCGCTGGCTCCTGGCTTCTTGAATCTCGATTTTTGCTTTAGCTAATAGCTTTCTTACATTGCCGCCGCGCCGCTCACAATCTCAATAATTTCTTTCGTAATCTTCGCCTGCCGTGCACGGTTCATGACGAGCGTGAGCGAATCGATCATGTCGGTTGCATTGTTTGTCGCGGAATCCATGGCCGTCATGCGAGCAGCGTGCTCGGCGGCGATCGATTCCAGCAGCGCGCGGAAAATCTGAATCGCAACGTACTTCGGCAACAGTGCGCGAAACAATTCTTCGGGAGGTTGCTCGTAAATGTAGTCGACTTGCGAGGTGCCGAATTGCCCGGATTCATCGCCCGTATGCTGGCGCATTCCGACTCCCGCGCTTACCGCGGCCTCTTTCGCTTTTTTCTTTTCCCCTTCCATCATCTCTTCGGCGAAGCGCACGGTTGGTTCGCCGACTTGCTCGATGGGAAGAATCTGCTCCACAATCAGCCGCTGCGCGATCACCGACTTGAATTCGTTGAACACGATGTAGACCGAATCGATCTCTTCGCGTTCGTAACGCGCGATCACGCTCTCCGCCAGAGTACGCGCCTGGGCAAAACCGAATTTATTCAGAACGCCAACGTGCTCGCCCGTAGTTTGAGTCGGTCCAGCCCGCTCGTGCCTTTCAGGTTCAGCTTCTCCCGACTCGTCGTTCTCTGCCAGGCTCCGAGTCTGAACCGGCGCGACTGGATATCGCCGGCGGAAAAAATCGCGTCCCTTGCGGCCAATCGCTTCGATATCGACGTTCTTGCCGGCCTTGGATTCGAGAAAGCGACTGGCGGCCTTTGTGATGTTTGCGCTGAACGCTCCGGCAAGCCCCTTGTCGCCGGTAACCACAATCAACAGAACATTCTTCTCCGGCCGATGAGCCAGCAGCGGATTCTTTGGCTCGCCGGTTTCAGGATCGTAGATCTCGGCGCGTGTCACCAGCGATTTCAGAACATTCGTCAGCTTTTGCGCATAAGGACGCGCCGCCATGGTGCGATCCTGAGCACGACGCAACTTTGCCGCCGAGACCACTTTCATGGCCTTGGTGATCTGCCGCGTGTTAATCACGCTGCGGATACGGCGTCGAATGTCGAGAATGTTTGCCATCGAAGATCAATTGCCAGCACTCGGCGATCGGCATTCAGCCAACCGATCTGAGTGCTGCGCGCCGCTACTTCGCTACCGCTTCCCTGCTCGAAACAAACTGTTGCTTCGCCTGTTTGATTACTTCGGTCAACTGCGATTTCAAGCCGTCGTCCAGAACTTTCTTTTCCATGATCGTGCGGAGCAGTTGTGCGTTGGTCGCATCCACGTACTTATAAAGTTCTTTCTCGAAGTCGCGGACCTCACTCACCGGCAGGTCGTCGAGAAAGCCGTTGGTTCCGGCGAAGATAATCAAAATCTGCTTGGAGAATGGCAGCGGCGAAAATTGCCCCTGCTTCAGAATCTCGACCAACCTCTGGCCGCGATTCAATTGCGCCTGCGTGGCTTTGTCGAGATCGCTGCCAAACTGCGCGAATGCCGCCAATTCACGGTATTGCGCGAGTTCCAGCTTCAGCGAACCGGCAACCTGCCGCATGGCCTTGATCTGCGCACTGCCGCCGACGCGGCTCACCGACAAGCCTACGTTCACAGCCGGGCGCACGCCCTGATTGAAAAGATCCGTTTCAAGATAAATCTGCCCGTCGGTGATGGAGATGACGTTCGTCGGAATGTAGGCGGAAACGTCGCCGGCCTGGGTTTCGATGATGGGCAACGCGGTGAGCGAACCGCCGCCATTCTTGTCGCTCAATTTGGCAGAGCGCTCAAGCAAGCGTGAGTGGAGATAGAAAACGTCTCCGGGGTACGCCTCGCGACCCGGCGGACGCCGCAACAGCAGCGAGATTTCACGATAAGACGCTGCGTGCTTCGAAAGATCGTCATAGATCACGAGCGCATGCCGCTTGTTATCCCGGAAATACTCGCCGATCGCCGTGGCTGCATAGGGTGAGATGTACTGCATTGGCGCCGGCTCGGAAGCCGACGCGGCAACCACAATCGTGTACTCCATCGCGCCGTAGTCTTCGAGAATCTTCACGACTTGCGCAATCGACGAGCGCTTCTGCCCAATCGCGTTGTAAATGCAGACGAGGTCGTTGCCTTTGCTGTTGATGATTGTATCGAGCGCGACGGCCGTTTTTCCCGTCTGGCGGTCGCCGATAATCAACTCGCGCTGGCCACGGCCGACTGGAATCATGCTGTCGATTGCTTTCAGTCCGGTAGCCATCGGCTCACGAACCGGTTGGCGATCGATGACTCCGGGAGCGAGGCGTTCCAAGTTGATGAACTGATCGGTGGCAATCGGTCCTTTGTCGTCGATCGGCCGGCCGAGCGAATCGACTACGCGCCCGATCATGGCGTCGCCCACAGGCACGCTCATGATGCGTCCGGTGCGCTTAACTTCATCGCCTTCTTTGATTTCGGTGTATTCGCCGAGCAGCACCACACCGACCTGGTCTTCTTCCAGGTTCATGGCGATGCCTGCCACGCCATGAGGGAACGAAAGCAGTTCGCCAGCCATAACCTTGTCGAGGCCATAGACGCGCGCGATGCCATCACCCAGCGTGATGACCGTGCCGGTTTCATCGACGGAAATCTTAGATTCGTAGTTCGCGATCTGCTCGCGAATCAGTTTGCTAATTTCATCTGCCTTGATCTGTGCCATAGAATCAGCTCTTAACCTTTAGCTGTTAGCTCTTAACTTTTCTGCGTATACGGCTGCTGTGTGAAATTTCCCGCATTGCGAACAATCTTGGCCTTTCACATCATCTCGAAACTCAACCCGACTGGACGAAGCCGAGAGCAAAAGGCTAAGAGCTGATAGCTTCTTTGAATCTCTCCAACTGCCCTTTCACCGAACCGTCATAGATCGTGCTGCCGATTCGTACGACGGCTCCGCCGAGGAGCAGCGCATCCTCGTCGTAGCTGGCACGAACTTTTTTGCCGGTCAGCTTTTCCACTTGCGTTTCCAGTTGGCGCTTTTCCGTATCAGTCATTGGGCGCGAGCTGGTGATCTGCGCCTCGGCAAATCCCAGGCGCGCATCCAATTCTTTTTCCAGTTGCGCGACAATGGCATCGAGAAAATGTGTCCGGCGATGATCGATCAGGATGGCAATGAGATTTCGCGCCTGCTTCGAAAATCCGTCGCGCTGGGCAATCACATTCAGCAGGCTGTGCTTTTGCTCGACCGGTACCGCGGGATTTTCCCATACGCGCCGCAGTTCCACACTTTGGTTTAGCAGGCTGGCAATGGCGCGCAGGTCGGCAACGGCACGACCGGGATCGAGGCGATCATCCAGGACGACATCCGCAAAAGCTCTGGCGTAGACTCCGGCGACAGAAGCCATGCTTAATGGCCATCCTTTCCAGGAGCTTCTTGTGAAAGCTGTGGGCTGCCCAGATCGCCGGCAAATTTCCGCAGCAACACCTGGTCGGTCGGGCCATCAATGCGAATCTGCTTCTTGGCGAGACCAACCGCCAGATCGGCGGCGTAAGCCGCCAGATCGCGGCGCGCCGATTTCGCCGCCGAAGCAATCTCCTGCTGCGCGTTCGCGATAAGTTTGCGCGCATCTTCCTGAGCTGCGGCGTGGATGCGCCCTTCCTCTTCCGCCGCTTCCCTTTCAGCCGCGTCGCGCATCATGCCGATTTCGCCATCCAGCTTCCTCAACCGGTTTTCAATTTCTGCGAGTCTGCGCCGCGCGTCTTCGCTGGCCCTCTGCGCTTCCTGCATCGCTTTCTGGATCGACGATGTACGCGCGCGGAATACGCCCGGGAGATATTTAAACCCGGCCCACGCGATCAAGCCTGCGACTACCAGGAAGTTGAAAACCACGCTGAACAAATACGCGTTGCTTAAGCTCAAACCCGTAATTCGCGCGATGAACTGCACCGAGCCCGACTGCTTGAATTCCGCGGTCTCATCTTTTTCTTCGCCAGCGGCTTCCCTAGTTTCGTGGGCAAGTTGCTGCCCCGGGCCACGCTGCCGGGGCGCCGTTTTTGCTTCGTGATTCTGCGGGGCGGGCGTCGGCTCCTGTGCGCGCAAGGTTGCGGTTCCGGCGAAGGCGCTCACCAACAACGCCAGCAGGCTTGTCCGAAATATTGTTTTCTTCGAGCGCATTATTTGTGCGGCGATCAATGTTTTCATCTTCGATTGAACTTGAGCGAACTGCTCCGCTTTCACTTTAACGCCCCGCCTGTGCTGGCTCGAGCACTCGCTGGATAATCTCACTGGCGAGCGTCTGGACATCACCTTGCAGAGCCTTTCGAGCCTCATCGGTATCTCGACCAATGTCGTCTCTTGCAGCCTGCACCTGCGCTTTCGCTTTTTCACGAGCCTGATTTAGCTCCACGGTACGGGCTTCGAGAGCGGCCTTTCGCCGTGCCTCTTGCGCACGAAACAAGGTGGCACGGGCTTCGCGCAATTTCTGCTCGTACTCCGATGTACGGGCTTCGGCAGCAGCAATATCCGCACGCGATTTTTCGATGGCGCCTTCCGTCTTGCCGCGCCGCTCCGCCAGCACGTGGCGCAGAGGCTGGTGCACGATCTTCGCGTACAACGCGTAGAGCAGCGTAAGCAGAATCACCGTCGGTATCGATCCGAGCAGTAATTCGCCTAGTTGTCGTAATGTTTCATCCATTGTTCGCTGCGGTACAGGATTATGAGGGCTATGAAAACTGATAAGTCTAACGTTGGCGCGAGGTTATGTCAATGTAAAGAACCGTTTTTGATGGCATTTGGGCGCGGATCTACGAGCGGCCGAAATCGGTATGTGCGACCTTCTGGGGCAAGATTTGGCCATGCAGAAACCTGCAACTAATGCTTGACATCCCCGCTGAGAGGATTAGCATATAGATATCACCTCCGATCCAATTCAGGATCGAATGGGCCGATAGCCAAGGAATGTCACCGCTTCTTGGTTGCCGGCCCATTTAAATGTCTTCCGAACTGTTCGGTTTCGACCTTTACTGTTTAACCGAACCACAGACCGCATGGCGTCTGATCCCGGTATTCAAACCTTAGCTGAAAACCCTATCACGAAGAAACCCTGTCACGGATAACCCACTCTCTCACTCTCCTCATCATCGACTCCGGCGCTTCGACCTCCAGCACAACGGCCCCATCCTGATACTTCCGCGAATAAATCCGCGCGCACGCTTCGAGCAAAGCCAGCATCTTACCTTCTGTCTGCGGCACGCGCAGATGCACGCGGCTGATGGGGTCTTCTTCGATCATCGCGTCGATTCGCGTCAGCAACTTGTCAAGCCCGGTGCCCTCAACCGCCGAGACGTATAACGTCGTCGCGTCGCGTCGCGCGGAGCCGGCGATCAACCCGGCGGCCACTTCCTCATCCAGCAGGTCGACTTTATTCATCACCCGCAGGCGCGGCTTTTTTTCTACTTCCAATTCTTTCAGCACGATCTCTACCTGCGCGTCCTGCTCCGCGGAAAGTCGGCTGCTGGCGTCGGAGACGTGCAGAATCAGCGATGCCCGCTGCACTTCCTCGAGCGTGGCGCGAAAAGCCGAGACCAGCGTATGGGGAAGGTTGCGGATGAATCCTACCGTATCGGATAGCAACACCTTTCGCTTCGACGGCAGAGTTACCGCTCGAATGGTCGGATCCAGCGTTGCAAACATCTTTGGCGATGAGAGTACTCCCGCCTGGGTAAGCGCGTTGAAAAGCGTCGACTTGCCCGCATTCGTGTAGCCGACCAGCGCGACGGTCGCGACCGGCGCCGATTCCCGCCGCTGCCGCTGCTGTGCACGGATGCGGCGCACGTTTTCCAGTTGCTGCTCGACGTGCCGGATGCGACGGTAAATCTTCCGGCGGTCGGTTTCAAGCTGAGTTTCTCCGGGACCACGTGTGCCGATGCCGCCCCCAAGTTGCGACATTTCTATGCCGCGTCCGCCCAGGCGGGGCAGCATGTAGTGCAACTGCGCCAACTCCACCTGCAGCTGGCCCTCGCGAGTGCGGGCGTGGCGGGCAAAAATATCGAGGATGAGCTGGGTACGGTCGATCACTCGTCGCTCAACAATTTTCTCAATGTTGCGCTGCTGCGACGGGCTGAGGTCGTGATCGAACAGAAGAAGGTCGGCGTCGACCGAAGCAGCTGCTCCCGCAACTTCTTCAAGCTTGCCCGCACCGATTAAAGTTGCCGGATCGAAGCGGTCGCGGCGCTGCAGGATTTCTCCGACAATCTTCGCGCCCGCACTGGCCGCGAGAGTGCGAAGCTCCGCGAGAGATTCTTCGGCATCGAACTCCGGGATGATTGGCTTGGTCGAGGATTTGATGGATGGAGCGGGCAAGCCAACTCCGGTCTCCGCTGCGTCGGGGGATTTAGAAGAAGCCGCATCGCGAGCCGCTTGAGCTTGCGCGGTCACCGTGCCGGACGCTTTGCGAGAACGCGAGCGAACGTCAAGACCCACCAAGAACGCTCGCTCCTGCTCGTTGCGGGTCGACCGCCGGTCGTCGTCCGGAATGCCGAGCGGCGCCACGCGGGTCTTCTTAGGATGAGAACTGCGCAAGCCGGAATGCCTTACCCTTCAGTTCCGGAAGCGCTGGCCGCCGAAACCGCAGCTGAAGCGGCTGGTGCAGCCGCTCCCGCCACCTTGGATTCAGGCTGCGGCAAGTGAGCACCATGCGGAACGCTCCGGCCCATCACAACCGTCGAGATGGCGTGCTTGAAGATCAATTGTTCCTGACCGTTCGCCTCCAGGACCACGGAGTACTTGTCGAAGGAACGGATTCGGCCCGTCAATTTCACTCCGCTTAACAGATAAATGGTAATGTTCAATCTCTCTTTGCGGGCCGTGTTCAAGAAAGAATCCTGTATGTTCTGCGCCGGCTTGCTGTTTTCCATAGCCGATCTCCTTCTCGTTCTCTCAGCTTGCGAACAACTCAACCTGCAGCATGTCCTTCGCGGCCCTCCGCGACAGGAACCTGGGGGGATAAGCCTGCCTGGCGCAAACTCGGTAAAGAAAGCGACATCGGCAGGTAGCTGCGAGTACGATACGGTGTCCCCCTCGGCTTTTCAACCGCGAAATGGAAAATCCGGTCTTTCGATTATTCGGCCGCGCGACCTCCACTTTTATGCTTGTGTACAATCCCGGCGTAGGCAATTCTTCCCATTTTGTGGAGGCATCATGGCAAGCGCTTTGGCTCTGTTTTCGACGTCTCTTCTTTACGTTCATCTTCCTGCAATGTTTTTTGGGCCGGAAATCCACATCCCCACCGACTGCAACACCAACTTTTTGATTTTGATTCGGTGGATTCATTTCCTGGCGGGAATTACCTGGATCGGGCTGCTGTATTTCTTCAATTTGGTTAATGTTCCGCTGATGAAAGAGCTTGATGCCCAGACGAAGGGCAGAGTCATGCCTCCACTCATGTTGCGGGCGCTGTGGTGGTTTCGCATCTCGGCGGCCGTAACCGTGCTGATGGGGCTCATCTATTGGGGCAGCATCGTGGCCGCGGATGCGCACAACGCCCAGCTTCAGGGATTCGCCAGCGCTTCCTCTGGAACCGCAATGGCGAGCTTTTTTGTAATTTGGACGATCGTCTGGGGCGTTCTTTACGGGTGCGTCGTTCCTGGCAAAGGCATTTTTGATAAAGGAGCATTCATTGGCATGGTCTACGCGGTCGTGGTGGTAATTGCGTCCTGGTTGTTCCTGAGCCTGAATAATCACGGATGGGAGAGCAATCGTCTGCTCGCCATCGGAATCGGAGGCGGAATCGGATGGGTCATGCTGCTGAATGTCTGGGGAGTGATTTGGCGCATCCAGAAGCGGCTGATTCAATGGACGCGCGATAATGCCGCTAACGGAACTCCCATGCCGGAAAAGGCCAAAGCTATGGCGCGGCAGGCGTTTCTCGTCTCGCGTGCAAATGCCTTCTTATCCGTGCCGCTATTGTTCTTTATGGGAGCGGCGAGCCATTACCCAATGTTCGGGAAATAGCAATCGCAGATCCTGGCCACCGCACAGGAACAAGCCCTGCCAAGGTAATTAAAAAGCTGAGGAGCGTCTGTTCGACGCTCCTCGGGTGGTATTTGGTCGGATTGTGGAGCGACTAGAAGTAAATCTTAGCGCCGAGTTGAACTACCCGGCCCGCGCCGTTCGTTGTGATTTGCTGAGTACTCAGGACCTCACCGAAGGGAAATCCTGGCCCAACAATGTCAAAGGGAGCGGCGAAGTTCGCGTGGTTGAAGGTATCGAACGTCTCCATACGCAATTCGAGAGACTTCGACTCGGTGAACTTTACCGCCTTCTCAAGGGCCATGTCCCAGAAATTCAATCCCGGGCCATAGAAGGGGTTGCGGTCAGCTGTGCCCATTACCCCGTTCGCCGGAACGGCGAAGGATGCCGGGTTCAACCAAGCGTTCGGCGTGCCACCCAGGGTGCTGGTCCTTGGGTTCTGACCCGCCTGCAGGGGCGTCGAGGTGCGATCGACGAAACTCGGCGACGCGTAGAAGTTGGTCCCCGAGGCTGTCGTGAGATCGGTTCCCGATACCTCGAAAACGTTGACGGGGAAGCCGTGCTGGAACGTACCGATCCCTGTAAGCGTCCACCCGTCTGTCAGCATTCGCAAACGATGGCCAGCTAATTGATAGAACGGCAGAGTGTAAGTGTAGTTCACGACGAGGCGTTGAGGTGCATCGTTGGCCGACGGGCCATAGTTCTGCGCGAAGTTGAATGGATTGAACCCAGGACCGTTGAAGCCGCTGTTCTCAAAGCTCGATGTGTAGTCGAAGCCACGAGACCATGTGTATGCGGCCTGGAACTGGAGCCCGTGGGCCATGTGCCGGCTGATTTGCGCCTGCAATGAGTTGTAGTTGCTGCTGAATGCACTGGCGAACACGCCAATTTGACCATAAACGGTCGGATTGTACTTGAACGTCTGCGGTGCGCAGGTGGCAAGGTTTGCATCCGTGCAGCCATTGGCCTGAGCGACCGGGTTATACGATCCATTCACAGGATTGGGCTGCCCACCAGGGTTGAGGTTATAGCTGCCTTCCTCGTGGCGTCCGAGCGAACCGACATAGCCGACGCTCACAACGGTTTGCTTGTCGACCTGGCGCTCAATCGTGAGATTGAAGTTGCTCACTCGAGGGCTCGTGAGGTTCGCTTCGTATTCGCTGATATTGAAACCTAAAGGTTCAAACTGGGTGAAGTTCGGGGATGAGCCAGCCACTGGCGGCACGAACGGAAACGGACTCGCTCCTGCATTAGCCGTCGGGATTGTCCCAACTGCAGCCGGATTGACCGAGACATACGGATTTGCGAACGAGGGACTCGAACCTTGAATTGCCGGCGACACGCCGAAAGCGGTCAACGAAAATGGTGGGTCGCTCAAGGCTTGCAGAGTTGGCTCTTCTTCTGTGCGGTTGTAATAGATCCCGAACCCGCCGCGCACGCTCCAGTTGTGATCGTTGAACGGACTCCATGCGAAACCCACTCGTGGTCCAACATTGCCGTAGTGGATGTGGGCCAATCCGTAAGTTCCGACTCCCGGATCGCCCGGATAGACAATGCCTGTCGGAGCGGTCGGGAAGATCTTGGATTGCTCACCTGGGATAAAGGATGTCAGCGCCTCTCCATTCGCATACAGGTTTTTGAACGGAGACTGGACCTCCCAGCCGGCACCAAAAGTCAGCGTAAGATTCGGCCGTATCTGCCATTGGTCCTGGGCGTAGGAATAATATTCGCGGCCACGAGCCCGAATAATCGTGCCGCTTCCCTGATCGAAACTATCGGGAACACCGAGCAAGAAGTCCGCTCCCGGATTGTTGGTCGAGAAAATTCCCGCGCCATTGAAGCCGTAGCTGCCGTTCAGAGACGCGTAGAAGGGGTTATTGATCTCATCGCGGCTCATGTTGAAGCCCAGCTTGAACGTGTGGTGGCCAACGACTTTGCTGAAATTGTCGACTACCTGATAGTTGTTTTGAACCCGCGGCTGAGGAGCATCGTCGCTGTAGCCAAGAGTAAAGAGACCTGCGACGTTCATGATCGGGAGTTCCTGGAACTGCGGAGCCTGGTTGCTGGTCAGGCCGCTGAAACCGTAGGCCGAAGGACTTTGCGTCGACACTGGCTGCAAGGCATCAAAGTTGAACCGCAGATAGGCAAAGCGCGCCTCGTTCAACGTGGTGCCCGAGAATGTGTGATTCCACGCCACCGTGTCTTGGTATGTTTTCTGCGGACTGGTCGTATTAAAACCAGGGAGATTCGACCCGATGAAGGTGAGCGCATCGTTCTGGCTCTCCTTTTGATTCAATCCATAGAACCAAATTGAGTCTTTGTTGGTAAGCTTCTCGTCAATCCGGTAAATATACTGATCTACCGACGCGGTTTCGAGAGGATTGAAATCGTATGCGTTGCCGGCTGCGTTTGGCAGGGGAACATACTGGTTCATCAGTTTGACGGCCAGCGGGTTCAGGTCTGCAGTGGGAATCACTCCAGTGGGGAAGGCCTTACACCACGGGGTCCCAGCCGCGTTGCCGCCGATACTAAAGGGCAGCGGATTCGCCCCAAAAGGGCCATTATAGGTCGCCCCGCCGCAGGCTGCTGGCGCTGGGTTCGTGCTCCCCGGAGAATTATCATAGAACGCGGGGCTCGCCGAAAAATCGCCGGTGCGCTCTGCCGCGCTATAGACCACCGGGGCCGACCCGCTGAAGCTACTTGGGAAGGCATTCGGCTGTGGCACATCGGAACGCCTGCCCTGATAGGAAAAGAAGAAGAATGCGTGGTCTTTGACAATCGGGCCGCCAAGCGTTCCCCCGAACTGGTTTTGATGAAAGAGCGCCCGTGTCTGCTCGAACCACGGAATCGCATCCAGGAAGGTGTCGCGATAGAACTCAAACACGTCCCCATGAAATTGGTTGGTGCCGTTCTTAATCGCAGCGTTCACGATAGCGCCGGAATTGCGCCCGTATTCGGGATTGATCGTGCTGGTCACCAAGTTGAACTCGCCAATTGCGTCCGGGCTGGGAATCACCAGCGGCGTGTTCAGCGACGTATCGTTGGAGTCAGTTCCGTTGATCAAGAAGGAATTCTGCTGGGTTTCCGACCCGTTGGTGGAGAACGCCCCGGTACCGAAACGGTCGGAACTGGCTTCCACGCCGGGCTGCAGCTGCATGAGCTGGGTCCAGTTTCGCCCATTCAGCGGCAAGTCGACAATCTGTTGCGCACCGACGGTTGTTCCCAGCTGCATGCTGGTGGTTTCCACCTGCGCAGGATTCGCCTCCACCGTAACCGTCTCGCTCGTAGTGCCAAGCTCCATCGGCACTTTCAGACTAAAAATTTGATCGAGGTCGAGGTGAATATGCGCCGCTGTAAATCCCTTGAAGCCGGATTTTTCTGCGTTCACCGAGTAATCGCCGATGGGCAATTGCAGAAAAGAAAACAAACCATCCGTACTGGAAGTGGTGTTGTAACGCAGGCCGGTGGCCAGGTTCGTCGCGGTAAGCTGTGCTCCGGGCACCACCGCTCCGGATGGATCGACCACCGTCCCGCGAATGCTGGCATAGAGGTTGTCGGCATAAGCTGGCGTCGTCCACAC
>CAZGXY010000022.1:0-60884 GCA_964530145.1 uncultured Acidobacteriaceae bacterium | reverse complement strand
GAACGGCAGGCTGTAGAGAATAGAGCCGATCACCAGTCCCGGAAAGGTGAATGCCATTGTGTGTCCGGTCAGAGACTGCCACCAGCGCCCTATGGGACTCTGCGACCCGAGCGCAACTAATACATAAAATCCGAGCACGGTAGGGGGTAGAACAATTGGTAATGCTACAACCGCCTCGACGAAGAACTTCCAGCGCCAGCGCGAAAACGAAATCCAGTAGGCCAGTGGCAGGCCGAGGATGAACAGAATGACCGAAACAACCACCGCCAGCTCGATCGTCAGCCACAGAGCTTCCCAATTAATGAGCATGCCGTTTCGTGATACTTCTTTCTGACAACCGGTTTTCCCAGTCTTTTCTAATGCTCTTGTTTCAATGTTCTTCGGGGGATGTGAAACCATAGCGCTTCAACACGTCCCGCGCTTCCGCGCCCTTCATGTAATCCAGAAACGATGCTGCATCTTGTCTTCGCAGCGAGGATGAGATCACGACCGCTCCTTGATCCAGAGCGGGATACGCGTCCGCTGGCAGCTTCCAATATCTGCCTTTGCCCTGCATGGCGGGCGCCAGGGCGTGGGCAAGCGCCACAAAGCCAACTTGCGCGTTGCCCGACTCCACAAACTGCGCAGCTTGCGAGATATTCTCGCCAAGCACAAGCCGCGGTTGGACTTTTTCATACAAACCAAAATGTTTTAGCGCCGCCACCGCAGCGCGTCCATACGGTGCATGCTGCGGATTTGCAATCGCGATTTTGGTTACTGCCGGATCGAGCAGCACATCAACCCCCTTGTGCTCGACGTCGAGAGGCGATGACGCAGGCACCCACAGAATCAACTGTCCGACCGCGTAGCGATATAGCGTCGCGCCATCGGCTTTACCCTCCGCAATCAGCTGCTTGGGATAGTCCATATCAGCCGAGAAGAAGACGTCGAAGGGCGCGCCGTTCTGAATTTGCTGAGTGAGAGACCCAGAAGCTCCGAAAGACAGTTTCAGGGCCACGCCGGATCTTTTTTCATAGCCTGCAGCCAGCGCGGGAAGCGCGGAACTCAAATCGGCAGCGGCCGCTACGTTAAGTTCGCGATTTGCCGCGGCGACCGGCTGCGATGAAACTCCGAGTAGAACAGCCAGCAAGAGAACAAGAATACTTGCGACGAAGCCTTTCAATCGAGCACCTCCACGACCATCCCGCACAGGCAGGGGTTCGTCGAAATTGTACAGGCACGACCAACTGGCCTGCGAATTGTGAGGCAACTGAGTGTCGAGGCAACTTTTTCCAGCAAAAGGTGCCGCCCTAATCATTGCGTGGATGCCCTTTGTATTTCCCGAAACGGTCGAGCGAGCGATTTTTTACCTCTTTTCTTTTGACCCGGTCTTTGCCGGATTCCATACTCCTGGACGGTCGGCATTTCGTCTCTATGATTCATCTCAAGTCTGGCCAGTTACGTCTAGCGCCCCTGCTTGCGCTTCTGCAGTTTGCATTTTTCACTGCGCAAGCTCAAAGTCCCAAATCACCTGGGCGGGAGACCCGAGTCGCCGATGACGATGCGGGTCATGAGCGGCAACGCATGGAGTGGTTCCTGCGAGGGCGCGTGATACCGGGAAAATCAGCGGCCGATCTGCGGCACCGTGCTTATGAAGCGAAGATGAAGGCGCGTGCCAACCGCGCTACGCAAGTGCATATGAGTTCGAACGCTCAAGCGCCGCAATCCAATGGGGACTGGCAACCACTCGGTCCAGTACCGCTCGCTTCAGATGCCACGGGAGACGGCTTTCAAAATTACAACCAGGTTTCAGGCCGGGCAACCTCCGTAGCGATTGATCCAGCAGATCCGAGCGGCAACACGGTGTATATCGGGGGCGCGCAGGGCGGAATCTGGAAATCGACCAACGCAAGCGCAAGCGCGAATAGCGTTACTTGGATACCCGTCGGGGATGATCAGGCTACGCTCTCAATCGGCGCGATTGTGATTCAGCCGGGAAACATCAATCCCGCGAACAGCATAATTCTCGCCGGGACAGGCGAGGCTGACGACTCGGCCGATTCGTATTTTGGCCTGGGAATTCTTCTTTCAACCAATGCGGGCAGTACATGGACGCTCGTCTCCTCGGCAAATGGCGGTTTTTCCTTCGCCGGGCTTGGCGCAACCCGAATGGCCTTCAGCACTGCTAACGTGAGCACCGCTGTCGCGGCGATGGCGACTTCGAATGAGGGGATTGTCGATGGGGCGGTTACCGGCAACACTTATCCCGGCCTCTACACCTCGATTGATGCCGGGCAGACTTGGAACTACGATGCATTGTTTTCGGGAGGAGCCGCCGAGGCAACTTCGGCTACCTCCGTCGTTTATAACGCTGCGGCCGGATTGTTCTTTGCAGCACTCCGCTATCACGGTTTCTACTCGTCTCCCGATGGCTTGACCTGGACAGCTCTTACCGACCAACCTGGCGCTCCCGGCCTGCTGGGCACGACAGCATGTCCGCAAAACTTTTCGACCGCCTGCCCGATCTATCGCGCCGAAATCAGTGTCGTGCCGGGACGCAATGAAATGTACGTCTGGTTTGTCTCGCCCGACGCAAACGGCAATCCAGTGGATCAAGGAATCTGGCAAACGCTGAATTCCGGCGCATCGTGGACGCAGATCAGCGACAGCGGAATCCTTAACTGCGGCGACCTCGATGGCTGCGGCGTTGAACAGGGCTTCTACAACCTGGAATTGCTGGCGGTGCCAAACGGCACCACGGCGACCGATCTCTACGCGGGCGCGATCAATCTCTATAAGTGCTCGATCACCGCGATAAACCCAACCTGCACGAATTCGGCATTCATCAATCTGACCCACGTCTACGGTTGCAATCCGTTGGCTGCTCCGGCGCACGTACACCCCGATCAGCATGCGATCGCTTACGCAATCCCCACTGCGGGGTCGGACCCGGGCGCTGAACTGCTGTATCAAGCCAACGACGGAGGCATCTATCGCGCGCTCAATGGATTTACCGGCCTTGCCACCGGATCCTGCTCCGGCACAAACCAGTTTGACGATCTCAATCAGAATCTCGGGTCAATGACTCAGTTCGTCAGCTTCTCGGAGAGTGGCTCTGACCCCAACACAATACTCGGAGGCACACAGGATAATGGCTCGCCTGCCACTGCAACTGCGACCACAAACACAGGCTGGGGCAACGTCTTGAGCGGCGATGGAGGCTATAACGCGATCGATCCGAACACGGGCAACTTCTTCGCTTCGAATCCCGACACCGGCTTCGGCACTTTGGACATTCAGGAATGCCTTTCCGGCGTGAGTTGCACCGACAGCTTGTTCAATGTGGTCGTCGATAGCAGCGACCTGCAAGGCGACGACGGGGCCTTCTACTTCCCATATGTTCTCGACCCGCAATCGACGGCTACGATGCTCGTGGGGACTTGCCGCGTGTGGAGTGGACCGCGGTCCGGCGGGCCATTCACACTTTTGAGTCTGAATTTTGACACACTGGGTACGGGAACCTGCGCGGGCACAGAAGTGAATGTAGTTCGAGCGCTGGCCGCCGGCGGTCCCACGAATGCGCTGGGCTCGCAGGTAATCTACGCCACCACCGACGGACCCGGCCCCATCAATGCGGCCTCCCCGGTGGGCGGCAACGTTTGGGTTACGACCAATGCCAGTGCAGTCTCGGGAGCGTCTTCTACTTTTTCGAATGTGACTTTGAATGGCCCCGGAGCCGTCAGCATCAATCCCAACCAGTTTCCGATCTCAGGCGTCGCGATCGACACAACGGATCCCACCGGGAATACTGCCTACATCACCGTGATGGGCTTTACCGGAGGTCCGGGACACGTTTGGCAGACGACCAACGCTGGCGCAAGCTGGAGCGATTTCACAGGCACCGGCGCGAACGCTTTGCCGGACTCTCCCACAAATGCCATCGTCATCGATTCCAACGCAACCGCGCCCGTGATCTACGTTGCCACCGACGTGGGAGTATTCGAGAGCTTAGCCGCTTCGCCCTCATGGACCGAACTAGGGCCCACTCCGAGCATGACTGGCTCATTTGGATTTCTGCCGGATGTCGCCGTAACGGCGCTTGCGTTGTTCGAATCGGGCGGTCAGAAGCTTTTGCGCGCTTCCACGTATGGCCGGGGGGTGTGGCAGTTCAATCTGCTGGCCACGCCGGATTTCGAAATTGCGATTTCGAATACTCCGCTGGTTGTCTTTTCCGGTTTTCCCGGCACGCTGAACGGAACGTTAACTTCGCTGAACGGATACGACAATACGGTGGAGCTTAGCTGCACGGCCGGTACCACAAGTCCTCCGGCACCGTGTACTCCAACCCCCACGAGCCTCACGCCGGCGCCGCCAGGCGCTCCATTTCTGATCAGCACAGGGCCAAGCGCGATCGCCGATTATTTCTTCAACGTACAGGGAGCAGGCTCCGATCCAAGTAACACGACTCATACTGCTGCCGTCACCATGCACGTCGTCGATCTGCAAGTAAGCGCCCCTTCGCCCAGCACGATTACCGAGAAGCGGGGCACGGCATCGCCGCCGGTAAGCTTCGAGGTGACGGTTCAGGGAACGTTTAATCAGAGTGTCACACTGGGTTGCGGATTCTTCCCCGCGATTACAGGAGCGAATTGCGCTTTCACCCCCGGCGCTACTGTGAATCCCACGCCTTCTTCGCCTGCCGGTATGAGCGCAACTGTGACGGTTCCTCTCACAACGCCGACAGGCAGTTATACAGTCACGCTGCAGGCTACAACTGCCGGAGCGCCTGCTCCAATTACGACCACTTTCACACTTTCCGTGATCCTGAACCCTGATTTCGTTCTCAGCGAACTTTCCGCCTTCCCGGAAGTAAATGCCGGCAGCACCGGAATGAGTGGCCCGATTACGATCTCTTCTCAGGATGGATTCAGCGGCACGGTAAGCCTCAGTTGCGTGACCACATTTGGAACGAGCAGCTGTAACGTTGTCCCGGCGACCGTGAGCAATTTTCCGGCAACGGCCACGCTCACGATCAATGGAGCAAGTTTCGCAGCCGGTTCCTATCAGGTTGGTGTACAGGGTGTTTCAGGATCTACGACTCATACTTATGAAGTCACTTTTAATGTGGGCGACTTCGTGATTGCTGGCACCGAGGCGTTGTCTGCCGATCCGGGCGCTCAAGCGACGGCGAACCTTACGTTTACCTCGTCTTTCGATTACAGCGGTCAGGTGAATGCGACCTGCAATACGACCGCTTTATCAGGAACGCAGTGCACCCTCACCAGCCAAGGCAACCTGGTGAATCCAGGGAACCCGATCACCATCACCAGTGGCGCGCCGACTCCACTCACCGCAGCTTTTAACATTCCGAACAATGCCGCTCCAGGCCAATACAACATCACCGTCGTGACGCAAGACACTTCTGGAAGCCCAAGCCACACGTGGACAATCGGGCTGACCGTGACCCAAGACTTCGCCCTGACATCGCTGAACCCCGCGAGCCAGACGATTACACCGGGGGAATCGGCAAGCTACAACTTCAGCGTGGTGCCGGTTGGCGCGTCTTTCACGAATGCCGTCAGTCTGTCGTGCTCCAGTTCGCCATCGCCGTGCACGTTTGCGCCCAGCACTGTGACTCCGGGCAGCAACGCGGCCGCAGTGGTGTTGACGATTAATACAACCGCGAGCTCGGCCAGCATCGTTCCCAATGTTGGCAGCAGAATCATCTTCTATGCCTTGTGGCTCGCCCTACCTGGGCTGGCGATTTTGGCAACTGGGGAGGGAAAGAAAAAAAGGATAGTTCAGTCGCTCTCAAGTTTGCTTGCCCTGATCGTTGTTGCATTCGTATTCAATTCTTGCGGCGGAGGCGGAGCCAACGGCGGCGGCAGTGGTGGCGGAGGTGGCGGTGGTGGAACTGGGGGTCAACAAGCAGGTACGCTTCCTGGGTCGTATACGGTCACAGTGAGCGGCACATCGGGAGCGCTGGTTCATGCAGCGCCGTCGCCGGTGACCCTCATCGTAAGCGCGCAGTAAGTTATTCAACTAGAACTCACCCGATGATACGATCATCGGTGATGCCGGATTCACGCTACGATGTGATCATCATCGGCGGAGGCATCGTCGGCCTTGCCGTTGCTCTTGAAATTACCAGGCGCTTTCCCCGCCATCGGCTGCTGTTGCTCGAAAAAGAAAGGCGCGTTGGCCGGCACCAGAGCGGTCACAATAGCGGCGTCATCCACTCAGGCGTTTACTACAAACCGGGATCCCTGAAAGCGAAGCTGTGTGTCGAGGGTGCGCGCGCGATGGTACAATTTTGCCGCGAGCATGAGATTCCTCACCGCATTTGCGGAAAATTGATTGTCGCGACCGGCGAACACGAACTCCCGCGCCTGGAAGAATTGGAGCGACGTAGCAAAGCGAACGGGATTACAGGGGTGCGATCGGTTGGGCCGGAAGAGCTGCGCGAAATTGAACCTCATGCGCTCGGGCTGCGGGCTCTGGCAGTTCCCTGCACTGGAATCACGGACTACGCGCAAGTGTGCCAGAAGTGCGCTGAAATCGTTTCTGCGAGTGCATCGATCGGCACTTCCAGCGAGGTCGTTGGCCTCAAGCGGTATCCAGAAGGGATAATCGTAGAGAGCGTCAAGGGAACCTTCGCAACTGCTTTTCTGATCAACTGCGCCGGCTTATTCAGCGATCGCATCAGCCGCATGGCGGGCCACACATCGAATGTCATCATCGTTCCCTTTCGCGGTGAATATTACGATCTGGTTCCCGAACGTGCGTCTCTGGTGCGGGCGCTTATTTATCCCGTGCCCGATCCCGAATTTCCGTTTCTTGGCGTGCACTTCACGCGGAGGATTAACGGAACCATCGATGCCGGGCCGAACGCGGTTCTCGCCTTTCGCCGCGAAGGTTATCGCCGCACAGACTTCAGCGTTCGCGATGTTGCGGCGTCGCTCGCCTCCCAGGGATTCTGGCGTATGGCGGCGAAGCACTGGAAGAGCGCTCTCGCCGAATTCAGAAGATCGCTCTACAAACCGGCCTTCGTGAGCGCCTTGCAGCGCCTGCTTCCGGAGTTGCGCGACGAAGACCTGGTTCCCGGCGGCTCCGGAGTTCGCGCTCAGGCTGTCAGAGCTGACGGGACTTTCGTGGATGACTTTCAGTTCGAGGTCTCGCCACGAATGCTGCATGTTCTTAACGTTCCTTCACCCGCCGCGACGGCTTCGCTTCCCATTGGCCGAGAGGTCTGCAATACGGCCGCAAAGACCTTTGGGTGGGAGTAAGGATTTAGCGGTGGTCGAGATTACGTGGATTTTAGCGAATGTTTACATCCGTGCCCGATGCGCCAGCGGTTTTGCCGGCTCTGCCGGCTTCTTGGCGTCGGCTGATCTTGCCTTCGCAACTTCGGTCGTCGATTGGAGGGATCTGCGTTGGGACGAATTGCGTTCGGAGGAGCGGGGATCGCTCACGAGCGGTTCGCAAACGATTCCGCGAACGCTGAACGCATACAGCACGACTTCTACCCGGCTGGAAACGCCGAGTTTGTCAAAAATGCGAAACAGGTAATTCTTGACCGTGTGCTCGGTCAGCTTCAAGCGGCTGGCGATCTCGCGGTTTGAAAGGCCCTCGGCAACGCACTGTACAACATCGTGCTCCCGCTTGGATAGAATCGCATCGCCGCGCGAATCCACCAAGCGCACCGGAGCCGCCTCGCGCAAAGCCTGAAGCAGGTAGCGCAATTCGGAGCTGTTTGCCCAAACCTGGCCCTGGTGAACGCTGGTGATGCACTTGGCCAGCGCCTTGGAAGACTCGCTACGCGAAAAGATACCTTGCGCGCCGCTGCGAAAAGCTTCCACCACGGCGGCTGGATTGGCCGCATCCATCATCAGGATGATCTTCGTGTCCGGAGCGGCATCGCGCACCTTGCGCGTAATCTCGAAGCCGGCAGTTGCAGATCCATTGAAGGACGCACTGAGCAGCACCACGTGCGGCTTTTGTCCAGCGACAGCATCGATGACCGAAGTCGCCTTCGTGTCAATTCCGGTGACATCAAACTGAGTATCCTGGGCCAGCGCCTCGGCCAGCAATTGGCTGCTCATGCGAGTGCTGTCCGCGGCTAGCACTCGAATCTTCTTGCCATGTTCCTGTGCGGCCGCAGACTGGTTCATTCGTTCGATCTCCTGGGTTAAGAGTTCTAGATGAAATGGCGAGCTTTCAAGCTTGCAGTTCGCCCTTTATGTGACCGCATGCACTTTCCTGTAAATGGTTAAGCACAGACGAATCCCTGAGGGCGACCTAGAGACTTTAGTCTGTGCCGGGGGGGGCGGTAAAGGACACTTCGGTTGCAAGACCAGTAGGTTACCGGAAAGCACCTGGACAAGGCCGCGTCGGGTCTGGCGCGTACGGCCCACGGTATTTTGAGTTCCGTGGGCTGGCTACAAGTTGAAGTAACCATGGTAGGTTACCAACGGGCGAGTGGCGAATGGGGTAGAAGGTCTCCTTGACACAGATTGCAACCGCGGGCGATAGTGGTTGAACAACCGAGTGCTCAGTAGTCCCCCACGACAAAAAGTCAGCAGCACCCCATCTCAGTCAAGTCCTTATTAAGGAGCAATACATTGGTTCTCACCAAGCCGGATTTTGATGTTGCCATCATTGGCGGCGGACCCGCGGGCGGCGCCACTGCCGCGTACCTGGCAAAAGCGGGCGTCAATTGCGTCGTTTTTGAACGAGAGTTGTTTCCTCGTCCTCACGTGGGCGAGTCGCTCGTTCCTTCCGCTATGAGGGTTTTTCGCGATCTCGATTTCCTCGGCCAGATGGAAGAGGCCAAATTTCCGCATAAGTTCGGCGCCGCCTGGACGGCGGAAGATCAGGGCGCCTATGAAATGAATTTTCAAGGCGGCTTCAAAGATAAGGATCAGGACCAGATTAATCCTGAATCGTACGTCGACATTCGATTCAACGAGCGCCAGCAGGAAGGCGTCGACCGCGAATACACCTATCACGTCGATCGCAGCAAGTTCGACCTGATGCTGCTTCAGCACGCCAACAAGCTGGGGGCGGCAGTGTATGAAGGCGTCAAAGTCAAGGACGTGGATTTCGGCCCGAAAGAACCGATCGTCCGCTTCAATATGGGATCCAAGGAAATGGGCGTGAGCTGCAAGATGGTTGTTGACTGCAGCGGCCGCAATACATTCCTCGGCAACCAGATGAAGCTGAAGATTAAGGATCCCGTCTTCGATCAGTACGCCATCCACACCTGGTTTGACGGCTATGATCGCCGGGCCTTCGCTAAGAAGGACGCCCAGCTGGATTTCATCTTCATTCACTTCCTCCCGATCTCAAATACCTGGATCTGGCAGATTCCGATCACGGACACGGTTACCAGCATCGGCGTAGTCACGCAAAAAAAGAACTTCGCCAAATCGCGGCAGGACCGCGAGCAGTTTTTTTGGGAGGCGGTGGGAACTCGTCCCCTTCTCCGCGAAAAACTGAAGCAGGCGGACCAGATGAATGCCTTCAAAGACGAAGGCGACTACAGCTATGCTATGAAGCAACTTTGCGGCGATCGCTTTATGCTGGTGGGCGATGCTGGAAGGTTTGTCGATCCGATCTTCTCCACCGGAGTCAGCATTGCTCTGAACAGCGCGCGTTTCGCGCACACAAACGTTCTGCGCTCGCTGGAAAAGAACGATTTTTCTCGCGAGAGTTTTGTCGACTATGAGACCAAGCTTCGCCTCGGCACCAAAAACTGGTACGAGTTCATTTCGGTTTATTATCGTTTGAATGTGCTGTTCACTTATTTCGTCGGCGATCCCCGCTATCGCCTGGATGTTCTCAAGCTGCTGCAGGGCGACGTTTATGACGATGCCGCGCCGCCAGTGCTCGAGAAAATGAAGAAGATGGTTACAGAAGTAGAGCAGAATACGAAACACCCGTGGCACAAACTGCTCGGTGATATGACGGTGGATGCGTTCAAACAGGCTAGCCAGTAGGCGAGCCGCAATAATCTTCAGAGAGTTTTCAGGAGGAAGCGTTGGTTATTACGAAACCAGATTTTGACGTCGCAATCATAGGTGGTGGGCCGGCGGGATCGTCCATGGCTTGTTATCTGGCCAAGGCCGGTGTGAATTGCGTGGTGTTCGAGCGCGAGCTTTTTCCACGGCCTCATGTCGGAGAATCGCTTGTTCCTTCTTCTACCCGCGTTTTTAGAGATCTCGAATTCCTGCCCCAGATGGAGGCCGCCAAGTTTCCTCATAAGTACGGCGCCGTCTGGACTACGGATGATAAGAAGACTCCGTACGTTCATGACCTCGAGGGTTTGGCGCCGGATTGCAACGTCGATATCCGCTTTGACGAACGCCAGCAGCCCGGAGTAGACAAGAACCACACCTATCACGTCGATCGCGGCAAGTTCGATCTCATGCTCTTGCAGCATGCCAACAAACTTGGGGCGACCGTCTACGACGGCATCAAGGTCAGCTCGGTCGACTTCGGCCCGAAAGAGCCGATCGTTCGCTTCCAGATGGGACAGAAAGAATTCGGCGTAAGCGCGAAAATGGTGGTGGACGCCAGCGGCCGCAATACTTTCCTGGGCAACCAGATGAAGCTCAAGGTTCAGGATACGGTCTTCGACCAGTACGCGATTCACTCCTGGTTCGATAGCTACGACCGCAAAGTATTCGCCAAGCGTGACGTCAATCTCGATTACATCTACATTCACTTTCTGCCGATTTCCAACACGTGGATCTGGCAGATCCCGATTTCTGACGACGTGACCAGCATCGGCGTCGTAACTCAAAAGAAGAATTTCGCCAAGTCGAAAGAAGATCGCGAGAAATTTTTCTGGAGTTCGGTGGGCACGCGTCCTATGATCGAGGAGACGCTACGCAAAGCGAACCGCATTCGTCCCTTCAAAGATGAGGGCGACTATAGCTATGCAATGAAGCAACTGAGCGGCGACCGGTTCCTGATGGTCGGCGACGCCGGCCGCTTCGTCGATCCGATCTTTTCCACAGGCGTGAGCATTGCGCTGAACAGCTCGCGTTTTGCGCACAAAGACATCCTCGCCGCTCTGGAAAAGAATGAGTTCGCGCGCGAAAGCTTTGCCAATTACGAAGACACGCTGCGCCGTGGAACCAAGAACTGGTATGACTTCATCACCGTCTACTACCGGCTCAACGTGCTGTTCACCTATTTCATCAACGATCCCCGCTATCGTCTCGATGTCCTGAAGCTCTTGCAAGGCGATGTTTACGACGAAGCTACTCCTCCAGTACTGGAGAAAATGCGCAAGATGGTTACTGACGTGGAGCAGAACGAAAAGCATCCGTGGCACAAGCTGCTCGGCGATCTCACGTCGAATGCGTTTCGTCCGCAGGCCTGAGCGGATTCGATATTAGAATTTAGACGAGGGTACGATCGTGAGATTATCGCAGGGAATCCCCGGCCGAGATTGCTCGTGGATTCCCTGTAGTATCATCTGCGCCATGGCGTCGGCGGTAACGTCCTTCAGGATCGCGTAAGCGAGCAAACGAAAATGTCGAGCACTGGCCGAAATTTTGGTTTTGCCTACGCCCTACTCGTGATCCTGCCTTTGATCGGTCTGGCAGGCGTTTTGAGAAATGGACGCGGTTTAAGCGCTCCCGCGGCAATCGACGGTATCTGGAGTTTCCATTTCGACCCCGCGCAAAATGGATCATCTTGCGCCAGTTTTCTTGCGGCGCTCCCCGAAAAGACCATCTCCATTTCCCAGTCTGGAACGACTTTTGTATTGAGCGCGTCGGGCGATCCCAAAATTAGCGGCTCAGGAACACTCGCGGGAACCAAATTTAAAGCCGCCTTTGGATCCACGGAACCTGCAGATGGGGGCTGCCGTGGACATCAATCGGTTCTGGTCGCCGAACTTGGTAGAGAGCAAGGCCTGGACAAACTGGCTGGCACTCTTTCCACTGCCGATTGCCCGTCCTGCGCCCCCGTAGCTTTCCATGCCGAGCGCGCGCCCGTCACGCCTCCTGCCGCCGCTCCTAACAATGGAGGCCATTGAGTGCCGAACCTGTTTACCCTGGTCTTGCAGATCACGGTTATTTTAGCGGTGTGCCGCATCGTGGGAAGCCTCTTCCAAAAAATTCACCAGCCCCGCGTTGTGGGCGAAATGTTTGCCGGCATTCTTCTCGGTCCATCCCTCCTAGGATGGATCGCTCCTCGTGTCTCCGCATACCTCTTCCCTTCCTCCAGCCTCGGCTTCCTCAACGCTCTAAGCCAGGTGGGAGTTGTAATCTTCATGTTCCTGGTGGGACTCGGAATCAATCCGAAGGAACTCAAGCACCAGAGCCACGCGGCCGTCCTGGTGAGCCATGTGAGCATTACAGCACCGTTCGTTCTGGCTTCTCTGCTTGCGCTTTACCTCTATCCGATACTTTCGAACGACAGCGTGTCCTTTCCCAACTTTGCCCTGTTTATGGGCGCGGCCATGAGCATAACGGCGTTCCCCGTCCTGGCGCGAATTCTGAACGAGCGCAATATGATGCAGAGCCGATTGGGGACGGTAGCGATCGCCTGCGCCGCCGTGGACGACGTGACCGGATGGTGCATTCTGGCATACATTGTCGTGCTCATCCGCGCCGCACATCAAACGACACCGATCTGGATAACCATCGGCGGCATCCTGCTTTTCGCCGCGCTCATGATTTATGGCGTGCGTTTCCTGCTGCGCGGCTACGAGCATGCCTTCCGCAAGAACGGCGAGATCAGCGAGAACGGGATGGCGTTCCTGATTCTCCTGGCGATGGTCTCTGCCTTGTGCACGGAGCGACTCGGCATCCATCTGCTGTTTGGCTCGTTCCTGATGGGCGCGATTATGCCCAAGGAGCCCAAGTTCGTTCGCTATGTGCTTGACCGCTTTGAGACCGTCACAATCACGCTGCTGCTTCCGCTGTTTTTCGCTTTTACCGGCCTGCGCACCAATATTGGCTTGATGAAGGGCCCAGCGATGTGGTTCTATTGCGCTCTGATCATCCTGGCGGCTACGGGCGGTAAGCTGGGCGGCTCTACCATCGGCGGATGGCTCTCGGGGATGCCGGTGCGAGAAGCAGCTGGCCTGGGTACGTTAATGAACACCCGCGGCCTTATGGAACTGGTGATCTTAAACATCGGCCTGGACATCAAGGTCATCTCACCTGCGCTGTTCTCCATGATGGTGGTGATGGCGTTGTTCACCACGTTCATGACCACGCCGGTTTTGGAGCTGATCTGCCCCGATCAGGCTCTGCGCACGGTGCCGAAAAAGGTCTCTGCGCCCAGCGTCGCCCTGCAAGAGATAGCATAAAAAACGGCCCGCAGAGACGGGCCGCTCAGATACTGCTCAATTCCTTCACGCTTCTACATGCGAATCCGGCGTATGTCCTGCGCCGGCTCCAGTGGCTTCTTCGCCGCGACCGGAGGCACAGTCCGCGATTTCACCGCTTGTGGACCGGAAAACGCCTTCGCGGATTCAACTCCGTTAGTGTCGTTCGCCGCACCCGATCCAACCAGGTCTTTGCGGAATCGGAAAGCGTACAGCACGACTTCAACGCGGCTGGAAACGCCCAGCTTATCGAAGATGCGGAAGAGATAGTTCTTTACCGTGTGCTCGGTCAATCCCAGGCGACTGGCGATCTCGCGGTTCGATAATCCCTCAGCCACGCAACGAACCACGTCCTGCTCGCGCTTGGAAAGAATGGCTTCGGTTCCTGGCTCGATCGTTCCCGCGGGCTCCGATTCGCAAAGTGCTTCGAGCAGAAATCGCAATTCCGCGCTATTGGCCCAGACCTGGCCTTGATGCACGCTGCAGATGCATTTTGCCAGCAGTTTTGGAGATTCGGTACGCGAAAACACTCCATGCGCCCCCGAGCGAAATGCCTCGACTACAGCCGATCGTTTGGAGGTGTCCATCAACATCACGACCCGCGTTTCCGGCCGGGTTGCGCACACCTGGCGAATCAGATCGAAACCAGTACTGGACTCTTCTAATACAGAACTCATTAACACCACATTGGGTTTTTCATCGGCAACAGCAGCCAGAATCGAAGCCGGTTTGGGCTCGATGCCGGTAACGTGAAACTGGGTATTTTGCGCTAGAGCCTGGGCAAGCAGTTGGCTGCTCATTCGGGTACTGTCAGCAGCCAGGACCCGGATTTTCTCCGGTGCCTGTGGTAAAGGTGTTGCGTACTGGGCCATTTCGTCGTTTCTCCTCTAGACGGGGGCGGTTGACGAGATATCAAATCCACGACACCGGCGTAGCCGGCGCCAAATAAAGGCAGTGAAACGTTGTTTGCAAGCACTACAGTACAGGGGGATTAATTATTGCATGAACGGTATACGAGATGGGGGGCGCTCCGAACTCGCTCGTTCAGGACGGACCAACATCATTACCGTCCAGAGCACATTGTGCAGAGACTTTAGTATGGGATTGGAAAGACGTAAATGGCACTTCCGTGCCATAGAAGTGCCTCTTTCGTGGTGCAATTAGGTGAGTTTTCCACTGAATCGTCTGTGGAATGGCGAGATTTCTTAATGCGTAGGCTTAATAGTCAGACGGGGCGTAGGATTGCGTCGGAAAGGTCGGCGCAATCACCGGAGCCGCAACCGGCGTGCTGGCCGTTCCGGCTTGCGTCGTGTCGAAGGGCACGAACCCAACTCCCGGCGACGCCGTTACTGAATAGTCGTCGTTTGCCGGGCTCATGCTGCTGAAGGGGCTCTGCAGCACACTTCCCTGATCCTCCCCCAACGCCTGCCATTGCTGAAGATTGGCGTAAGCGGTGACAGCTGACGTACCGCATCCGAGCTGATTGGGTGGATCTTCGGTACTGAAGAATGCATAGGGGGAAGTTGGAAGCGTACAACTATTTCCGCTCGGCGCGTAGCAATACATATTGCTCTGGAAATTCACCGTGGCAGGCAAGACCTTGGAACACTCCCCACCGAGGCAGGAGTAGCAGCCATCCTGGATGTTTCCCACGTCATAGACGATAAGATTGTTTGTCATGTCGAACAGCTTGTTTCCGACCCCAGAGGGTGTGCACCCCTGCTGCTTGATCGACTGACGGCCAAAGGCAAGGATATTGTTCTCGATCGTATTAGCGGCGCCTTGTACACCCTGCGGACCGCAGGTTTGGGCGACTGTAGAGGCGGAGACGCGGTAAACAAGATTGTTTTGGAGTGTAATGTTGCCGCTGTAATTGTCGATGTACAATCCCTGCCCGCCATAGCCATCGGAGTCAAAGATTGACGCGTCGGTCACATCGTGGCAGACGTTGTTCAAGGCTTCATTCCCGGAGGGCGGTGTAGCGCCGAGCGGGCTGGTATTGAAATAGACGCAGCCAAAGTCGTTCCCTGTCCCCTGGCCAAGATCGTAGATGTTGTTGTAGGAAGCCACATCGTTTCCAGTGAAGCTTGAACTGCTAACGCCGCAATTTAAGGCTCCAATGTTTATTCCGCCGCTATACCCGTCGAAAATATCGTTGTGGGTGTAAGTATTGTCGTGGTTGCAGCCCTGCGCAATGCCGAATCCATCAGGAAAAACTCTTCCGAAGCCTTCAATCACGCTGTTCTGAACGGTCGTAAACTGGGGAAGATTTGCGGCTGTGTCGGTGCTTTGCGCCAGCAATCCAACGCGAATCCCGTGAGCGCCGGTATCGTACACCGCCCCGTTTTGGAATGCATTGTTTGCAGTGGTCGAGTTCGTCGATGTGGTCGTGAAATCGATCCCAGTTCCGGCAGTTTGTGTAACCGTTACGTCATTGAAGGTTACGTTGCGGCAGTTCTGGCATGAGACCGCGCTGGTGATGTTCTGATCGAGCCGCGTGTAGGCGTAGCCCGCCGGGGGCACCGTGAAGTTGTCGTGCTCGAAGGTCAAACCCTGAAAGGTAACGTTTTGCAGATTCGCAGCGATCAACACCTGCGGCGTCGCGGCCGGCATCTGCGGAACAATCACCGTATTCGTGTTCGGATTTTCTCCGGCGTTTGGCAAATAACTCAAAGTCCATGGGGCGCTTGAACGATCCAGAAACCACTGCCCCGGCTGCGTCAACACGTCTTCCACATTTTCGACCAGATAGCGATGGCCGGTTACGAAACCGCTCGTTGTAGCATTCATCTGAGTCGGTCCAGTCAGATAAATGATTTGATTCGTGGCATCAATGCAATCGATGAGCATCTTTGATGTGCCCATCAGTTCGAAGCTGTACAGCGCGATATCACCCGTCGGATACGCGTTGGAAGGCGCGCCACAAGGGTTTCCCTGTGGCGGGCTCAGGTTCGACCAGCTCGCCCTGATCGGATCGCCGGGCGAGTAATAAAAGCGGTCGAAGCACTCCCAGCCCTGTTGTGCAACGTACACCCCGCAATTTGGATCGGGAGCCGGCCCGGTGGAGGATCCGGGCAGATAAACTGTACCCGCAACACGATAGTAAGTACCCACCGTCGAACTTCCCACGCGCGGCCGCAGTCGCCGCTGTCCGTTATAAAAAAGCTGCTCGAAATATTGCGTGGCCGCGGGCAAAGTCGTGGTCCAAAGATTTCCATTTTGCGTCCAGTTCGAAACCTGCATTCCCCCGCTGATGACCGGCGTCTCACCCGGATACGCCTGCCAGGAAACGTTCACCGCAGCGCTTCCGGAATCCGCCGAGGTGAACGATAGCGGCTGCGTCAGATGGAAAGTTCCCGCGCCGCGAACCATCACGACGATAGAATTGGTTCGTCCGGCTAGAATCCCCTGAACCGCCTGCTGTGCGTGCGCGATGGTCGCAAACGGAGCGGCAAAGGTTCCTGGATTCGAGTCACTGCCATTCGGAGCTACGAAGAAATCGGCGCTTGGCGTAGGAGTGACCGTGACCGTCGCGGATGCGGATTTTGCCGAATTCGTTACGGAAGTTGCCGTGACGGTTACCTGCTTTCCGGAAGGTACCGCCGATGGCGCCGTGTAGGTTGTCTTGGCGCCACTCGCGCTGTTTGCCGATCCGAAGGAACCGCAGTTCCCCGCCGGAGTGCAACTCCAGCTCACGCCTGCATTCGCGGAGTCATTCGATACGGATGCTGCAATGGTCGTGACCGCAGTGACCCCCATGGTTTTCGGAGGCAGCGGCTGCAGAGCGACCAAAATCGACGCAGGAGGCACAGTCGTTGTGTTTGACGCGGTGCCAGTTCCTCCCCCGCAGGCGCTCAACACCGCTGGCAGGGCTGACAGAATCAGAAATGCGATCTTTGCCGAAACGGTAGCTGGGAACCGCGAAGACACGTACACTTCCTGGCATTAAATTTGGAGAGATTGCCTATTACCTTAACACTGCCAGAGGCGCAAGGTTCCGGCCCTGCCGCAGGAAAAGGTATCGAATCCACTCAAAGAGCTGCAAACTCTTTGAGATCGATCGCCTGCGGTATAACTTTCGCCTTTTCTTCATACATACCAATGACTCCATAACTTTGTACCTCTTGATAGAAAGTTGCGCTTCCCTTAGCATTTTGTGATAAGTCTTGTGCATTGGACTTTATATAATTGGGTCCCCCTCCTGGGATAAGCTGCTTACCCCCAAGCCGCCACCAGCGATTGAAAACAATTCTAAAAATTATGACCTGCCACCGTGGAATCCGCGCGCCCTTGGCACATGAGCCTCAACTGAGAGCCATTTCTGTTCTCGCGGATCGCACGAACTGTGCGCCTTCAGGGTCATCCTTTCGCCGCTTGAGCACGGTTGTCGCGGTTGTCTTGGCGGCGTTCTCACTCGCGGCACAGGATGCGCAGTACACGCAACGGGGAGATACCACGCGCGCCGGTCAATACGACAACGAGGTTTTTCTCAACCCGCAGAACGTTAATCAGAACTCCTTTGGAAACCTCTTCTCCTACAGCGTTGATGGAGCCGTGGTGGCGCAGCCCCTGTACGTACCCGGAGTGAATATCGCGGGAGCGGGTAACGTCAATGCTCTTTACGTTGTGACGCAAAACGATAGCGTCTATGCCTTCAACGCCGTCGCCGCGGGAGCGCCACTCTGGCAGATGAGTTTTCTCAACGCCGCAAGCGGTGTTACCGCAGTCCCAATCTCGGCGCAGGGCTGCTCTGGCGTAACGAACTACACGGAAGTCGGGATCATGGGGACGCCGGTAATCGATCCCACGACGAACACGATGTATCTTGTCGCCAAGACGCAGGAGGCAGCAGGGTCGGGTTTCAACTACGTCTTCCGTTTGCACGCCCTCGATATTACGAGCGGCGCTGAAAAGTTCGGTGGGCCGGTGGTAATCACGGCTTCGGTACCGAACGGCAACAACCAGGTCACGCTGAATACGCAGACCGCGCTCCAGAGGCCGGCGCTGCTGGAAGTCAACGGTTCGATTTTCATTGGGTTTGGGTCTAACGGATGCGATAAGGGCGCGCATGGCTGGCTCCTCGCCTACAACGCCGCTACTTTGGCGCAGCAGGGTGTGTTCAATACTTCCCCGGCTGTGGTCTGGGGATCATCGCTGTGGATGTCTGGGGTGGGCCCGGCGGCGGATGCTGAAAACAATATTTACCTGGTTACGGCCAACGGAACCTTTGACATTAACACCGGCGGGTCCGACTGGGGCGACACCGCGATGAAGCTGACTTTCAATGGCACAAGCTTCACGGTAGCGGACTCCTTCACGCCCTCGAATCAGTCCACAATGGCAGCGGAAGATCTGGATTTCGGATCGGGCGGTGCCGTGCTGCTTCCACCGCAAACCACGGGACCGGCCAACTTGCTGGTAGCGGCCGGCAAAACTGGCACGATTTACCTGATCAACCGCGATGACATGGGCGGCTACAACACGCAAGATAACGTCGTGCAGGAGCTGCCGGGCGCCGTTGGCGGCATCTGGGGTGCCCCCGTCTACTGGAACGACGCACTTTACTTCGCAGGCAGAAGCGATTACATCAAAGCCTTCCCGTTCGTGAATGGGGTAATTTCGACGCCGCCGGTGCAATCCACTACCGCTTTTACTCTGCAAGGCATTCCGGTCGTCTCGGCCAACGGCAGCAACAACGGCATTTTTTGGTTTATCCACAATCTTTCGGCAACGAACCCCGCACAAGTGTTGGCGGCCTATAACGCCAGCACGCTGCAAACGAATCTGGCCAAGCTCTATGACACGCAGCAGAACAGCACGCGCGATGCTTTGGGCAATGTACCCCATTTCGCCACACCGCTGGTCGCGAACGGCAGAGTGTATATAGGTGGAAACACCTCCGTGATGGTTTATGGCCTGTTTCCCGAACTGGGACCAGCCTCGGGCAACTATCAAACTGCCACTGTGAATACGCCAATCAGTCTTTCGGTGCAGGCAGTGAACGCCTACACTGGTAACGAAATCTCGGGCGCTCCGATTACTTTTAGTGATGGCGGAAAAGGTGGGACATTTAATCCGGTAACCGTAAATACCAGCTCGAGCGGAATTGCTGCCACTTCCTACACGCTGCCAAAGACCGCAGGCTTAATCACGGTAACGGCAACCAGTAGTGGTTACGCCAGCACCACTCTTACAGAGATTGGCGTGGCTGGACCCGCCACGCAGGTGGGAACGGTTTCCGGTTCGGCTCAATCAGGCACAGTGGGGACCACGCTTTCCGCGCCGCTGATAGCCAAGCTGGTGGATGCCTATGGCAACCCGATCGCCAATACACCGGTAACCTTTGCCAACACAGGGTTGAACGGCACATTCTCGCCCAATCCGGCGGTAACCGCCGCCAACGGCACGGCGAGCACAAGCTTTACTTTGCCCACGACAGCGAAAAGCAATTTTGCCGTCACAGCTTCATCGGGCAGCGCTACCACGGCGACTTTCCGCGAAACTTCACTGGCCTCAACTCCCTTCAGCATGGTGACCAGTGGAGGCAACAAGCAGGTCGGCACCCACGGCACGCAATTGCCAAAGGCATTGCAGGTGACGGTAGCGGATCAATACGGCAACGGTGTTCCCAACGTCACAGTGAATTTTTCCGACAACGGAGCGGGCGGCACTTTTTCGAATCCATCCCCCACAACGGGTAGCCAAGGCTCGGCGAGCACCTTGTACACTCTTCCCGGCACTCCCGGCACATGGACGATCGCGGCTACTTCCGGTACCTTGCAGGTTAGCTTCACAGAAATCGGGCATTGATAACGAACAGAAGTGCAAGAGGGGATGAAAGATTTTATGCGGACAAGTCGGCTGATTGCGCTGATCGCTTTTCTCATGGCGGTTTTGTCGGCTGGAGTAACGGCTCAGACCGTGACCAGCTTCGAAGGGATCGACGCTTCGCAGGTGCCGAATGCCGAGTACATGGTCGATGCCAGCGGCGCGGTGGGAACCAAGCAGTTCGTGGAATATACCAACGTGTATTTCCAGGCCTACGACAAAGTCACCCTCGCGCCCCTGTGGACCACGCCGCAAGCCATCAACAGCATCTGGAAAAGCAATGGCATCACTTCCTGCAATGCCGTCAACAACGACGGCATGATTATCTTCGACCGGCTCGCGATGCGCTGGGTCGTGGGGATCCACACATCGACGGCGAACAACTATAACTACTGCGTTGCGGTCTCCAGCTCAGACGATCTGACGGTAGCCACCTGGTACACCTATGTTTTCCCGATGGACTCATTCCTCGGAGCCAATGCCGAGGGACAGACCTATTTTCCGGATTGGCCGAAGCTTGCGACCTGGAGCAACGGCTATTACGTCGGAATCGATTTAAACGATACGAGCCAGAATTTTCGCGAGGTTGGCATTCTGGTGTGCGCATTTGACCGCGCCAATATGCTGATCAATGGCACGGCCAGGACCCCGATTTGCGCCTCGCAACTGAGTTCGCCGACCGGCAGCATCTATCTCGCGCACAGTCTGATCCCTGCCGATGTGGAAGGTACAACCGCGCCGCCGCTGGGCCGAGACGAATTTTTCACGAGCATCGAGAATCCTACACTCGGTGGGGGAGTGGTCACCTCGACGACATTCAATTTGTGGGATTTTCACGCCGATTTTTCCAATCCAACGGATGCGACGCTAACGCAGTTAACGATCTCAGAATCGCCCTACCAACCCGGCTGTTACACCGCCGGAATGCCGGGCAGCACGATTTGCGTTCCCGAGCCTTCCACGGCCAGTACGGGCCAAACCATCGACTCTGTGGGTGACCGCTTCATGCCGGGGATGTCCTACCGAAATTTTGGATCGTACGAGTCGTTCCTGGTCAGCCACACCGTGCAGGCGAACAGCGGCAAGAATCAGCAGACCGCAATCCGCTGGTATGAGTTGCGCGACAATGGTGGAGGCACGCCTTCGCTTTATCAGGATGGAAACATTAATCCGGATAACACCACCTACCGTTTCATGCCCAGCATCGCCGAGGACGCGAGCGGCAACGCAGCGGTAGGATACAACGTCTCCAGTTCATCGCTTCACCCAGGCATGAAAGCCGCATACTTCAGCTTAACGAATCCCGATGCGCCCACCGAAATCACGCTTTATGACGGAGCCGGGGATGAGGAAAACACCTGGCACATGGGCAGCTACTCCAGCATGACGGTCGACCCGGAAGACGGCTGCACCTTCTGGTATGTGGCCCAGTATTTTCCGACAAATCAGACCGGATCGCCGGCCTGGGGAAGCCGAATCAATAACTTTCAGGTCCCGGGATGTGGCGGCCCGTCACTCTCGCCCGGCAGTCTTACGTTTGGAAATCAAGGCCTGGGCACGACCAGCGCGTCACGGCCGATCACACTCACCAACGGCGGGAGCACGACACTCAATGTTTCGAGTGTTACGTTTACGGGTACGAATAGCACCGACTTCGGCCAGAACAACAATTGCAGCAGCGTTGCACCGGGCGACAACTGCACGATCAATGTGACGTTCACTCCCGGCGGCCTGGGCACGCGTACCGCCTTGCTGAATGTCAACGACAACGGCTCGAACAGTCCTCAAACCGCCAGCCTCACAGGCACGGGGGTTGCCGCCGTAACGTTGAGTTCCAGCAGTATTAGTTTCGGCAGTGTTTATATTGGGGGTTCGGCAACTGCTAAACCGGTCACGCTGACCAATAACCAAAGCGTGCCCTTGGCCAATATCAACATCACGATTATTGGAGCGTCGGCGTACAGCCAGGTAAACACTTGCGGCACGAGCATTCCCGCCAACGGGCAGTGCACCGTCACTGTCACTTTCACTCCCACCACGACTGGAGCCCAGACCGCTACCGTCAACATTGCCGACAACGCCAGCAACAGCCCGCAAACCATCAGTCTCACGGGATCGGGAGCGGTGGCACTCTCGCTAAGCCCGACCTCGCTCAATTTCGGCACGGTGACGGTTGGAAGCACGAGTGGAGCGAAGAGCATCACTATTCTGAATCACGAAAAAACCGCTGTGACTTTCAGCAATGCGCAGATCACGGGGGCGAACAGTTCCAATTTCTCTATCGTGAACAATACCTGCGCCAACCTGCAATCGGGATCCACTTGCACCGTGAGTGTTACGTTCTCGCCGTCTGCACAAGGAACCCGTAAAGGCACGCTGACGCTTACTGACAGTGCCGCAAATAGCCCGCAGACGGCGCCACTTCAAGGCATAGGAAGCCCTGCAGAAGAGAACGCTGCTTCACGACGCAGCGTCAAATAGCGTTCCCATCAAATATGCTGCATGACACGGGCAATGTGCTGCGCTCGTTCAGGAACCGCATTATTCGTCCTTCCCTAGTAAACTATTCTGGATGTCGAAGAAATAGCGGGGATGCTGCCTTAGGTTTCGAAGAACATACAATCACATCCTCGCGACGATTCCAGCGTTTAGGCCCGTAGAAGCGCTCAGGCTCGAAGAAAGGCTCGATTTTGTCGGCACGCGAATCCTCAATTCTGGTGGTAGGCGGGGCAGGTTATATCGGCTGCCATGCCGCACACGCTCTGCGCCGCAGCGGTTACGAGGCGATTCTTTACGACAATCTCTCGCGAGGCCATCGGTTCCTGGCGGAAGGTTTCGAGCTTATCGAAGCCGATGTGGCCGACCCGGTCCAACTGGCTCGCGCGCTCAAACGCGTCTCTGGCGTGATGCACTTTGCCGCAGATTCGCAGGTGGGAGAGAGCGTCGAGAACCCGCGCAAATATTTCAGCAATAACGTCGAAGGCGGGTTGGCTCTGCTGAACGCGGTGGTTGACGCAGGGGTTCACAAATTCATCTTCTCTTCGACGTGTGCCGTCTACGGAATTCCAGCCAAAGTTCCAATTACCGAAGCAACGCCGCGCCAGCCAGTAAACCCCTACGGAATGTCGAAGCTGTTCCTGGAAAACGCTCTCGAAGCCTACGCCCGATCCTACCACTTGCGCTCGATGAGCCTGCGGTACTTCAATGCCGCCGGTGCTGACGAAGGAGGAAACATTGGTGAACTTCATCGTCCGGAAAGTCATGTTATCCCTTTGGCTCTGAAGGCGGTGACCGGGGAACGGGGGCCCCTCGAAGTCTTCGGCGCTGACTATCCGACGCCAGATGGGACTTGCATCCGCGACTATATTCACGTCAACGATCTGGCGGAAGCGCACGTTCTGGCTCTGAAACGGCTGGACTCTGTCGAAGGAGCCGCGCGGTTGAACCTGGGAACAGGTACCGGCGCGTCGGTACAGGAACTCATCGCTACGATTGAAGAAGTCACCGGCAAGATCGTTCCGAGACGCGTGGGTCCGCGGCGTGCAGGCGATCCCCCGGAACTGGTTGCGGATCCTTCGAGAGCGCACGCTGCTCTCGGCTGGAAAGCTGTGCGCTCGTTGCGCGATATCGTGCAAACCGCGTGGCAATGGGAACAAACACTCGGCGCCCGTGGCAAAGATGCGGCCGGAGTGGCTGTGACACAAGGAAAAGAATCTTGAAATCGAAACAAACCACGAGGGCTGGCGTGAGCAAGAAAGCGACAGAAACTATTCTATCCGGAAAAAAAGTGGCGGTGCTGGGGGCAGGCAAGATGGGAGGAATTCTCCTGCAGGCTCTGCTGAAGAACGGCTTGCTTTCCCCGAGGCACACCACCGCGACCGTGGCTCACGAAGATCGTGCGAAGGCTTTGGGCCGCAAGCTGGGAATCGTCGTAGGGACCGACAACGTGAAAGCGGCAGAAGACGCGGATATCATTTTGATTGGCGTGAAGCCGCAGGTCGTGGAAGAAGTTGCGTCGCAGCTTCGCGGGCATCTCTCACCCAGCCAGTTGGTGATTTCGGTGGCCGCATCTGTTCCGAACAGCCTGATCGAGAAAGCCCTGGGCGCTGACATTCCCGTCATTCGCGCCATGCCGAATACTCCGTGCTTCGTTGGCTGCGGAATGACCGCAATCGCGAAAGGCGCCCACGCCACCGCGAAGCATGTCGATCTCGCAACGACGATGTTTAACGTCGTCGGCCGCACCGTGGTCGTCGACGAGAAACACATGGACGCCGTCACCGGCCTCTCCGCAAGTGGCCCTGCGTATATTTACATCATTCTGGAATCGCTGGCCGAGGCGGGAGTCAAAGTCGGTCTGCCGCGCGATATCGCAACGCTGCTCGCCGCCCAGACCACGCTGGGCGCAGCGCGAGTTGTCCTCGATACCGGAGATCACCCGGCTTTACTGAAAGACTCAGTGACCACCCCAGCAGGATGCACCGTCGATGGCTTGATGGAATTAGAAGAAGGCAAGCTGCGGGTCACGCTAATCAAAGCAGTGGTGAAGGCTACGCAGAGGGCAAAGGAATTAGCCTACACCTCATAATCAGCCTGCTTTACCCTGTGTTCCTCTGTGACCCCCGTGGTCAAGAAATTGGTGCTTTTCACCACAGCCGGCAAGAGGGTGCGAAGAATACTTCGTATCTTTGGATTCGATTGCTCCTTACGAATCGTCAGCCCTTCATTTCCTGGGACTCTCGGCGCTTTCGAGCAGCACTGGTTTGGAACCGATGGACACCATGCCTCCGCTAATCGGCGCCTCATGCCCATCCAGGTCTCGAACCTGAATAAACGGGCTGCCGGCCGCGTACTTCCAGGTAACACCGGTCTCGTAGGATCGAGAATCATTCCATACGATTCTTTCCTGTCTTCCATCGCCGCGAACCAGATCGCAAGTCCATACAGAATGATCTGCTGAACATGGCCGCATGAACCTCGCGCCTACCAGCCACCAATAGACCTGCCCGTAAGCGATGCCGGCTTTGTAAGTACCGTGCTGCTGATCCCACAATCCTCCCCACGCCTGAGGATCGCTGCCCATATCCCACATGTACCAGTATGCCCGCTCGACGCCCGCAGACGCCTGCAGGATGAGCCACCGAGCTACGTAGGCGGCCTGCGCATCCAGGTCGCGCATTTCTCCGTTTGTGCCCCAACCCCCTTCAGTCGTCCAAACCGGCTTCCCGGCCATGCCATCCTGATTCATGATGGTGCGCATCGTATCGATTTTGCCTAACAACGTGTCAGGGCATACCGGCGAACGATCTTCGTGCGGACATCCGCTTCCCGCAAATGTTTCAGGAAAAGGCGCGGGCACGATGCCATGCGTTCTCGCAGCGTACAGGTGAACGGCAGTCGCGTCGGGGTAATTTCCGTACGGCCGATAGGCTACCAGGAAATTCCGGAACCACTCGTCGTAAGATCTGCTGTCGCCGTTATCCTTGGTATCTCCGCTCGTGGCTGCGGAGATATCGGGGGTGAGCGTGACGCAGCTTTCGCACTGCGCCTTCACAATCTGCACCATGTCGGAACACATTTTCGCGCTCTCGGCGTAAGTGCCGATCCAGAAGCCGTCAAGATTAGGCTCGTTCCAGCAGGAGAACGCTACAATGCGGCAGCTCTTATTCGGAGCCTTGCCGCTGCAAACATGATCGAGCAGGCTGGTTGCGAATTCTTTGAAATAGCAATCGGTGGTTGTGGTTCCACGAAGCGGCCCCTGGCACGGAGCGGAGGCGTTTAAATCGGCGGGGGGAGAGCAATCCGCTTCATCGCGACTCGGCCCGCAAGTAGAATGCGCGTTCCGAGCCGCCCATGCAGGAGTGCGGCTGAACGTGTACATCATATCGGCGTTATGGGCGCGCGCCGCCTCCAGCCAGGCGTCGAGCATGCGCCAGTCATAGCGGTTTCGCGCGTCGCCTTCAATATGAAACCAGGTCGTCAGATTTCCCAGCATGCGCAGGCTGCCGAAGGGAACATCGGGCCAGGGCGTTGATGTGCGGTTGATGTGCATTCCGAAGAAGGTTCGCGGAATCGCCGTACTTGAAGGAAAACGATCGTGCCCGGCGCCTGAATTGCCGAAAGACGATTGCAGGCAGGCAAGAAAACAAACAAAAACCGTTGCTAAGAATTTTCGCATTCGAAAGCTGTGCCCTCTTGTCGCTTATCGCGGCATCATCGCCTTACGCGACCCGCAGAATAGATTCTATAAGACACAAAAGGCGTGGCAGCAGACGCCGCCACGCCAGAGAACGTTCCCATGTTGTGAATCGCAGGCTAGTCTAAGCAGGAATTCTTGAGAGAGTCGCTCCCTGACCTTCGGCCTCGTGGGACGGAAGCGATACAGATGCGATGGGTGCCTTCGTCAGCAAGAAATTATCCATCAGCAGAGCGTCGATCCCCGAGCATGCATAGCTGCGAATTGCGTCGACCGGGCTTATGACTAACGGCTCTCCAAAAAGGTTAAACGACGTATTAATGAGCATCGGAGCCGGAGCCTGCAGCCCGAAGCGTTTAAGGAGATCCCACAGCGCAGGATTGGCTTCTTTAGCGACCGTATGCAGGCGCACCAGGCCACCTGGCAGCACGAAGCCTTCCGGCAGACCCTGAAAATCAGGCCGCACGCGGGCTAATGAATTCATCGTCTCGCAAAGACTCGAGCACTTGAAATATTGAGGCGCATCTTCCACAGGCACCGACAAGGCAAACGGACGAAACCATTCGCGATGCTTGATGAAGTCGTTGAGATTTTCCTTCACATAAGGCGCCCAAGGCGAGGCAAGAACGCTGCGGCTTCCTAAAGCTCGCGGACCGAACTCCGCGGGGCCCTGGAACCACCCGATAATTTTGCCGCCCAGCAGAAGCTGGACCGCCTGATCCATTTGCCGGTCGCGCATCACCTGAAACGAGAAACGCGCTTTGCAGTTATCGAGCACGTCTTTGATTTCATGACGCGAGTAGTTCGGGCCCCAGTATGGATTGCCCTGGTGTTGCTTCCGCGGCATTTGCTTCTCGTGATGTTGGACGTACAGAGCAGCGCCCAGCGAGGTTCCTGAGTTTCCGGGAGCGGGAGGGACGAAGACGTGCTCCAATCCAACGTTCTGCTCGACGGCGGCGACCAGCAGGCTATTGTTGAACAGTCCTCCGCCGAGGCAAACGTCCCGAATATCGTGCTTACGCTGGAGCGACTCGACAATCACTGCGATCTTCTCGGCGCAAGCTTGCTGCACCGATGCGGCGAGCGCGCGGCGCTGCTCGTCGCTAAGGTCAGTTGGGTTGGAAGGCAATCCGGTTTTTCGCCAGAACTTCGAAGAGAGAACGAACGTATCGCCGATTCCGTGGTCGAGGTAGCTCGGGTCCAAACGCAAAGATCCGTTGCTTGACCTGAGGATGTCTCGAAACACATCAAGATACTGAGGCTCGCCTCCGAGGCTTAGCCATTGGGTTTTGTGCTCTTCCGATCTAGGGACAAAACCCAGAGCTTCTGTTACTCGCGAGTAGAGCCACGCCAACGAATGCGGGTAAGGGATATCGCGCACTTTGCGCAGGCGCGTGCCCTCGCCGATCGCGACCATACCGGAACAACCCGCTCCGTCCTCGTCCATGGTGATGACAAGAGCGCGCTCGTAACTTGAAAGGAAAAATGCGCTGGCTGCATGACTGAGGTGGTGTTCCACCGGTATGATCGCCTTGCTGGGACCGGTTTGGTGGCGCAACACGCGCAGATGGCCGAGTTCCCTCGCCAGTCGCCCAACTTCGCGGACCTGTGTATGCCCCGCTGCCACTGGATCGAGCGGAGAAATTCTCGCTCCCGCCGCCGATCGCCGCATCCAGCCGCGCACCGGAGTCGCCGCGATCGCGATGCAATCGACGCTATCCATCCCTTCCGCTTTCGAAAGGCAGAACTTCATCGCCGCGGTGGGCAATCCACGGGATTCTTTCTGGCGCGAAAGCTTGCTCTCTTCGATGACCGCGCAGATTACGCCGTCTTCGATCAGGGCAGCCGAGGTGTCATGTCCGAATGACGATAGTCCGAGTATGCGCATTTTGACTTGGAATGAAGAGTGTTGAGTGCGGATGAAGTTTCCCCAGATCTATCTCCGCATGATTGGGCATCGCCCATTCATGATGGGTCAGGATAATAGATGGCTGAATCAGTCGCCGTCGCCAACCGCTACAGGATTGGCCTTCAGGCGTTGCAACAGCGGGCTATTCTGCGAGAGGAACTCGAGGTGGCCGCACTTCGGGCACTCCAGCACGACGTTTCCGCTTTGCGTGCCATAAGGCAAAAAAGTCAGCTTGGTGAAGACGTAGCTGTCGATGATGTGCTTGCACCGAAGGCACTCAACACCGCTGGCGGCGCGCGCCACGGGTTTTTTGGCTGCCTGGGAGATCGTTGGACGGCTGGACTTTTCTTCGCTCATGCGTCTTCGCTCATGCGTCGTACTTACGCGGGTTGCCCTTCGAGGGACTGGACTTCAGAATATCCCAACCGCGCCATCGACGGGCCGGCATACTGTTGCACAAGTTGGCACTGCCGCTCGGTAAAGCTCGCGCGCCAGCCGCCCGCTGAGCCGCTGCGAATGAAGCGGCCTTGCGCCGAAGCGCGCTGCGGATGGGCTTTTTCTTTCTCCTTCATGCGCGTCAGCGAATTATTTTCAATCGCGCCCGGGATGCGGCTTTTCATCTCGGGCATGTGAAGAAAATCGACGATGCGGCTCAGTTGCTCCAACGGCTTCTGCTTCAATTCCTCGAAATTCACGTGCAGGATGTCGTTGCACGGCGAGTCAGCGGCGTTCATCCACGAATTCGCATGTTCGATCCACGATCCGAAGGGATTGACACCGCCCTGCAGAAAACGTTCCAGATATCGATCGAAGTCGCCTCGCTCCAGGCCTAGAGCGGTTTGATAGGCGAATTCGGAAAGGGCCACGTCTCGCGGATCGCGCACCAGGTAAATCGCCCGCTTGTATTCGGGACGGTAGCGTTCATGGGTCTTGATAAGCCTGCCGTCGCCCGGCAGAACGGACGCACCGGCCTCATGCTTGCCGACATCGGGAAGCATCTCGTTCGTGTTGTTAAAACTGGACGACTGCCCGGCCAGAATCTCGAGGAGCATGAAACGCAGCCAGGTGCTGCCAGATCGAGGATACGAGCCAACGAACACATCCGTCGGACGGAAACCCCGATGGCGCATCCAGACCAGGGGAACTCGTGCGGAAGTTTTAGAAAGTGTGTGGCGTACTTTGCGAAGTTTGGTCATTGTCGGCTGCTTATTTCTGCAATTCGATTAATTCCGACGAAGAGCTTGCGACAGTGGTCTCGGCGTCCGACAACAACGGTTGCGCACTCTTCGCTCCGCGGTAGCGGCGAAGAATCCCAATCGGCGCGTAGCAATAGACAAAGGCGGTAAATTGGTCGAACGCTCGCAAAGCCTGAAAGTAAACCTCGTCTTTTGCGCGTTCGACGATTCCTAGAGGAGCGGCGTCTGGCGCCACTACTGGGTACATCGGCCACGAACCGTGGGATCGCTCTTTCCAATATGCGACGTAGCGCGCGATCTTTCCACTAAGGTCGTCAGGCAATTCCGCCTTGGGCTTGCTATTGGAATGGATCTTCTCGGTCTTAACTCCGGCGTGCTGGGGAGCGTCATAGATGGCTGACCGGTCGGCGCCGGCCGGCGTAGCCATGCGCGCATCGTATGGAATTTGCAGGAACCAACAGATCCCCTGCATCACCGTCTCCGGCGATTGCACCATCTCTTCGTAATGAATCTGGTGAAGCGCCACTCCTCGCCGCTCGAGGGCATCGCATTCCCGCTTCATTTTACGATAACCGATCAATGCCCGATGCGTGATCCCGCGCTTGGCAAAAAATGCAGAGCCCTGGCCCGCCTGGATGATGCTGCGGCAAGTATCGCCCAGATCGCGCCAGATTATGATGAAACGCGCTTTCGGAAATTCTCGCGCGAGCGCCTTTAGCGAATCGAAGTAGTTCGGCGATTTTTCTCCGTAAATCGCATTGCCTGCATATCGCTTCCAAACGGCAGTCGCGGCCGTTCGGTAATCACTGACTTTTCCCGGAAGGCTTGCGGCCTCGATGTCGTGCCGCGTGAGACAGTTGTTCCAGAACTCCCAGCGTTCAAGCCAGTCGCGCTTGCTGCGTCCGGTTCGGAACAGCGACCTCAGCAAAAACAGATCGCTCTCATAGGTGAGAGCGATCTGCGGATGCTGATTCAGGAGTGTGTAAAGCAATGACGTGCCCGAACGCCAAATGCCAACCACGAAGACGGGTCCGGAGAATTTATCGTTCGTCATTTGCTTACGTATTCTTGATCGATTTATCTGAGCGACGAAGTCGAAGCCGCCAACCCCGCCGCGAAAAGCCGACCGGGATGGAGTATCAACTTGAGCGTTTTAGTCTCCCTCGACGCCGGCCAGTTCCATGGCGTCAGAGGTGACTTGCGACCTGATCCATGGATAAGTCCTACGCAGACCTTCGGCCAGAGAAATCGCAGGCTCCCATCCCAGCACTTCCCGGAGGCGGGTATTGTCGCTGTTACGGCCGCGGACGCCCTGCGGCCCGGTGAGGTTGTGCCGTTTCACCAGCTTCTTTCCCCCGATGCGGGAAACGACGTCCACCAGGTTGTTGATGGTCGTGAGTTCATCGGTGCCCAGGTTCAACGCGTCGCGATGATCGGAAGCCATCAGGCGAATCAGGCCTTCCACGCAATCATCGACATACATGAACGAGCGGGTCTGCTCTCCGTCACCCCAGACTTCGATCTCGCCGCCATCTTCGGCCAATGCGACTTTGCGCGAAATCGCAGCTGGAGCCTTCTCTTTTCCACCATCATACGTGCCGAGCGGGCCGTAGACATTGTGGAAGCGAACGATGCGGGTCTCGAAGCCGAAATCCTTGTAGTAGTAGCGGCAAAGCTCTTCGGCAAAAAGCTTCTCCCATCCGTATCCCGGCTCCGGATCGGCCGGATACGCATCTTCTTCCTTCAGTGCGGTCACATTGGGATCCTTCTGCTTGGCCTGGTTGTAAACGCAAGCTGACGAAGAAAACAAGAACTTCTTCACTCCGTTTTTATAGCTGGCATCGAGCATGTGCGCATTGATGAGAATATTATTTCGGCTGATGTCGGCGTGGTTCGCTGTGATGTAGCCGATACCGCCCATGTCGGCCGCGAGATTGTAAACTTCGTCGATGCCGCCACGCGTGGCGAGCAGGCAATTTTCAATCTTGCGCAGGTCGAGGACTTCCATCTCGTCGGCGGCGCTGGTTTCGTATTCCGGCAGCTTGAGGTCGGCGCCGCGCACCCAATGTCCATCTTTCTTCAGACGTTTAACCAGGTGGTGGCCGATGAAACCTCCCGCGCCGGTTACGAGAATCCGCTTTTGTTTGGTCATGTGACTGGTCTCCTGAATTTCTGCTTTCTAGGTTCTGCAACCTGCGATTGCTACGATCTAAATCTTGAGGAAGGGCTGGATCGCGGCGCTGCTGCTACCGGGAAAACCGGGGAAGAAAATACTCGAGGCACACCGCCCACAAAAACTTCGAGCCGTTCACGATGTATCTCTGCCACAAGCGGCGCGGCTCGGCGCATAGCCGGAAAAACCATTCCAATCCGTTTTCGCGCATCCACTCCGGCGCTTGTTTCAGCCGGCCGGTGTTGAGATCGAACGCCGCACCTACTCCCAGCATCACGGGCACTCGCAGGCTCTCGCGATGCTCATACATCCACCGTTCCTGCTTTGGTGTGCTCAACCCCACCCAGAGCACGTCGGGGCGCGCTTCTTCCACAATGCGCTGAATATCGCTCTCTTCCTGCTGGGTTAGAGAACGAAACGGCGGACAATATGTGCCGGCAATCTGGATTCCGTAGCGTTCACGCTCGGCCTCGGCCAATGCATCGGCAACTCCCGGTGCGCCACCGTAGAAAAAATGACGATACCTCGAACCAGTCTCGCGGCAGAAGGTTTCCATCAACTCGGGTCCGTACACGCGGCGGCGCATCTGCCTGAATCCCTGCAATCGCCCCAGCCAAACCAACGGCATTCCGTCGGCCACCACCAGGCTGGCATCTTCGAGGATCTGCCCAAACCCGGTATCCTCTCGCGAAACCGAGACGCCATGCATTCCCGTAACTGCCACGTAACGAGCTGGTCCACGCTCCTCGATCCACGATTCCAGAATCTTAATAGCATCTGGAATCTGCACCGCATCCACCCGCACGTTCAGCACGCGGTAACTGGGAATTTTTACTTGCGGATTTGCGATGGAAATCGTAGCCACGTTTTAAGGCCTGTTTTAGAAAATGCGAATTAAGCTGCGAAACACTATCGCGCCGGCACCGAAGAAAGCTGCCATTGCGGCATCTCTCTCACTTCGGCTTTCTTTCTCGCTGCTGCCAAGAGGCGATCGCTCACAAAAACCATCGAGAACAGAACCATGAACGTTCCATCCGGGCGGCTGCCGAAGGCGCGGCTCACCATTCCGTTTACAAAAATATTGAAAAAGATCGCGAAGCAACCCGCGGCTAACTGATGAATCGGATTGTCTGTGTCTACGGTGCGAATGACGTTAAACAGGTTGCGCACCGTCCATCCCAGCATCATCAAAATCACAAACAAGCCGATGAGCCCGTTGTTGTACATCACCTCAAGAAACCCATTGTGCAGGTGGTTCGGCATCCAGTCGATGTCGATCTTGTAGGAAAGAAAGCGCGACGACATGAACCCGCGCCCCAGGATCAACTTCTGCTTGATCAGTTGCCAACCTGCAGCCCAAACGTCGGAACGGCCGGTCACGCTGCCCGCCTGTCCGCTGTCGACGTAGAATTTCAGATAAGTGCCGAGAGGGGTGAAGGCCACCACCAGGCTTCCAATCACCAAGAGTATTAAAAGGAATCGGGCCCCCGCCTTAAATTTTCCGCGCAGGGTATAGAAAGCGAGCGCACCAAAGATGCAGCCGAGGATCCCGGTTTTGCCGCCGCCCATCAGCATGGCGATCATTCCGATCACCACAAAAAAGTTGAGTGCGGCATTTTTCTGTCCAGCCCGCGACAGCGTAAGCGAATACAGCACAACCAGTCCGGCATCCACTGAGAGTACGGTCGGGGCCGTCGACACGTCATAGAGGCGCCCCTCTGCGAGAACTGCAGTGTCAGCCAGCAAGCGGAGGAACGGAATGCTGATCATGAACAGCAGAGCCCATTGCGTTACCTTCAGGAAGATTCGGAGATCGTCGACTCCCTTGATTTCGTAATTGCACGCAGCCAGCAAGGCGATTGCAAGAAACAGTTTGATGACCCAGGCCAGCGAAAAAATAGGCTGCTCCGCATAGGCACAGGAAAGCAGGCAGACTACTCCGAACCATGAGACCCATTTGTAAGACCCGGTAAATAGAATCTTTAAATATTGGCTGTGACGGCAGGTATAGAGAATGAAGACCGCGCCGACAAAGACCCAGATCATGGCCTCGGAATAAGCGCCGGAAGAGAATCCCTTGCCTTCGGCGTCATCCGTCACGTACGAAAAGATCGCCTCCGAACCCATTAACACCCACCACAGAGCAAATATCAGATTTCGGTCTCGCACCTGCGGATTCGGAGCGGTGGACACTGCAAACCACATGATTATGAAGAAGACTGCTCCCACGGCCATGATCGAAATCGACTGATCCGAAGACAGCGGGAGAAACAGGACGAGCGCCGCCAGTGTGACAATGCCGAGACCCACGATCCAAAGGATCGCTTTGTTCCGGCTTGCCGACGCCAGAGTTGAGGGTTGAGATGTGGGAGAAGATGCCATGAATTAAGCTGCTCCCGACCCTTTCAACACAGCCGGAATCGTTTTCAGCAAAATCTTGAAGTCCAGCAGCAAAGACCACTTATCGATGTACTGTAAATCCAATTCCATCCACTGTTCGAACGAAATCGAGCTGCGCCCGCCGATCTGCCACAAACAGGTGACGCCGGGGCGAACGCTGAAGCGGCGGCGCTGCCAGTCTTCGCTGAAGCCTTCGTAATCGCGCAACGGCAGAGGGCGCGGCCCGACCAGGCTCATGTCTCCCCGGAGCACGTTAAACAGTTGCGGCAACTCATCGATGCTGGTCTTGCGCAAGAACCTGCCGAGCGGAGTGATGCGCGGATCGTTCTTGATCTTGAATACCGGACCGCTCACCTCATTCAGGTGCTCGATCTCTTTCATCCGCTTTTCTGCATCGACGACCATGGTGCGGAATTTGTAGATGCCAAAATGGCGCTTGTTCAATCCCAGGCGCTTCTGCACAAAAAACACCGGACCTGCCGAAGTCAGCTTGATGAGCAGCGCCGTCAGCAAGAAGACGGGAAGCAGCAGCAAGCTCATGGCGCCGGCAACGACGATGTCGATTGCCCGCTTGATCACCACCGGCCAGCCCTCAATGCTCATGCTGTGGTGCGTGATGATCGAGTCATCTTCGACGGTAACCACCTGCCGTCGCGAGGTTTTGCTGTCGAATAAATTGGAGATGAAGCGTACCAGGATTCCCTGCTCTTCGCAGATGGCGCTCACTTCGGATGCGCGGAAATGCAGGGACCGCATGGGCAGCGCCACCACGACTTCATCGACCACGTTCTTGCGGAGGTACGGAAGCAGGCTATCGAAATTGCATGCCAGACTGAATTCCGATTGCGAGAACTCGTTGAGCCCCGGCCACTCCTGATCCACGAATCCGATCACGCGGTAGCCAAGAAAATGATTATCGCGAAGCTTGCGGGCGAACTGAACGGCCCGCGGATTTGTTCCGACAATCAGGACGTCACGCAGGTTGCGGCCATGGGCACGCGCCTGCCGTACCACGATCCTCATGATTACGCGGCCAGTTGCGGTTGTAGCCGTAGCCACAAGCCAGAAAACCGCCAAAAATTCCACCGTGACGAGGTCGATGCGCAGCAAAACATGGGTAAAGAAAATCACCAGCGTTCCCGCCGTTGTCGCCTTCAGAACGTCGAGAGTTTCATCCCACCTTCGCCCGAGCCGCCGTGATGCGTACATGCCAAAGAGAACGTAGATTTGGTGCCACACCAGAAGCAAAATCGCGAAGACGATGAAGTTCTGGATCTTCACCCGCATCCCAAAAAATTCCGCCAGGGATACCGCCGACCTCTGCGAGACCGCCACCGTCGCCATGCCAAAGGCAAGCATGACCGCAGCCAGGTCGAAGAGCTTCATCGAATTCAACAGAACCTGCCGCCGAAAATGGCCCACGAAGGCGACTCCTCCTGGAATACGGTGACGGAAGCGTTAGAAATCTAAGGGGTGGAAGTGCGCAAACTAACGATTGAGTCTGCTAAAAAAAGATCTTAGGCGTTCCCATCGGGCACCTTTCGACCCGCGGCAACGTCGCTGACTACCCGGCTGAATCCCTGCAACTGCGCTGCAATCTGCTGCATGTAGGCCTTAGCTTCAGCGGGGCTGAGCACATGCTGCGGCTTTCGGCCATTTCCAAAGCGATGGGCAGTATCGTAATTTGAACCCGACGGCAGTCCCGCAGGGTCTTCCACGGGGGCCGCAACCGCCACCGGCTCCGTGAAGATTTGCGCCGCGCCGGGTCCGTATGCCGGCGCATTGGGCGTTGCATGCGAGGTGTGCTGCGTGATATCGAGATCGCTAATCACTTCATCCACGATTTCGGCATCAATCACTTTCTTCTGCAAAGCGCAACCCAGCGAGAGGCAGTTAAAGCACAGATTGTTGATATTGCGTGGAATGCCAGAGGTGAAATCGGAAACCCGCAGAAGCGCATCGGGCGTAAACATCGATCCGCCCTCATAGCCCACCGCCCGCAAGCGGTGATGGATATATTTGTTAATTTCTTCGAATGAAAGCGGCTTGAGGCCGGCCATCAATGAAACACGCTGCCGCAACTGCATCATTCCCGGGCGTGCCAGTTTGTCAGCAAGCTCAGGCTGACCGGCGAGAATGATTTGCATCAGCTTGGCCCGCGGTGTCTCAAAATCCGAGAGCAGCCGCACGGTCTCAAGCACGGAAGGCTCCAGATTCTGCGCTTCGTCGATCACGACGATAAAACGATTCCCGGCCCGAGCTTCCTGGAGAAGGCGCTTGTTGAATTCCTCGTGCATGTGCACGAAATCGTGATCGTCCGATTCGTAACCCAGCTCCGCGAGCAGGAAGCGCATGAACTCGCGCGAATTGCATTGGGTTTGAAACAGGAAGGCGGTGCGTGCGGAAGAGCGGAATTTCTCGAGCAAATGAAACAGCAGCGTGGTCTTGCCCATGCCAGGAGGCGCGATCAAGCTGATGAATCCGCGGCCTGCCTCAATTCCGTAAACCATCGAGGCAAGCGCCTCGCGGTGGGCTGGGCTGAGATATAAGAAGCGGGGGTCTGGCGTCACCCCAAATGGCTGCTCCCTCAAACCGTAGTAGCTCAAAAACATCCCCGGGTCCTCTTTCTGGTGACTCTACTGCACCTGGACGAACCTACCGCTGATAGTCATTTTCCGGACCGTAATCGGTCCCTGCCTCGCCCGCAACCGGCGCCGCAATTGTTACCGTCCCATTGCCGTTACCGTTGCCGTTGAAACCGTGACTGCCATTGCCATATCCGTTCGCGCTGTAGAGCGGTACCGACGCCAGTACCGGAATCTTCAGCTCCGACAAAACCTCGGCTGGAGTGCGGAAGGAAGAATCGAGATACTCCTGGGCAAACACCAGCGCGCTGCTTAACACTACGGCCAGAAGCATCCCTACCAGCAGAAACATTCCGGGCGAGCGCACGGGCGAAACGGGAATCGTCGGTTGCTCAACCATGCTTACGTTCAGAATACGGGTGCGATCGAGAGCTTCTTCGATGCGGGCTTCTTCACGCTTGTGCAAGTACAACAAATAGTTGTCTTCGTTGGCTTTGGCTTCGCGCAGCAGATCCTGCTGCACCAGGCCGGCCTGTTCAAGCTGCTGGGCGCGCCCCTGATATAAGCTAACGATGGCCTGCGTCGCCGCGGCTCGCGCCTGGAGTGCGCTGTAATCCGATTTCGCCTTAGCCAGCTCTTCGTTGATCCACGCATACGTGGGGTTGCGATCGGTGGTCTGTTCCGTCAGCGGCTTGGCTTCTTCAGCAGTGATCGATGTGCGCGTGTCTGCGATCTGCTTGTCGACTTCCTGCACCAGGCGGTACCCCGGCTGATATTTCGTGAGCAGTTCAGTGCGCTTCAACTCCAGGGTCATCAACGTGCTTTTCAATTGCTGCAGAACGGCGGTGTCGTCGAATTCGCGAACCGACGTGGTCATGCGATCCGGGGTCGATCCCGATTGTTGCTCGAGATTGGCGATCTTCTTTTCCGTAGCCGACATTTCCGCTCGAGTCGACTCTAGAGATGCCGCAAACTCATTCAGCTTCTGCAAAGTGATGTCGCGGGATACTTGCGGAGCTACTCCGCCTTGCTCCTGCGAAAACTTCCTGAGCCCATCCTCGGCTTGATCCAGCTCTTTTTTGTAGCGATTCGTTTCTTCGTCGAAGAACTCCAACTGCCCGGCTGGACGGTGGATCGCAACGTGCTTTTCGACGTACGCATTTACCAAGTTATTCAGCACCAACGCCGCAAACTTCGGATCATGCGCCGAATAGGTCAGTTCAATATCGTCGGTCTTCTTGATGGGCTCGACGACGAGATGGGAACGCAGCCGGTCAACCGCCTTCGCGATCTTCGCATCCTGGTTCGAACCGAGATCGATAAAGGAAAGAAAACCCTTCTTGTTTTGCAGGCCAGAATCGACGACTGCTTTGCGAAGCACATCTGCGCTGGTGATCAGGTTCGCTTCCGAGTTGATTTCCTCCTCGGTGACGTCTTCCCTCACCTGCAGCGGGCTGTTCTTCTCAGCGCTCACCACGGGGTCGACGCGTTCCCGCTTGACCAGGATCTCGCTCTTTGATTCGTAGGTCGGCGGCACGACAAACATCGCGACAATGCTGCCGGCAAGCACGCCGAAGAAGCACAGCAGGAACGAGCGCTTGTGGCGGAAACCGATAGCAAGCAGGTCCCGCAGCGTGAAACTGAATCCGCCGGCGCTAGTCGTTGAAAATTCTTGCTCTCTCATCTCCATCTCCTGTCATCAGCTTCGGAACCACCCTAATCAGAAGGGAACCTGGGTGTAGGCGCCCAAGCCGGCATTGGGGATGAACGGCTTGATCTTCGACAGCATATTCTTCGGGACTACCAGCATATCGCCGGGTTTCAGCGTGGGATCCTCATGTAGATCGCCTTTTCTGCGCATCGCTTTGACGTTGAAAATCTTTGCGGAGAGCCATTGATCGTCAACACGGCGGAATAAGAGGACCTGCGAATGCTTTGCGGCTTCGGTGAAGCCACCGGCAATTGCCACCGCTTCCGTCAGGGTCACCACGCCCCGCATGTCATATTTTCCGGGGTGCCCCACTTGACCGTCCGCGATGAAGTAAGGCTTTTCAAAATCCTTCAAAACAACCACAACCAGCGGGTCGTTCAAAATTTTTCCGTAGGCGGTGCGCAACGTCTGAGTAAGCTCCGGAACCGTCTGTCCCATCACTTTCAAGTCGCCTACTGCTTTCAACGTCACAAATCCGTCAGGCTGAATGGTGACGGTCTGGTTGAATTCGGGGCTGAGCTCGAAGCCAACGTCGAAGGTATCGCCAGCCGCCAGATGATAGCGCGAATCGCGCTGCTGCAACTGCGGCGCTGCGGTAGAAGAACTTGTAGTATCGGAACTCACCGCTTTCGAAGCTACGGGCACCACATTGGGGTCCTGAGCCGCCAGCAACGGAACGGCGCTCAGCAACAGAATTCCAATGGCAAAACCCATGCTCTTGTTCATACCCGCCGCCTCCGAAAATCTGAACTTCATGGTCACCTTTGTCACTTCCTGAATTATTGATAATTGTATGTCGGGGAGCCTTTTACGGAGGAACTTTTCGTCAAGAAAGTGAAGTTTCTCCGATGGCGTTTCCTTTACAGCTCCGCCCTCTCAGTCACATTTGTGACCTTCGATCATGAACCAATCGGAACAGTAGCGCTGCAACAACAAGACGGTCTTGTTTAACGCTACAGCCAGATTATTGTCGGGGGGATACGTTCTAGCGAAAGGGACTGCCCAGATACGGCTGCCCCAGTTGTTGCCAGACTATCGGCGCGTGCATCTTCTTGCAAGTGGCCGAAAGCCTTAGAGTCAAAAGACTCTAATCACAGATCAAGTACATTGTATATTACTGAAATAAAGTCGGTTACCAGCCATCTAGGAAGCCCACAGGAGCAGCCGGACAATCTGACTACGGCAAATCTGCCTTTACTCTCGTTCGGGCGAACCTTTCAAGTAAACTTTCAACGTTTGAGCCACAGCTTTCACATTGGGTTCGTCGAAAAGATACGCATGGTCCGACGGAATCCGATGAAACTCAATCTCCGGGACCAGATCTTCCCACCCTAACTTGAATTCGAAATAAGGGCTCTTCGGCCACTCGCTCGACTGGAGCAGCACTATCTTTCCAGGATAGGGTCGAGGCTCGTATTGGCTGAAGGCGGGGTGAACGATTGAGTCTGAATTCCTGAAATCTTCAGCCCGATCGCGGCGGTCCGCGGTGAGCCGCCACGTGATGCGCTCAATTTTTCGGCGGGCCTCATCCAGCCGGTCCCGAAGATAGGCGCCGGTTTCAGTGGAATCCATGCGTAAGAGATTTGACAGATGGAACTTGATTCGCGCGGTGTACCGGCCGTCTTTGAAGGGATTCTTATAGTAAGCATGATTGTGCGCGTCGATCATTGCGAGCAACGCTACTTTCTCGCCCTGTTGAATCAACTGCTGACCAATTTCATAAGCGATTACTGCGTTCACGCACAACCCGCCCAAGTGGTAGGGGCCCGACGGTTGCACCTCGCGAATCGCCTTCAACAGATAAGCGGCGATGTCTTCCAAACGGTAGGGCGCAGGCAATTTGACGCCAACGGAGTAAGGCAAGTCGACGCCGAGAAACGGCCGCTGCATTCCCAGGTGCTGGGCCAGCAAGCGGAAGCGCGGTCCCCCACGAATCCAAAAAAATGGAGCCAAAACTCCCTTTGGCTGGATCGGGACGATCGCCCGCTCGCTGACGTTTTGCGAACCCAGGCGCAACGCTTGCGCCATCCGGGCAATCGTCGGCGATTCAAAAACGAAAGCTAACGAAAGCTGAACGCTAAACTCTTTCTCGATCCGCACCAGAAGCTTCGCCGCCAGCAACGAATGCCCTCCGAGTTGAAAGAAATCCTGATTCACGTCGTCGGATGCGTGAGGAAAAACTTGCTTCCAGATCGAAAGCAGCCGACGCTCAGCCTCGTCGCGCGGGGCAGCGATTGTTTCGGTAATTTCACTTATCGTGATTCCTTCGGCTGCCAGCTTCTGACGGTCGATCTTTCCACTCGAACTTTTCGGCAGGGATTCGCGAACCTGGATATTCCCCGGAATCATGTAAGATGGCAGGCGAGTCTTCAGGAAGGAGCGCAGCTCGGAAGTAGAAACTAATTCGCGGTCTTGCGGAACCACAAAAGCCGATAGCGCCGCTTCCCCGGAAGATTGTCTCGTCGCGACCACCGCGGCTTCTCTCAGAGCCCCATGCTCTGCCAGCAGCGCTTCAATCTCATCCAACTCGACGCGCATCCCTCTCAGTTTTACCTGCTGATCGGAGCGCCCCAGGAATTCGATATCGCCCGCCGGTAGATACCGCGCCAGATCCCCAGTTCGGTAGAGCCTGGCGTCCGGATGCGATGAAAAGGCGTCTGGAACGAAATATTTCTCCGTCAAAGCCGGCTGATTGAGATATCCCCGCGCGACTCCTTGGCCGCCGACGTACAGTTCGCCTGGAACTCCGATCGGCACAGGTTGCAGATGGCGATCGAGAATATAAGTTTGTGCGTTTGCGATGGGGCGGCCAATGGGAACGCTGCTCTCGGCTCCTCCGGGTTCGCACTCGAAAACGGTGCTCCAAACTGTGGCTTCGGTGGGGCCGTACTCGTTGAAAAGCGAACATTGCGGCAGAATCTCGTAATGCAAGTTCACAAGCTGTCGCGGGCACGCCTCTCCGGCTACAATCACCGAACGTAACGAAGCAAGGTGGTTAGCGTTTGCATTGGCGAGCAGTTCCGCGTAAAGACTAGGAACCGCCAACAGGTGCGTGACTTTATTTTCTGAAACCAGCCGCTGAATCCCTTGGCCGTCCCAACGAAAATCGGCAGGCGGAATGACCAGCGTTCCCCCGGTCGTCAGAGTGTGGAAAATGCCGGCCACCGAGCTATCGAATGAATAAGAAGAAAGCAGCAGAAATCTTTCCGGCGCGTCCTTGTAGTAGTTGAGCCGTGCCTGGTTCGAATATGCCAGATTGCGATGAGTGACCTGCACCCCCTTTGGAACACCAGTCGAACCGGATGTGTACAGGATGTAGGCCAGGTCGTCCAATCCGGGAACCGAATTGCGGATCTCTACCGGCGGATTTTCTTTCGTCTCCGAAAGGGCAGCATCCAAAAAAAGAGTGGGTGCGGCGGTCGACAGAGAAACGCCCAGAGTATCTTGTTGCGTGAGCAGCACTCGCGGCTTACAGTCATCCAGCATCAACTCCAGCCGCTGACGGGGATTCGCCGTGTCGAGCGGAACATAAGCGCCGCCTGCCTTGAGCACGCCCAGAATTGCAACGACCATGTCCACAGATCGATCAAGGCAGAGCGCAACCGGAATCTTGGGTCCCACTCCCATAGACCGCAATACCCGCGTCAACCGGTCAGATCTTCGATCGAGTTCACCATAAGATATTTCTTTAGGGCCGCAGCGCACGGCAGGCTTTTCAACCTGGTGCTGCGCTCGCGCACGAACCAGATCGGGCAACGGTTCTGGTGTGTATGGTTCGGCCGTGTCGTTCCATTCGACCAGAATTTGCTCCCTCTCGGCTTGCGTTAGCAGAGTGCATTCGCTGATGGGAAGGCCCGGGTTTTCTGCAACGGATTCGAGCAGCGTCTGCCAATGCCCTGCCATGCGGCCGGCCGCCTCCGCATCGAAAAGTGCGGTGTTGTAGATCAATCGGCATAGAAGGCCGTCGGCGCGATCGTCCAGCACCATGCAAAGCTCGAACTTGGTCGCGCCAGTTTCGACTTCGATGCAAGTCAGGTCCCACTCTGGCGAAACCCGTGAAAGGGGAGGCTCCAGAGAAAACAGGATTTGGAAGAGCGGATTGCGATTCGGATCGCGCTCCGGGTGAAGCTCGGCTACGACCCGGTCAAGCGGCACTTCATCATGCGATAGCGCTTCCAGGGTGGTTCCGCGAATCCTATCCAGCAGCTCACGAAACGTGGGGTCTCCCGACAGATCGGAGCGTAGCGGGATGGTATTGAGGAAATATCCCAGCAACTTTTCGCTGCCGGAGTGATTGCGCCCCGCCGTATTGCTTCCGATTAGAATGTCTTCCTGGCCGCTGTAACGATACAAAAGGACGTTGAAGGCGGCCAGCAGTGCCATATACAGGGTGACACCCTCGCGGCGGCACAGTTCTCGCAACGCTTCGCTTAAACTGAGCGGCAACGAGGCCGAATACATTGCGCCGCCGAATGTCTGCACAGGCGGCACTGGATGAGAGTAAGGAATTTGCAGCGATGGCAAAGGAGGGGCCAGCCTCCCGCGCCAGTACTCCATGCTGGCTTCCAATTGAGCGCCTTGCATCCGTTCGCGCTGCCACAATGCGAAATCGCCGAACTGAAAGGGCAAGGCTGGAAGAGGCGATGGTTTTCCTCCAAGGAACGCCTCGTATAAGGCAACAAGCTCGGGAAGAAGAATTCGATAGCCGCTGAAGCCATCGAAAATTAAATGATGCAGGGTGATATAGAGCCGGTGTTCCTGCTCATCGAGTCGCACCAGCTTCGCCCGGAAGAGCGGTCCGCGCTCAAGATCGAACGGAATTCTGGCATCCGCCGTGGCAAGCCGCGTGGCCTCTTTCTCGCGATCCTGGGGATTCAGCGTACGAAGATCAATCTCCGTCAGATCAATGAAAAAAGGTGCGAGCACCTGTTGAACGGGTTCTCCGTCAACTAGAGGAAAAGTCGTGCGCCACGCCTCGTGCCGGCGAATAATCTCGTTGAACGCCTTCTGCAGAACGCCGACGTCGAGAGGTCCGCGATGTCGTACCGTGAGTGGCTCGTTATACAGCGCCGTATCTGGCGCGAGTTGCGCGTGCAGCCAGAGTTGTTTCTGCGAGACCGTGAGTGGGATGCGGCCATGCGCCGGCCCCGGCGGGATTTCCGTGGGCTGCTCGACGGCAGTCTTCAGGTGAGTCCGGAAATAAGATTCCAGAAGCTGCTTACGCCGAAGCTCCGTGATCGCCTCTGCCATAAACGCATACCGCTTTTTCGACCGGCTTCGACCACAGCCGCATCGCCCGACTACACTGTCACCTTCTGCGGTTCCATCGGCGCCGACTTCGCGCGCGAACCCATCGCAAATTCGTAGATCTCTTCGAGAATCTCGATGTTGCGCTCGGCGGTATATTTCTGTTCAAATTCCCTGCGCGCACGCCGCCCCATGGCCTCGACCTCCGAGGGATGACCCCAGGCCCACTGCACCTTGCTTCGCAGATCGTCAATATTTCCGGCCTCGAAATGCAACCCGGTCACGCCATCGGCGATGATTTCCTGCATCGCTCCCAGCCGGGATCCAATCACGGGAATTCCACATGCAAACGCCTCAGCAATGGTGACGGGGAAACCCTCGTACCACTCGCTGGGAAAAATCAGAAACCGCGCTTTCCTCATCGCCGCCAAAGTCTCTTCGCGCGGCAAACGTCCGCGGTATGTTACTGAACCGAGGTTGCCTGCCTTTTGTTCGGTCTCAATCAGCTCGCGGCAAACCCCATCTCCAACAACGTGGAGTGGGACGGTCAATGCCCTCCACGCCTCCAACATCGCAGGCACGCCCTTGGATTTGACCATGCGTCCGACGAACAACGCATACTCTCCGCAACCGGTTTTTGGCCCGGGATCGGGCAGAACAAAATTCGGCTTCACGCGAATGCGGTCTGCCGGCAAACCGCCCGAGACTAATTTGCGCCGCGAGAATTCAGTCAGTGCGACATAACAATCGACCAAATTCGTCCAGGTTCCCGCACGGTGATGCAAATCGACCATCAGCGTGAGTGTCGCAGTTCCCATTTTCGATCCCTGATAGCAGCCATATTTCACGCCGCGCAGCACACCATGATCCAGGCACTCTTCACAAACTTTTCCATCGCGATACAGTTCGGCTCCAGCACAAAGCAGGCGGTAATTGTGCAAAGTTTGCACCACCGGCACGCCTTCGCTGCGGCAGGCGTAGTAAATTGAAGGAGAAATGCGCGGAAAGAAATTGTGAATGTGAACCAGGTCTGGACGCGACTTTCGCAGCAGCGCGAGGAAATCGTTGTACCAGCGGCGCGACCATACGCAATCGATTGCCATTCCAATTTTCTTCGCAACCGTGTCCGGATAAGCATTCTGCTCCTCGACTTGCGTCACCTGATGCCCGTGATCGCGCAGCAGGCGGGCCTCCGACTCAAACACCTGATCCTCTCCGCCCGCTATCAGGTAGTGATTGTGCACCGAGATGATCGAGAGTGGGCGCATGGAAGTCACTCCGCTAGAACGCGCCCTCTTCCGCTTGCCGCGCGACAGAAACATTCGGCGGTGCGCCTCTGAGCGTCGATAGCTTCCGCTCCAGCAGAATGAAGGCAACCACTACATAAAGCACATTGGCCAGCACCATGCTCCAGACCACGCCGCGCAGCCCGTAGTAGCGCGTCGCGGGGATGCCAAACAAGAGTGCGACGACACTCGCCGCTCCGTTGGCAAAAAATAGTGACCGCGGATACTCCATGGCGCGCAGGACAATCGCAGGGCCGAGCGCTGCGCTCCAAATTACGGTTTCCGCGGCGAACAATGGCAGCAGCGCGCTGGCATCCATATATTTGCCCGCGTATAGCAGAGCAAACAAAGGACGCCGCAACGGAATCAGCACCACCCAATAAGCCAGCGCACCCACGATGAACAACGCCGTCAACTTCCGCGTCAGAGCGTTTGATCCCCTTGCTCCCTCTCTCCCTTGCACTCGCGCCGCAAACGGCAGGAACAGCATGGAGAGAGCGGCATAGGTCTGCAGCACGGGACCGCCCAGGTTCATCAGCGCGCGCAACTCCGCGGCGGCACCCAATCCGTGAAACTTACTCACGACAGGGATGTAAACATACGTCGGAATCCATCCTACGACGCACGTGCCCAGAGCCCACTTTCCGTAATTCCAATGCTTCTTCCATGTCTCGCTCAAGTGCATCGGCGCGGTCGCCGGCTCCAGTTTCGCGTTCAACTGGAAGACCATGATCACGCCGCCGACCAGAGCGGCGAATCCCATCACTAGAAACGCGCTAAACGCCGAGAGCCATCCCAGCTTGTAAATCAGGAACGATCCTGAAACCACCAGCATGCAATAGAACGATGAGCCAAACGCTGCCGGCCCGGGTGACAGCTTGAGATAAAAGCTGCGGCGGCCAAGGGCGTGAATCAAAATAAACGGCGTAGCAGCGGTCATGCCCGCAAAAGCCAACGCTGCCACCGGCGAGTGCCACCACATTTTTGCGGCGAGTGCAGTTCCAGCCATGACGACACAGATCACGGCAGAAACGCCCCAATGCAGCCAGAAATTCGATTTCAAGTAGCCGCGAAGATTGCCGCTGTACGTCGTTCCGGAAAAGACCGAGAGCGGCTCAAGCAGAAGAGCTTGATAGAGGAACGTAACCAGAATGAAAATGCTGAACACTAGCGCGTAGGCGCCATACTGCTCAGGAGCCATCCATCGCGCCAGCAGAATTCCAAGCAGAAAATTCGAACCCGAGTACAAGCCAAAGTCGAGGAGCGCCAATCCGCCCTTGGTCACCCACGGGAAAAACTTTTCCGTGAGGAAGCGACGACTGAACACAGGCACGCGCTCCGCAAGAGCTTCACCCTCGCCGGGTTGCCTCGCTTCGTCTTGTAAACTCACCGGCACCTGGCGCTCCTTACCCCCTGTACCACGCAGTCGCACATTGAATAATCTTCAAGAATAGTTCGCCGAACGATTTTTCCTGGCCTCGTCGCTTGTCCTAAGAACTCAATGCACTCGCCCGAGTTTCGTCGTGGCGCTCCATTCTTGCCCGCTCAAGCCTGGCTCGCAAAGCCGCGGCAAGTTGTCTGACGTTTGGCTCATTCAAAATATTGCCGTGGTCGCCGTCGATCTCATGAATTTCCAATCCGCCTGCCGCATATTGCTGCCATCCATTCTCTGAGCCATCCAACCCGCGTAGAGCTTTCTCGCTTGCACGAAACAGAATCAGCGGGACAGACACGGGCGAAGGACGATATTTCTGTTCGGCAATTGCACAAGCTTCACGCACCCTTTTCACTGGTCCGGGCAAAGACAATGCGTCAATGCGCCGCCTGATCCCGCGCCGATAGCGGGTCGCGCGTTTTTTCAGGTACGCAAGCTTTTGCCCGGTCGAAAGCGAGAAGAATCTGCTGAGCAACGAAGTGTTACCACCCTGCCCAACGAAGTACGTGTCCACCAGCGCCAGCATTCCGATTTCGTGACCTCCCTCGGCAAGGCGCCGAGCCATTTCCAGTGCAACCAGGCCGCCAAATGAGTATCCGCCAAGATAATAGGGCCCCTCAGGTTGTGCACGGCGCAAATGTTCGCAGTAAAGATTGGCCATGTCTTCAACCACGTCCAGCACCGGGAGTTTTGCATCGATACCTTGCGACTGGAAGCAGCAGAAAGGCTGATCAGGCGCCATATGCCGCGCCAGGTCGTGAAAACGCATCACTGTTCCGCCCAGGCCATGCACGAAGAAGAGCGTCGGCTTCGTTCCTTCCTGCTGCAGCGCGACCAGGGGAGACCACGTCTCTTCTTCCTGCTGGATCAGCCGTACTATTTCCTCCACTGTCGGAGCCTGAATCAGCGCAGTCAGCGTCAGTTTCTTGCCGAACTCCTTTTCGATCCGGCTGGTCAGGCGCAAGGCCAACAAAGAATGTCCGCCGAGATCGAAGAAGTTTTCCTGAGCCCCGACCGCTTCCCTGCCGAGCACCTGCGCCCATAATCGGGCCATTCTGAATTCCATCTCATTGCGCGGCGCAATCACATTTCCAGATGCGGCGGCAATTGCTTGCGGCTCAGGCAGGGCGCGGCGGTCGACCTTGCCATTCGGAGTGAGGGGAAAACATTCCAGAAAAACAAAATCCGCAGGCACCATGTATTCAGGGAGTTGCTTCTTTGCGTAATCGCGCAACTCGTTCGCGGCAATTCCTTCAGAAGACGCGATGACGTACGCAGCAAGCTGCTTGGTCCCAGCAACGTCCCGGGCGATCACCACCGCCTGCGCGACAGCGGGGTGCTTCTCCAGCACGCCCTCGATTTCGCCCAGCTCGACTCGGAACCCTCGAATTTTCACCTGAAAATCGATGCGTCCCACAAACTCCAGGTTTCCATCCGGCAGCCGCCGAACCAGATCGCCGGTTTTGTATAGCCTGGCGCCCGGCCCATTCGAAAATGGATCGTCGATGAACTTCGCCGCAGTCAGTTCGGGCTGGTTCAAATATCCGCGCGCCAGTCCCGCGCCGCCAATGTGCAACTCGCCGGGAGTGCCGATTGGCAATTGTTGAAGCTTCTCATCCAAGACATGGAGCCGTACGTTCGCGATGGGGCGTCCGATCGGAAGATTGTCGGGAAACGCCTTCTTCGGATCCGGTTCGTAAGCGGATGCGATTACACTCGCTTCCGTCGGTCCATATGTGTTGACCCAGCGCACGCGCGCTCCCCCGGCTCGCAACCAAGCCGAATACGCCGACGATGAAGCCTTCTCGCCGCCAACAATCAGCAGTCGCAAGCTCTGCGGTAGCGTCTGCCCACTCTCGCCAAGTTCATGAACCAGTTCATGCCAGTAAGCCGTCGGCAAGTCGAGCGCCGAAATGTTGTGCTCCGCGATCCACTGCAAGAATCCCGCGGCAGTCAGTGGAACCTCGTCGCCCCGCGGAATCACGCAGCCGCCGGCAAACCATGTAGGGAATATTTCTTCAATCGCGATATCAAAACTGATCGAAGCAAATTGCAGCATCCGCTCCGATGGAGTCATCCCGTACAAATCAATCGAGGCAACGCCGTGATTGACCAGTCCTCCGTGCGTCAATTGCACGCCACGAGGCTTACCGGTCGAGCCGGAAGTGTAGATGAGATACGCAAGATTCTGCGGCGTCAGCGAGAACTGCAGATTTTCTTTACTCTCGCGCTCGACCTGCGTCGCGACAGCCGAGAAGTGAAGAACCTTCGCCTGTGTAGTACCGACAACGGAAAGCAACTCTTTCTCTGCAATAAGGAATGGAGCGGCACAATCCTGCAAAATATTCGAAAGCCTCTCGCTGGGATAATCCGGATCGAGCGGAACGCACGCTCCTCCTGCCTTGAGTACGGAGAGCAAAGCAATCAGCAATTCCGCAGAGCGCTTCAGGCAGATTGCAACCGGAACTTCAGCCGCAACACCTTTTCCCCGCAGAAAATTCGCGATCTGGTTCGCGCGCCGGTTCAGTTCACGATAAGTCAATCGACGCGACCCATCTTCGATCGCGATCGCATCTGGCGTCTGCCCCACGCGCTCTTCAAAAAGCTGATGGATGCATTTATCCGATGGATAGGGTTTTGCCGTATCGTTCCAGCGAGCGGAATCGGCGCCGCCAATGATGAGATGTGCTTGGGCGTCCGACGGCACTACTGGCTCCCAGGAGTGGCGATGTGCGGGGCGGCCGGATTGCTTCCATTGCCAGAAGCAATTTTTGCGAGGATCAAATTCTCAACTTCTACCGACATTTCTTCGAGCGTTGGATGATCGAATAAGCTAAGCAGGCTGAGGTCGACGTCGAAAGATTCCTTGATCTTCGTGATGAGCTGCGTGCCCAGCAAAGAATGCCCGCCGAGCAGAAAGAAATTGTCCTTGGTGCTGACCCGCTCGACGCGAAGAAGCGGGACCAGAATCGCCGCCAACCGCTTCTCGACCAATGTCTCCGGCGCCACAAACTCAGATTCGGGCAACGGCCGCAACTCCGGATGAACCGGCAGCGCCGCATAGTCGATCTTGCCGTTGCGAGTCAATGGCAGTGACGGAAGACTCTTGTAAACAGAGGGAATCATATACTCCGGCAATTTTTTCGAGAGTGCGTCGCGTAAGCCAGAGACCGTCACGTTTGCGTCCGGATCCAGCACCAGGTATGCCGCCAGCCGCTTGTCCCAATTGTCTGCGCCGACTAGCGAAACTGCGCTCGCACTCACGCCGGGAAATGAATTCAGAGCCGTGACGATTTCGCCCGGCTCAATGCGAAAACCGCGAATCTTGATCTGCTCGTCCAGTCGCCCGAGAAATTCAATTTCTCCATTCACCAACAGCCGCCCCAGATCGCCAGTGCGGTAGAGCCGGGCATCAGGATCCTTCAAAAACGGGTCGCGCACAAAACGCTCGGCCGTTAAGACCCGGTTATTGCGATAGCCGCGCGCAACTCCCGCGCCGCCAATGTAAAGTTCTCCCGATTCCCCGTGGCGTACTGGACACATCCGCGAATCGAGAATGTGGATCACCGTATTATCGATTGCGCGCCCAATCGAGGGCTGCATCGCAGAGGAATCCGCAGCCACGCTACCCGATGTCGCAACGACGGTGCACTCGGTCGGACCGTAATTATTGACCAGAACGAACGGAGCATTTTTTGCAGGACGCCGCCGCAACGTATCGGCGCCGGTCAGTAGAATGCGCAACGAAGTTTGCTTCGGCCACGCCAGTGAAAGCATGCGCTCCGCCATGGCAGTTGCCAAAAAGGCAATCGTGATTTTGTTCGACAAGAGCCAGTCGCGCATCGCCTCAGGATTGTTTCGAACCGACTCGTCGGCGACAGCAACGCTGGCGCCGCAGGCAAGATAGGGCCATAGTTCCCACACGGCAGCATCGAAGCCGGGAGCCGATTGCAAAGCCGCGCGGTCGGCTGCGGTCACTTGAAATGCGCGCAGGTGCCAGGACACAAGGTTCATCAGATTGCCCTGTGTCACCTCTACACCTTTCGGTTGTCCGGTCGAACCCGAGGTGTAAATTACGTAAGCGACATCCTGGGCAGAAGCCTCGATCTTCGGCAACTCACACCCACAGGTTGACGTCTGCTCAAATTCATCGCTGCTAATCAAATTCCAAGGCCCGGCAGGCAGCCGCTCGCTCAGAACGGATGTCGAAACCACAGCACTCACTTTCGCATCTTCCAGCATGAATGCCAGCCGCTGTTCGGGAAGCGACGGATCCAACGGGAGGTACGCCGCTCCCGCCTTGAATATTGCCAGCGCCGCCACTACCGACGCCGGCGAACGCTCCAAGTAAATGCCCACCACCCGGTCGCGGCCCACGTCCGATTTCAACAGACGATGCGCCATCCGGTTCGCGCGGCGATTTAACTCGCCGTACGTAAGCGTGCCGCCCCCACCCAGAACCGCCAGTGCGTCGGGGTTCTTGCGTGATCGCTCCTCCACCATCTGAAGAACAGAGGCGGCACTCGCGTTCGGCAGCGAGTTCTTCAGTTGTTGGTCTTCGATCGTTTCGGGTTTCACGTGATTCCTTTCAGCTCAACTTTTCAGTCGAGCCCCGGTCACGCGTCAGTTTGGGGAGTGAACAGACGCTACCAAGTGTCTTCCCGTGGGTCGGCGAACGAGTTTCCGGCTTGCCAGACCGCGGCAGGACAAACAGCCTCGGCAGACGGTAACGCGCCAGCCTGTTACTTATTCCGCTTGCGCAACACTAACTCTTCAATCGTGTTCACGCTTTTCAGCGTGTCCGCGTTGATCTCTTCGTCGCTCACGCGCACTCGCAAATCCTCTTCCAGAAAAGAGACCAGGCGGAAAATGCCCAATGAGTCGATAACGCCCGTTTCCATCAACGATTCGTCATCGGTGAACGAGCTGATGCCCTTGGGCTCAGCCAGTTGTATCTGAATGAATTCGCGAATCTGATCTTTGAGAGCAGATGCTGTTGCAGGGGTCTGATTTGTAGCCGACATTGTGAACCTTCCTCCCGGGGGATTTTCTATTCTATAAATTGCAAAATCTTTACGGCGCAACGAGCGTTCCCGCACTAGCGGCACTTTCCTGCGTCAGTTGCACGCGATCCACTTTTCCGGTGGAAGTTTTCGGCAATTCACCGCGAAACTCAATCGCCTCCGGAATCATGTACCGCGGAATGCGCGCTCCGCAGTACTGCTGCAATTCGGCTGCGGTGAGAGAACTGCCATCGTGAAATGCAACCACGGCCCTGATCCGGCTGCCGACGATATCATCGGGAACCGCAACCGCAACGGCTTCTTTCACCGCCGCATGACTCAACAACGCGCTTTCAATTTCGCCCAGCTCGATCCGGTATCCTCGGCTCTTGATCATGCTGTCGCGGCGCCCAAGAAAATAGTAGTTGCCATCGTCGGCAAGCTGCACCAGGTCTCCGGTGCGGTACATTTTCTCCTCGAAGTTCGGCTGGAACGTATTCGGCAGCACCATCTTCCTGGTTTTTTCGGTGTCCGCCCAGTAGCCATAGGTAACCGCCGGCCCGCGCACATAAAGCTCCCCGGTATCGCCCGCGCGCGTGACGATCTCATTTTGATCGTTCACCGCGAAAACCTCCGTGTTCTCGCACGCAATGCCAATCGGCAACTTGTCCATGCTGGCCAGCCGCTCGCGCTCCACTTTGTAATAGGTGCAAACGTTGGTTTCGGTTGGGCCGTACAGATTGAACAAATCGACGTGCGGCAGCAGATCAGCCAGTTGCTGCAGATACTTCATCGGGAAAACTTCGCCGGCAAAAAGAACGATGCGCAACTGCTTCAGCTTCTCGGGGCTGAGATTCGCATGCAGTAACAGAAGCGTCAGCGCGGAAGGCACCGAATACCAGATCGTGATTCCCTTCGACTCGATAAACTCGGCCAGCTTCACCGGAAACAGCGCCAGGTCTTCTGTCACCAGATACAGCGAGGCGCCAGCCTCAAGCGTGTTGTAGACATCGAAAACCGAAAGATCGAAGTGCAACGGTGCATGGTTCGACAAGCGATCGTAGCTCGTGACCTGGAAAGTCTCGGCACACCATTCCACAAAAGTCAGCGCGTTCTGATGCGTGAGCATCACGCCCTTTGGCCGCCCAGTCGAGCCAGAAGTGTAAAGAATGTAGGCGAGATCGGTTTCGGTAAGCACGACCTTCGGCGCATTCTCCGCTGGATACTGTTGCAATACCGACCAGGGCAGCACCGAACCACCGTTCGTCGACTTCGGCGCGTCGTCAACTAAAATAGAAAGGGATAGTGACTCTATGATCGCCGGATCAAGCCCCCGCCGCTTATCGTCGCGCGTGATCAGAATTCGAATTCCACAGTTTCCAATGATGTAGCCCACGCGATCGGTGGGCGCTTGCGGATCAAGCGGAACATAAACTCCGCCGGCTTTTACTACGCCCAGCATTGCGACCACCGACTCCACGCACTTTGGAAAATAAATTCCGATTCGATCTCCCTTGCGCAGGCCGCTCTCGCGCAGCAGATGCGCCAACTGGTTCGAGCGCCCCTCCAGTTCGCGGTAAGTCAGGCTGCGCCCGCGCGCCCATACGGCCAACTTCTCCGGATAGCGCGCCGCGCTCTTTTGCAAAAGTTGCTGCAGAATGTATGCCATGTCTAACGAGTCCGTTCCGCCGCGTAGTCGGGGAGTAGTATCAAAGTCAGAAGCATCAGAGTCCCTGAAACCCTGCAATAATCACTCGCTGAATCTCACTGGTTCCCGAATAAATCTTCCCGGAAATCGAATCGCGCAAATCCCGCTCCATTTCGTATTCCGTCATGTAGCCGTAGCCGCCGTGAATCTGAATCGCGTCCAGGCAAGTCTGCACGGTCGCCTCGCTGATAAAAAGCTTTGCCATCGCAGCTTCGCGCAACGCGTGCCGTCCCTGGCTCTTGAGCCACGCGGCTTTGTAAAGCAATAACCGGCCAGTCTCAAGCCGTACTTCCATGTCGGCAACCATATTCGCAATCGCCGAATACTTTCCTATCGCCTGGCCAAACTGCTTGCGCTCGCGTGCATACTTCGCGCAGGTTTCGATGAGCCGCTGCATCATTCCCAAGTGGCTCGCCAGGATGCAGGTCCGCTCCCATTCCATCGAGTGAGTAAAAATCGCCTGCCCGCTGCCCTCCTTGCCAAGAATGTTTTCGGCAGGAACTTCGCAATCGATCAGCGCCACCTCCGACATCGGCGAGGTGCGCAAGCCCATCTTGTGCAGCTTCTTGCCCAAGACCAGGCCCGGAGTTCCCTTCTCGACCAGAAATCCAGTTACGCCGTTCGCGCCCTTCGATGGATCAACATTCGCGAACACGATGAACAAATCTCCGTGCGTCGTGTTCGTGATGAACGTCTTCGATCCATTGATGACGTACTTGTCGCCTTTCCGCTCGGCACGCGCCTTCAGACTGTAAGCATCGGAGCCCGACATTGGCTCGGTCATGCAATGCAGCCCGATCCACTCTCCGCTCGCCAGCTTCGGTAGATACCGTTTTTTTTGCTCTTCCGTACCGAACGCCATGAGCGGCAACTCGCTCGTCCACATATGAGCGTTCAGCGAAAACAGAAATCCGTTGTCCTTGCATCCGTAGCCCAGCGCTTCCAGCGCGCATGCCGTTGTCAGCGTATCCGCGCCGCCTCCGCCATACTCCGGAGGAACCGGCAATCCCTGAATACCGAACTGTGCGCACTTTTTCCAAAATTCCTGCGGGAACTCCTCGTGCTCGTCCCGGCGCGCGAGATCGTCGTTCAGTTCTTCCTTGGCGAATCGAATCACTTCCTTGCGAAACGCCGCCTGCTCTTCACTCCAGGAAAAATCCAAGCTCTTTCTTTCTCCGTCTGCGGCCGCAGTGTTAGTCTCGGCGGCTCGATGTCTTTTCCGTCACCGGTGCAGGCTCATTGCCGTTTCCAGCGGGACCCTTTGCCGTAACGCCATTCCCATTACTTGCGGGAGCCGTAGTTTTCACGCCATTGCTTCCAGCACCGTTTGCGGCTGTTGGCTTGACGTCAGAATCTTGTCGATCCAAAGCGCGCCACGGAAATTTCTTGGGCCTTCCCCCCGGCAGCTTAATTCGCGCCGGAACGCCCATGATGGTGATGTTGTCAGCCACATCCGTCAGCACAACACTGTTGGCAACGACCACCACGTTGTTTCCGATCTTCACATCGCCGATGATCTTGCAGCCCGCGCCGAAATACACGTTATCGCCGACGCTCTTGCAGCCGGAATTAATCAGCGTGCCAGTCGTAAATGTGCAATTGGCGCCGATCTTCACCGGCGGAATAAAAATGCCGTACGGCGTATGAATGACCATCCCCGGGCCGATCTCCGCGTCCGGCGAAATGAATATCCCGAAAAACATCTGGTTCAGCCGCTGCCAGATCAATGCTGGAATCATCAGCAAGGGCCGCACGACCGGAACCTTCAGCTTCAGAACCCAGTGCGAGAAGCGATAACAAACAATGGCCGGGGTTTCCAGGCGCATGAGGACGCGAAGCAGTCCTCTTTCCATGGAGCGATGCCCGGCGGCCGCTTCGAAATCCGCACGTAGATTGTCAAACATACTGTCTCTTGCCCCAGCTACTTGTTCGGCGTTGCCGTAGAGATTCGCTTTAAAGCTTCTTATAGATCGATTCAGGAATCGGGAAGGTCCTCTGGTTCAGCACCGCTCCCAGCACCCGCGCCTTCGCATTCTGAAGATCTTGAATGGCGTTGCGTGCGCTCTCACGCCGTGAACTGTTCGCCTTCAGCACCAGGACCACGCCTTCGGTGCCACTTCCCAGTAGAACCGCATCGTTGGCCTCGCTCAACGCGGCCACATCGAGAAGAACGTAATCGAACTCGGCGCGCAACTCAGAGAGGCGCAGCCTCATGCGGTCGCTGGTCAGCATGCTTTGTGCGGCTTCTGTGTTCGAGCCGCAGCTTACGATCCACAAGTTCGGTCTTCCCAGGTTGGTGGCAAAACTGCGTACCGGATCCGGCTTTACCAACGCGTCCGAGAGGCCATAGTGATTCTCCGCGCCAAACTGCGAATGCAATCCCGGGCGGCGCATATTTGCGTCCACCAGACATACCGAACCGGCCACCTGCCGCGCCAGAGTCTCAGCTACGCGCGCGCACACCCAGCTGCAACCGTTTCCGCCTTCAGGAGCCGTAAACACAACACTGCGCGGCGCATCGTTGCCGGGCACAATAAACAGACGCTGCACCAGCTTGGTGAATTCTTCAACTTCCACTTCCGCCATCGTCAAAAGCGATGGCTGCGGTTCGGAGAAGATGACCGGCTGCTCAGGTATCGGCTCGACTTCCGCTACCGGCTGAGTCGCGTACAACGCCTGCTCGCGGCCCACTCGCTGCAGCAATTCAAAATTACGGCTCATAAACTAATTCCCCCTGTGTTCTGACAGAGCTACCATCTTACCAACACCAGCGCTCGTCCCAGCCACCCAACCCCACGAAAAATCTTCCCTTGCTTCCACTTTGACACGCGGCGGGAGTCTTTCTAGACTTCCGGCCGCGGTGCCTGCGCCAGGTTGTTCCGTGAAGCCGGCGTAATGTTGTACTGCCGAATCTTGTAGAGCAGCCCACGATAGCTGATGCTCAACAGTTTCGCAGCGTGTTTGCGGTTCCATCCAGACTCTTCGAGCGCCCGGCTGATCGCGTGAATCTCCGTCTCTGCCCGCAGCGATCGCAAAGCCGCCCACGGCTTGGCTAACCCGGCAGTCCCGTTTGCCGGGGGCTGAACTACCGTTTGCGTTTCCTCTTCGATCCCTGCCACTTTCATGTTCGCTTCATTCATAACTCACCCTCGTCCCTTCCACCCACTTTGGAAGAATTGTTCCTTGATTTTCTAACCGGGGAAGAATTCTGCTTATGCGCGCAACCTACTGCCGAACCTAAACCGGCTCCACCTCATACCCTTGCAACCGGATCGATATTGACCGCTGTATCAGTTCTACGGAGATGATCAGCCTGCGATCGCTTTCCTGACCGACTAAAATTCCCTCGGTCCCGTTCAGGGACCCGCTGCGAATCCGCACCCGCTGCCCCACTTTCAGGAACGGGTAGCTTTCGAAAGGAACGTTTGCATTGAGCAGCGATCGAATGTCCTCGATCTGCTTGTCCGGGATCGGCAACCCCTGCCCTTGGACCCCAACAAAATTCACAATTCCTTCAGTTGTCAATACCCGCAGCCGTTGCTCCGGCTGATAAACAATCTGCACAAACGCGTATCCGGGAAACAATGGCAATTCCACGACTTTCCGCCGGTCGCTCCATTGCCGTATCTCCGTGCAGATCGGAAGAAACGTCGCGAAACCCAGAACTTCAAGTTGGCGCGTCACCATTTTTTCGTGCCGGGAGCGTGTTTGCACCGCGTACCAATTCAACGCTGCCGATTCTCGTTTGGCTTGCTTCGCCGCAGTTGGGAGTCCGGCGCCACCAACTCTTAACAGCCCTGTGCCGTTTTCTGCCTGCGGCGGCCAGAGCGAAGTTGTGTTTCCCAATCTGCGACTCCTTTCCGGCGCCCCCGAAAAGTCGAGGGGAGAACAAAACACTTCGGATTGCGTTGAATTTGTTGGGGGGAGCTACAGGTGCAGCGAACTGCTGTGGGAATGACTTAAGCGCCGTCTTTCGTGCGGCCAACCACTCCCACCGAACTTGGAACCAGCCTACGGAAGATTGCAAGTTACTGCAAGTGGTAAAAAGCCTTGGTGCCCAAAGTCTCCAACAGGCGAAGTTGGCGCATTGGCTAATGTAACGTCATTATATTCAATTACTTACAATTGAAGGCTCGGCTGTCTCATCGCTCGTGATCTGAAGGCCGTACGGCGAAGTAAGCGCTGTTCGTCTCAGTCGAATAGGAGCCCTGAATCCTTTCGAGCGCCTGGGCGGCGTGCTCCGACTCCAAGGCCTGCTGAATTTCGCCTTTAACCTGCTCCAGGGGCAGGAGACCCTTGGATTGCAGCTTGTAAATGTACCGTCCACTGGGGTCCGCGACGACGGCGGAAACCTCGCCGACCTTAAGTTGGGCAATAACGGCGGCATGGGCTGCAGGCAATGCTGACAGCTGAACCTTGCCCATTGCGGTATTTGGAGACGCGGTTTTCATTCCGGCTACATCGAAAGCTGCCTGCTGCAACTCCGCAAACGCTTCCCCTTTTGCGGCCCGTTTACGCAGGGTCTTTGCCAAGTCATCGAACTGTTGTTGCGACGCTGGGTTGACGCTCGATGGGTCGCCCTCTTTGTGCAACGGAACGACTAGCCGCTCTAAGGTGTACTCCTCGTACGAAGCTGCATTCTTGTTGTAGTAGGCAGCGATCTCCTGATCCGAAACATCACCGGGATCCTGCTCCAGCTTGCGCGTAAGCGCCTGCGTCAGGATCTGCATGCGCGAGAACTCAATCATCTGTTCGTACGGGACTTCTTTGTCCAGTCCCAGTTCCTCAGCCTTCTTCGACATCACCAACAGGCGCGGATAGAGATTGGCGAACTGTTGTTTTACGGAGGCGCTCAGATTAGGTCGAATCGCTGCCGTCATCTTTTCGAATTCCGCGCGCGTGACGATGCTTTCACAGGGCTGCGCAGCGTGTTCTTGCTGAGGGCAAAAGCCCTTGATCGTGAGCACTGCATCGTTCATCCCAACCGCGTCGGCCGATGAGGTCTGGGACGCCTTTTCGCCGTATTCGCCGTCGTGGCGCAAACCGGAATTTGTTCCAGGCATTGCCTGCGCGTACGCCAAAGTCGAGGTCAGTATTAATATGCATCCGACTCGAGAGATCATAAACGCCTCCGCTATGCGGGTTAGGATCGGGAATCATTCGCCCGGTTATTGATCGTCCGACTCCGGCTTCACTTTAGAAAGATCGGGCGGCCTGGGAACTTCCGAAGCTCCGAAGTAAGCCTGATTCAACTGCGCCGAGGTCGCGGCCTGCAGCTTATCCATCATTTCCTTCGTGCGCTGCTTTTGCAGGATGGTGTGGACCTCCGCAGTCGCCTCGGCTTCCGGTTCAATTTCCTTGGCATCGATTTTGTAAATGTAATGCCCGGTCGAGTCCGTGATCACAGTTGAAATCTCTCCGATCTTCAAATCCATCACTGAGAGGTGCGCTGCCGGCAAGCTTCCACGCCGCCAGGTCAATTTGGTTCGCGGAATCGGCGCACCAACTCGGCCCACATCATAGGCTGCCTGCTGCAGCTTCGGGAAATCCTCCCCGGCCATGGCGCGCTGCCGCAACTGCTCGGCCTCGTTCTCCATCGCTTTCCGGTCTTCCTCAGCGGTCTTTTCGTCTTGGGAATTCTGCGATGCCGTGCCGCCCGCGCCGGGAACAGGTTCCTTCGAGATCGGCACCAGAACCCGCTCGAGCGTGACTCGTTCGAACGACTGCGTGTGTGTCCGGTAATAATCGTCGATATCCTTCTGGGAAATGTCTGCCGCCTGCTCCTGAATTTTGCGAAATAGTTCCTGCGACAAAATCTGCGCTCGCGAGTAGGCCAGCAACTCCTGCACGCGCTGGTCTTTCTCCAGTCCTCGCTGCTCCGCCTCGCGCGACATCACTAGAATCCGCGGATAGCTGGTGGCCAGTTGCCGCTTGCCAGCGGGCGTCATATTGGCCTGAATCGCGTCAGCCAGTTTTTCAAACTCAGCCCGCGTGATCGACATCTCGCACAAATTGCCATCCGGCTTCCCTACTCCGGCGGCCTGGTCATGGGGACACAAGCCCTTGATAGTCACCACCGCATCATTCGCGCCGACTTTCACAACGGAAGGGGCGGATGTCCGCTTTCCCTCGTCTGCCACGCCAGCTTGAATCGTTGCAGTTGGCGCGGTTTGCTGCGCCCGAATGACCTGGGCCCACGCCAGAGCCCCAAGCAAAAAACACACTTGTGACAAATTGCGCATGAATAGATTCTCCGAGATATTTCAGGGGGATTCGTTCGATTCTAAAGGAAAGGCCGTTTCAAAGCAGTAGGAAATCTCCCGCACGCGTCGGGCAAAAATAACAAAGCCTCAGCCCCACACTCCAATCATTCAGGGCTGAGTCAGCCGACGAGTGCACTTTTTCGGCGAGGATTAGCGACAAACTTTGCGTGGGTCCAATGGGAAGAAGGTCTCCAGGCTTGAGACACGCGATTCGAAGGCAAAGAGAACGAGCATGCGGCTTCGACATGTTGAAGCCGCATAGTCTTTAATTATTGGCTCGGAGCCTCGTTGCAAGGATGCGTGATCGCATCGTTGTAGGCCTGCGACTCCGATAGATTCGCGGTTGCGGGGGCCAGAGTGGAATTAAAGGCCAGGTAAAGATCGTCCTGCGATATCTCCAGAATCGTCGCGAAGTTTACCGCCGCGGATTGCGAAATTAAGGTCGCGAGATCTCCCACCGCATTGCTGGCGCTTTCGTCACTCGGAACCGCAGTCTGCAGTTCGAGCGGCACTTCAGGGATTCCCCCGGGGGCATACTGCTGGAACAGGGCGCACCAATCCGCTGTGCAATTCGTCAGATTGTCGTTGGCGATGGCAGACGCGTCGCTCTGTTGCCAGCCATTGGAGCCGAACCCGAATTTGTTGCTCACAGCGTTTGTCGCCTCAAAAGGCGGCAGGGTAGCATTATCGCCATTCACGGAGTTTAAAGACTCCATGAGCTGCATCTTCGGACTCTGCGCGGCCTCGAATGAGACCATCCCCCCGACGTAGGTTTCCCAGGTCGAGGGATAACTCCATCCGGGAAGATTGCTCGTGCAATAGGGATCGGCTTCATCACCGACCGACAGGCCAAAACGCATATAGCCAATCGTCGAGTTGCCGTTGTAATGCTGAATCACATTCTTGACAAAAGCCTCGTAGGCAGCCATGAAGGGTGCTTCGTAGACTACCGGGTATCCGGTAGAGTCGAATCCTTGCGTCAAAATGTTGGCCGACGTGTTGCTAAAGGTCCCGCTTCCCGGGTAGCTGGAACAGTAAGCGACGTCCTGCGGGGTGGCGGGTACATTGTTGTTAAGCGCTTGAACCGCCGCCGAACTTGCCCAACTCGTCGAGAACACGTAAGCCGGAGTCATCTGATTGACGCCGCCAGCAGAGTTATTAATGTTGCCGTAGTTCACGGCCATCCACAACAGGTTTACCTTCTTGCCAGGATAATTTGTTGTGTAGTAACCGACCTGCTCGTCGAGAGCGGAATAATCGTACTCGTTCACCGTTCCGGGGGCTCCAGTATCCACACTTGCCCATGGTACATAGATGTTGACGCCATAGATAGAAGACTGGCTCAGGATGTTCTGGCTGAAGTGGTTCCAATTTCCCTGCGAAAGAGTCGAGCACGAAAGCGAATTCACGCCGTCCGCAGTACAAGTCGCTGTCGTACACGCTTGGATCAATCCCGGAGGGCATGGCGGCTTCAGTGCGTTGATCTGTTTGATCTGGCAGCCGGCGATTGCAGCGCCCGGCGGTATGCTCGTCGGCGGGGTGATTTCCTCAGAGTGCGACGACGATCCGCCGCAGCCGGTTAACAACGATATGCCTGCGCAAATCGTCAGCAGGCAA
>CAZGXY010000021.1:0-5224 GCA_964530145.1 uncultured Acidobacteriaceae bacterium | reverse complement strand
GCGAATCTTTTCGGCGTCTTCGCCGTTGGTGACTTCAATTTTCTCTTCGCCTTTGCCAAGAAAGCGTGCGTCGAACGCCGGAGGTTTGCTGGCAGCCAGGTGCGCGTCAATCGTCCAATATTCTTTTTTCTCGAACGCCTTGATTTCGCGTTCGCGCTCGACAATCAACCGCAAAGCAACCGTCTGCACGCGCCCGGCGGAAAGCCCGCGCCGAACTTTATCCCACAATAAAGGCGAAACCTGATATCCCACCAACCGGTCTAGCACGCGCCGGGCCTGCTGAGCGTCCACCAGATTCTGATCAATCGCTCGCGGATGTTCAAACGCCGCCTGCACCGCCCGTTTCGTAATTTCATTGAATGTGACCCGCTGAATGCGCGGCGGTGCGTCCCCATCCTCTTTTTTCTTCTTCTTTTTCTTTTTCCCCTGCGCGCCGTTCTCATCGAGCTCATCGGCAAGATGCGCGGCAATCGCCTCGCCTTCGCGGTCCGGGTCAGGAGCGAGATAGATCGCATCCATCCCCCCCGCCATCTTTTTTAGCTTGGTAAGAACTTTCTCTTTGCCGGGGATGACGACGTAATCGGTCGCAAACTCGTCGTCCGTATCGACGCCAAGCGTGCTCTTCGGCAGATCCTTCACATGGCCAAGCGAAGCTTCGACCGAGAATCCCTTCCCCAAATATTTTTGGATGGTTTTCGCCTTCGCCGGCGACTCGACAATCACTAAACTTTTCAGCAACGCTCCCCCGATTCCCAAGAATTGTCTCGAAACTAGCACGAATGGTACAAAAGCAACAAGTTACGGGCAGGAAGCGGTCAGCGATGAGCCGTGAGCAAGCAGGGAAAATGCCATATCCCCGGGCCTTCCTCTCCTATGCCGCATTCCCTTTGGTGTGAAGGCTTTGGATCAGTGCCGTTAGCATCCTCTGCACCTCATCAGCCTGACGCGATAGCCTTCGAAATTCCTCTTTCCCCAGCAGTTCCAGGCCGCGAGCCAGAAGGATGTGATATTCCGCTTCACTCGCAGAACCTCTCGCGATTTGCAGAAAGCGGCAGATCTCGTTGTTTGACCGTCGGCCGGATCCTTCAGCCATATTCGCCCCAATCGACGCTGCGGGACGACGCATCTGACTCGTCAACCCGTAAAGTTCCTCTTTCGGAAACGTGCGCGTGACTCCATAGATATCCAGAGTCATTCGGTGAGCTTTCCTCCAGACGACAAGCTCTTTGTAATTCTTCACAGATTCTCCCGACGACTCGTTTCCTCATCGCTCATAGCTCACTGCTAAAAGCTCTTCACGAAATTCTTCCCCGCCATCTGGCGCACTTTGCCGCCCAGCTCCAGTTCAAATAGCGCGGCAAAGATCTCCGAAGACGACATTTCCGTCTCCAGCCGCTCGACCAACTCATCAATATGCGTGGGTTCGTCCGCTTTCAACAGGCTGAGGATTTTCTTTTCGTGAGGAGGAAGCCCTTCATCCGGAAATAGAGATGCCGATGAGTGACCTTCGGATTCATTCGAGGCCGCAGGCGTCAAAGCCAACTTCACTTCCGGAGGCAGATCTTCCCAAACGTCTTCCCACGTCGCCACCAGCCGTGCGCCCTGCTTTATCAACGTGTTCGGGCCCCAGGAATTCTTATTGGTCACGTTCCCGGGCACAGCGAAAACATCGCGATTCTGCTCCAGCGCGCAGCGTGCTGTAATGCGCGTTCCGGAATATTCCGCCGCTTCTACCACCAGCACCCCCACAGACATGCCACTGAGAATCCGGTTGCGGATCGGAAAATTCTGCGGCGCCGCAAACGTCCCCAGCGGAAACTCCGAAATGAACGCTCCGCCCAGAGCCAGAATCTGCTCCGACAATCGCGAATTTTCTTTCGGATAAATCACATCCACACCCGTGCCAAACACGGCAATGGTCTTGCCCTTCGCTGAGATGGCGCCGCGATGGCTCGCCGTATCGACTCCCCGCGCCATGCCGCTGACAATGACCAGTCCCTGCGCCGCCAAATCACAAGCGAGCCGCTCCGCCATCCCCGAGCCATACGGCGTCGGATGCCGCGTGCCCACCATTGCAATGCCCGGTCGAATGAGCAACTCAGCGCTGCCGCGCACATACAAGACCACCGGTGGATCGTAAATTTCCTTCAGCCGCGCAGGGTAGCAGGCATCCTCCGACGAAATCACCGTCACTCCCAAAGCCGCGGCCCGCGCCACTTCTTCCCGCGCCAGTTCCGCCGATTTTCCCGTGGCAATCGATTGCGCCGAGACCGCCTGAATTCCTGCGCCCTCCAGTTCCGTAAGCGAAGCCCGAAATACTGCCTCCGGCCCGCCAAAGCGCTCCACCAGTTTTCGCGCTTTCGTCGGTCCCAGTCCCGGCGTCAAAGAAATCGCAAGCCACTCGAGAATATGCGTCGCAGGTGCAGCCACGGCATTCGACACTGGATACTCCTCGTCGTCAGACTCAGTCGATTGGCGGACTGTAATCACTCGCAGAAAGCGGTGTCAAGGAAAGTGGTCACCGAAAGCGTCCAACCTTGCTCTGCTAGAATCAAAACAGGAATGAGACGGCTGCGCATCTCGGCGATTTCGTACCTCAATACTGCGCCTCTCATGTGGGATTTCGAGCACGGCAGAGCTGCCAAATCCAGCGCTCCCGGAATCAAAGAACTGTTCGAAATCGGTTACACCCTGCCGTCGTCCTGCGCCCGGGAACTCCAGGCTGGTAAGGCAGATATCGGAATCATCCCCGCGGCCGCCTACACGCAGATTCCTGGCCTCGAAATCCTGCCCGACGTCGCCATTGCCTCAAAGCGCGACGTGCGTTCCATCCTCCTGGTAAGCCGCCTGCCCATCGACGAAGTTCGCACCGTTGCTCTCGACACCTCGTCGATGACTTCCGTCGCGTTGACCAAAGTTATCTTCGAAAAATGGCTTGGCGGCGGAAGAACCTTCACTCCAATGGCGCCGGATATCGACGATATGCTCGCCACGCACGACGCCGGCCTGCTCATCGGCGATCCCGCGCTGCAAATCGACCGTTCCCGCTACTACACGCTCGATCTAGCCGAAGAGTGGATTCGCCGCACCGGCAAGCCTTTCGTCTTCGCCTTCTGGGCGGTTCGCCAGGATGCCCTGCAACAAAATGAAATAGAGCAAGAAACGCCACGCAGGGAGAGCCGCCCCCGGTCCGGAACGAGAAGCGGCGCGGGCATCGATGTATCAGATCTCGCCGCAATCTTTCAGCGTTCCCGCGACCATGGCCTGGAACCGTCGAGCCTCGATCAGATCAGCCGCGAATGGGCCCCGCGTCTCAACCTAAAAGAAGATGATGTTCGTTCCTACCTCACCGGCAACATCTATTATTATTTGGATCAGCCCTGCCTGGAGGGTTTGCTGTTGTTCTACCGTTACGCGTCCGAAGTCGGCGCTCTGCCTCAACCGCGCGCAATTCGGTTCGTAGACGCCGAAACCGGCGCCCGCATCTAAGCGACTCTTTCAACATGGATGACGAGTCGGACACGCGCAGAGTTTGCCAAACCTAAATGCCACTCGCCCACCATCTTCTGCTCGCGGTTCCAATATGGCACCGGCTGCGCAACCTGGGAGGCCCCGGTCTGGTCATTCTCGGCATCGCCGATAACTCCATCATCCCGCTAACCGGCAGCATGGACGTCCTCACCATCTGGCTCGCCGCTCGCCATCACGAACCCTGGCCCTACTATGCCGTCATGGCAACCCTGGGAGCGATGATCGGTGGCTACATTACTTATGCCATTGCCCGCAAAGGCGGCCAGGAGGCCATGGAGCGCAAGTTGTCAAAGAAGCGGGCAAAAAAGGTTTCGAGGGCCTTCGAGCGCTGGGGATTTCTAGCGGTAGCGCTTCCCGCCCTTTTGCCTCCTCCGTTTCCCTTTGTGCCGTTTCTGATAGCCGCGGGCGCCGGACAATACTCGCCCAAAAAATTCCTCGGATCGCTACTCCTGGGCCGTGGAGTCCGCTATTCAATCGAGTCTTACCTCGGCTACCACTACGGCCGCCACATCCTCCGTTTCTTCAGCCAGTACTACGCGCCAGCCCTGTCAATCCTGATCGGGCTGGCTGTGTTGGGCTCGCTGCTGACGCTGATCCAATACCTGCGATATCGGAGACAACATCCCTCGACGGTGCGGGCGCGCGCTTAATTAATTCCCTTTTCTTCTCATTGCCGCGTTGCTACAATTGTTATAACGGAGGCGGAAATGTTCGAACTCAAGGTCCGTAGAATCGGAAATTCTCTGGGAGTAGTGCTGCCGAAAGAGGCGATCAGCGGCCTTCAGGCTCAAGAGGGAGATCGCCTTTTCCTGGTAGAAGGGCCAGATGGCGCTTATCGCCTCACGCCGTACGATCCTGCATTCGAAAAAAAAATGAAGAAGGCCGAAAGCATCATGCGCCGTTACCGCAACACGTTGCACGCGCTTTCCACGTAGTCTGCTGCGAAACGGTTCGTTTCGAGCGTTTCTACAATGCGTGATCGCCCTAAGAAAGAACCGCTTTGGATTGACCTGCGTGACGCCTTAGCGCTACACGACCGCCTGCTCGCGCTCGACGGCGGTGCGTCAGGCGTACGAAGCCAGCCGCTTCTAGAGTCTGCGTTAGCGCGACCGCAACAACTTTATGCCTATGGCAACTCGCCTGACATCATCGATCTGGCAGCGGCCTACATATTCGGCATCGTCCGCAATCATCCCTTCGTCGATGGAAACAAACGCACTGGTTTTGTTATCGGTGTGCTGTTTCTCGAACTGAACGGATATCGGTTCAACGCCAGCGAGGCAGATGCAACGGAAGCAATCTTCCAGCTCGCGGCGGGCAAGTTATCGGAAGCGGCGTTTGCAAGGTGGATGCGGGAAAATGCGCGTCACCAAGCATGACGGGGCAATTTTCGGCATACCCTCGAGATCAGAGTGTTCAGGCCATACCTCTTGACGGATGTCATTCCGAACCGGCGCGCAGCGGCGGTGAGGAACCTGCTCCCTTTCCGCAAGCCGAAGTACAAGCTAAAATAGAGATTCATGTCCCTAACCAAGCCCCAAGCCCTCGACCTCTTCCAATCCGACGATCTCATCGGCATCGGCATGGAGGCCGACGCTGTCCGCCGCGCCAAGCATCCCGAGGGCGTCGTCACCTACATCATCGACCGCAACATTAATTACACCAACTTCTGCACCGAATACTGCACCTTCTG
>CAZGXY010000020.1:0-31308 GCA_964530145.1 uncultured Acidobacteriaceae bacterium | reverse complement strand
GAATCGGTCAACAACCCTAATCGTAACGCTGGCGAGGGAACATTTCTGGTAATCGTCTGAGAGTTTGGATAGCGGAAGCCCTCATAGTTGAAGAAAAAGAAGCTCTTGCCGCCAAGAAGCTCTTTGGGAGTGATTGGGCCTCCGATGGCGCCGCCGAATCGGCTGTAATGATACGCGGGAAGTCCAATATGCCCACCTGGTTCAAAGTTGTTTTGATTATTCGCCCAGGAATTCGAGGACCAGTTGTTGTCTTTGTAATACTCGTAGGCGGTTCCGTGGAAGCTACTGGTGCCGCGTTTTGTAACCACCTTGATTTCGGCGCCGGCGGAACTGTTGAAGTCGGCAGTCTGACCGGCAGTATTTACTTTGAACTCCTCGACGCTGTCGGCTGGAGTTGGCATTACGCCGGAGGGTGCGCCGTAAGTGAAGGACTGGGTCGACATGCCGCCCGTCGGGTCGCCGATAACCAGACTTTGCTGCGTATTGGTATATACGCCGCCGCTGCCATCCATATCATTGCTGTTGTTGCCGCCATCCAGCGAAAAATAGCTTTGGTCGTTCACCGCGCCCGCCACGTCGCCGCCGGCGCTTACGCCCGGCTGCATCTCGATGAAGGTATTGACATCTCGGCCAATGCTGGGCAGGTTGTCGATGGCGATAGCGGTGACCGTGTTGCCCACGGTCGCGTTCATCGTCTGCAATTCAGTGCCGGTCGCTGCGACCTCCACTACCACATTCGTGCCGCCCACCTGCAGAGATAAATTGACGGTGAGCGCGACTCCTACCTGAACATCCTGGTTCTCAGTCTTGGTGGTTGCGAATCCCGCCTTCGTGACGCTGATGCCGTACTTGCCAGGAGAGACGTCCACAAAAATGTAGCGCCCGCCTGAGTTGGCAGTCGTAGTGCGCTCTGTTTTCGTCGCACTGTCTCTTAGCGTCACGGTGGCGCCTGCGACGACTGCACCCGAAGGATCGGTCACGGTACCGGCCACTGTACCGGTTGATGTCGATTGTGCCCAAGCTGGCATGGCGCCGATGAGGGAAACCACGAGAACAAAAAGGAGAACTGACTTCAGGGTACGAATGTGCATTGCCACCCTCCCAGACCGAGAGATTGAAATTGACTGCGAAGACGCGTGAACCTGGAGCTTAGGGTTAAGACCGCCGGGAGGCTGAACAACAGGGTTCAGGCCGCCCAGTTCTAGCTGACATCTGTCCTGCCAACAGCTAAATAAGTCCGAATGAAACTTCAGAAAGGAAAGTTAGTACAAACCCGAGCGGACACTGCGAGTGCAACTGTTGTTCCAAACAGGCGCGTGTAGATGAGTGTTATGTTTGTTTCACTTGCGAAGAACCAGGTCGAGGAAAACTCTGATTTGATGGAGCGGAATATGGTTTTTCGTAGCCCGGGGAGGTCTGCCACGTTTTCGATCTGCGGAGAATTGTCCAAAGCTTCGGATCAAATGCAAACGACAAAGGCAGAGAATCTAGCGGGACAATCTCGCCAAGGAAGCGCGGAAGATGACATCGAACGATGTACTCTGGCCGTCGCGCGCCAAACCTGCAAGGGCCTTTTCTGCAGCTGGACGCTGGTAGCCGAGATTCGTCAGCGCCGAGAGCACGTCTTCCTCAACGGCGCTCAGACCGGGCGCAGTCGTTAGGTCCACTGCAGAAGGTGCCAATTTGTCGCGAAGTTCGAGCACCATGCGTTCCGCTGTCTTCTTCCCGATGCCGGGGATTTTAGTCAGGCGGGCTACGTCGTTACATCGGATGGCAGAGGTCATGTCTTCGGCAGGCATGCCGCTTAGAATTGTTATCGCGAGCTTTGCGCCGATGCCGCTGACCGTCATCAGCTTCTCGAATAACTGCTTCTCGGTGAGTTGCAAGAATCCGTACAGAGCGATCACATCCTCGCGGACGTGTGTATGGATATGCACAGCGATTTCCGAACCGCTTGCCGGGAGGCCCGAATAAGTCGGGATACTAATGTTCACTTCGTAGCCGACACCTGAAGTCTCGATCACAATCCGGTTGGGATGCTTAAGGAGGAGCGTTCCGCGCAGGTGAGCAATCATGCTGTGGACATTGTAGCCGCAGGCGGCACCAACCGAAGTTCATGCCGAGGCCGGCTCGGTGGATCGCGACTATCTTGATGCAGGAACGGCAAACGGCAGGGCCGACCCCCTGCCGTGCCTATTCTTTTCTTTACGCGTGTCTGTGGCTTACTTCTTGTTGACGGACTTCTTCAATTCTGCCCCTGGGGTAAATTTCGCAACTTTGCGGGCGGCGATCTTGATGGTGGCGCCGGTTTGCGGGTTGCGGCCGTTCCGCGCTTTTCTCTGCGACACCGAGAAAGTGCCGAAGCCTATCAGAGCCACTCGATCCCCTTTTTTCAGCGCGCCGGTAATGCTCGACACGGCGGTATCAATCGCGGTTGTAGCCTGTGCCTTGCTGATTTCGCAGGCGCCAGCGATCTTGTCAACCAGATCGGCTTTGTTCATAGTTTCTCCTCGCAGGTCTCTTTCAATACCCAGCGCAGCCCGGCGCTAACCGGGAATTAGTGTCTTGAACTGAGTGGGAAACCTGACGGCTCGTATTTTCCTCTCTCTGCGCAGAATGTCAACTGTGAATTCCGCGCGGGAAGCCTGTTTTGCACCTCCGGGTTCCGAATTGAGGCTACGGAGGCGGCTTTTGACGACTTTTTCAACATGAGCGATACGACTCCGGGCTCTGCATCAGCTATGGGATGATTTTCCACGCCTCTCCACAGAACAGTCCCCCGCTGCACAGCTTCCGCACAGGAGCACCTCCAATGGCTCTTGCGGCGAAGCGGGACACGGGAGCAAAGTCGAGGGATACAATTCTATTGCGGATGAAAAATGTTGACTAAGAGCCCAGCGGATCTGTGCCCGCTTTGCGAGGGAACGGGATGGAAGACCTTGCCGCCTTCCGGTCTGTCGAGCGAGAGGCGCGTCTCGCGCTGTGATTGCCAGTTGCGCGCCCGGAATCAAAGTTTGCTGGCCGCAGCAAATATCCCACGGCGTTACGAGCACTGTGAGCTTGCAAGTTACACGACAGATTTTCCCGGGGCGCATCCTTCGCTCGAGTTCGCCCACCTGGCGGCTGAGAAATTCGCGCAGGAGTACGATCCGCGCGATGGAACCGGATTGCTCATCATCGGCAAAATTGGCACCGGGAAAACCCATCTGGCGGTGGGGATTATCAAGGACCTGCTCCTCAACAAAGGCGTTGGCTGTCTGTTTTGCGACTACCGCGAACTGCTGAAACAAATTCAGAATTCATACAACGTCACCGTTCAGACAACCGAACTCGACGTGCTTCGTCCGGTGTTCGAGACGGAAGTGCTGGTTCTCGATGAATTGGGAGCGGTGAAACCGACCGAATGGGTATGGGACACGGTGAGCCTCATCCTGAATACTCGTTACAACAACAACCGCACTACAATCATTACCACGAATTTTGAAGATCAGCCGGCGGGGGGCGCAAACGGGACGGTTTCTATGGCCAGGAACGCAAGCCGCTCTGAAACTCTCGGCGATCGCATCGGGGAACGGATGCGATCGCGCCTCCACGAAATGTGCCGCGTCATCAAGATGGAGGGCGAGGACTTCCGGCAGAAATTTCGCAGCGCCAGCTTCCGCTGACTGCTTCACCATTGATCTGCTGCGTCATATTCGCGATGCAAAGGGAGCAATAATATGCGCTGGTACCACTTTGTGGCGTACTTCTTCGGCGGTGTATTTCTCGCGAATGCTCTGCCCCACCTCGGCAACGGAATTTCGGGGCATGCCTTCCAAAGCCCCTTCGCGTCGCCGCCCGGAGTGGGATTGTCCTCTTCCGTAGTCAATGTCCTATGGGGCCTTTTCAACTTTGGGGTCGGCTACCTGCTCGTCTGTCGAGTGGGCAGCTTCGACCTGCGGAAGACCACCCACGTGCTGGTCCTCGGAGCAGGCATGTTGATCATGTCGCTAAATCTCGCCCACTACTTCGGACGCCTCCACGGGGGGCTGTGATTTCTCCCTGTCTTTGGTTTTCTCTGCACCTCCAGGGTGAGCGCTTGCTTACAATGGCTTTGTGCTGACCGAGCGTTTGGAATTTGCGGCTGAGAGCGGCGCAGAGATTCTGGCCAAAGTTCCTGCAGCTGCTGCAGTTTTTCTACTGCGCGGCAACGATCCAGAGGCCGAGCCCTACGTCAGCAAAACCGCCAACCTTAGACGCCGCCTGCAGCGCCTGCTGGGAGCGCCGGAGGAACGATCAAGAAAACTCAATCTGCGCGACCGCGTCCGCTGGATTGAATACGGGCTGACGGACTCCGACTTCGAATCGCGTTTCTTGCTTTATAAGATCGTGCGAGAGATTTTTCCCGCTACATACTCCGATAGGTTGCACTTCCGCTTCGCTCCGTTATTAAAGTTGCACCTCGAAAATCAGTATCCGCGAGCTTCGGTCACGACGCGGCTGGGACGTTTGACCGGCCGGTCTATTTATTATGGGCCGTTCCCTTCGCGAGCCGATGCAGAAAAATTCATGAATGACTCGCTCGATTTTTTCAAGATGCGGCGCTGCGTCGACGATCTGCATCCCGATCCTCAATTTCCCGGCTGCATTTATTCCGAGATGAAGATGTGCCTGGCGCCTTGTTTCAAGGGTTGCACCGATGAGGAGTATTCGTCCGAGGTTAACCGGGTGCAAAGTTATTTCGACTCCCGCGCGGAGTCGCTGGTACGCGAACTCACGTCGCAGCGGGATGCTGATTCGGCCAACCTGGCCTTTGAAGATGCGGCCGCCATCCATGTGCGTTTAGAGAAGATCAAGCCGGTCGCGACCCGTTTTCCGGAGATCGTCCGGCGGATCGATCGATTGTCGGCTGTCATCGTTCAGCCCTGCCAGGTTGAGCAGTCAGTGAAGTTTTTTCGCGTGGAGCGCGGAGCGATTTCCGGGCCAGCGATTTTCGCTATCCAGCCCCCGGAGCACGCGAAATCGCTATCGATGGAGTCGCGGGTTGAAGCCGCACTGAATTCTTTTCCCCAGGCAAAGGGTTTCGCGGCCCTTGAAACCATGGAGCACCTTGCGCTACTGAGGCGCTGGTATTACCGCGGCAACCGGACTGGCGAGATATTTCTTGCGGATGAGAAAAATATTCTCCCCATGCGCCGCATCGTGCGAGGGATCGGACGCGTCTTAAGAGGCGAGAAGCAGGATGAGGCACTGCTTTTGCGAAATACCGCCGAACCGCGGCCATTAATTCAGAAGGAAGAAGGACCAAATGCCAATCAAGGATCCTCATAACAAAACACTTCGGGAACATCTGGTTTTCCTGCTCGACGGCGGCGGCGCGCACGCCAGGTTTTCAGAGATCGTCAGCGATATGCCGGAGAACCTGCGAGGCATAAAGCCCGAGGGATTGTCCCATTCCGCGTGGATGTTGCTGGAGCATCTGCGGATTGCGCAATCGGATATTCTCGAGTTCAGCCGCAATCCAAAACACGAGTCGCCGAAGTGGCCGGAAGGCTATTGGCCGGAAAACGAAGTGCCTCCGAACGCGGCAGCCTGGAACAAATCGGTTCAGCAGTTCCGCAAAGACTTGAAAGCGGTGCTGGAGCTGGTTGAGAATCCGAAGACCGATTTGTACGCGAAAATTCCCTGGGGCGATGGTCAAACAATTTTGCGCGAGGCATTGCTGATCGCCGACCACAACGCGTATCACCTGGGACAATTGCTCGACGTGCGGCGCCTGCTCGGCGCGTGGAAAAGCTAACCCCTGCGGCAATCTGATCCCTCGTTCCAAAAAGAGGAGCCGGCCCTTTCGGGCCGGCTCGATTGCCTTACCAACTAATCAGCGCTTCAGGGCGCGACGGTTATTGTGACGGGTATCTCGTTCTCGATTGATCCCGAGGTACCGATCAGCTCGATGGTTGAAGTTCCGGTCGGGGCACGTCTGGTAGCGCTCCAGGTGATGGTCACCTTCACGCTGCCATTCGCCGGAGGCGTCACCGGATTGGCCGAGGCCGTAGCCGAAACGTCGGTGGGGAATTCGTTCACGCTCAAAGTTACAGCTGAATGGAATCCATTCACGCTGGTGACAGTGAGAGTCGTGGACGTGCTGCCGTTCTCATCCACCGTGAAGGATGAGGGCGACAGAGACAGGGTGAAGTTCTTCGTTCCCGAGGAGGCATTCACCGTCAGCGTAATCGTGGTGCTATGGCTCGTCGATCCCGAAGTGCCCGTGATCGTTACGGTAGCAGTCCCGACCGTAGCGCTTGCGGAAGCGGTCAACGTGAGCGTTGAGGTCGCGCTGCCGTTCGCCGGCGGGGTGACAGGGTTGGTGGAGAACGTTGCGGTCACGCCCGAAGGCAGGCCACTCGCGCTCAGCGTGGTTGCGGAATTGAAACCGCCGGTGCTGGTGACGGTAACCGTGCTGGTTCCATTACTGCCCTGAGTTACGGTCACAGACGTGGGCGAGGCGCTGACGCTGAATGCGGGCGTCGCCGACGAATTGACCGTGAGAGCCAGTGTTGTGGTTGCGGTCAGGCTGCCAGACGTGCCGGTTATCGTAACTGTCGACGTTCCGGTTGTGGCCGTCGCACTCGCCGTGAGTGTCAGCACACTGGTCCCGGTTGTGGGATTGGTTCCGAACGTTGCGGTTACACCGCTCGGCAGACCGGATGCGGCCAGCGTGACGCTCCCGGTGAATCCGTTCAGGTCGTTCACCGTGATGGTGCTAGTACCGCTGTTGCCCTGGGTGACGGTGAGGCTGCTGGGCGAATCTGAGAGCGTGAAGCTCGCCGTGGCAGACCCTGCCAACAGGTTGATGATTCCGGTCGTATTCGGACTGCCCCAGCCAGTGCACAGATCGTAGCCGGTGATTCCCGAATAGGTACCGCAACTGCCGCTGGTAATGTCGTGGAAGTAGGTGCCATAGCTTGAGGTCAAAGCCGCTGGGTAAATGACCGGATCGATAAAGCCGATCGTGTCCCCGTTGGTTGCTGCCTGCTGATTGGCGAGAGCCAGGTACCCGGCCCACATGGGCGCTGCAAAACTGGTCCCGCCGTAGTCGTTCGCCGTGCAAGTGGTTTGGTCGGCGCAAACGTAATAAGTAAAATTCGCGTTGCCTGCCACGTCTGGACCGTTCCGTAGGGTCGTGGATCCCTTGTTGCCGGAGGTGATCACGCCTGCGAGCTTCTGCCAGGAGGGGATCGGAATGGAATCGGGTGAGATGCCGCCACCGCTGTCTGCCCAGGCGGTCTCCGATTTCCAGGGGCCGGCCGCGCTCGAGGTTGTTAAGTCCGTGCCACCAACCGAGACGATATTGGCATCGTCCGCCGGCCACGCTTCATTCGACGCAGACCAGGCCGAACTGTCGCCCGCCGCAACGAAGAAGTTCTGGCCCTGCGACGCCATCTGCTCAAAGTACGGATCCAGCGTGCTTGGGTCGGCCGGCGTCCAGCCCCACGAGCAGCTGATCTGCTTGGATAGGGGAGCGGACGCGGTAGAAACCATCGCGCTGATGCAGGCGGTGTCGCTGATATTGCCCGAGCCACTGGCCAGGACGTCGCCGCAGACGTACATATAGAGCATGTTGGCGCCTGGTGCCATACCCATGAGCTGGGTCATGTCGAGGGTCTGCTCGGTATCGTCGCAGGCGCTGCCGCCGCTATCGACGCAGCTGGTACCGTACCCGCCCGTGGAAATGAGAGTGGGAGTGAAAGGCTCGGTTTGCCCCACGTTTTTGTAATACGTGGAGAGATCAGCCAAATCAGTGCCCGCGTATTCGAACAGGGCGAGGTTCTGGCCGGATCCGGTGAGCGCCGTGCCGCCGTAGTAGGCCGCGCGCATGTCGCTGCCTAAGAAGGACGCCGAAGGGCCGGAGCCGGTGGTGGCGTTCGACACAACCTTATCCGGATCGATCCCGTGGGCTTTTGCGTAGTCGCTCTTCTTCACATACAACGGATGTGGCCTGGAATCGTTATCCAAACCGGTAATGTGCCAAAGCTGGAAGGGAAGGTCGACGGTGGGCTCTCGGTCCACTGCAAAGAACGTGCGGTTTTCAGTGAGGTCTTGGTAGTTCCCGAGGGTCACATGGAACGCCTTCTGGATGTTCGCGACCGTGCCGGTGAGCCGAAGGTCCCGCTCTTCCCGGGTTCCGTTGATGATCTCAAAGCCGCTCGCTTTCGCGAATGCAACCAAGGCGTCCCAATCTTCCTGGGTCGGACCGAACCGCAGGGTAAACTCCTGCGGCGTGAGGAACTGGTGGTAGGAGGGACTGGTAGGATCTTGAACTTCCTGCAGGAGATTTTGCAACCCGGCGCGATCGCTCAGCGGCAGAACGATATCGAAGCGCAGGGTCTGGGATGCGGGGAGTTGCCCAAGGAACTCCGCCCGCCCATCGGCAACCTCGGGACGCACATGGTGCGTCAATAGAGGCTGCGGCTGGGCCTGTCCTGGGATGGTGAACAGCAAGAGCACAGCCGCGCAGACAAGCGCAATCCGTGCTGGCAGTGGGGAAGGAATTTTCTTCATGTTCTTGTCCTCTTCGATTTTCAGATGTGGAACGTTCGGCTGTCTGACCACTTACAGCCCAAGAATCGCGGCATAGTAACTCACATTCATTCCCGCCACGCAAACTTTTTGCAAACTGTTACGGAAACCGAATACCAGGACGGAAAAACCTTTCCATTTCTCAGGTTTGGACTGTAGCTTTTAACGGGAAAAACCTTACGCCATCAGGGCTGGACAGGGACTTCGTTTGGCCGCGGAGCGCTTCCGGAAAATTACTCTGACTCCCTCACGCCAGCGTTCGTCGACGCCGAGAAACTCCCATTCGATTTCAGGGGATAAATAACGAAGAAGCGTATCTGTAGCGGGATGAATATGCAGCGCGGGAGCCACGAGCAGCAGCAGCGGCTTCTCATTTGATAATTCGCGGCCTTCGAAATATCCGAAGCGCGAAAATTCTCCGCGAGCGTGGTGCCAGTCCACTCGCGACCAATAATCGAGGCCCTGTAACGGCAGATGAATATCTTCGTCGGTTTTCAGTTCGACCAGCGCAAGGCGTCCGGCGCGGGTCGTGGTCAGCACGTCGACGATTGCCCGGTCGGCGGCAGAAAACGCCGGAACCTGCGAATAGCAGCCAGATGAATCCAAACGCTCGTCGATCATCGTGACGTCGCGCACAACGAGCGACTCAAGCCATCGCTCCGGATGCAAACGACAAAGAGGATGTTGACGCGGTCCGTAAGGATGCCGGGTCTGGCGCAGAGAGTGCGCGAGTTCGATCAGCGAAGATTCGTTGCGCGTTTCCAGAACGCGCTCTTCGCCGCAGATGCCGAAGACAATTTCCTCCGTGCTGCGAAAAGATCCCGGTTCAGCCCCCAGGCGCGCGCGGGCAAACTCGAGCCCTCTCCATCGGAAGGTAATTTCCGCGGGCGAGAGCACTGCGACCTCGCAGTTCGGCAATATCTGTTGAATCCGCGAAATCGACTCTGCGAACCGGTCGCGCGCCGCGGATTCATCCGTTACGTGCACCAGCCGCGTCGCCACATTGCCGCGATCGGAACAGTCGACTTCCGCCAGCGCATCATGCCGCTCGTTTAATTCATACAGCGACCACTTGGCTGCTTCACGATTCAAGTTTGCCATTCGTTCGCGAATCAGCGCTGATGTTCCATGCGGCAGAAACAGCTTCAGTCCCTCGACAAGCACGTTCGCAGCCTGAGTTTTTCGGCAGATGTCCAGCCAAAGAATGCCGAACGTGAGAGCCGCATCGACCGAAGATTGCGTCTCGGTCGCGTTCACGCCGAGCACGGCGAATGCCGACCGCCCCTGCCGGATCAGGCCGCGGGCATACACCGGTCCGAAAGATTCTGCCAGATCTATACTTCCGGTGATTCTCGTCACCTTGAAGTCGGGGAAATGGCGCTCCAAAGTTCGCCTCAGCGTCTGCTCGTAAGTGGCGCGTGCGGTGCGCCGCGCCGTGGCAGAACGCCGATCACGCTCCCGGCAGATTTCGAGCTTCGAGGGCCGCGCCTGACCTAACTTCTGCACGGCCAGCCGCAGGGTGCCATTCTTCACTTCAGCTTCAAGAACTCGGCGAACCGCGTTTCGCTCATTCGACCACAGATGCAGCAGGCAGCGGTTGTATTCGCCGGAGATAGAATATTTCGAGCGCGCCAAGTCGAAGGCGACGGCACCGTTTTCCAGCACGATTGCGCTCGCAGCTTCGCTGAGAAAGTCCCGCACCGTGCGCGTCAGCGCTTCTGGAGTCACCGCCGGCATTTGTGGACGATTGTTAAAAATTGTCACTCGCCGGTCTGTGACATATGACCATCGTCACGGCCTCGCTGTGGATGTTTTAAGCAAGTCACGCTGGCTCATATGGGATAATGAGCAAATCCGATCAACTGAGTCTGCCTGCGCTTGGCGGCATCTATATTCTTGTAGGTGAATAGCTTGGATAAATCTTCAATTTCAGACAAACAGCGCTTCTTTTTCGACCACTACGGCGTTACCGAGAACGACCTTGAGCGGTACCTGGCCGCGGCTCTTTCGGCTGGCGGCGACTACGCCGACCTTTATTTCGAATATCTTTCGTCGACTTCATTGATGGTCGATGAGTCGATGGTGAAGTCGGCGTCACAAGGGATCTCGGCGGGCTGCGGAGTCCGCGTGGTCTCCGGGGAGCGCACTGGATACGCCTACACAGACGATCTTTCCGCCAGCCGAATTCTGCACGCCGCGCGCACGGCCGCATTGATCGCGAGCGCGCCGGCGAAAACTCCGGTTGCGGGTTTTCAGAAGACGGCCGCGCGCAGCTTATATCCCGTCACTCTGCCGTCGGTCGATGCCGAGATCACTGCAAAAGTTGAGCTGGTGATGCGCGCCGACAAGGCCGCGCGGGCGTACGATCCACGGATTCAGGAAGTCCGCGCCAGCTACTCGGACGAACTACGAAACATTCTGGTGGTTGGCTCGGACGGCACCTTTGCCGAAGATTCCCAGCCGCTCGCCCGCATGAATGTGTCTTGTATTGCTAAAACCGAAAACAATTCGGCTCGTGGAGGTTCCGGTGGCGGGGGCCGTGTGGCTCTCGACTTTTTCTTTGGCGAGAAAGGTCCAGAATTTTTTGCGAAGGAAGCTGCGCGGCAGGCGATTCTGCAACTCGACGCCCGCGAAGCTCCGGCAGGAGAGATGGAAGTTGTTCTGGGGCCCGGATGGCCTGGGGTTCTGCTGCATGAAGCCGTCGGCCATGGATTGGAAGCCGACTTCAATCGAAAAAAAACTTCCGCGTTCGCGGGACTAATTGGCAAGCGCGTGGCGAGTGAAGGCTGCACCGTCGTTGACAACGGAACTATGCCCTGGCGGCGCGGGTCTTTGAATGTAGATGACGAAGGCGAGCCTACGCAGGAAACCGTGCTGATTGAAAAAGGAATTCTAAAGGGGTATCTGAGCGACAAGCTTTCTGCGCGCCTCATGGGTATATCCGATACCGGCAACGGACGCCGCGAGAGCTACGAGCACATCCCCATGCCGCGCATGACCAACACGTACATGCTGGCGGGCCAGGATAACCCAGAAGACATCATCCGCTCCGTGAAGCGCGGCATCTACGCCGTCAATTTCGGTGGAGGCCAGGTCGATATCACCAATGGCAAATTCGTCTTCGGCGCAAGCGAAGCCTACATGATCGAAGACGGCCAGATCACCGCGCCCATCAAAGGCGCAACCCTGATCGGCAACGGCCCGGATGTTCTCACACGCGTCTCGATGGTGGGGAATGATTTAAAGCTCGATGAAGGCGTCGGCACCTGCGGCAAAGATGGTCAGGCTGTCCCGGTAGGCGTAGGCATTCCGACGATCAAGATTGATCGGCTGACCGTTGGCGGAACGGCGAAGAAAGATCCGGGCGGGTTTATGCAGTAAACTCTTCCGTGCGCATTAGCTCAAACATCGCCGGGTGGCTGCGCCTATTAGGCTTTGCCTTCGGCGGGGTTTACCTTTGGCGATCTGGGCTAGCTCCTAGGGGCGCGGAGCCGAGGGGACGATTTGATCGTGGTCTGCGCATCTTTGGCGCTGTTCTGCTGTCAGCATTGGTGGTTTACTTCGTGGGTTTTGGGCTTGGATTCTACGGATCGAAATAAGGGCCGATAGCCCTAGAGCAATCGCGCCGACGCGCCTTGTGCTGCGAGCATCTCGATAGCTCTCTTATCAAACGAAACAAACTCTTCCGCCCCTAGCCACCTGCCCTCATAAGCAATCACGCCATCGGCGAAATCCCCGCCCGCATCCAGCATCGCTAGGCCAACCTCAACTGCCTGCCGATTCGTTTCAACATTGGGTGCCGTAACCAGCGCGCGAACCGCCGCAGCGGCAGCCGAAGGCCGAAACCGATACACCCGCCTCAGCACCCAGACAAATTCGCACAGACAGGGCAGCGTCACCGCGATCATCGTCGCATTTTCGAGCAGCCGCGCAGCGATTTCTCCCTGCCGTCGATCATCGCGGGCCACCGCCCTCAACAGCACGTTAGTATCGACGGTGACTTTCATTTCCGGGGAGTCCTCTTTTTCCTCCCGCCCTGCTTCGTCTCATTGTCGTCCAGCAGGCCGGCCCATCCTAGAGCCGCCGCCTCATTGATCTCTTCGATCGTTGCGGCCTTTTTCGTCTTTCCTGCCAGCATCCCGATAAAATTGTGAATGCTCCCTGTTGGCTTCGCCGCACTGACAATCCCTCTCCCATCCGGTAACAAGTCCAGTTCAATCTTCCCGCCTGGCTTGACCCCAAGGTGCTCCATCACTTTCTTCCTGAATGTGACCTGGCCTCGAGTAGTTACAGTCAATGTCGCCATAGCCTGCCTCCGAATCAATCTTTATTGTAAGGCACAAATGCATTATATGATAGATTTTTTGTCCCTTTTGTCACCCGTTGCGTTCTTGAATCCGAGCAGATGTTGAGTATCTTCCATTTGTTGGATAATAAAGCTATGCAATCAGTTCAACTCGAAACTCGGAATACTCTACAGGTCGCCACCGACCTCCGCGAACTTGCCCAGGATATCGTGCGCCGCGCCATGAAGGGCGGCGCAACCGCCGCCGAGTGCGTCGTGCGTGAAGGCGATGAATTCTCTACGCTCGTCCGCCTGGGCCAGGTCGAAACGCTCAAGGAATCGGGCTCACGCTCGATCGGCGTGCGCGTATTCAGAGGACAGCGCGCGGCCAGCACCTACTCGAGCGATTTTTCGCGCGACAGCCTGGACCGCATGGTGAACGCCGCGTTGGAGCTTTCCAAGATCACCTCCGAAGATCCGTTCGGCGGCATTCCCGACGCATCACAGCTAGGCGCCCTCACCGGCGACCTCGATCTCTATCACGAAGACGTGTATTCGTTGCCCGGTCCGGATCGCATCGATTATGCGCGCCGCGCCGAAAAAGCCGCGCTCGATTTCGATCCTCGCATCAAGAATTCCGAAGGCGGTTCGTTCGACGCCGCGACCGGCCACAAAGTGCTAGCGAATTCGCACGGCTTCGTCGGCGAATACCGCCGGTCGTATTGCTCGATGGCTGCCGTGCCGATCGCGCAAACCGACGACGGCGCCATGCAGCGCGATTACTGGTTCTCCGTGGCGCGGACGCTGAGCAAACTGGAATCGCCAGAGCAGGTAGGCAGAGTTGCCGCCGAGCGCACCCTGCGCCGACTGGGTGCACGCAAAGTGAAGACCGCGCAGGTTCCGGTGGTTCTCGATCCCATGGTTGCTACATCCATTCTTGAGCACATCTTCGAAGGAGTAAATGGAGATTCGGTTTACCGCGGGGCCTCGTTTCTTGCCGGCAAGCTGGGGCAAAAGATCGCGGGCGACAACGTCACGATCATCGACGACGGTACCATCGCCGGTGGATTTGGCACGAGCCCGTTTGACGGCGAGGGCGTACCCACACGGCGTACGGTCGTGGTCGAGAACGGGGTATTGCTCTCGTATCTGCTGAATACCTACACCGCCAGGAAACTTGGCCTCACGACAACCGGCAACGCCTCCCGCGGGCTTGCCGGGACTCCCGGCATTGGGCCGGGGAATTATTTTTTGCAACCGGGCCCACGGACTCCGAAGCAACTGATTTCTGATATTAAAGAGGGTCTCTACGTTACGGAATTTCTCGGTCACGGCGCCAACCTCGTAACAGGAGACTATTCGCGTGGCGCTTCTGGGATGTGGATCTCGGGCGGAGAGTTCGCGTATCCCGTTGAAGAGATCACCGTCGCTGGAAACCTGAAAGAAATGTTCTTTAGTATTTCTGAAGTCGCAAATGATCTTGAATTCCGCGGCGCAGTTGCCGCACCGACCCTGCGCATCGATGGATTGACGGTCGGCGGCCAGTAACGTCTTCGGTTCCATGAGATTTGCCAAAATAGTTTTCTGGATATCCGGCATCTGGGGCGTGATCGTGCTCACGCCCTTGTATTTCATCTTCGATTTGATCGGCCGGCAGGATCCTCCCGCAATTACACACCCCGGGTTTTATTACGGCTTCGCCAGCATTGGCCTGGCCTTTCAGTTCGCCTTCGTCGTGATCGCGCTCGACCCGATCCGCCTGCGGCCAATGATGATTCCCGCGATGGTCGAGAAGTTCGCCGGAGGCGCCACTTTCGTGACGCTTTACCTGCAGCATCGCCTGACTCAAGGCGACCTCGCGCTTGGGTGTATCGATCTTTTGTTTGGAGTATTGTTTGTGGCCGCATTCCTCAAGACCGCTGGATAAGGAGCGAATATGCCTCTGGTGCGAATCGATCTGGTTGAAGGCAAAAGCACCGACTACCGCGCGCAGGTCGGCGAGATTGTGTATCAGGCAATGTTAAGTGCTTTTACGGTTCCCAAAGACGATCGCTTCCAGGTCATCACCGAGCATGCCGCGGACGAGTTGCTTTTTGATCGAAATTACCTTGGAATCCACCGCTCCGACGATTGCGTTTTTATTCAGATTACGATGAGCACCGGCCGCACCGTCGAAATGAAACAGCGCTTCTATAAAGCCGTGGCCGATGGCCTGCACGAAAAGTTAGAGCTGCGGCGTGAGGACGTCTTCATTAATCTGGTGGAAGTGAATAAGGAAAATTGGTCTTTCGGTAACGGCGAAGCGCAATACGTGACTGCGACCCGTTGACTCTATCCGAATCTTACGCGCTGCGGGGCGTCCGTCCCCCACGGTGCGATCTCAAGCGCCCTTGGTTCCAGCGCAGCGAAAGTGACTCCGCTTAATATCGCCTTACGATATAATGTGTAGTCGCACAGAATCGCGGACCATACTATCGGCGGCATGAAAAAGCTCACCCTGTCGGACTATCAGGCATTGGCGGAGTTTCGCTACCAGATCCGCCGCTTTCTTCATTTCAGCGAACAAGTGGTCAAGCAGGCTGGTCTGGAACGAGGACAGTATCAGCTAATGCTGGCGATCAAAGGAATGCCGGCGGAGGTGCGTCCGCGCATCCTCGAACTGGCGAATCGCATGCAAATCCGGCATCACAGTGCGGTGGAGTTGGTAAACCGCCTCGAGGCTGGAGGATTCGTGCATCGTGCCAGGGCCAGAGACGATCGCCGCGAGGTTCTGCTGGCGCTAACGGCGAAAGGTGAAAGAGTGCTCGCCGAATTGGCCTTGCACCATCATGACGAATTGCGGACCGCCGGTCCCGATTTGGTTACGGCGTTGCGGCGCATCATGCGTGCGGGTAACGACATTACATCGGAGCAATCCGTTGCGCCCATCGCGAAAGAAACGAAATGACCTCGGCTCATCATCCATCATCTTAAAGAAAGCGGGCCGCACAGAAAGCCTCGTCAAGCATGAAAACAACATCCAGTCGGGAAGCAAGCCGGTTCCGGCTCTTCACACACCCTGTTATTCATAAATACGCTTCGGTCGCCCGCGGCGATTTCAGGCAAGTCTATGCCCGCGATCTTCGCAAGTGGCTCATCGTCGCTCCAATCATCGGATTAATCACCGGTTTGGTCATCACGGGCGTGGTTGTGATCATTTTGGGGAAAATGTGGCCGACGGTGCTGCATTACTACCTGCAGCACCATTGGGCGATCGTTCCGGGACTGGTTCTGGCTTTCGCAGTTACCGGGCTGATCATGCAATTTCTCACGCCCGATCCGAACGAACACTCAAGCGAAGAAATCATTCGCTCCTACCATGAGCGGGAGGGCGATATTCACATGTGGTCGTTCGTGCCGAAATTGCTGGCGGCGATCACCACGGTTGGATCGGGCGGCAGCGCTGCTCTTGAAGGCCCGAGCATCTATGGCGGGGCAGCGATCGGATCGTGGCTCTGGACGAAGCTGCGCCGTCTTCGGCTGAGCGAGCGCGACCGGCGCATCATGCTGATCTGCGGCGCGGCCGCCGGCATGTCGGCCGTGTTCCGTGCGCCGCTTACCGGAATCGTATTTGCGCTAGAGATGCCTTATCGTGACGACCTGGCGCACGAAGCCCTGGTGCCGTCGTTGATCGCATCCGTCGTATCGTTCGTGACTCTAAGTTCGTTTCTTGGAGCGCAGCCATTGTTCGACTTCATAGGCTGCACTTCATTCGCGCGAAAGGACCTCTACTGGAGCGCGCTGCTTGGTCTGATTATTGGATTGGTCGCAATGGTTTTCGTGGTTATCTTCCGGCGCGCGAGGACTTTCTTTGTTCACTGGTCCCTGGCGCACTGGATGAAGATGGCGATCGGCGGCTTGCTGACCGGCTTATGCGGTCTCCTTTTTCTTCAGATTTATCCGGGAAATCTGGTTCCCCTTGGGTCGAATTATGAGGCGGTTGGCGAGATCCTGGGCAAATATCACAGCACGTCGCAGCTCATTGTATTCAGCGTCCTCAAGCTGGCAGCGACTCTGTTTACGTTGGCATCCGGCGGTGTGAGCGCGATGTTCGTACCTCTCTTCCTCACGGGCGGGAGCCTGGGAACAGCTTTCGGGCAGTCGGTCGTCCACGGCTCCTGCCTAAATCTTTATGCGGCGGTGGGTATGGCATCATTCCTGGCTGCCGGATACAAAACACCTCTTGCCGCGGTTGTATTTGTTGCCGAAGCGACCGGCGGTCATGCTTTCATCATTCCTGCGCTTATCGGTGCGGCTGTCGCTTATGCGATTTCGGGGGACGCGTCTGCGTCCGGCGATCAGCGCCTGCACGAAGGGGCAAAGGTGCGGGAGTTGTAAGACTGCGTCCTCCCACTTCTGAGATATCGGTGACGAGTCGGTTCCCGCCTGACCGATAAGTATTGCCAACGCGGCATCAATTTCAGTATCCTTCCGCAATCCAAGAAAACTATTTGGACGCGTATTCATGGCTCAGTTGGACCAGGTACTTTTCCACCAGCAGACCTTACTTCTCCGAGTAACGCCGCAGAGCCGCCTGCATGCTGTCTTCTGTTGCTCCAAGTTTGCTTGTCCAGCCATTTAGAACCCACTCACCGATAACCAGAGAATTTCCGAACGCAGGGAGGAGCAATGTTGAAACTACAGGGAAGGTTAATTGGAATTCTTTTTCTGGCGAGCCTGCTCTCTGTGCACGTTTTCGCTCAGGGCGGTGCGACCGGCGCGATCACCGGAACAGTGCAGGACAACAGCGGTGCGAGCATTGCGAATGCCGAAGTGCGGATTACCAATCAGGCGACAAAGACTTTAGAGCGCACGGTGCGCACCGGATCGGATGGGGCTTTCACTGCGCCGTTGTTGCCGGTCGGAACGTATTCGATTGCAGTTGCAAGCACCGGCTTTGCCCGCAGAGATTTTAATGACGTTGAGGTGCGGGTCACTGAAACCACACGTTTCATTGCGAAACTGAGCGTGCAGACCGTGCAAGAGAATGTCGAGGTCCAGGCGGAAGTACAGGAGGTAGACACGACCGATGCGACCACGGGTCAGGCTATCGACACCGGCACAATCCGCGCATTGCCGCTCGCCACCCAGAACTTCCAGCAGTTGCTCACGCTCTCCAGTGGGGCGCAGGGCGAACTGAATGCCGCTTCGCAACTGGGACGCGGCAATGTACGTATAGAAGTCAATGGCCAGCGCGAGGACAACAACAACTACCAGATCGAAGGCATCAGCGCCACCGATTACAATGTCGCGGAACTGACCACCACACCCTTGCCGAATCCGGCCGTAATCCAGGAATTTAAAGTACAAACGTCTCTTTACGACGCCACCCAGGGCCGCAACGGCGGCGGAGACATCAATGCAATATTGAAGACAGGCACGAATTCCTTTCACGGCGAAGCTTACGAGTTTTTCCGCAACACCGTGCTCGACGCGAACGAGTACTTTCTCAATCAGGCCGGCGAGGCCAGGCCGGTAGTCCAACAGAATATTTTCGGCGGCGACTTGGGTGGCCCCATCGGCAGCAATGGCAAGCTCGGATTCTTTTTCGTTAACTATTCGGGAACCCGCCAGCGCAGTGGCGATTCGCCGGGAACCATCATCAGCACGCTGATTCCGTATATTCCAGCGGCAGATCGCGTCCCCTCCGGGTATGGCGCTCTCGAATCTGCCTTCAGCCTCACGAGCGTAGACCCAGTGGCCGGATCGCTGATCGCGTTCAGAAGCAACCAGTTTGGCGCGGCGGGGAATGGTTACTTGTATCCCCTCCCCAATGTGGCGGCAGCAACGCCCGCCGGTACCGTGGTTCCGTTCACGGTGAGTGAACCAGGCGCGTACACCGACGATCAATTCACCACGACGTGGGACCGCGAATTCCGGAACTCTCAGGACAAGCTCTCAGCCCGATTCTTCTTCCAGGACTTTCAATCGAATGTTCCCTTCGGCGCCGGAGGGTTGACCGCTTCTCTCGGCGGAAGCATCAGCAGCGGCGATCTGAACTTTCCTTACCAGCTACCCGTTCATGACCGCGTCTTCTCGCTTACGGAGACGCACGTCTTCTCTCCGACTCTGGTCAACGACTTCCGCCTGGGTTTTGTTCGCATTAACAACAGCGACATCAACGTGCCTCCAGTAACGGCGGCCCAAGCCGGCATCGACCGCCCCACCAACAATCTCACTGACAACATTTACAAATTCACCTTCGTCAGTTCGGGATTTCAGTTCGGTCCCACACCACAGGCGAACCAATATCAGGCGCAGAACAATTACAGCTTTATCGAAACGCTGGGCTGGATCAGAGGCAAGCACAATTGGCGGTTCGGCGGCGAGTTCGTGCCTGTCCAGCTGAACAAGAGATTTCCGCAGGTTTTCAACGGACAGCTCTACTTCGGAGACTCCGGTTCAGGCGGTTCAGCCGTTAGCGATGTAGGCAATTTCCTCCAAGGCGCTCCCGAATTCAGCTTCGGCGGCGGCGGAGTTTACAACCACAATTACCGCCAGAAGAACTCGGCAATTTTTGCCCAAGACGACTGGAAAGCAACCTCGAACCTGACGTTGAATCTTGGCCTTCGTCTCGAGTTTCTTGGGGCATGGACTGACGACGCTTGCCACATCGGCAACATGGAGTCGGACCTCACCAAGTCTGGTCAATATCCGTTTATCTATCCGAAGTGCGTGGACAAGTTGGGCGTTGCCGGACTCACGGGAAGCGCGGCGGGGTCGACTTTCAATAACAGCGTTTCGACCGGCATCGGCCCGCGCGTAGGCTTTGCCTACGATCTTTTCGGACATCACAACACGACTTTGCGCGGAGGCTACGGAATTTTTTACGTTCGCGAAGATGTAGGCGCGGTCGACCAGTTGAGCTTCCAGTCGCCGTTCATTCCGATCGTGTTCTTTGGACAGACGCCGGGCTTCACCATGTCTGATTTCTTCACCGGAACGCCGGCAACGAATTCGAATGCAGTGCCTGCAGCGGGCCAGCTATCTGCTGCATGGCTGCCATGTCTGGCACATCTCACCAGTTTCGCTCCCAGCAATAATCCGAGCGTGCCAGATAGTACATACGCCTGTACGCCGGGCCAGACGGGAGTGAACTCCACGCAGAACCTTTTTGTGCTGGAAGTGCCGCGGCACTTTGTGGTTCCCAACACGCAGCAATGGAACCTCACGCTGCAGCGGGACCTCGGGCGCAAGTGGGTCTTGGAAGTCGGCTATGTCGGCACCAAGGGTACGCACCTGCGAGAGACGCGAGATGCCATCCAGTCGGTTGATGCGACCCCAGCGAACCCGTTCATCGTCACCGACACGAGCGGCCACAACTACACCATCACCAGCAATACGTTTTCCAATGCAATCGCTCGAACGCCTACCCCGGGCCTGAATGGCTATTCGGGATACCAGATCTTCGCCAACGACGCGTTTTCGATTTATCACTCGCTGCAAGGCACGATCTCGCGGCGTTGGGCGCACGGTTATATCCAGGCGGCATATACGTTCTCCAAGAACATCGACGCGACTTCGACGGGGAACACGGCTAACAACACCGCTTTCAACAATGAAAGCACGATTGCCGATTCGCGTGGAATCTCGGACTTCAATCGTCCACAGGTTTTTAAGGTCAGCTACGTCTATGACCTTCCCTTTTTCGCCCGTGCAACCGGCTTTGAGCACGGAGCTTTAGGCGGATGGTCGGTAAGCGGCGTCTCCAGTTTCCAATCTTCGCTGCCATTCTCCGTTCTCGACTCGAATGGCGGCAATGCGTTCCTGGGAGCTGGCACATCACCGGTCAGCGCAAGTCTCGCCTCCGGTGCGTCGATCGGTGAGGGAATGAGCCACGGCAGCGTCACGCAACGACTGAACGAATGGCTGAATCCCGCGGCGTTCACTACGGCACCGCTGCTCTATCCCACGCAATGCGCGACAAACGCAGATTTCTGCACCACCGGCTTCGGCAGTCTCGGCCGCAACATCTACCGCGGACCTTTCCAACAGAACTGGGACTTCTCGCTCATCAAACATTTCAAGCTTACCGAGCGCCAGGATCTGCGCTTTGCCACCGATTTCTTCAATCTGTGGAACCACCCGAACTTCGGCACGCCGCTCGTCACCGACTTCGAGCAGTATCTCGCGTGGGTCGGGGGCGGCCAGTCGGGCGCAGATCCATTTGGAAGAATCGTGAACACCACGGGAACGCCGCGGCTGATTCAGTTCTCGCTGCGCTGGGCATTCTGATTCGAGTCAAAAACAAACGCCGGGAATTAACCTTCCCGGCTTCTCTATTTCTGGGATGTCTTTCGAAGCAACGAAATCGCTACGGCTCTTTCTCTGCCGCCGCGATCAGCGGCCGCAAAGCCTCGATCGAAACTCCCAGCGTTCCGCCGGAGAAACCGTCGATGTAAGCGGAATTCACTCCGATTACTTCGGCGTGGGAGTTGAACACCGGGCCGCCGCTTCCGCCGTGTGCGGTAGGAGCGTCATAGATCAATTTCTCGCCGACTACATCGCCGAGATGTCCGCAGGTCGTTGAAGGACGAATCAGTGAAAGCGCCGCCAGTTCGCTCGCAGCGGTGATATCGCCGTGGCGATAGGCCAGGCGCTGGTAGATGCCGGTTGGCGACTTCGCCACCATTCCCGCAATTCCCATCGGATAGCCGATCACTGTCACCGGCTCGCCAGGCAACGCTGCAGCCTTGCCAAGCGGCAACACAGAAAGCCCGCGCACCGCGTCTTTTTCTTTAACGTCGATGCGCAGAACCGCCAGGTCTTCCGACGAAGAAACCGCGCCCGGAGTCAATGCAACCGGAGTCGGCGAACCGGGGAAGAAAACAACCAGGCTTTCCAGCACAGGTTTTGCGCCGCGCTGGATCAACGTTTCAGCTTCAACGTCTCCATACCACGGTTCGGCTACGTGGCGATTGGTTGCCAGCAGTTGGTCGGCGACCAGAAAACCGGTTCCCGAGACGCGCGCGCGAATCGCTGCGGGCTTATCGGGAAATCCCACCTGATAGATGCCGTAAATGTACCCGATGGAATTGCGGTAACGGCTCAACACCAGCGCGGGCGTAGCCTGCTGCTGTTCGAGTTGCGCGACTTGTTGAGAGAGCTGCTGGACTCGCTGGTGCAGTTCATCCGGCTGAGGGTTCTGGGTGGCGGAGGGCGAATAATAATGAAACATCGCGACAGCCCCGATTAGCACGACCAGGCCCAGAATGCCCTGCACGGCCTGCTGCCAGCTCTCCGTAACCTCGTTCGACACCTGCGGCGACTGCGGTTCAGACATGGGTGGCGCCCACTCCCTTCAGCGCGCATAAGAAAAATCCTTCTGCGCAGAAAACCGGGAATGTGATCTTCCCTCGCCGGGTGCAGGTTTTCCACGGTACGGAAGATGATGTACAGGGGATTGGACGGCGCCATCGAAATGGCATCGAAACAGGTTAGAGGCTCGGCATTGGGCCACCTAAAGATTGGTAATGCCTAATCTCTTAGCGATTTTTTCGTAGAGAAATCCCTTTCCCGGAGCATACGGCTGAACCCATTCGCCATCGATCACAAACTGTGGAATGGCGCGCTTGCCGGTGTGCTTGATTACCTCTTCCGCGGCGCCGGGACTGGTCTCAATATCAATATCTTTGTATGGGATGTTGTGCTTATCCAGGAAACGTTTGGCAGCACGGCAATCGGGGCACCAGACGGCAGAGTAAACGACGAGTTCCATGGGCTGCTTTATTGTGCCACATCACTGGATCTTCGCCACGCCCGGAACTGGATTGGGGAATCTCGCGAAAACCTCCGGATCGTGGCCGGGGATAATGAGACTCGGACGTGCCGCGATTTGCTTCATGCGATCCTGGGCTCGCAGATTTGACGCCGAGTCGAGAGTGGCGGCAATCGGGGCGTGCTTGTCGAGATTCTCGTACAAATACATGTTGTCGCTCGCCAGCACTACCGTTCCAGCCGCGGTCTGAACTCCGACATACTGCGACTGGTAAGTGTGTTTGCCGCCGGTATAACAGGTGATGCCGGGGAGAATCTGCTGCGCATCGCCACTCACCAGACCCACTCGCCCTTGTGTGTTCAGCTTCACCAGTGTCAGAACGTCATCCTCATCGATGCCGCCGTGTGTGTCTTTCGATTGCCACGCTTCCCCTGCGTAGTAACTGAGTTCATCCTTCTGAACCCAGATGCGGGCATTGGGAAACAGATCCATACCGTCGGCGTGGTCCCAGTGCATATGAGTGATGATCACGTCCGTAATATCCTCCGGCTTGAGGCCGATTCGACTAAGAGTGTCGGAGGGCTTCGTGAAGTCCTTCACCTGCCAATCTTTGAAGAAACGATCGTGATAAAAACCTGAATCGACGAGGACGTTACGGCCATTTCCCTTCACCAGCCATATCATCATCGCGATATCGAGTTTCCGCGATGGATCGGCGCCTTTCACCAGTTCGGCCACAGGAAAGCCCGGTATCGTGGCATAGCGCATTGCGTAGATTTCATATTCAGACTTGGATTGGGCCGAAGAGGGGGATACGGCTATAAGAAGAATTAAAAGGAGGGTTGCGCGCCTGAGAAGCTGTCGTTTGAGCATGATCAACTGGAGATCATAGACAAACCGTCCTCGGCGGGCAACAGCAGGCCGCAGATCCAATTGCGTCTTGCGGAGCTTACCGCTCCGGTTCGCTCAGACGCGCTCTAGCTCGGGCAGAGTGCGATCGTTGATGACGTTGCCTGTATTCAGTGTAGAGCCCGGCTCGAACAACAGAATCCAGCATTCCTCGTCGGCGACGGGACGATGCTCAACACCACGCGGCACGACGATGAACTCGCCCTCTTCGATCCATTCATGGCGGTCGCGGAACTCCATGCGGAATCGCCCTTTGACCACCAGAAACATTTCGTCCTCGTTCTCGTGATGATGAAAGACGAACGCGCCCTTCAGCTTGTCGAATTTCACCATTTGTCCATTGAGTTCGGCGCCGACGTAGGGCTTCCAGTATTCGGTGATTTGGGCGAATTTCTCGGCGATATTGACTTTAGACATGGTCTCCTGCCTTGGCGGTGGCTGCTGTCTCGATTCCCAAAAGCGGTCGGCGGTCGCAAAGAATTGCATTTCGCGGCTTCTTTAGGTGGCCGCGTTCTGGCGAGGTGCTACAATCCGCTGTGCGGACATAGGCCGAACCCCGGGGTCCGCTAACAGACGACAGACATGCCTGTTTAGTCGAGCCTCTATTTCAGTCCTGTCGGGGCGCCGGCGTGCCGCAAAGGCGGTCATATGAGCGGCTCAGTCCTGAAGATCAAGCGACGCAACCCCACTCCCACTCTGGCAAAAAGCAACCCGAAGACCTTTCCCGTCGTCGGCATCGGCGCTTCGGCGGGCGGACTGGAAGCCTTCAGCGAACTGCTGCGCCGGCTCCCGGAGAAGTCGGGCATGGCCTTCGTGCTGGTGCAGCATCTCGATCCCAAGCACGGCAGCGAATTGCGGGATATTCTTTCGCGCACGACGAAGATCCCGGTGACCGAAGTCACGGACGGCACTCGGGTACAGCCCGACCACGTGTATGTGATCCCTCCCAACACCACCATCGCGTTGCAGGACGGGGTGCTGCGGCTGGCGCCGCGGGTGCTCACCCGCGGGCAGCACATGCCCATCGATCACTTTCTGCGCTCCCTCGCCGAGGCGCGCGGCAATCGCGCCATCAGTGTGATCCTGTCGGGTACGGCCTCCGACGGCACCGAAGGCTCACGCGCCGTCAAGGCAGCCGGCGGCATTACCTTCGCGCAGGACGAGAAAACCGCCAAATACGACAGCATGCCGCGCAGCGCGGTCAACTCCGGCTGCGTGGACTTTGTGCTTCCGCCCGCCGATATAGCCGCGGAACTGAACCGGGTGGCGCAACATCCCTACCTCACTCCGGCGGAGCCGGAAAAGTCGGATGTCGCCCTCGCCCCCGGCGACCAGATGGAAGCGCTACTGTCGTTGTTGCGCGACGCTACCGGCGTGGACTTCACCCACTACAAGCAGACCACTTTGCAGCGCCGCATCAAGCGCCGCATGGTGCTGCAGAAGCTGGAGAAGCTCAAAGACTATGTTCGCTTTGTGCGCAATACGCCGGGAGAAGTCGAAAACCTGTATCAGGACATTCTGATTCACGTCACCGGCTTCTTTCGCGATCCTGAGGCCTTCGAGGCCTTGCGTAAGCTGGTATTGCCGTATCTTTTTAAGAACCCGCGAAAGTCCGGCACAGTCCGGATCTGGGTTCCGGGCTGCTCCACCGGCGAAGAAGTCTATTCGCTGGCCATGGTCATGCTGGAGTATCTGTGGCTGGAAACCAGCAAGACCGCCAGAGTTCCCCTGGGCAATGTCCCTTTTCAGATCTTCGCCACCGACATCAGCGACGGCGCGCTGGACCGGGCTCGCGCCGGCCTATATTCGGACGCCCTGACCTCGGAAATTTCTCCCGAGCGCTTGCGGCGCTTCTTCCTGCGGCTGGATGGCGGCTACCAGATTGTCAAGCCAGTGCGCGAGATGTGTATCTTCGCCAAGCAGAACGTGGCCAAGGACCCGCCCTTTTCCAATCTCGACCTTATAAGTTGCCGCAATCTGCTCATCTACCTCGGGCCGGCCCTGCAAAAGCGGGTGCTGCCCACCATGCACTACGCCCTTAAGCCCGACGGCTACCTGATGTTGGGTGAATCCGAGAGCCTGGGCGCTTTTTCGGAGTATTTCACGCCGTTGGATAGAAAAAGCAAGATCTTTCAGAAAAAGAAGTCCGTTGCCCGGCTGGCGACTTACTTTGGCGCACTCGACTACGGCATTCGCCGCGGCGAAGACGTTAAAGCCCCGCGCGGACCCCAGCCGGCTTTTGCCATTGAGAACGAAGTGGACCGGCTGCTGATGAACCGCTTCGTGCCCGCCAGTGTGGTGGTCAATGATGAAATGGAGATCGTGCACCTGCGCGGAAAAACCGGGGCGTACCTGGAGCCGGCCGCCGGACATCCCACGTTCAGCTTGTCCAAAATGGCGCGTGAGGGCTTGCTGGTTGATCTGCGCGCTGCGCTCTCCAAGGCCAAAAAAGAAAATATTATCGTGCGCAAAGAAGGCGTGCATGTGCAATCGAACGGTCATACCCGCGAAGTGAATTTGGAAATTACCCCTCTGCAAGGTGGACCCGGAGAACATTACTACGTCATCGTGTTTCAAGACGTGCCTTCGGCGGCGGCGCGGAGCCGCCAGGAGAAAAAGAGCGCGGCCAACGCGCGCCACGGGGTCTCCCGGGAAAATGCGCAAGTGAAACAGGAACTGGGGCGGTTGCGCGAGCAGTTTCAGTCATTGATCGAAGAGCATGAGACGACCACAGAAGAGTTCAAGTCGGCCAACGAGGAAGTGCTCTCGGCCAACGAAGAGCTGCAAAGCACCAACGAAGAGCTGGAGACCGCCAAGGAGGAGTTGCAGTCTTCGAATGAAGAGTTGACAACGCTCAACGAGGAACTGCAGAACCGCAACGTCGAGCTGACAGCGGTCAACAACGACCTGCTCACCTGCTGGGCAATGTGACCGTCCCAGTAGTGATCGTGGACCTCGAGCTGCGCATCCGCCGATTTACTCCGCCGGCGCAGAAACTGCTGAACCTGCTGCCCGGCGACGTGGGCCGGCGCTTGAACGAAATCCGTCCTAATTTGAGCGTCGACGACTTGGGGCAATTCGCCCGCGAAGCCATTGACAGCGTGAACGTTCAGGAACGCGAAGTGAGAGAGAAAGAGAGCGGCGCCTGGTACCAGATGTGGGCGCGCCCTTACAAGACGTGGGACAACAAGATTGATGGCGCCGTGCTCAGTTTTGAGAACATCGACGCTCTCAAGCGCGAAATCGAATACCTGATCCGGTATGGCGACGCTCTAATCGACAACACGCGCGGGGCGTTGCTGATCCTCGACGCCGACCTGCGCGTGGTCAGCGCCAATCAGGTCTTTTGCCGGACCTTTCAAGTGACACGCAGGGAAACCGAAAAACTCACCTTGTACGAACTGGGTGACGGGCAATGGAACATTCCCCGGCTGCGCGATCTGTTGGAAAAGGTCCTGCCCAACAACGGCCGGGTGGAGGACTACGAAGTCCGCCACAGTTTCCCCCATCTCGGAGAGCGCACCATGATGCTCAACGCACACCGCATCGAGCCCCAACCGGGAAAACGTATGATTTTGTTGTCAATCGAAAACGTGACCTAGCCAGACGGTGAACGATGAATCGCGGGCTGCTGGGCTCCGGGGTGGGGCGTTCGGCCCAGCGTGCGGCATTGAGGGCCCGTTTCGAGCTCCGTTTCCAGGTGCAAGCGGAGTTGCATCAGGTACGCCGTTTCCCGCATAGATTTCTGTGGGCACGAGCAACCGGAACAAGATAAGTGAAGCAGCCCCGCCTTCGGTCGCGAGCGGCGTAATTCCCGAATCTGATTCTGTAGCCGCAGAAAGCGTTCCATATGCGCCAGTTTCAGCATGGAACAGCATTAGCAGGAAAACACAGCGCAGACATATGACGGATGTCACAACAACGACCGGGGCTTCCTGTGGAAATCTGCGGGCGGCCTTTCAGAATCGCAAATTGCTGCGTCTATATCTCCGCTTGCTGGCGTCAGACAAGACAAAAGCCGCCAGCTTCCGGCTGGCGGCTTATTGCTGATAGCTGAATTAACTATTCTCGTATAGCAGCACGCCTTCGGTCTTCTCCGAATCCACAGGCCGGTAGAACAGCTTGTTGTCTTCGAGGAAGACCTCGATAAAGGCCGGACGCGTGGTGATCGTTCCCTGAATCAGCGCTTCCGAAAGCGGGTCTTCGATGTACTTCTGCAAAGCCCTGCGCAATGGCCGGGCGCCGTAGGAGCGATCGGTCAGTGTCTGGTTGAGAATCCACTTCTTGGCTTCATCCGCAACCGACACCGTAATCGATTTCTGCGCCAGATTCGTATTGAGCTGGGTGACCATAAGCTCCAGAATCTGGATCAGGTCGGCCTCGCTCAAAGCCTGGAATAGAATGATTTCATCCAGGCGGTTCAGGAATTCCGGATTGAAGGTGCGCTTGACTTCGCCCTTCACCAGCTCTTCGACTTTGCCGGAAACCATCTCATCGTTCGTCGATTGGAAGCCGAAACCCTCGCGTTTCTGCAAGTGCCGGGCGCCAATGTTCGAAGTCATAATGAGGATCGTGTTCTTGAAGTCGACCGTGTTGCCCAGACCATCGGTAAGCTGGCCGTCTTCAAAAACCTGCAGCAGGATGTTGAAGACATCCGGATGCGCCTTCTCGATTTCGTCCAGCAGAACGACAGAATATGGCGCCCGCTTGACGCGTTCTGTCAGCTGACCGCCCTCTTCGTAGCCCACATATCCCGGAGGCGAACCAATCAGCTTCGAAACGGAATGTTTCTCCATGAATTCCGACATATCGAAGCGGACCAGGGCCTTTTCGGTGCCGAACATAAACTGCGCCAGCGTGCGCGCGACTTCGGTTTTGCCGACGCCGGTAGGCCCCAGGAACAGGAACGAACCGATGGGGCGATTCGGGCTCTTCAGGCCGGCGCGGGAACGGCGGATCGCACGCGCCAGCGCGCTGATCGACTTATCCTGCGAGATGATGCGCTTGTGCAGTTCTTCTTCAATGCGCAGCAGTTTTTGTGTCTCTTCTTCTTTAATCGAAGTGATGGGAACGCCGGTCCAGCGCGAAACCACGTCTTCGATGTCTTCGCGGCCGACAACGCCGGTCGAAGATTCGTCGAGGTGATATTTCTCGCGCAGGGCACGCAGGTTCTCGCGCTCCTTGCGCTCTTCATCGGAATAGAAACGCGCCTTTTCAAACTCGTGGTTCGCAATCGCGTTTTCCATGCGATGAACGATGAACTTGATGCGCTTCTGCACTTCGCTGATCTCTTCCGGCTGCGAAGTCTGACGGAGCTTCACGCGCGCGCCGGCTTCGTCCACAAGATCGATGGCCTTATCCGGCAGGAAGCGGTCTGGAATATAACGATTCGAATGCGAAACCGCGAAATTGATCGCATCGTCGGTATAAGTGACGGCGTGGAATTTTTCGTAGCGGTCCTTAATTCCAAATAGAACTTTCACCGCGTCCACTTCGTTGGGCGGCGGAACTTTCACCGCCTGGAAGCGCCTTTCAAGCGAACGATCTTTTTCAATCGATTTGCGATACTCGCCTGGTGTGGTTGCACCAATGCATTGAATTTCGCCGCGCGACAATGCCGGCTTCAGGATGTTCGCCGCGTCCAGCGAACCCTCCGCTGACCCCGCGCCAACCAGCGTGTGCAGCTCATCGATGAAGATGATGGAATTCTGCGACTCCATCAGTTCTTTCATGATGGTCTTCAGGCGCTCTTCGAATTGCCCGCGATATTTCGTTCCGGCAACAATCAGGGAAAGATCGAGAGCCAAAATTCGCTTGTCGGCCAGGAACGATGGGACTTCGCCGTCCGCAATGCGCTGCGCCAACCCTTCGACAATCGCAGTCTTTCCAACTCCCGGCTCGCCAATCAGAACCGGATTGTTCTTCGTGCGGCGGCACAAAATCTGTACCACACGCTCCAACTCGCCATCACGCCCGACCAGCGGATCAAGCTGGCTATCCATCGCAGCTTGCGTCAAATCCCGCGAAAATTCACTCAACAAAGAAGACTCGCGTTGCCGCTGCGGCTGGGCTTTTTCCTGGGTTGTGCGCGCCAGTTCTTCGCGGATGGTCGAAAGGCGCAAACCCCGCTCATGCAGGATCTCGGCGGCGAAGCATTTTTCTTCGCGCAGCAGGCCCAATAAAAGATGTTCGGTTCCAATGTGGCGGTGCGACAGGCGTTCCGCTTCTTCCGCGGCATAAGCGAGAACCCGCTTGCATTCATTGCTCAGCGGCAAGTCAACAGAGGTCGAAACCTTTTCGCGAATCGTGGTATGGCCTTCAATCTGTTTGCGGATCGATTCGACCGAGGCGTGCGAACGCAGGAAGCGATTGGTCAGGGCTTTATCTTCGCGCAGAAGCCCGAGCAGCAGATGCTCAGTCTCGATATAAGGAGACCCGAACTGGCTGGCTTCGTAGCGCGCAAAGAAGATTACGCGCCTGGCTTTCTCCGTGTAACGTTCAAACATATGCCCATCCCCCCCTGAAGCTGGGACCGAAAGGCGCTAAAGCCCGCCGGCCCTATCGAAATCCTGACCCATTTCTCACTTGCTTCCGGCTCCCGTTACTTCTTTCATTATGCAATCAAACGGCCACCGAACCCAAGTACTCAAACGTTTATACAATGTTACTGAAGGAACCTAGCGAAGTCGTGACTCGCATCGATACGCAAATTCTTGCACTCCGTCTTACCTAAATCCCTTCTGACTCAATAGCGACTACACGAGCAACGATTCCGGCCTGATTTCTTCTACACGGCCTGCCTCAAGGCGCAAAACCCGGTCGCAACGCCGCGCAAACGAAAGATTGTGGGTTGCAATTAAAGAGGTGAGTTGGTGTTCACGATGCAGCCGCGCGATCAATTCGAAGACCGCTTCCGCGGTGTGGCCGTCAAGGTCCCCGGTCGGTTCATCCGCGAGCAACAATTTCGGGCCGGTAATCAGCGCCCGCGCCAGCGCAACCCGCTGTTGCTCACCGCCTGAAAGCTCTCCCGAGCGATGATGCGCGCGCTGTTCGAGGCCGACTTCGCGAAGCCACCGTGAAGCTTCAGGGGCGACTTCCGCCCAGCTTCGGCCACGCTGAAGCAGTGGCATGGCCACATTTTCCGCCGCGGTGAACTCGGGAAGCAGGTAGTGAAATTGCCACACGAACCCGGCATCGCGATTGCGAAACCTTGCCGCCTCGTCCGCCGATAACGAATTCAGCTTCAATTGCGCGCAGTATACGTCACCCGCGGAAGCGTGATCAAGCGCGCTGAGGATGTGCAACAAGGTACTCTTCCCCGCGCCAGACTCACCGACGATGGCAAGCATCTCGCCACGATTCACTTCAAACGATAAATTCTCAAAGAGCACCAGATCCGATTCGCCGGACCGGAAAACTTTTTTCAACCCACAAACTCGAAGCAGCGCATCCGTCCCGTTGACGGCAAGTGCATTCGCCGCTTTTTCCCTTAGATGCACACCGCCTCCGCAAAGCTCCATGCTGTCGCTCCAGTAGCGATCCATGGGCCGAAACAGTAGAGCAACGATGTTCTCACATTAGGAACTGAGTGCCATATGGCACAAACGAACCATATTCGCGGTCTGCGAGCCGAAAATTGAGCTGCCAAAAATCTGCGCCGAAAAATCCAGCGGGCGCGGTGACGGCAATCACAGTTAGATGCGTAACGAGGTGAATAAAGTTTTCTCGGCGCTGGGGCTTGGCGAGTGGCAGAGCCTCCCTATACCGCAATTTTGGCGGCTGCGGCGAGCTTTTGGAG
>CAZGXY010000019.1:0-38023 GCA_964530145.1 uncultured Acidobacteriaceae bacterium | reverse complement strand
GTGTGGATGAAGCGCAGTGGACCACCGCGTTCCCGCATTCCGAGAACTACGTCCTTGTTCTTAAGTTTTCCCCGGTGGCCGCGTTGCCGTCCGCCCAGATATGTTTCGTCGATTTCGACGATGCCACCAAGTTGCGGTATCGAACCTTCCCGCATTGCCTCACGAATACGATGGTTCAAGTACCACGCGGTTTTGTATCCGCCGATGCGGAGATCGCGCTGCATCTGCTTCGCGCTGATCCCCTTCTTACCGTTAAGCATTAGCGCGACGGCATGAAACCAGACTATTAGCGGCAGATGGGTGTCATGGAACAGAGTGCCGGACGTGGGAGTGAATTGATTGCGGCAGGTTTTCTCGCCACAGATGAAGAACCAACCACGACGATTTGGACGCTGCGCCCTCTTTTCGTCGCGCTCTTTAGATCGGCGCTTGGGTTCTACCAGAGGGCGTTCGTAGCGGGTAACGTCCTTGCTTCCGCATTGTGGGCAGCGAATGATTCCATCCGGCCAACGCATCTGCTGGAGGTAAGCCAAGCATTGTTCGTCAGTTGAGAACTTTTCGCTGATCTCTCGGATGTCCATGTCAAAACGATACACTTACCCCACTTTTGTGTCAAGTGAATAATCTCGGTGTGAAATCCCGAGAAAAATGGGGTCGGAACCATCTCAACATGAGAACAACGTATACATCGGGCGAAGCGTGAGACAACGCTAATTTTGAGATGGAGTGGAGTGCGAGCTTGGCCGATTGAACTAAGTAACGCATTTTCAGGGAGATCTTTGACATTACCTTGGTTTTTCCAAAAGTGGATGCGTGGCCACGGCTTTGCTCCTCCGTGGATACCATTATTGTGCCGGGAGGAACTGTGTCTCTGAGAAAGACAGGATTGCTGTTGGCCTTGATGGCGATAGCAGTTGGGACGGGCGTAGTTGGCGTGAAAGGCCAAGATGCGCAGGGCGACATTGTGCGCCGGGCGAAAAGCAAGGTGCAGCCGACTTATCCGGACCTGGCGCGCAAGATGAATCTGACTGGCACGGTGAAGGTGGCTGTAGTGGTGGCGCCGAATGGAACCGTAAAGGAAGCCAAGGTGGTGGGTGGGCATCCGGTGCTGGCGACGGCGGCGTTGGATGCGGTGCGGAAGTGGCGGTTCGAGCCGGCGTCGATAGAGACCTCGGGAGTTGTGGATTTTAAGTTTGAAGCTCACTAGCGGGAAGCGATTCGCCGGAGGAACGGCATGACGATTGGCAAGAAACTCTATAAAAACTTTTCGATCATCCTCAGCATGGTGGTCGTGCTGTTCATCGTGAACATGCTGGCGGTGCACCGGGAGCATGCGGCGAAGGACGCCGCGAAAGTTTCTCTCGAACTGGCCGACGCCACCAACGAAGTGCGCTTCCAGATGATGCAGAATCGCCTTTATTTGAGCAATTACCTTTTGAGCGGCGACACGCGCGAAGTGGAGCGGATGAACGACGGCCTGCGTGTGCTTGGCGAAAAGCTGCAGGAGGGCAAGACGCTCGCGAGTTCGGAGCAGGAGCGAACGGCGCTGAGCAAAGTGGATCAGTTGGAGCAGGCGTGGTCCAAAGAATTTGCGCAGCCGTTGATCGACAAGCGGAAGGATGTAGATTCCGGGAACGCTACCGTAGCCGAACTGCAGATTTATTACCTGCAGAAGGATGCTTCCTCGTGGGTGAAGAATTCGACCGACGCTCTCGATGTGGCGGACGGCGAAAACCGCAAACTGGTGGAGGCAGGGCGCAAGTCGGATGAGACGGCGAGCACGCTGACGATTCTGGCGGCGATCGGGAGCACGATTGTGGCGCTGGGACTGGGCATCATTGTGGCTTTCAGGACGGCCAAGGAAATTACCGATCCGCTGACGAATCTGATGAAGGTTTCGCGGCAGATCGGCGACACCGGCGACCTGGAGCATTCGATCGATGTGAACCGGCAGGATGAGATTGGGGAGCTGGCGCGCACCTTCGCGAAGATGGTGAATTATCTAAGGGAAATGGCGGGAGTTTCGGAATCGATTGCGGGCGGCGATCTCACGGTTGAAGTGAAACCGCGATCGACGCATGACACGCTGGGCAATGCTTTCGCGAAGATGGTGGAAGGTTTAGGCCGGCTGGTGCGCAGCGTGCGCGATGCCTCCGCGCAGGTGGCGAGCGCCTCAGGGCAAGTCGCGAATGCGTCGGACGACTCGGCGAAGATCGGGTTGCAGGCTTCTTCCGCGATCGATGAAGTGACCAGCACCATGCACGAGATGAGCGTGAACGTGCAGAACATGGTGAAGAGCACGCAGGTGCAGGCTTCGAGCGTGAGTGAGACCTCGGCGTCGATCGACCAGATGGTGGCTTCGATTCAACGAGTCGCGGATACGGCGAAGGTGCTGCTGGATATTTCCAACCGGTCGCGGGAAGAAGTGCACAGCGGCATTACCACCATGGAAAAGGCGACGGATGGCCTGAACCGGATCAACGCGACGATCACGTCATCGGGAGAGATCATTGGAGCGCTGGGTCAGCGTGCCGATGATATTGGAAAGATCATTGAAGTCATCGACGACCTGGCAGAGCAGACGAACCTGCTGGCGTTGAACGCGGCGATTGAGGCGGCGCGCGCGGGCGAGCACGGATTGGGGTTTGCGGTTGTGGCCGATGAAGTCCGCAAGCTGGCGGAAAAGTCGGCGCAATCGACCAAGGAAATTTCGGAGCTGATCCAGAGCATTCAGAAGGAAGCGCGCAAGGCGGTCGAAAATATGGACCGGTCGACCGGCATCGTGAACGAGGGGCTCGATCTGGGCGGCGAACTGAATTCGGCGCTGCGCAAGATTTCGAACGTGGTCACGGAAGTCTACAAGTTCGCGCAGGAAATTGGCGCCGCTACCAACGAGCAGTCGCATGGGTCGTCGCAAATTGCGCGGGCTACCACGCGGTTGAATGAGATCACGCATGAGATCAATTCGGCGGTGGAAGAGCAGGCATCGGGAGCGCAGGCCGTGGTGAAAGCCATGGAGCGGATGCGCGAACTGGTGCAGCAATCGACCTCCGGTTCGACGGAACTGGCAGCTTCGGCGGAGCAAATGTCGAAGATGTCACGCGGCCTGCTCGACTTCATGGACCGCTTCGCGCTGGATGAGGCGGCCAAAGCCGCGGAAGAACACTCCCATTCTCACGCTCATGGCGGGCGCAAGGCTGCGGCGGCGCGCGCCTAGGTTTATCGATGAACCGCGAACTTCATATCGTCGGCTTTCAGGTGGGGCGCGAGACCTATGGTGTACCCATTACTTCGCTGCACGAGATTGTGCGCGTGCCGGAGATTACTGCCGTGCCCGACGCTCCCGATTATCTCGAGGGCGTAATCAATCTGCGCGGCAAGATCGTTTCCGTGATGGATCTGCGAAAACGTTTCGGCGACAAGCACGCCAAGCTGAAAAGGAGTAACCGCATCCTGGTGGTCGAACACGGCGGGAAGCTGGCGGGACTGATTGTGGATTCGGCGTCCGAGGTGTTGAAGATCGCGGGCGAAGATGTGGAAGCGCCTCCGGCGGTTTTTCAGGAAGGCGGACTGAATTGCGTAACCGGGCTGGGCAAGGTAAGAGGGCGACTGATCGTACTGCTCGATATGACCCGGCTGCTGGCTCCGGCAAGCTTGTTACAGGCGAATGGGAGCGGGGACGCGAAGAATTCGAAGGCGGAAACGCGGGCTGCCGCGGCACGGTGAGCGTGCATTGTTGTACCGGCTTTTTTAAGGTCGCTATTGGGGCGACAGGAATTTAAGACTCGGGCTTAGCAGACAAGAGGAAGCATGGGCACATCGGGAGCGGCACCTGCTCCAATTTTGACGGAGGCGGAACTGCGGTTGCTGCAGGCGCTGGTGTACCAGGAGTGCGGCATGCACTTCGACGAGCGGCGCACGCACTTCCTGCAGGATCGCTTGTTGCGCCGGTTGAAGGAAACCCGTGCGGATTCTTTTTACGCCTATTACCGGTTGCTGATCAGCCAGGAGGGGAAAGCGGAACTGGCGCAGCTGGTCGAGAATCTCACGGTCAATGAAACCAGCTTCTTCCGCCACAAGGCGCAGCTCGATTTATTTCAGAAGCACGTGCTGGAAGAGATGCTGAAGCGGAAGCAGGCGCACCGCGAGTATTCGGTGCGAGTATGGAGCGCGGGCTGCTCGACCGGGCAGGAAGCATACACGCTGGCGATGCTTTCGGCCGATGCGCTCTCGTATTACTACCTGCGGAATCCGTTGCCGGTGGAAATTTCTTTGCCGAAGCCGCTGGTCCCTCCGCCGTGGCGGGTTGAGATTTTAGCCAGCGATATCAGTTACTCGGTGCTGCGCACCGGACAGGAAGCGATGTACAACGACCACCAGATGTCGACCGTCGATTACAGCTTCCGGCTGCGTTACTTCGATAAAGTCGGCGATAAGTATGCGATCAAGAAGGCGCTGAAAGAGATGGTGCATTTCGACTTTCATAACCTGAAGACCGAATATCTGCCGCAGCGCAACGACGTGATCTTCTGCCGCAACGTGATGATGTACTTCGACGAAGCGGAGCAAAAGCGGCTGATCGAAAAGTTTTACCGCTGCCTGAATCCCGGCGGATATCTGTTTGTGGGGCACGCGGAGAGCCTGCTGGGCTTAACGGAAAAATTCCAGATGGTGCACCGCGACAGTGGAACGGCTTACCAGAGGCTCGAGGTGAAAGAGTGACAGAAACGCCCGACGAGCGCGGAGCGGAACTGCGGGAGTTGTTTTTTGAGACCTCGCAGGAACTGCTGCAGGCGCTGAACGAGGAATCGCTCAAGCTGGAGAAGACTCCCGGCGATGAGGAGATCGTGCGTTCGATCCGGCGGACCGTGCACACGCTGAAGGGAGATTCGGCCGCGTGCGGGCTGCGCGAGCTGAGCGACCTGGCGCACCAGTTTGAGGATGCGCTCTCGCTGGAAGGCGCAGCGGCGCATGGGGCGCTGGCCGAAATCTCTTTTGCCGCCGCTGATGTTTTTACCGCGATGATTGCGGCTTACCACACGAGCGGCGCGATGCCGGAGACGGACGCTCTGCGGAACAAGATCAAGGAACTGACGGCAGCTCCAGCGGCGAAGAAGCCGCGGCGGAAGAAAAAAGCGGCCGAGGGCGCGACTTCCGGCAACGACTGGAGTGCCGCCGAGAAAGTGGCTGTGGGGCGCGCGCAAACCGGCGGACTGGGACTTTACGACGTAATGGTGAAGATCGACCCGCACTGCGCGATGCCGATCGCGGCGCGGCAATTGATTCTGAACGCGGTGGCCGCGATTGGACAGCCGGTGGTGCTGCGTCCGGATGCGAATTCGGCTGCCGCGTCCAAGCACCTGCAAATGGTGCTGGCCAGCATGCAATCGAAAGAGCAGATTGCGGCGAAGTGCCAGATTCCCACGATTGCGGGCGAGGTTAGTGTCGCGGTGATCCAGGAGCCCCGGACGAGCAAGCCCGCCGATAGCCCGGAGAACCCCGCTCCTACAGTTCCGGCGCAGGGTTTGCATTCTGAAGAAACAGTTTCGAAATCATCGAGCGTAGAAGCAGCAGCGGCTCCTGTGAAGAGCGTCGAGGGACAAAGCCCGGCTCCTAATCCTGCACAGGAAACAGTCGCTCCTCCAGCGACGATGGAGAACATTCTGCGGGTTGAGGCCGGGCGCATCGACAACGTGCTTAACCTCGTCGGCGAACTGATCATAGGCAAATCGATGTTGCAGCAGGCGCTGAACGAGTTTGGCAAGCGCTATCCGAAAGAATTGCTGCGCGGCAAGTTCGCCGATGCCATGGCGTTTCAGTCGCGCGTGCTGAACGATCTGCAACGGTCGGTGATGAAGATTCGCATGGTGCCGGTCGACCAGTTGTTCCGGCGCTTTCCCCGCATGGTGCGCGATGTTGCGCGGCAGTTGGGGCGCGAAGTGGATCTCGAACTCAGCGGACAGGAGACCGACCTCGACAAAGGAATTCTTGACGCCATTGCCGAGCCGCTCACACATCTGGTGCGGAACGCCGTGAGTCACGGCATTGAAACCGGTGAAGAACGCCGCGCGAAGGGCAAGTCTCCACGAGGAAAATTGCGGCTGCATGCTTACCACCAGGGCAATCAGGTGGTGGTGGAAGTGAGCGATGACGGACGCGGGATCGATGCGCAAAAGATTCGCAACAAGGCGCTTGAACTTGGCATGACGACGGTGGAGGAAGCCTCCCGCTTGACCGAGGCGGAGACGCTGGAGTTCATTTTTCGTCCGGGTTTCAGCACGGCGGAGCAGGTCACGCAGATTTCCGGGCGCGGCGTGGGCATGGATGTGGTGCAGAGCGTGATTCAACGGCTCAAGGCTACGATCCACGTGGACACGCGTCTGGGACAGGGAACGACATTCCGGCTGAAGCTGCCGTTGACCCTGGCGATCATTAAGGCACTGATGTTCTGGGTGGAGGAGCGGCTGTATGCGATTCCGCTAAACGCGGTGAACCAGATTGCGCGGGCGCGGGAATCGGAAGTGCATCTGGTCGACAACTACGAAGTGCTGCAACTGCGGAACCAGGTGCTCCCGTTGCTGCGGCTGGGGCGGCCTTGCGCGCCCGACGTGGATCGCCAAGCGATCAAGCTATTTGTGCTGGTGATCACGGTGGGAGAGAAAAAATATGGATTGATCGTCGATTCTCTCGAGGGGGAAGAGGAATTGGTGATCAAAGCTCTGGACGATCAGACGTTCTCGACCGATCTGGTGAATGGGGCGTCCATCCTGGGAGATGGGAAGGTTGTGCTGATCATTAATCTTCCGGCGGTGGTGGAGCATGTAGCGCGAACGCGTCCGCAGCAACAAGGGACGACAAATTTTGGATTGTTGCTGAATCATGAGGATCGCGCTCGACTGGCGATGAATGCTGTGGGGGGCCGGGCATGACGCAGGAAGTAAGAAAAGTGCGGGTTCTGGTGGTGGACGATTCCGCGCTGATGCGGAAACTGATTCCGCAGATGCTGGAAACCAGTCCCTTGATCGAAGTAGTTGGAACCGCGATGGATGGCACCTTCTGCCTGAAAAAGATCGAAGAGTTAAAGCCCGATGTGGTGACGCTCGATTTGCAGATGCCGGGCATGAACGGCATCGACACTTTGAAAGAAATTATGCGGAGGAATCCGCTGCCGGTGATTGTGGTCAGCTCTCACAGCACCGAGGGCGCTTCGGTAACGTTCAAAGCGCTGGGATTGGGAGCGTTCGATTTCGTCACCAAGCCGCAGGATTCTTCTCACATGGAAGAAAGTGCGGCGGAACTGATCTCGAAGATTAGAGCCGCAGCGGAGTGCAAAGTGGTTCGCCCGGGACGAATGCTGGGAATGCCAGGCCGTCCGGAAAAGATTTCGGCTGGAAGATCGGCGCCGCAGCCGACAAAGCTGGTGGTGATTGGAGTTTCGACTGGCGGCCCGCAGGCGCTGGAATTTTTGCTGGCGCAATTGCCGCCTGATTTTCCGGGATCGATCGCGATTGTGCAGCATATGCCGGAGGGTTTCACCGACATGTTTGCGCGGCGGTTGGACGAAATCTGTTCGCTGCGCGTGAAAGAGGCGCAGTCGGGAGACACGCTGCAGGCGGGGCGGGTACTGGTGTGCCCGGGAAGCCGGCACATGCGGGTGAAGCGGCTGACCATGGGCGATGTTGCCGTGTTGAGCGACGAACCGAGGGTGAATGGTCACCGTCCGAGCGTTGACGTGCTGTTCAAAAGCGCGGCGGAAGAATTTGGAGCGCATGCGATCGCTGTGCTGATGACCGGAATGGGCGATGACGGGGCCGAGGGGTTAGGTGCGGTCAAGAAGGCTGGGGGATTAACCATTGCGCAGAGCGAAGAATCCTGCGTAGTTTTTGGAATGCCAAAGGCCGCGATCGAGCGTGGTTATGCTACGCGAGTGATCGCGCTGGACGGCCTAGCGGCGGCTTTGCAAGCGGCATGCAGCCGCGACGAAAGCAAGCCGGGCACGGGAAAAGCTGTGCGTGCCGGCTTATAGCCAGAGAGTGCCATGACTGGAGTTATCTGTGCGGCGGGCGACCGCCGTGTTGGAATCTGTTTGAGGAGGTCGTTATGGAGCAGTTCGCACCGGTAAAACGCAGTAAAGACGGCCAGCCGGTCCGTTACTTGATTGTGGACGATTCGGTCTTCGCGCGCAAAAACCTTGCCCGCATGATCGAGAGCTTTGGCGGGCAACTGGCGGCTGAGGCCGGCGACGGCCTGACTGCCATCAGCGAGTTCGAGCGCACGCATCCTGACATCGTGCTCATGGATATCACCATGCCGCAGATGGAAGGGATCGAGGCGGCGGAGAAAATCGTGCAGGCGCATCCGGAAGCGCGCGTCGTCATGGTCTCCTCGGTCGGATACCAGGAAAACATTGTCGCGGCGTTGCAGCGGGGCGCGCGGCATTTCGTGCAGAAGCCGGTGAAGCCGGAAGTGCTGTACGAAGTCATTAAATATGTTCTCGGAGAAGACGGCGCCGTCGCCGGTGCGGCGGGCGCGGGAGCCTAATCTCATGAAGATGGAACTGATTCAGCCTTTCATCAACGCGGCTGACGCCGTGCTGTCACAGGGGCTTCAGGGCACCACCAGAGTCGGCAACCTGTCGATGGAAGAGGCCGCATATCGCCGCAAGGGCGTAGCGGGGATGGTGGCGCTGACCGGCGACATTGAAGGACGGATCGTGCTCGACCTCGAGCCGCAGACCGCGGTGCGCGTCGCCAGCCACTACGCCGGGGCGGAGCTGCCCGAATCCGATGGGCTGGTGAAAGAAACTATCTTCGAGTTGGCCAACCAGGTGGTTGGCAATGCGGTTTGCGCGCTGAACGACCAGGGATTTCATTTCCGGGTACATCCTCCAGTTCTGGTTACCGCCGACGAAGGCGACAAGACCAGCGAAGACGTTGAGGCGCTGATGATGTGCTTTGAAACGGCGATGGGCAATGTGTTCATGAACGTCGCCTTGCGGTATAACAAACAGCGCATGACCGATCACGCCGCAGCGGGACGCTGAACCCCGGACCACGATCTATCCAACCAACGCTGATTTCATTCCGAATACGCGCGAAGCGCGGGTGAGCAACCTTCTTCCAGCCCATACCGAGCGAGTCGAATCGGAACCCGCCTCTACTTCCCAATCTCTGCACCTCTGTTTTCGCCGGTTACGTGTTGGCGGGAAGATGTTCCATTCCTGATCCTCCATAGCCGTGGAAAGGCAGATTCCTCCAGGCTCGCTGTCGCTCGCTGGCGTCGGAATGACGAAGGATGCCCACAGGACGGCGCGGTGGGCAATAAATTTTACAAGGCTCTGACATTCCTGGGCGCGAAGAGCGGTAGGCTGGCGGTTCCCGGTCGACGGCCGGGATTGAATGTCGCTCACAGGAGATCAGATCGATGAATCGCACAAACATCCAGCCGCGCGGTTTCAGAGCCTGTAGTCTGGCCGCGCTTTGCATTTTGTCTTCGCTCGCGTTTTTGCTTTCGGCGGCGGCGCAGTCTCAATCCAAAGCGCCTTCGATCGGGCCGACGGGCGTGCTCGTTCACAGCAAGTTCGGCGGGCAGATTTTCGGCCACGACCTCGACCAGAACGGCACGGAAGGCCTGCTCAGCGAATACGCTACTTTGCCGAACGGAGAGAGTGTGGCGGCGACCGAAACCTTCGATCAGGCGACGGGGAAGATCGTGAACGTGGAAGGGGCGCTTCACAGCGCCGACAACTTCGTGACGATGGGAGTCGTGGGCACGGGCACGGGGATGGTTGAGCGGGAACACGTCACCGGAATCTTCGTGACGAAGCGCATTTACGAAGAGCTGAACCCGCTCAGCCTGAATAAATTTACCGGCACATGGAAAGCGCCGCTGGCAGCGGACCAGATCATCATAGGGATGAGCCGCACGCAGAGCACGCCGACGACCGCAGTACTCGCGTTCGACAACAACAATACGTTTACCACGTTCGTGTTCGGCACCGAGGTTGCTGCGAATACTTTCGGTCCGATGATTACGCTGACCGACGCGACTTTTCAGTTCGCGAATACGCCGCAAGTCGGGTATGACAGCACGACGAATCAGGCTGTAGTGGCGGCTTCGGAGGGAACGGTAGGCGGTCCGGCGCCGCAGATCGCGCTGGTCGATCTGACGACCGGAGTGGTGACGCAGTTCACCGGCATTCTTGGACCGCCGCCGTATCACCAGGGGTTCATCAACGGGATGGCGGTGGATTCGCAAGATGGCATCGCCGTGACCACGACCGAACTCGACTTCCGCGCAGAGTTTTACAATCTGGCGGAGCAGACCGGCTTTGCGGTGGTGCTGCCGGGCGCGAACTCGCAGATCGAGAGCGGGACCGACGTGGAATACGATCCGGTGAACAAGCTGTTTTTTGTGGCGCAGGAGTTTTCGAGCACGGCGCAGGGAAGCAGCATTCAGGTGTATGACATCAAGGGAAATCTGGTCGAGTCGCTGAATGGATTCAGCTTTTCGGACGAGTTCAACGTGATCGGGACGCACATTACTCTGAACCCCACAACCCGGACGGGATACGTCGACGGACCGAACTCAGGGGTGACCGAACTGCAACAGTTCGCTTATTAGCGGAGGAAGGGAGCGGAAGGAAGAACGGCGTGATTTTCCTTCCCTGTCTCCCGAGGGGCTAGCTAAATCGCAGGGTTGGCATTTTTCCTTCTTCGCCTTGTACCGGGTCGGACATGCTCCTTAACTCGGGATATTTCTGAATCAAGGTTTCGGGTGCGAGCACGCGTTTGCCGCCGATCATGGCTTTGAGTTCGAGGGCGTTTACCGCGGCCTTGCTTTCGAAATGATTGTTGGTGATGACGTAGGTGGCCTGGGCTTTTTCGGCTACGTTGATGATGCGCTCTTTCCAACCAGCAAGTTCGCGTTCGTTGTAGAGATAGTTGTAGCGGTCGTTGCGGTTGTCGTAGCCGGAACCCTGATCGGCGAACCAGTGCTCGTAGTTGCGGCCGTGGAGGCGGATGTAGCCGATGGCTCCGGTAACGTGCTCGGTGGGAGCGAGGGATCGTCCGAGAAGAGGTTGATCGATGTTGCAGAAGCCGACATTCTTTTGGGCGAAGGAGGCGAGGGTGGCCGGATCGTTCCAACTGGAGTGGCGCACTTCGACTACGCGGGGATACTCGATGAACTGGCGAAGGAGTTGCGCGAGGTAGTCGCGGTTGAGCGACGTGTTTTTAAATGAGACGGGAAATTGAATTAACAACGCGCCTAGTTTGCCTTCGTCGGCGATAGCGTCGAGGCCTTCGCGGGTTAGCCTTTCGTCATCGTCCGTGGGACGGATAGTTGCGGCGGAAGTAGGCTCCATTACCGCGATTGGCGAGTGGGTGAAGGCGCGGTAGAGCTTGGCTGTGAAGAGAAAGTTCTGGTTTACGGCGGCGACTTTGCGGCACCAGAGTTTGGCGAGTTCGGGCTTGAGCGGTCCGTAGAACGAGGTGTTGATTTCGGTGGTGTCGAAGAAGCGGGCGAGATATTCGAGTGGGTGGATTTTTCGGCGTTGCATGCCGGGCGGGTAGAAAATTCCTTCCCAGTCTTTGTAAGACCAGCCAGCCGTGCCGATGCGGAGCTGAGACAGGGATTCCATGAAACCGCAGACGGAAGGCATGGCCAGCGTAGCACATCATAAGGACTCGACACAGCGGATCCGGTGGTCGGTAGTGGTGCAGTTTGGCTTACGCGAAAAGGCGGTTGCGCAGGAGATCCTTCGCTACGCCTGAAAAACGGCTGCGCTCAGGATGACACCGCATAAGAATTTTGAGGTCTCAACTCAAACTGCACCGCTACCCGGAGGTCAGGAAATGTAGTCGCGGATGTAGGGGTCCTCGGTGCCGGCGAGAGCGGCGACATCGCCGTCGAAGATGACGTGGCCGTCGCGCAGGATCAGGAAGCTCATGAGATCGCCGCTACGTTCTCCATGGGGCACCGGCACCATCTGGTTGGTTTTTTGATCGAAGCGATGGGTGGCCATGGTGAAAGCATCCTGCAGGCGGTGGGTGACGAGGAGCGCGCTGGTGCGGTAGACGTCGCGCTGTTTCACGATCAATTCGATGATGGTGTTTGAGGTGACGGGATCGAGGCCGCCGGTGGGCGAATCGTAGAGCAGCAGTTCCGGTTGCGTGATTATGGCCCGGGCGATGGCGACGCGGCGGCGCATGCCTCCGGAAAGCTCGGAGGGATAGAGATCGAGGGTGTTTTCGAGTTCGACGAAGCGCAGGGCCTCGCGAACTTTCTTGTCGATGGCATCGTCGTAGATGCCGTGATCTCCCATCAGGCGGTAGGCGACATTTTCGCGGACGGTGAGCGAATCGAAGAGAGCGCTTTCCTGGAAAACCATGCCGATTTTTCCGCGCAGGTCGAAGAGCTGCTCCTCGCGCATTTGAGTTACGTCTTCGCCCAACACAATGATGCGGCCGGAGTCGGGCTTGATGAGACCGATGGCAAGTTTCAGGATCAGGCTTTTGCCGGAGCCGGCAACTCCGAACAGTGCTTTGGTGTCGCCGAGCTCGAGTCGAAAGGAAACACCGCGAAGCACCTCGTTTTCGCCGAACGACATGACGACGTCTTCGAAGATAATCGCCGGAGCGGATTTTTCTTTCGTTATTGGGGCGGCGGAATCTAGCGGCAGAGTCGGCACGGAAATATCTTAGTGGAACGAGAGTGTGGCCATGAGCAGGCGAGTCAGGAAAAGATCGAATGCAAGAATCAGCACGGACGCCGCTACCACGGCCTGGGTTGTGGCGCGGCCGACGCCCTGGGTGCCTCCGCGGGCGGTCATGCCGTAGAAGCAGCCGACGGTGGCGATGACGAAGCCGAAGAGCACTGGCTTGAGCAATCCCATGAAGACGTCCTGAAATACCAGGGTCTGCCAGGCGTTGTACCAGTACTGGCGGGCGTCGAGGCGGAGCAGAAGCTTGGCGATGAAGAGGCCACCGGTGAGGCCGACCAGGTCAGAAATGATGGTCAGGAAAAAAAGCATGAAAACGGTGGCGACTACGCGCGGGGTCACCAGCTTCTTCATGGGGTCGGTACCAAGGGCGCGCATGGCGTCGATCTGCTCGGTGACCACCATCGAGCCGAGTTCACTGGCCATGCCGGAGGAGTTGCGGCCGGCCACCATCAGGCTGGTGAGCACGGGGCCCAGCTCGCGCACCATGGAGATAGAAACCAACTGGCCCACGAGCGTGATCGAACCGAAACGCTCGAGGGTGTTGGCGGCTTGCAGGGCGAGAACCGCGCCGGTGAAGAAGCCGGTCAGCACCACGATGGGAAGCGAACCTACGCCGATGGAATCGGCTTGCGTAACCATGTCGCCGAAATAGAAGGGCTTGCGGAATATGTTGGCGACGGCTTGCGCGCAGAACAGAATGTATTCCTGAACCGTAAGGACTGTTTCTTTCGCGAAATCGGTGGGCGAGGTCAGTTCCATGCGTTCGGATGCGCGGCCTTGCAGCGGCTCTCCGCAATATAGCAGAGAATGTTCCGGGACTTCGCGGACTTCGGAAAATTCAACGGGGTGGGCAAACGCTTTTGACGGCAAGGACCGCTAAGATGGCCAAAGACGCTAAGAAAAGCGTCGGTCGGAGCCTAACGGTTCTCCGGCCGGCGTCGGTTTTTCAATCCCCGGTTGTGTTCGCGCAGGGCGGAGCATTCATCACCTGGGCGATCCCGGTTCCGATGCTTCATGGATCCCACCCGTAAGGCTGGTTTCATTGGCCAGGCGTTTCCGCCGGGCATCCAGAAGGCGGTTGATTTCGCTTACCAGCTCCAGCAGTTTCTTCGGATCCTGCTCGACGGCGGCTCGCGCGCACAAAGCGACCCAACCTTCCGCGGTTGGAGCTTTGTGGCTGAGCGGAGGAGTTCGGTTGGATACGAGAGAATCGTCCTGGCCGGAATCAATGGCGGCAAGGGGCTCGATGTTTTTATCGTGATCGATATTTTTGAAGGGCACGGCGTATTGGATGCCGGGTTGAAAAACTGGATGGTGCTGCGAATTCCGGAGAATTCCCGCTGGAAGCATGAGTCAGATGCTCTGCATCCCCTAAGGTCTACTTAGGGGAAATTGCCTATAAATTTTCGGGCGGACGGAAGGCAAATATTACCCGCGCGGCTTCTTCTTGATTTCGATGTTCAAGCGGCGGATTTTCTGATTCAGGGTGGAGAGTGGAACTTTGAAATGCTCGGAAGCCTCAGTCTGATTCCAATTGCACTTTTCGAGCATGTCGATGATGATGCGACGCTCGACATCTTCGACGATTTCAAAGAGCGAAGCGTCGGCAGGGGGCTCTTGCAGGGCAAAAGATGAGCCTCTGCCGAACAGATTGTCGGGCAGCAGGTCGGCAGTAATCTCGGTTCCAGAGGAGAGCACGACGGCGCGCTCGATTACGTTCTCCAGCTCGCGAACGTTGCCGGGCCAGGAGTGGGAGAGCAGCGGACGCAGGGCTTCGGGAGTAATCCGGCGCACCGGGCGATCGTTTTCTTCGGCGTATTTTTTGAGGAAGAAATCCACCAGCAGGGGAATATCTTCCCTGCGCTGGCGCAGCGGCGGAAGCTCGATAGTGATTACATTCAGGCGGTAAAAAAGATCTTCGCGGAAGCGGCCGTCACGAACGGCCTGACGCAAATCGACATTGGTGGCGGCGATGATGCGGACATCGACTTGAACTTCCTGTACGCCGCCAAGGTGCATGAATTTGCGATCCTGCAAAACGCGGAGAATTTTCGCCTGCGTGTCGAGCCCCATGGAGGCGATCTCGTCGAGAAAGAGCGTGCCTTTGTCGGCCATCTCGAAGAGGCCTTTTTTGGAGGCGATGGCGCTGGTGAAGGCGCCTTTTACGTGGCCGAAGAGGGTCGATTCGAGCAGGTCGGTCGGCATGGAGCCGGTGTTCACCGGAACGAAGGGACGGTCGTGGCGGGGAGAATTCAGGTGCAGGGCTTTGGCGATAACTTCCTTGCCGGTCCCACTTTCGCCTTGCAGGAGCACGGTGGAACGGCTGTTTGCGACCTGGGCGACGAGGTCGAAAATCTTGAGCATCGCCTCGCTTTTGCCGACGATGTTTTCGAAATTATAGCGCTGCTTGAGAGCGCGCTTGAGTTGAACGTTTTCTTCTTCGGCGCGGCGCCATCCTACGGCGGCGCGAACGTCAGCCAGAAGTTTTTCGTTGTCCCAGGGCTTTTGAACGAAGTTGACGGCGCCGGATTGCATGGCGCGGACGGCATTCTCGACCGTGCCGTAGGCAGTGATCATAATGACGGGCAGACGGCTCTCGTGGGCGCGAATATCGGCGAGAATGTCCATGCCATCGCGGCCGGGCAGAGCGAGATCGAGGAGGACAAGGTCGAAGGGATGCTCTCCGATTCGTTGCAGGCCAGCTTCGCCGGTGGGTGCGGTCTCGACGGCGAAGCCTTCCATCTCGAGGAGCGTTTGCAGGGACTCGCGAATCTCAGCCTCATCATCGATGATGAGTACAGCGCCGGCGAGGCCGTGGCTGCCGTTGAGCAAACTGTGCGCGACTACCGCTGAATCAGACATACTCCGCCTTTGAATGCGCTGCCTTCCTACTTAGAGGGAAATCCAGCGTGAAGGTTGTACCGGCACCGGGATTGCTTTCGACGCGGATTTTGCCGGCGTGCTCCTGGATGATGCCGTAGGTGACCGAAAGGCCGAGGCCGGTGCCACGGGGCTGACCTTCGCGCGGAGAATTCTTGGTGGTGAAGAACGGATCGTAGATACGCTGAATGTGCTCAGGGGCGATGCCTGACCCGGTGTCGGAGACCGAGACGCTGACCCGGTCACCGTTGAGCGTGGCTACGCGAAGCGTTCCGCCGCCGGGCATGGCGTCTTTGGCGTTGAGGAACAGATTCAGGAAGACCTGCTGCAACCGGCCGGAATTTCCTTGAATGGCGGGCAGCGCGGCGGTGAGCGTATTTTGCACTTCGATCTTCCCTACTTTGAACTGGTGTTCGAGGAGCGCGAGGGTGTCGGCGATGACTTTGTTTACATCGACGTCGCCGATTTCGGTTCCGCTGGTGCGGGAGAAATTGAGGAGATTGTTGACGATTTCCGAGGCCCGGAAAGTCTGCCGCGTGATCTTCTCCAGCAATCCCGATTTTTGGGGATCGCCCTGCAGTTGCTTGGAGAGCATTTGCGTGTAGGAGGAGATGACCGCCAGCGGAGTGTTGACTTCATGGGCGACTCCGGCGGCGAGCAATCCGATGGAGGAAAGCTTGTCAGACTGCGAGAGCTGGGCTTCGAGTTCGACGCGCTCGGTGATGTCATCCATGATGATGAGGCGGCCGATGACTTCGAATTTTCGGGTAACGAGCGGAGCCAGCGCGACATTGACGGTGCGGACTTCACCGGCAGGGGTCTTGAGGTGGAACTTGTAAAGATTGCGGATGCCGGGCTCGCGGCGCATGCGGGCGAACTCTTCCACGAACTCGGGCGGAAAGACTGACTTCAGTGGCTGGGTGAGAGCCTGCCATCGCGGGAGCGCGTACATCACCTCCATCTGGGCGTTCCAGCTTTCGATACGGTCTTGCATATCGAGCGCCATGACTCCGACGTTGATTGATTCGACAATGTTTTCGTTGAAGTCTTTGAGGCGCTCGTATTCCGCAGCTTTCTTCTGTAATGACGCGTAGAGTTGCGAATTCTGGATGGCGATGCCGAGATAACCCCCGAGGGTTTCGAGCAGCTCCATGTCTTCGCTGGAGAGGAAATCTCCCTTGGTGGTTTTGCCGAGGCCGAGGACGGCGATGGTCTTCTGCTGCGCGTGGCAGGGAATGTAGTAATTCAGATCGAGGCGCGCGATGGCGTGCTGGGCGCTGGGCGACTCGCGCGGCACCTGGTGGGTATTTTCGAAGAACATGTGGCCGGCCTGCTCGGGACGCTGGACATTGAGGAATGCGAGATCGATATTGCCGGAGAGGGAAAGTCCGAACGACTTTTCGAGGGCGAATTTGCCGGGTTCGTCGCCGGCCAGGAAAATCGCCATACGATCGACGGCGAGGGTGTGAGAGAGGCGGTCGATCAGGGACGACAGCAAGGTGTTGAGATTCGTCTCCGAGCCCAGTTCCCTGCCGAATTCGAGCAAGGTACGGCGGTAGTCATAGCGGGTGCGATAGAAGAACTGATCGATACGATCCTGAATCAGCTTGCGGACGGGATCGAAGAGCAACGCGGTAACGACTACGGCGAGGACCAATCCGATTGGGCCGGAACTCGGCTGCCAGTTGTGGACCAGCAAAGCCACGGCCGCTACCAGGCCGAAATACAAGCCTACAACGATGGCCGCCGCGAGAGTATAGACCACGCCACGCTTGAAGATGAGATCGACATCCATCAGACGGTAGCGGAAGATTGCGTAGCCGAAAGTGAGCGGCAACAGGGCGAGGGAGAGCGCCGAGATCTTCATGGCCGCGCCCGGGACTGCGCCCATCAGGTAAGGAATTACATAGAGCAGCGTGTAAGGAACGATTGCGAGAATGGTGCCGCGAGTGACCCACTTCAGCTGCTGCCGGAGAATCGTGGTGCTGGCGCGGCGGTAGCTGTACCAGAGCACGACCGCTGCCGAGAGGAAGAATAACGATCCGTAGAACATTTCTACGCGGTCGAGGTTCCATCGCAGGCGCTCACTGGCCTGCAGCCAGCGCATGGCGATGATGTGTGCGGTCAGCAGAACTGCTGCAGGCAAATAAACCAGGGCGAGCAGCCAGGGATGCTTGCGCACGATCTGGCGCTTCTCGGGAAACGTGAGAACGAAGTGCAAGAATAGTGCCGGCTGCAATACTCCCGCGGCGATGTTGCCCCAGTAAATGGTCCAATCGAAGTCGTTGAACTTGCCGGTGTATTTGAAGGAGTAGGCGACGAACGAGACCAGGCAGAAGATGTAAAAGTGAGTGGAGCCGGGGGCGGTCCAGCGACGGAGAAGTACGTAGAGGCCGATGCCTAAATAAATGAGAGCGATCAGGCGCAACCAGTTATTGAGAGAGCGTTCGGCAGGAACGAGGATAACCGTGGAATCGAGAGGAACGGACTGCCGCGAGAGCGAATATGCCGCCTTTGACCAGACGCCGGTGCGGTAGAGCTGGCGCTCGAGGCCCGACATGCTGCGGATCTCTTGTCCGTTGACGGAGATGAGCTGATCGCCGGGCTTAATGCCACTTTTAGCGCCGGGGCCGCTGTTTTCGACGCGATCTGCCGTAAGCCTGCCGCCGTTTTCGACCCACCATACACCATCGTCTGGGACGAGAAACTTCCATTCCGCATTCAGATTGAAGCCGGCGAAAACGACCGCTGCCACCGTCAGAAGGAACAACAGTACGGCTACGAAGCGGACCTGGCTATCGCGATTCATGGCTTTGGGCGGCGAGACGAGCGCCACACCGACCGGACGAGAATGTGCGTCTGCACGTTCACCGCCCGGCGGAGGTGTTATGAGCAACTTCGCTGCCATGGGAGATAACCAGTCCTGCGAGGGGAGATGCAGGATTTAAAGCACTTGCAACAGTATAGATGGGTTCCGGGAAAGTATGTACGGATTATTGGAGGCTGCTGTGGGATTTTGTATCGAATTCGAGGGTAAAGCGTTAGCGGGATTCCGGAATCGGGAAGCGGAATCTCTAAGGATGAAGGACGACCCCTGTCGTTCCGCGGACTCGGCGGTCCGCGGAGGCGAGTTTTAGGACAATTCCAGCTCCCATCGTTCGAGCCGATTGAACCGCCGTCGGCTTATGAAGGCCAGGGCGCGGGCTGAGATTTGGCCTGACCGAGGCTGACCCGGATTACATTCATCAGTTCGTCGTTATCGGCGGGCTTTTGGAAAAATGCGGCGGCGCCGGCTTTTAGTGCACGCTCCTCGTTGCTTTGAGGGTCGCGGGCGCTGAGCACGATCACGGGAATCCCGGCGAGCTGGTCGCTGCTCTGCAAGCGGTCGAGAACAACGAAGCCATCGCCGACCGGCAAACCCAGGTCGAGAATGATCAAGCTGGGGCGCTCTTTTTGGGCAGAGGCGATGGCGGTGTATCCGTCGGTGGCGGTGGCGACGTCGAAATTGTTGGCACGCAGGCGCAGGCGCATGGCGCGCACTAGATCGGGATCGTCGTCAATCACCAGAATCTTGGGGTTGGACATGGCAAATTTTTCCTCCGTAATTTTTGTTTCCGGTTTTCAGTTGGGCAGTTGCGTCTTTTTCGTGGCAGCCAGGTGTTTCCGTTCCATACTTTTCAAAATCAATTGAGTAACGCAGTTGCTGACGATTTGCACTTGCTGATCCAGCGTTTTACTGGATAGATCGGCATCCGCGGGCGGAAGTTCAATCGGCATGGTGGCGATGGCGAAGGTACATCTTTCCCTTAGATTTTCCACATTTTCGAGCTGCTCGCGGATGCGGGTGGTCATGATGCCGGAACGCTGGAGGTCGGTGGAGGCGACGATGAAAAAAGTCTCAGAGGCGCCGGAGGTGCCCATGGGCGGCAGGACAAGGTCTTTGTCGAGGAAGATGCAGCGGCGCACGATTTCCAGGCATTGCTGCCAGGTCTCCTTCCAGTTGCCGCGCGGAGTATTGGAGAGCGGAGTAAGCTCGACGCGAACCAGCACGAAAGAAGGCCGCAACTTATCCTGGTAAGTGATGACCGGGGCCAGAAGATTCGCAACAGAGTAGACCGGCAGTGTGAAGGTGAAGGTGCTGCCCTGGCCGGGTTCGCTCGAAACCCAGATTCGCCCCTCGTGAAGACGGACAATTTCTTTGCAGATAAAAAGTCCGAGGCCGAGACCGGAGCGGTTGTTATCGACGGAGTCGGGGTCCTGGTAAAGGCGTTCAAAGATAAGATTCTTGGCTTCCGGCCCCATGCCGCGGCCGGTATCGCTGACGGCGATGTAGACGGAGCCAAGATCGGCATCGACGACGTTCGCCTGGATCATTACCGCGCCATCGGGCGGGGTGAACTTGATGGCGTTGTCGACGAGATTGATCAACACTTCGAGGACGCGATCGGGATCGGCGTGAATGAGGGGCAGGCGTTGATCGAGTCCGACTTCGAGGCCAATGTGTTTCTCATCGGCCATGGGACGCAGCATGGCGACGACCTGATGCACTAATTCGGCGAGCGAGATGCAGCGGGGCTCGATGCGCATCTTGCCGCTTTCGGCGCGCGCGGCCTCCAGCAGGTCGCGAATCATGGCATGCAACTGATTCACGCTCTTCAAGATGGTTTTCAGGTGATCACCCTGATCGGGCGCGACTGGCCCGGCAATGCCGTCGAGCAGCAATGTAACGTACTGGTGAATGCAGGTCAGCGGCGTGCGTAACTCATGCGAGACGTGAGAAAGGAATTGGTTCTTGAACTCGATCTTTTGCTTCTGGCTGATTTCGAGGGCGCGAAGCAGGGCTTGCCGCTCAACCGCGTAACGGATGGACCGCTCTAAGTGCTTGCTCGATATGTTGCCTTTCACCAGATAGTCCTGAACGCCCTGGTGAACGGCTTTCATGGCGAGCACTTCGTCATCCTGCCCGGAGAGCACGACGACCGGAACGTTGGGGGCACGCTCCATGACGCGGCGGAAGGTATCGGCGCCGTGGCTGTCGGGAAGGTTGAGATCGAGCAAGACCACGGAGGGAGTTTCGGCATCGAGCGAAAGCAGAGCGTCCGCGAGGCGGCTCACGCAATTGACTTTTACAGGGGACTGGCCTTCGACCAAGCGAAGGCGGACGAGATCGGCATCACCGGGGTTATCTTCAATCAAGAGCACATTGGTAGTTTGATTGTTCATCCTACTTTTCTCCTCGGGGTGGCAGGCTTACCGAGCCAAACCAAAATTCTTCGATTGCTTTCATGGTTGAGAAAAAATCGGCCAGGTTTCCAGGTTTGCTGATGTAGCAGTTGGCGCCCAGTTCGTAACTGCGGGTAATGTCTTTGGTGAGTTGCGAGGTGCTGAAAATTACGACAGGAATGCTGCGAAGTTCTGGCCCTGCCCGCATTGCGGCGAGTACAGCGTGGCCGTCACGTTTGGGAAGGTTGAGGTCCAGGATGACGAGGTCGGGTTTGGGGGCGTTGGCGAAGTTTCCTTTGCGGGTAAGAAAGGCAAGAGCTTCCGCACCGTCGTTGACGCTTTCGATCTTGCCGCGGTGAGCCGCCATGGACAAGCCTTCACGGGCGAGAGCAACATCGGCGGGATTGTCGTCGACGATGAGAAGCTGGAAATTTAGTTTCATGCGTGCGCAGCCTCGGCTTTCTCGGGAATTGCCGCGGGCAAAGTGAAGCGAAACGAGGAGCCGGCGCCGGCTTGCGATTCAACCCAGATTTTGCCGCCGCCGCGCTCGACGATTTTCTTGCAGATGGCCAGCCCGATGCCGTTTCCCGGATACTCGGTGCGGGCGTGCAAACGCTGAAAGACCACAAAAATATTTTCCGCATACTCGGGGGCGATCCCAATTCCGTTATCGCTGACGCTGAACAGCCAGCGGTCATTTTGTTTTTCCACTCGCACCGAAATCTCCGGCGGATGGTTTCCGCGAAACTTAATGGCGTTGCCAATCAGATTCTGGAAGACCTGGACCATTTGAGTACGATCGGCCCAGACGGTGGGCAGGTTTGCAGAAGTAATCACGGCGCCGCTTTCCTGGATGGCTGAGGCGAGGATTTGCCGGACTTCTTCGATCACCGCGTTGCAGTCGACCGAAACCGAGCCATCTTCTTTCCGGCCGACACGTGAAAAGGCGAGCAGGTCCTGAATGAGCACCTGCATGCGTAACGCGCCTTCCCGGGCGTAGCCGATGAACTTGTCGGCGTTTTCATCGAGCCTGCCGGAGTAGCGTTCGGAAAGAAGCTGAGTATAGGCCGCGACCATGCGCAGGGGCTCCTGGAGATCGTGCGAGGCGACGTAGGCGAACTGTTCGAGATCGGCGTTGGAGCGGGCAAGTTCTTCTACTTTCTTGGCCAGATCCTGTTCCATCCGTCGGCGCAGGTTGCGGTCTTCTCCCTCGCGCAAGGCGCGGCGGACCACTTCGGGCAGCCGGGCAAGTCCGTCTTTGAGAACGTAATCGGTAGCGCCTTGCCGGATGCACTCGACGGCGGTCACATCTCCGAGAGCGCCCGATACCAGAACCAGGGGAATATCCAGAGATTCGGAGCGCAGCACCTTCAGGGCGTCCATACCTTTCCAGGTGGGCAGGTTGTAGTCGGCGAGGACGACTTCGGGAGGATTCGAGCGCAGCGAGCGGGTAAAGGCGGCTTCGTCCTGCACCACGTCAGCGGTAACGTCGAAGCCGTCTTTATTCAGCGCGCGTACCACCAAGGTAGCGTCGAGGGCATTGTCTTCCACGAGCAACGCCCGCAGCTTGGTCTGGGGCTGGGCGGAATTCTGATTTTCGAGCTTGGTTCCAATGCCGCTCATGACTACTGACCCGCCGAAAATGACTTGCCGTTGCCCGCGGGAGGCCGATTGGTGACCAGCCAGTAGAGCCCCAGCAACTTCACCGCTTTGCGGAACTCCGCAAAGTCCACCGGCTTCTGGATATAACTGTTGACTCCGAGTTCGTAGCCGTTCGCCATGTCGCACTCCTCGCGGGAAGAAGTCATGAGGACCACGGGGATGGTTTTGGTTCGGGGATCGCTTTTGAGCTGTTTGAGGACTTGCATGCCATCGACCTTGGGCATTTTCAGATCGAGGAGAACCAGCTTTGGAGGATGATCGAAGGAGCGCCCGGCATGCGGCCCGGTGCAGAACAGAAACTCCAATGCTTCCTCCCCATCACGCACGACAAAGACGTGGTTAGCGAGGTTTTCCCCGCGCAGGGCGTGCAGAGTCAGGTCGACGTCGTCTTGACTATCATCGGCCAAAAGAATATCCACTTCATCGGTGTTCATAGTTAGGCTCCTCCCTCAGCGGTGTTCTTAACGCTTCGGAGTTCGTTAATGATCCTGGTGACTTCGGCGAGCATCTGCCCCGTGCCTTTCTCTAATCCGAGCGCGGATTTTTCCAGGTACCCGAATGCGCCATCGGCCTGGAGGCGCGCAGAGTTCTTGGCCGAAAGGCCGGACAGCACCACGACTGGAATGGCATTTGTGGCCGAGTCTTTCTTAAGCGCTCGCAGCACCTCCACGCCAGTCATCTTGGGAAGAAGCATGTCGAGCAAGATCAAATCGGGCTGCCTCTCGCGCGCCATTTGCAGCGCCTGTTCGCCGTCCGCGGCCGTTAGTACTGCGAATCCGGCTTTGGCCAGTGTCTTCTCCGTGGCAACCCTGATAAGCCTGCTGTCTTCGACGAGCAGTATCTTCGTCATCGTCGGCCTCCCTGTTGATGGATACCGTCTGCGAGCGCACGGCCGCCGAGCGCCTCCAAAAATGCCAGCAGGTCCTCTTTTTCCGAAGCCGTCAATTGCAACTTGAAAACCAGCTTGCATTTAGTTCCGCCGCCTCCGCCCTGGTCGTAGAAGTCGATCACCTCGGGCAGGGTGGCAATCGAGCCATCGTGCATGTAAGGAGAACTCAACGTTACGGCGCGGAGGCTGGGTGTCTTGAAGGCGTGGCGATCCGCGGGATTTTTCGTGATGGCGAAGCGGCCCAGGTCCCCTTCTCCAGATTCTCCGGGCAGAAGCCCGAGAGAGTGGAACTTGTTGTCAGTGAAGTTCGGCCCATTGTGACACTCGGTACAGGCAGCTTTGCCGATGAAAAGGATCAGGCCAAGTTTTTGCTGGACCGAAAGGGCGGTTTTGTCGCCGAGAGCATAGCGGTCGAAGGCGGAGTCGGGGGTTACCAGGGTTCGCTCGAAAGCAGCGATCGCCCGTGCAACGTCTTCAAAAGTCATTTCGTGCCCGAATGCCTGTTGAAACCTGCGACGGTATTCGGGAACACTGCGCAAACGATCGAGGAGGGTCTTTTGATCCGGTATGCCCATCTCGTTGGCGGAGAGGATCGGTCCACGGACCTGCTCTTCCAGGCTGTGGGCGCGCCCGTCCCAGAATTGAAGCTGGTTATATGCGGCGTTCAGCAAGCTGGGAGACCGCCGGGGAAGAATTTGCTGGCCGATCCCGACTGCCTTTCTCCTCCCATCAGAGAATCCTTTGTCTGGAGCGTGGCAGGTGGCGCAGCTGATCGAGTAATCGCGGGCAAGCCTTCTATCCTGAAACAGCAGCCTGCCGAGATCGATCTTCACCTGAGTCTGGGGATTCCCGCGTGGCTCGGGTGGCTCGGGCAGCGCGGCGAGCCCGCCGGGGAGCTGTGACATGCTGTCCAGAACTTCTATCGTGAAGGCGGGCGGCATTGCGGGGGCGGACTGCTCCTGTGAACCCGATGTGGCCGCGGCCACTCCGAGGATGAAGGCGAGGCTCAAAAACGATCGAGGCCGGGCTATCATCTGTCTGCCTCACCTGCCGCGAAATCTAGGTGCGTTCTGCCGGCCGGCGGCACGGCTATCTCCAGGCTGAAGGCCGTCTTTCCATCAGCCCAAAATCGAAGGGTGTAATTTCCCGCTGGAACGTTGGGTATTGCGTAGCTTCCATCGGGGCTGACAGTGGCGTAGAGCGCACTGGGCACGACTAAAATTCTTGCCCGCATAAAACGATGGATGGAGCATGCCACCTCCACCAATCCCGGCCGGTCAAAAGTTACCTCTTTGCGCTCGCCCATGGCGTACAGTCCAAGGTTGAATTCATGAAGCGGCGTGGCCGAAAACACGTTGTGGGCGACCTCGTCCAGGTTTGGCATTTCCACGATTTGCCCGACAGCGGCGACAAGAAATGCCGGGACAAAGCGCCCGTCATGCTGCGCCATAACCAGATACGCGTTGGGCGCCGACCTGACTCGAACGCTTTCTAGCCAGACCACAGCGGGGCCCCCCGCCCCCTGCGGCGGCCAGCCGATCACCCTCCCGCTGACTCCGGCCGCCGAGGCCACAGGAATCAGGTAAAGGGCGCCGACCGCGCTTAACAGAAGCGACAGCAGGGCGCTCCGTTTCAATCGACCTCGCGGAGCGCATCCGCTTCGATAAAAGAATGCGACTGCCTTCATGCTTGGGCCCCAGCCGCAAGAGCTTTGCTTTCCGCATCTAGCGTGAAGAAAAAACTTGCACCTTTGTCCGGCTCGGCTTCCGCCCAGATGCGGCCTCCATGTTTGCGCACGATGCGTTGCACCGTGGCCAGGCCGATGCCGGTGCCTTCGAAATCTTCCGCGCGGTGAAGGCGCTGGAAGACGCCGAAGAGCTTGTCTTTGTATTTCATGTTGAAGCCGACTCCGTTGTCGGAAACGGCGATGACGGTCTGTCCGTTTTCGTGGCGTTCGGTGATCTCGATGACGGCGCGCTCGCGAGTGCGGGTAAATTTGAGTGCGTTGGCGATCAGGTTCTGAAAGACCTGCTTGATCAGGATAGGATCGCATTGCGCCGTTGAGAGTTTTGCGATCTTCCAGGTGACGGCGCGGCCGTTGATTTCCGGCTGCAGCAGGGAGATGACATCCTCAACGATCGAGTTCAAAGGGGTGGGGTGCAGTTGGAGGGCGTGGCGGCCCACCCGCGCGAGAGCAAGCAGTTCGTCGACCAGCAGCCCCATGCGGCGGGCGCCATCTTCGATGCGGTGCAGGTGGGTTTGTGCCTCGGCGGGCAAGGTGGGACCAAAATCTTCCATCAGGATTTTGGAGAAACCGCCGATGTGGCGCAGGGGCGCACGCAGATCGTGCGAGACGGAGTAGGTAAAGGCTTCCAGTTCGTGGTTTGCGGCTTCGAGTTCGGCGGTGCGCTGCAGGACTCGCTCTTCGAGTTCTTCATTGAGCTTGCGGATTTCCTGCTCGTCGATTCGCCGTTGGGTGACGTCACGGAATGCCACCACGCCGCCGCGCGCCGAGCCGTCGGTCCCTTTCAGAGGGCCGCCACTAATCTCGAGCCAAACCCCTTCCTCGAGTTCGGGATTGCGTACAAAGATCTCGGCCGTACTGACATCGCCGTGCATGGCACGGGACAGGGGATTTTGGTCGTGCGGCAGGGGAGTAACGGTATCGGGCAAGTAGACGCCGTAGTGGGAATTCCATTCGCCGGGGGCAACATTGGCCGCGCCCATGCCGACCATCCTGGTGGCGGCGGGATTCCACATGATAAATTTCCCGTTTTCGTCGGCGGCGACCAACCCCTCCTGCATGCTGTCGAGAACGGATTGCAGCACCAGGGTCTGGGATTCCAGGGCGTGGCGCGAACGCCGCAACTCATCGGCTTGTCGCGAAAGCTCCTCCGCTTGTCCTGCGAGTTGACGTTCTGCCTGTTTGCGGGCCGTGATGTCTACGTTTGCCTCCAGGATTCGCGCGGGGTTGCCTTGGGCATCGCGATGCGAAACCCAGAGGCTGGAGACCACGATGGCGCTGCCGTCTTGCTTGCGGTGCACCAGTTCGCCTTCCCAGGTTCCAGTACGCGCGACTTTTGCTTCGATTTGCTCCAACGGCTCGGGAAATTCGGTGTGAAGCAATTCGTGAGAAATCCGTCCGACCGCTTCCCGGCGAGTGTAGCCATACAGTTTTTCCGCGCCCGCATTCCAGAGGACAATACGGCCCTTCGTATCCCGCACCATGACCTGAGCGAGGTCCAGAACCTGGGTCTGCTCGCGCAGAACTTCTTCCGCACGCTTGCGATCGGTGATGTCGCGGGCGATGGTGGAGGCACCCACAATCGCACCACTGGCGTCCCGAATGGGAGAGATGGTCACCGACACGTCGATGGATACGCCGTCTTTGCGTACGCGCACAGTTTCGAAGTGCTCCACGCTCTCGCCGCGGCGGATGCGGGCCAGAATGGCGGGCTCATCGTTGACCCGATCCACAGGGAAAAGCATCAGCATGGGCTTGCCAACGGCCTGCGACGCCGAGTAACCGAAGATTTTTTCCGCGCCGCGATTCCAAGCGCTGATGGTGCCGTTGAGATCTTTGCCGATGATGGCGTCGTCGGAAGAGTCGACTACCGCGGCCAGGCGTTCGCGTACTTCCTCGGCGCGTTTGCGCTCGGTAATATCGGCGCGGATTGCCATGTACTGGCGGGGCTTTCCGCTAGCGTCGAGGAATGGAACGATGGTGGTATCGACCCAGTAAAGAGAGCCGTCTTTGGCGCGGTTGCGGATTTCGCCCCGCCACACTTCTCCCTTGGCAATGGTGCGGTACATCCGCTGGAAGAATTCCGGGGGATGGTGATTGGAATTGAGCAGGCGGTGATTGTTGCCCAGCAATTCGCCGCGCGAATATTTGCTGATGGCACAGAACTTGTCATTTACATATGTGATTGTTCCCTGAACGTCAGTGGTGGCTACGATGGCGTGCTGGTCGAGGGCGAATTTCTGATCGGCCAGCTCCTTGAGCGCCTGCTCGCGGGTGGCCAGGCTTTTCTTCAGCGCTTCCGCGTCTCGTTCGCGCCGGGCGATTTCAGACTCCAATGCCGCGGTACGCTGCTCCACACGCCGCTCCAGTTGGGCGTTCAGGGCGCCGAGTTGGGTTCGAATCCGCGCATTGACGTTAATCTCACGGGTGACGGCCAGTTTGGCAAGAACCCACAAACTCACGCCGAGAAAGCTGCCGATGATCGCGATGATCCTCATCGAACGTTGTCCGGAGGCGGCTCTTTGGAAACGCTGAATCAGCAAGCGTGATTCCTCGGAGTACATCTCCCGTGTGGTCGTGCGGACCACATCGAGAAGCCTCTCGGTTTCGATAGCGTCGCTCCCGCCGGAATAGTCGCCCAACTTCCGGCGTTTGGCGATGAGGGCGTCGGCAGATTCGAGGGCGGTGTTTATCTGTGGCGCGAGGACGTCGAGCCGCCTCTGCTGGCTGAGATTGTCCGCGGTCAGATGGCGTAACGTGTCCTGGTCTTCGCGGACCGCGTTCCTCGCCATCTGGTAGTTCGCCAGTAACGGCTCTTGCCCGGTCAGGGCGAAGGCGCGCGCGCTGGTTTCGGCTTCGATAGCGTGCCGGGTGCAGCGCTGGATCGACTCCATTACTTCATGAGTGTGGGACACCCAATAGGCATCCCGCTCAGCCCGTCTAGTGCCCCGCCAAGCCGAGAACGCGATAAAGAGGGTCAGCAGCACGGCCACGATGAAGCCAATCGTGACTCTGCGCCGTAGCGAAACCTCGATCGGCGCGTCGAACTGCCGGCGCTCGGCGATTTCCCGTTCCAGTTTTCGATTCTGTTCCTGCAAGTGCACTCGCGCAGGCAGCGAGGCAACCTTCGGTACCAAGGGGATGAGCATCGCGGCTGTCACTACGGATATGGCTGCCGTCGCCGCCTTAATCACGCCCGCCAGCAGGTATGTGCCGTGCCAGACGTTCCAGATTTCCATCAGGTGGGTGGTGCCGCAGGCGAGGATGAAGCTGCCGAACATCCAGAAAATATGGTTGAAAGGAATCTCCCGGTTCCTGCGAAGGAAGTAGATGAGGATCAGGGGAATGGCGTAGTACGAGAGTGTGATCAAGGCATCGGAGATGACGTGCAGCCAGACGATGCGCGCGTCCCACAAGTAGCAGTAGCCGTGCGGCATGAAGTCGGGGAAAGCGACGAGGGCAGCAGCACTCGCTTTTGCGGGCAGCCAGAGCGGTCCTGCGGCGAGAGCGGTCGCGATTCCTGTTTTGCCGCGGCGAGATGCAGCACGCTTCACGATGCAGATGACTCCTGATGGCTTCGCTTGCCTGAGAAGTGGTTGAACTGGTGGCTGCCATCGCGGAGAGCGATGCAGCTTCGCCAATTAAGTTATCGGCGACTGGGAGGGAGGCTTTACCCACGCTGGCTGTGGATCGCAGAGCAGAAGTGCTATGCCGTTGGAGGCGATGACGTAATGAGAATCTACTTAGATTGGTGGTTCCCGAGTCTGTGACCGGATTGCGGGACTGTTTTCTATCCGGCTTTTCGTTCGCCGTCTTCCGATTCTGAAGGAAGATCTTCGTCCCATTCAAACGAGAGCGCGCGGGCGGTGGTTTCGATGGGCTCGAGTTCGGGGATGTCATCGGCAACGGATGTGCCGAGTTCCGCGAACTTGCGGGCGGAGACGAGCACGCGGCTTTCGAGCGAGCCGACGGCTTTGTTGTAGGAGTCGACCGCGCGGTCGAGTCCGGTGCCGACCGAGCTGATGTGCTGGGCGAGGAGCCGCAGGCGATCGTGGAGTTCTTTGCCGAGCGCGCTGATCTGCTGGGCGTTGCGGGCCAGCTTTTCCTGATTCCATCCGTAGTTGATGGCTTTGAGCAGGGCGATCAGCGTGGTGGGCGAGGCGGGGATTACCCGGCTTAGGACTCCGTGTTCGATCAGGCTGGAGTCCTGCTCGAGCGCGGCGCTGAAAAAAGTTTCGCCGGGAAGGAACATTACGACGAATTCGGGTGTGGACTCGAACTGCTCCCAGTATTTTTTGCCGCTGAGCGTGTTCATGTGGTCGCGAACCTGCCGGGCGTGGTTGGCGAGGCAGGCGCGGCGGGCTTCTTCGTCGGTGGTTTCGAAGGCGTCGAGGAAGGCCTGAAGCGGAGTTTTAGCATCGACGACGACGTTTTTTCCTCCCGGGAGCTTGACGACCAGATCGGGGCGCAGCCTGCCGCTTTCGGTGTTCACGGTTTCCTGCTCGGCAAAATCGCAATAAGAAACCATGCCGGCGATTTCGACGACGCGGCGGAGCTGAATCTCTCCCCAGCGGCCGCGAACGTTGGGAGTGCGCAGGGCGCGAACAAGATTTCCGGTTTGCGACTGCAATTCTTTTTGCGTGGAGATCAGCGATTGCACCTGGGCGCGAAGTTCGCCGTAGGCGTCGCCGCGGGCGACTTCGATGCGCTGAATCTGCTCGTCGACTTTACTCAGCGAATCGCGCACCGGGGCGACGAGTTCGGCTACCGCTTTCTGGCGGGCATCGAGGTCTCCGCGAGCTTCGCTTTGGAAGCGTTGGAGGCTTTCTTTGGCCAGGGTGAGGAATGACAAATTGTTGCTCTTCAACGCATCCGAGGCCATCGCTTTGAAGGCATTCTGCAAGCCTTCTCCGGCGTGCGTGATCAGTTCGATCTTTTCGTTGCTGGTCTTTCGTTCATTTTCGAGGGTGGATTCGAGGCGGGCTTTGGCCGCGATCAACTCGGTCTGAGCCTGTAGAAGCCGCGCCAGAGTGGCCTTTTCGGCCGCTAATTCCTTCTCTGTCAGGGACAAACGGGCGCTCAGAGCGGCGCTGCGAGAGCGCAGCGCGAGCCAAGCAATCAAGCTGCCAAACAACAGGCCGATGAACCCTATGGCACCTGGTCCCATAGCGAAAGTAACTTCTCTGTGTGGATTTCAGCCTCTAGCGTAGCACCAACGGCAAGTTTTGAGCCCGAGTTTGGATCCTTCCCAGGGTCGAGATGGTGGGCGCAAGCGATGCCACAACGCCACCGAGTTGAAGGAAAACTGGTCACGGGAGACTTTGCCGGAGATGTTGCCGGCGGGAATCGGCCTCTCGCCGCGCGGCTGCGACTCGCGGGAAGGCAGGCCGTGGCGCTTTTTGCCCTGATGGGCGCGACGTCGATCCGGCCGTCGGCGCGGCTGATGGCTTCGGAAGGACAATCGGGCGCCGCGGAAAACCCGAAACAACAGGCATTGTTGAGTCCAGCGGCGGCAAAGGCTGCGGACATTCCCTTCTTCTCTAACGATTCGCGGGCCGAAGAAACGCTGCTGGAGTTGGCGAATGAAGCCCGGGCAGAGGCTGGGGCTCCGGCGCTGAAACTCGATGCCGGACTTTGCCGGGCGGCGCGAGCGCATGCCGAGGCAATGCTGGCGGCGCATCAACTGTCGCATCAATTTGACGGTGAGCCCTCCCTGCCTGAACGACTTGCTGCCGCGACGAGCACACAACTCGATCAGGAAGGCGAGAACGTCGCTTACGACTTCGACGCCGAGAATGGACACAAGCATCTGATGCTTTCTGCGCCGCACCGCGCGAATCTATTGAACGCTGGATACAACGTAGTTGGACTCGCAGTGATTCGCGGCGACGGCCGGCTTTATATCGTTCAGGATTTCGGACACGCCCTCCCCACCTATTCGATTGCGCAGGTTAAAGAGCGAATTGCGATTACTCTCGCGCAGGCGCGGCATCAGGCGAAGCTGACTGAACTTGTGCGGCACGATTCAGCTGAGATGGATGATGCGGCCTGCTCGATGGCTAACGCGGACAAGCTTGGCACCTCCCCCATTCAACAGCTTGGTCAGAGATATACGGTGCTCACTTACACGAGCCTGCATCCGGAAGTGTTGCCGGCAAATGCCGGGCCGGCGGTGAGCGCCGCGGGCTTGCGTAATTTTTCGGTTGGCGCTTGCCACGCGCGGACGGCTAGTTATCCCACCGGCGTTTATTGGGTAGTGGTGGCGTTGGAATGAACCATCCGCGCGGGCGCTAGAGGTACTCGACAGGAAATTCCCGCGTGAAAAAGTTACCTCAGGCGCTGAAGCGCTGACTCATCTTCACGACTTAACGGCACGGTTGAAATCGTGCCCTTCCCGGTTCTTGGGCGTTGTTACCGCTATTTCTGTTCCATCTGCTTCTCTACGTCTTCCGCTTTTGAGGGGAGCGCTTCGCTGAGTTTTATCAGCTTGCCATCCTGGCCGACCAGAAAATCATCTTCGATTCGCACGCCGAGATTTTCTTCCGGAATATAAATTCCCGGTTCGATCGTGAATGCCATGCCCGGGCCGAGCGGAACTGTGTAGTCGCCGGGGTCGTGCACGTTCAGGCCGATGTAGTGGCCGAGGCCGTGAATAAAATATTGCCCGAGTGGCTGGCCGTGAAGATCTTTGCCGTGAGTGTTGATGTAGTCGTAGGCGACCTGATAAAGCGAGTCTGGGCTGCCTTTGCGCAACGTCGATTTGCCGGACTGAAACGCCGCCATGGCTGCCTGTTGAGCACCGAGAACGATGTCGTAGATTTCCCGCTGCCGCGCGGTGAAGTGTCCATTGATGGGCATCGTGCGAGTGATGTCGGCGGCATACATGGAATATTCTCCGGCGGCATCGATGACGACTACGTCCCCGGATTTCATGATGTTGTCGTCGTCGGAATAATGCAGAACGGTGGAGTAGAAGCCGGAGCCGACGATGGGCGCGTAGGCGACGCGTTCGCAGCCGCGCTTATCCCATTCGTATTGCATGAGTGCTGAGATTTCGCGCTCGTTCACATTCGGCTTGACGGCTTTGAATGCGGCGAAATGAGCCGCGACTGAGGCGTCGACGGCTTTGCGGATCAGGGCAATCTCTCCTGCATCTTTCGCAGTGCGCAGCGAGGAGAGCATGGGTTTCACATCCTGAAAAGCCAGATACGCATTCAGGCGCTTCAGAAAAGCGATCGGCTTTGTGGATGGAGAAGGATCGTCGCCCAAAGCGACGTCGGTGTAGAGGGCGGGGCGCGTGCCGTTAGTGAAGCGGGCGACTTCGCTCGGTAACTGTCCCATGTCTTCGACGCGATCGAAGCCGGTGATCTGAGGGGCTTCGGGATTCTCAGGGCCGAGTTTGGGGCCGGTCCATTTTTCCTGCGTGGAGTTGCGCGGAGGGAGAAAGAGAATTTCGGTGTAGGCGCGGGCTGGCGCGTCGTCTTTGGCTTCGGCGGCTGAGGCGATCAGCAGGGCGGCGCCGGGTGTGTTCATTCCGGAGAGATAGTAAAAATTGTCGTCCTGGCGGAAACCGTAGAGATCGTTGGGGCCGTCGTTTTCGGTGGCGGCGAAGAGAACTACTACGCCTTGCACTTTTTTCGCCAGGGCTTCGCGGCGGGCGCGGTAGTCGGAGTTCGGCTGGCGATCGAGCGAGAGAGCGTCGGTCGCCGCAAATAAGATCGCGAAGAGCGCGAAAATTGTGATTCGAATCCAGAGCTTCGATCTTTGCATGTAGTTTCCTTTGGAGACGGGATTCTAATCGAGCGGCAGCCCGAAGAAAAGCTGGAGAACTCGAAATCACACCCCCACGGGGAACGGTTTTGTATGCGCTTCGCCGCTGAGCGCGACTCCGGCGAAGCGGCCTTGCAATAAGGACATTAAACCTGTAACCCAATAGCCGAAAACGAAAAGCAACAGGAACGGGATGGTGACGTAGTTTTCGTTTTCGAAGGCGTAGAAGACGGTTAGTGCGAAGTAGGTGCCGACTAACAGTTCGACCCACGGGATCCAGCCGAGGCGCTTGCGGTATTTTGTGGCGTTGACTTTGTCTTTTTTCGATTCGACACGGTATTTCGGGGTGCGGGCGAAGGCGCTTTGTTTTCCGATCAGGGCCTCGATCACGGCTTTGGTGTTGGTGATGGTGAGGCCTATGCCCAGGGCCATCAACAGCGGCAGATAGAGAAAGGCGCGGCCCCAGCTTTTCGGGAAAAGTTCTCGCTGCGAGACGAGATAGAAGCTCGAGATCGAAAACGTCGAAGCTAAGAAGAGCGGAAGATCGATGAAGAGCATCTGAAACCATCCCTGATAGAAGCGGATGATCATGGCTGGGAGCATCAGCACTGACAGGACAATCATCAACGGGTAACTGAGGTTGGCCGTGAGGTGATACCAGGCTTCGAGTTTAGTGTGAAATGGGGTGTCGCTGCGGAGAACGCGCGGGAGGATTTTCTTTCCGGTTTGAATTAGTCCCTTCGCCCAGCGGGCTTGTTGCGTTTTAAATGCGGTCATTTCGACGGGCAATTCTGCGGGACACTCTACATCCTGCAGGTAGATAAATTTCCATCCTTTGAGCTGGGCGCGGTAAGAGAGATCGGTATCTTCGGTGAGCGTGTCGTGCTGCCAGCCGCCGGCTTCGTCGATGGCGGTGCGGCGCCAAACCCCTGCGGTGCCGTTGAAGTTGAAGAAGACGCCGCTGCGGGCGCGCCCGGAGTGCTCGAGGACGAAGTGGCCGTCGAGCAGCATCGCCTCGACCTGCGTGAGGAATGAATAGTTGCGGTTGATGTGGGTCCAGCGGGTTTGGACCATGCCGACCTGGGGATCGGTGAAGTGGTGGATGGTGCGCAGCAGAAAATCTTCCGGCGGAGTGAAGTCGGCGTCGAAGATGGCGATGAATTCGCCCTTGGCAGTTTTCAGCCCTTCGGCTAAGGCTCCGGCTTTGAAACCTTCGCGGTTGGTGCGGTGATGATAGGTGATGGGATTTCCCAGTGCGGCGGAGCGCTCGACGAGGTTTCTGGCGACCTCGACGGTTTCGTCCGTCGAATCGTCGAGCACCTGGATGTCGAGCTTTTCGCGCGGGTACTGGAGTTTGCAGATCGCTTCAAGCAGGCGCTCGACCACGTATTGCTCGTTGAAGATTGGGAGTTGCACAGTGACGCGCGGCAGGTCTTCGAAGAAGGCCGGCGGCTCGGTGGTGCGCTTGTCTTTGTGCTTGTAATAAAGGTAGACGAGGATGTAGCGGTGAATGCCGTAGCCGGCCAACATTACCAACACGATGAAATACGGAATGAGCAGGGCGCGATCGAAGGCATCGGTGTGGTAGAGGCCCTGAAAAGTCTTATCGAGCAGGTGTTGGCGGAGATATGGACCGATGCCTTTGGGGCTGGCCCATAGCGCGAGGGCGGATGCGAACTGGTTGGCGTCAGAACGAAGCAAGCGTGGAGGCCGAAACCTTTATTCTAGCGGATTCGGTGGTGTGAGGTGCTCTCGCGCGGGATTGGCCTATCTCCGCCAAGAATCAAGCTGGTTGAGAACGTAGCTGCCATAGAGATCTCTCGACTGCAGTTTTGCTTCGCATTCACGAGGCAAAATCCTCGCTCAGGATGACAGCCTAGATGATTCTTGTGCGGGCGACCCCGAATAACTCTCAGCTTTTTCCAGCAGAATCATCAACTCCATGGCGAAGTTGCGGCGCGATTGAGCTTGCAGCCTCCATTGATCCTGAATCGGGGCACTGAGATGTGGAACTAACTCCTCGAAGGCTTCGACGATGCGTTCAAAACAGTTGATGTCTTTTTTGAGCAGACGAAGGAATTCTGTCTCGGCAACGAGGGACATGGAATACCTCCTTTAACTTCTTGGTCGGGATGAATAAGTGCAATTGCGGTGCCAGCCGGGGTAATTGTCTGTGAATAACCAAAAGCCAGTGTTTTCAGGTTGCTACCTTAGGCTGTTTTGTTGAGGCGAGCGGGTTGGTAACGATTACGTGCGTTCGGACGTGTAAGAATTTCGCGGCGCGAGATTTTCGCGGGTCGATTCCGGATTGAAAAATTTCCAGATTAACGCCGCTAAACCTATGGTAACGAAGGAGTTGCGGCCTGGAGAGCACCGCTTGATCCGGCTAAAATCCTGAGTGCAAAGAATTTAAATCCAAAAGCTTGCGTTTGATCGTGAGGACTTGCGGAGAAATTTTAGCTGTCTTTTCGATAGAGCAAATTGCGCATGGCCTGGCGGCGGGCTTCGTTCGCTTCCTTATCGACCTTGCGTTGTTCGGCATCGGTTGTGCGCTTCGATTTGGGATCAGCCAGGTTTGGATCGGCGGTTTCGTCCTCGCTGCATGAGGGGCAGCGGTTAGCGAATCCTGGCTTGCCCGGTTTGAGTTCGAATTCTTCGCCGCAGACGACGCAGGTTTTGATGGGATAGGCCATCGCCTTGTGTGTTTTCAATTTTATCGCATGTCACAGCTTCGCTCGTTGATCCCCCAAACTAATCACACAAAAGTGATGTCATCTTTCGACAATCACCCAAAAGTGATGTCATTCCGAATCGAACTGAAGGCTCGGTGAGGAACCTGCTCTTGCGACAACGGACGCGAGCGGCCTCGGGCTTCCGGGGCCGTTTGCATTTCTGTTGGGACGACATTCCTGAAACGAAACTTGTGTTGACAAATTTTTCGCAATGAGCATCGCGAGCAGGCCGCGCAGACCTATGCTTTCGGCGTGGGCCTGTGGTGTAACGGCAGCACACGACCCCGTCAAGGTCAGAGGTGAGGGTTCGAATCCCTTCAGGTCCACTTTCTCTAGGGTTAGAGGAGTTGTCTCTCAGGGGACATGTGGAAGGGCCGCAGGACGGGGTGCGGCTCTCCTAAAGTAACTTGATTTCGGCAGGGAACGTCTTGATAATGGTAGCTGACCTTGACGGGGTACCAGATTATCGGTTCTCGCAAACGGCCCCGGGCTTCCGGGGCCGTTTGCATTTTGCCTGGACATTTTTCCACCGGGATTCGCGTGAGGGATATCACAGCTTGAAATCTACTCTTCGGTCCAAAGTAAGGGATGTCATTCCGAATCGCCGCGAAGCGGCGGTGAGGGACCTGTTTTTGCTGGATGGGCGCGAATGCCGGAAGACAAGCTCTACTACGTCTACATCGTTGCCAGCAAAAGCCGAGCCATCTATGTCGGCATGACTGCGTTCCTGATGGCTCGTGTTTTAAAGCACCGAGCCGGTGAAGGCAGCGAGTTCACGCGAAAGTACAGAATTCATCGACTGGTTTACTACGAAGTATTTCATAGCGTAGCGGCGGCGATTGCGCGTGAAACGGAAATCAAGAAATGGAGACGCGAAAAGAAAGTCGCTTTAGTTGTTCAGAGGAATCCGACCTGGGAGGATTTAGCGGCTGAGTGGGGAAGGCCGGCTGTCATGAGGGTGCCAGAGAAAGCAGGTTCCTCACCGGCGCTTCGCGCCGATTCGGAATGACATCGTTGTAGCAAGCCCTTTTTCTGTCCGATCACACGAAAACTGATGTCATTCCGAATCGAGCCGACAGGCTCGGTGAGGAACCTGCTTTTGGCGGCTCGGAAATCCGCGGCGTGACCGCCTCACTTCTTGGCTTTAGCGCGCCCGACCGCGGCGCAGATATCTTTTACTGCGTTCCCAAGAGTATGAGTCTTAGTGCTGGAAATTGCGTCGCCATCCTTATTGAATAGCGTGAATTTATAACCCCTAGACTCGCCTCGCGGCGTGCAGCACCAAGCGTAACCAGCCTCCAAGCGATAGTCTGCCTTTTCTTGAGTATCCGTTAAAACGACTCCGACGCATCTTCCGTTCAACTCTTTCATTAGGTCGCCGCTCGGGATGCTGCCCTGAGTGCTCTTGACCTGCTTATCCTCAACCCACACCCGGACTGTAGGTGGCGTCTCGCCTGACTGCGAAGGAAGAGCTTGCCCCACTGAGAACATGGCCAGCAGTCCGAGCATAGCGCTAATCGTTTGGAGTCGCGACATAATCCGTTTAGCTTTCAGGGCCAGAAGCTGTGGACCGCACCAAATAAGTCAATCCCAGACCATACAATGTGGGGCTAGGCTGTGCAAGAGGCAATACAGATGAAACATCCTGCCGAGCTATTCAAAATAATGGTTTCAATGCTAAACGGTCAGTTCAGAGGCATCATGAGATTCGAATTGGTCGGGTCATTAGCTGGAAAGGCGATCAGCGACCATGACGCAGACATCGTTGTTCACACCAGCATCCCCATTCATCTCCGCGAGTTGGCCCGAGGCTTCAGGGACGGACGCGTCGTTGAAGTGGATAGAAACTCGACGACGCCGTTTCCGGGAAGAGACAACGGACAGGATCGAGTTCGGATCGCATGGGAGCAGGGTTTAGCTCTTGATTTGTTTTTTGCAAAGGGTGTGCTCGTCGCATAGCTCGGCGCTCCTCGAACTCCTAGTTCAAGAAATACTGCCGATAGAGCGTATCTCTTTGCGCGGGGCGGAAGCCGGCGTCGCGGATGATGCGGCGGAGTTCTTCTTCTGTGGTGCAGTTGGTTACACCCGCCGCCCGCACAACATTCTCTTCCAGCATCACCGAGCCCACATCGTTGCCGCCGAAGCGCAAGCCCATCTGGCAAACTTTTAAGCCTTGGGTGACCCAGCTCGATTGCACATTCAGGAAGTTTGAAAGATAAATCCGCGAGATCGCCAGGACTTTCAAATACTCGACCGCGGTCGCTTCATCCCAATGCCGTCCGCCAAGCGCAGTGTGTTGCGGCTGAAAGCTCCACGGGATAAAGGCTGTGAACCCGCCGGTCTCTTCCTGCAATTCGTACAGCTTCTGAAAATGATTGATGCGGTTCTCGTAGTTCTCG